>NZ_BPWI01000017.1:0-109783 GCF_040369125.1 Duganella hordei
GTTTAAACAGTAGAGCAGTCAGTACGTAAAAAGGAGTATCCAACCACGATTGCGAAACATGCCGATGATGGCCAACAGGTCGAACCGGCGCTGGCAGAACCCGACAACGTCCGCGGCCTCCGAGCCCGAAGAAGCAATTGGGAGCCAGCGCGCGAATAGCCCATTATGGTCCTTGCCCGACGACGGGCAATGCAGTTAGAGACCGAATATACGTGAGCAGTCGTACCTGAAAGTCAAAGACGGAATGTTTGCAAACGAGGAGGAGTCCATATACGGCCATTTCCAATTGTCCGTTTTTTTAACGTAATACCGAAGAATCACATCATCATGAGTAAAATCAAGGCCGCGTACGACGCAATTCAGGAAGGACGAATTGAAAGCTTGGAGCAATTTGTGCGTGATGATTCAGCTTTAGTGGACACTCAGACAGCATTCGGTCCTCTATTGCATGTTGCAGCAGGCGCTGGAAATTTGGAGGCTGTAAAACTACTTCTATCCTTTGATGCCAATATTAACGCCAGGGGAGGAACCTTTGGCGGTGATGCCCTAAATTATGCTGCATCAAAGGGCCAGGTAGAAGTCTGCAAATATCTCCTAAGCCAAGGAGCTGAGTTTGACGTAAGTGAGCCGGAGAGAAATGCGCTTTTCAGCGCAATCTATGTTGGTAGTACCGAGCTGACTAAATTGTTCATTGAGCACGGGATTGACTGCACTGTCGCCTATACAGGCCAGTCAATGACAGACATGGATGCGAGAGCATTTGCAATCGAACGCGGACAAAAAGAGGTTTTGACAGTTTTGCTTGCTTATTAAATTGAGTCGTGAAGCCAGCAACCGGCCAGCAGCAGACATGCGAGGAAATCGTGACAGAACAGCAGGCTGAATCTCGCTTCTGGGAGCTTTGGGAGAAAATTGAAAGAGAGGACACGGTTGAAAGCAGCGTGCCTGATCTTGAGCTATCGCTATTGGAGCTCCTGGCTTTTATGAAGTCTCAACTTTGCGTCTTGATTTTGGAAACGATATGAATACGAGTGAGCTGAAGGCGAAATTTGGAACTGAAGCAGAGTTGAATCGACTTTGGCTTTCGCACCTTGAGTGTTATGGAATCCAGATAGGCGTGACGGTTACACCGGGAGGCTCGGAAACGGAAACATTGAAAGCCGCGTGGGGGCTTGTAAGAGACGTCTCGGCTTGGCTATTGAACAATAGCGCGCTACTGCCCGAAAATGAGCGATACGAAATCATAGTTGGATGGAGCTGTTCGGTGCGCCCTCAGCGAGGACAGATATTTAAAACTGGGGGGAGTGCTGAAGAACTTCTTAAAATTGTTGATGCGCCCACCTATGAGAGTGTTATTACAGCCGACCACTCGCCGCTCCGTCAAAATTGGCAAAAAGATGTATCCACGCGCTTCAAGAATATTGGTTCCTAGCTGGATGGACGAATAACTGACAAAGCCCAATCGTGGTTCCGCTACGGCGAATTCATTAATAAATGCGAAGGTCAGCATCACGCCCTGAGGTGCTCCGTCAAGCCGCAGGCGCAGTTGAATTGCCGAGGGCAGAGCCTTTCTGCCGCAGTTTTGCCATGTACCTTGCTTCATCGTAGGGCACGCGGTTCTGCCAGCAACGGAAAAGTATGCGTACCCATTTGAAGGCTAAAGCTCGTACAGTCGCTTGGTAGGAACTTCCCTTGGCACGCTGTTGTCGATAGTAGCTGCCTGCCCAGTCCGACTTGTTGATGGTCTGGCCTGCCCACTCAACAAATGTCTGGCGAACAAAGGTCGGGCACTGCCATCGCCAGTGCACCCAGCTTTTCTTCCCACTTCGCTCAGTCACTGGTGCCACACCTGAGTATTGCTGCAACTCCTTCGCGGAAGCGAATCGTTCGCGTTGCTCGCCAAACGCCACCAGGAGTCGCGGCGCCAGTGTGGGACCTGCTCCTGGCAAGGCCGCGAATAATTCAAAATCCGGCAGGGTTGGGGCCAGACGGGCAATGGCATCGTCGAAGCGTTCGATGGCCTTTAACGCGACTTTGATTTGTTCAATCAACACCAGTGTTTCCAGCAGATGCGGAGCAATGATCGCCACGTCCCGCGTCAATGGTCTCGCGGCGTTAATCGCCGCCATCCTCGCGTCAATTACCGATGCACGTCTGGCGTTATGCTGCTTGAAGAACCTATCGAGAGTTGCTGGGCGCGCGCCCTGAGCTTTTTCCAAGGTCGGCCAACGTGTGATGAAATCACAGAACAAAATGGTGTCATGGTGGTCAAACCATTCCAGAACTTGAGGATAATACTGCTTAAGTGTATTGGTGAGGCGATTGGTAAACCGGGTCTTGTCACCAATGAGTTCGCGGCGCCGTTCGACGAAACTCAGCAGTGCCCGCATTGCCGGACTCTGCGGCTCGATAGGCTTAAAGCGCTCTGGATGACGTAACAATAAATCTAGCGCTAGTTCGGCATCCGTGGGGTCGTCTTTTGCGCGGCTCGGCTTAAACGCCTGACGGTACTTGGCCAGTGTTGCCGGATTAATCGGAAACAATACGAGAAAATCGTACTTTTGCAGCGCGTAGACCAACGGCCCTTTCGTCAGTTCTAGACCGATGGCGATCTTGCCGCCGTAGCGCCGATGCAAGTTGCTAACCCACTCGTCAATGTTCGCAGCCTGGCTTGAAAAGACTCCAAACTCTCGTTGGGTGCTGCCGGCTTCCTGCAAGCAGAAATCATGCTTTGCATCGGCCCAGTCAATGCCTATGTAGACGGTGAAACACGCCTCGTCGAAATGGTTCATCAGACACCTCCGAAGTGCTAGGATGATCAATGGGATCATGCATGCTTGTGCTCTTCGAAGGCAATATAGCGAGCCGGTCGGACGGCAAACCCTGAGTATTCGTTTTCGAACACAAGCGCACCTGCGGAGCCGAAGCTAAAGCGGCGAACATCGGATGTTTGGGGCGGAATATTCGTGGTCCGCAGGTGCATGTCCCGCCTTCCAATCACAACACCATTGATCTTTCTAGTGTTGAGAAAAACGAGACGGACTAACTATAAAGGGGCGGAAGCCGCCTGTCGCCTTTCGTAATCTTTGAGGTCAGATCCCGAGCGGACGGCCTCGCAAAAAATAATCGTTTGACGCCCCCTGCTTTTGTTGTAAGCTACCCCTTTGCAAAATGGCCACGAGCCAACGCAGTATCGGGAGAGCCTGTCCAGGAACCCACCCGCACAGCGCCGAAGGAGCAACCGCCCCGGAAACTCTCAGGCAAAAGGACCGATACCGCATTCAAACTCTGAAGAGCAGCCGGACAGACGTCACCCGGCGCACCGAAGGAGCAAGCAGCGTCGCTACCCACGGTCGTTGTGAATCTCTCAGGTCCAGAACAGAGGGGGTGTCCCTGCGCATGTCGCGCATCGACCATTCCCCTTGACGTGCTGGAGCTTTACCCTCATGAAAACCATAGCTATCATCGGCGGCGGCATCACCGGCGTCACCACCGCTTACGCACTCGCCAAGCGCGGCTTCAAGGTCACGCTGCTGGAACGCCATCGCTACGCGGCGATGGAAACCTCGTTCGCCAACGGCGGCCAGCTGTCCGCCTCCAACGCCGAGGTCTGGAACCACAGCGGCACCATCGTCAAAGGCTTGAAGTGGATGCTGAAGAACGACGCGCCGCTGCTGGTCAATCCCAAGCCCAGCTGGCACAAGCTGTCGTGGTTTGCCGAATTCATCGCCGCCATCCCGCACTACCGCGACAACACCATCGCCACCGCCAAACTGGCCGTGGCCGCGCGCCAGCATCTGTTCAGCTGGGCCGACGAGGAAGGCATAGACTTCGACCTCAAGCGCGAAGGCATCCTGCACATCTACCGCAACCGCGAAGGCTTCGAGCGCGCGGCTGAAGTATCGAAGCTGCTGGCACTGGGCGGCCTGCCGCGCCGCGCCGTCACCCCCGAGGAGATGCGCGCCATCGAGCCGACGCTGGCCGGCCAGTACTACGGCGGCCACTACACCGAAAGCGACAGCTCCGGCGACATCCACAAGTTCACCACCGGCCTGGCCCAGGCCGCGCAGCGCCTCGGCGTCGAGCTGCGCTTCGGCCAGCGCGTGACCGCCATGCATGCCGACGCCACCGGCGCCACTGTCACCGTCGAGCAGGAAGGCGGCGACGACACCAGCCGCTACGACGCGGTGGTGGTCTGCGCCGGCACCGCCAGCCGCGCAATGGCGTCCATGCTGGGCGATCACGTCAACGTCTATCCGGTCAAGGGCTATTCGATCACCGTGCACCTGGACGATGCCGCCAGCCAGGCGGCCGCGCCCAACGTCAGCCTGCTCGACGACGCCACCAAGCTGGTCTGCAGCCGCCTGGGCGAAGACCGCTTCCGCGTGGCCGGTTCGGCCGAATTCAACGGTTTCAACCGCGACATCCGCGCCGACCGCATCGCGCCATTGCTGAACTGGGTGCAGCAATGCTTCCCCGGCGTCAGCACCCGCAACGTGACGCCGTGGGCCGGCCTGCGCCCGATGACGCCGGACCTGATGCCGCGCGTGGGCCGCGGCAAGGCGCCGACAGTGTTCTACAACACAGGCCACGGCCACCTGGGCTGGACCTTGTCGGCCGCCACGGCGGACATTATTGCCGAAACGGTACTGTCCGCCCTGGGCGCTGCCTGCTCCAACGTGGGCCAGCGCACCGCGCAAGCCTTGAAAATGGCGTAAACTGCCATCATCTTGAGCCTGTCCCTACAAGGAGATCTGACATGACGGCAAAATCTATCGCACGTATGACCCTGCTGGCGAGCGCCCTGGCGCTGGCGACGCCGGTGTTTGCGGCCGAGCCTACGATCCACGAGGTCTATGTAGCGGCCGAAGCGGGCAAATACACCGAAGCGCAGGCATTGATGGACCAGGTCCTCAAAGCGCATCCAAACAGCGCCACGGCGCACTTTGTCGAAGCGGAGTTGTTGGCCAAGCAAGGCCAGTTCGCCGCCGCGCAAGGTGAGCTGGCGACGGCTGAACGCCTGGCACCCGGCCTGCCGAAAGTGAATCCAAGCGCGGTGGCCAAGTTGCGCGCACTGCTGGCGGACGGCCAGAAGCCCAAGGCCAATTACAGCCAGCAACAGCCGCGCAACAGCAATGCCGGCTACAGCAGCGGCGGCTATAACAACAGCCCAAGCAGCGGCATGCCATGGGGCACCATCCTGATCCTTGGCGGCGGCCTGCTGGGCTTTATCTGGCTGGCGACGCGCTTCATGTCGCGCCGTAACGCGCAAGCCAACGGTCCTGCCGGCTTTGATCCAAGCGGCCAGGCGCCTGGCTACGCACCCGGCGGCTACCCACCGCAGGGCGGCTATCCGCAGCAGGGTTATGGCCCCGGCTATGGCCAGCCGCAAGGCAGCGGCATGGGTTCGCGCATCATGGGCGGCCTGGCGACCGGCGCCGCGGTTGGCGCGGGTATCGTGGCAGGCGAAGCGATTGCGCGCCAGTTCACCGGCGACCACGGCTCGTCGGGCAACCACGACCAGCCGCGTAACGACATTGTCTACGACGATCCGTCGCGTGATGAACTGCTGCGCCGCGACGACATGGGCGGCAACGACTTCGGCACCAGCGGCGGCTGGGACGATGGCGGCGGCAGCAGTGGCGGCGACAGCGGCGGTGGTGGCGGCGACTGGGATTAATTCACTGAGATTAGGCAGTCCTCACGGGGCGCGGCGCTCGCCCGCCCCGGCAGCCATCATCGCAACATCCCAATACGGCGGATCGCCGAAATACTCCCGTAAATAACGTACGAACAGCTGTGCCTTGGCCTGGTTGGAGCGGCCCGGCAGGTGCACGGCGTGCACCGCCGATTCGCTCGGATCGCGCCGCTGGCGTTCGCCGCCTGGCGCCAGCCGGATCATCGGAAACACCGGCACCAGCTGGCCGGCCACGATCGCGTCGCTGACCAGCCAGTTCGCCAGATGCACGATGCCGCCGCCGGCGATGGCCGCGTGCAGCAGCGAATCCGTATCGTCGCAACGCAAATTGCCCTTGACCGCCAGCGGCTGCCCCTGGTTGACGCCCTCGAACCGCCACCAGCCGCTCGGCATGGTGCGCCCCATGACACTGAGACACTGGTGCTTCAGCAGATCGACCGGAGACTGCGGCCAGCCGTGCCGCTCCAGATAGGCCGGACTGGCGCTGACCACGCGGTGCTGCGTCACCAGCCGCGTCGCCACCAGGCTGCTGTCCGGCAGCACGCCCACCCTGACCGCCACGTCGACACGCTGCGCGCCGAGATCGACGATATCGTCGCTGACGTGAAGCTCCACTTCCATCTTCGGATAGCGCTGCAGAAACTGCGCCACCGCTCCCGCCACATGCAGCCGCCCGAAGGCGGCGGGCGCGGTCACCGTCAGCAGGCCGCGCGGCTCGCTGTCCATCTCCTGCACGGCGGCCTTGCCGTCGGCCAGTTCTGCAAGGATGTTGCGGGCGCGCGGCAGGAAGCGGTTGCCGGCATCGGTCAGTATCACCTGGCGGGAGCCGCGCAACAGCAGGCGCGATCCCAGTTCGGCCTCCAGCGCGTCGAGCTTGCGCGAAACCGAGGACACCGCCATTCCCAGCTCAATGGCGGCGCGCGACAGGCTGCCGCTATCCACCACGGCAACCAGGCAACGCAGGGTATCGATCATGACTTTCCTTTTGCAGATATTGCAAAGACATTTTGCATTAATCCATATTGTGCCATTTTTTGCAAAGCTGCATACTTCATTCCATCAAAACTTCTTAAGGAAAAGAATCATGAAACTGAGCACAATCGCAGCCGCCCTCGCCTTCGTCGCCACAGCCCCAGCCATGGCCGCCGCGCCGATGGCCGGCACCAATGCCCCGGGCTTTTTCCGCATCATGCTGGGCGACTTTGAAGTGACCGCCATCAGCGACGGCACCGTCGACCTGCCGATGAACCAGCTGTTGCAGCAGCCGGCCGCCAAGACCGATCTGGCGCTGAAGAACGCCTACATCGGCAGCCCGACCGAGACCTCCGTCACCGCCTACCTGGTCAACACCGGCGGCAAGCTGGTGCTGATCGACACCGGCGCCGGCGGCCTGTTCGGCCCGACGCTGGGCAAGCTGCTGGCCAACCTGAAAGCTTCAGGCTATCAGCCCGAGCAGGTCGATGAAGTACTGCTGACCCACCTGCATCCGGACCATGTCGGCGGCCTCGCCGCCAACGGCAAGGCGGCCTTCCCCAACGCCGTCGTCCACGCCGACAAGCACGACACCGACTTCTGGCTGAGCCAGGTCAACCTGGACAAGGCGTCCGCCGACAGCAAGGGCTTCTTCCAGGGCGCGATCGCCTCGCTGACGCCGTACGTCGCCACCAAGCACCTGCAACCGTTCAGCGGCGCCGCCGAAGTCACACCCGGCATCCGCGTCGTCACCAGCTACGGCCACACGCCGGGCCACGTCAACTACCTGGTTGAGAGCAAGGGCAAGAAGCTGCTGCTGGTCGGCGACCTGATACACGTGGGTGCCGTGCAATTCGACCATCCGGAAGTGACGATCGGCTTCGACAGCGACCAGAAGACCGCCGCCCTCGCCCGCAAGCAAACCTTCCAGGCCGCAGCCAAGGACGGCACACTGATCGGCGCCACCCACCTGCCGTTCCCGGGGCTGGGCCATGTGCGCGGCGCCGGCCAGGCGTCGTTCCAGTGGGTGCCGGTGAATTACAGCCAGCTGCGCTAGAGTCCACCAGTCAGGCAAGTGTCAGCGAATACCGTCATAATGCGGGGATGAGCACCATTTCATCTCCCATCAACGTCCTTGTAGTAGACGACCATCCCTTGCTGCGCATGGGTTTGGTCGAAGCCATCTCCAGCCAGGCCGACATGCGCGTGGCTGGCGAGGCCGGCAACGGTCGCGACGCGGTCGAGCGCTACGCGGCCCTGCGGCCCGACGTCACCATCATGGATATCGCCATGCCGGAGATGTGCGGCGTCGAGGCGCTGCAGGAAATCCGCCGCGAGCACGCGAACGCGCGCGTCGTCATGCTGACCACCTACAAGGCGGACGCGCAGATCCTGCGCGCCGTGCAAGGCGGCGCCGCAGGATTTTTATTGAAAAGCACCCTGCGCAAGGAATTACTGGACACCATACGCGGCGTGCACCAGGGCCAGCGCCGCATTCCGCCGGAGATCGCGATGGAGCTGGCGCAGCACATGGGTCAGGGTCCGCTGAGCGCGCGCGAGACGGAAGTGTTGAATCATGTCGCCACCGGCCACTCCAACCGCCGCATCGCCGAGCAGTTGTTGATTTCGGAAGAAACGGTGAAGGCGCACATGAAGAACGTGCTGGCCAAGCTGGCCGCCAACGACCGCACGCACGCCGTCACCATCGCCCTCAAGCGCGGCATCATCACGATTTAATCGCTGGCGGTGCTGGCCAGCCATAGCAGGATAGCGCACGGCAGCAGCAGGCCGTTGAAGCCGACCGCGATATAGGCCAGCGCGCCGCTGATGCAGCCGACGCAAAACGCCAGCACCGGCCAGACCAGCTTCTTCAGGCGCGCCCGCGCCTCGGCGTCGCCGCGCAGCGTGTCGACCAGGTCGATGACCAGCTGCGTCACGTTACCAGTCATCACCGTGGTGGCCGCCACCTTCCCCAACAACAGCTTGCCGTAGGTGTTTTGCACCGCCATCGCGCCCGCGCACAGCATGCCGGTCAGCAGCGTCAACGGCGCGGCCGCGTCCAGCATCGGCGACGCCCGCCACGCGCAGACGACGGTGGCCGCCATCAGCGCCAGCTGCAGCAGGAAGCTGTTGCGCAACTGGCGGGCGCCGGAACGCTCCCAGTGCAATATCATCAGCCGCCCGAACGCGACGAACAGGATGAACACCGGGAACACCAGCAGCTTGATCAGCACATCGTGCGACGGCGTCGCCATGGCGCGGCCGATCAGCACGAAGTTGCCCGTCACGTGGGCCGTGAACAGGCCGAACAGGCCGATGAAGCCCAGCGTGTCGACGTAGCCGGCCAGGAAGCCCAGCGCGGCGCTTTGTCTGGAGTCACCGCGTTCCATCTGCGCCTTTCTGCAGGTCGAGCCAGGCCACCAGCAGGAAGGCGCCGGTCAGGCCGAGATGCTCGAAGAAGCTGTTGGCGGCCATGAAGCGCTCCATGCCCGCCATTTCCCAGAAACGATTGGCGACGAAGGTCGCCATCAGTGTGAAGGCGCCGAGGAAGCCGGCGCCCAGCCAGCGGTAAAAGCCGGTCAGTATCATCGCCGAGGCGGCCAGCTCGCCGGCGATCACCAGCGCGGCCATCGGCCCGGCCGGCGACAGGCCGAAGTGCTGCATCTCGCCCACGGCGGCGCCGAAGTCGGTCAGCTTGTTGATGCCGCCCTGCAGGTAGGCCGAGCACAACAGCAGCAGGCAGATCCAGCGTATCCAGGGTGAGGATAGGCGATTCTTCAGATTCATCAGGTATAGCTCCGTGTTAGCACGTCGTTCCCGCGCAGGCGGGAACCCATAGAACGCTGACGAAATATATTCAGCATGGATTCCCGCCTGCGCGGGAATGACGGTAGTGGTGGTTAAACGGCCCAGCAGGCGCAACCCAGCGCGCCCCAGAAGCCCTTCAGGTCGGCGATCGGCAACTTGCTGGTCCAGGCCGTGGCATGCTGGTGGCCGTGGACGTTGCACTGGTGCGCGCAGCCGCAGGCGGCCTGCTGCTGCCGCAATTGCTGTTGCTGCTGCTTGCGCTGCTCCAGCTCCTTCAACGCCGCGCGGTTGTTGCCGATCTGCTCGCCCCAGCCGGCATAGCCGCCGAAGCGCCGCACCGGCGACCAGTCCGGCATCGCCGGCGGCGGCGCCTGGTCGTAGCCGGCGAACTCGCCGGCCGCGTAGACGATCTTGCCGCCTACGATGGTCAGGCGCGACGACATGTCGGCGATCTCGCTTTCGGCACAGGCATAAAAATCCTTGTCCGGCACGATCAGGTCGGCTAGCTGGCCCGCTTCGATGCGGCCCTTCTTGCCGACCTCGTTCGAGAACCAGGTGGTGTTCTCGGTCCACATGCGCAGCGCCGTTTCGCGGTCCAGGCAATTGGCGCGCGGGTACAGCTGCATGCCGCCGACCGTCTTGCCGGTGATCAGCCACGACAGCGACACCCAGGGATTGTACGAAGCCACCCGCGTGGCGTCGGTGCCGGCGGAGACCTTGACGCCGGCCTCCAGTATCTTCTTGACCGGCGGCGTGGCCTCGGCCGCGCCGTGGCCGTAGCGCTCGACGAAGTACTCGCCCTGATAGGCCATGCGGTGCTGCACGGCGACGCCGCCGCCCAGCGCTGCGATGCGGTCGATCGACTGGTCGGAGATCGTCTCGGCGTGGTCGAAGAACCAGTTCAGGCCCGTCAGCGGAATCTCCTGGTTGACGCGCTCGAACACGTCCAGCGCGCGGCTGATGGTCTCGTCGTAGGTCGCGTGCATGCGCCACGGCCAGCGGTTCTGCGCCAGCACGCGGATCACGCCGTCCAGGTCGTCCTCCATATTGCCCGCCATGTCCGGGCGCGGCTGGCGGAAATCCTCGAAGTCGGCCGCCGAGAAGGTCAGCATTTCACCGGCGCCGTTGTGGCGGAAGTAGTCGTCGCCCTGCTGGTACTTGACGGCCTGGGTCCAGTTCAGGAAGTCTTCCTTCTCCTGCTGCGGCTTTTGCGTGAACAGGTTGTAGGCCAGGCGTATCGTCAACTGCCCGGCATCCGACAGCTGCTGGATCACCTGGTAGTCCTCGGGATAATTCTGGAAACCGCCGCCGGCGTCGATGGCGCCGGTCACGCCGAGGCGGTTCAGTTCGCGCATGAAGTGGCGGGTCGAGTTGAGCTGGTATTCCAGCGGCAGCTTGGGTCCCTTGGCCAAGGTCTGGTACAGGATGGCGGCGTTGGGCTTGGCCAGCAGCAGGCCGGTCGGATTGCCGGCGCCGTCGCGCAGGATCTCGCCGCCGTGCGGTTCCGGCGTGTCCTTGGTGTAGCCCACGGCGCGCAGCGCGGCGCCGTTCAACAGCGCGCGGTCGTACAGGTGCAGGATGAACACCGGCGTATCCGGCGCCACGGCGTTCAGCTCGGCGATGGTCGGCAGGCGTTTTTCGGCGAACTGGTGTTCGGTGAAGCCGCCCACCACGCGCACCCACTGCGGCGCCGGCGTGATCGCCACCTGCGCCTTCAGCATGGCCATCGCGTCGGCCAGGCTGCGCACGCCGTCCCAGCGCAGCTCCAGGTTGAAGTTCAGCCCGCCGCGTATGATGTGGCAGTGGTTGTCGATCAGGCCGGGCAGCACGCGCTTGCCTTGCAGGTCGATGACCCTGGTGGCCGGACCGGCCAGCGCCATGATCTCGTTGGCGCGCCCCACGTGGGTGAAGCGGCCGTCCTTGATGGCCACCGCCTCGGCGTGCGGGTTGCCGCGGTCGAGCGTGGTGAACAGCCCCCGGTGCAGGATCAGGTCAGGACTTTCCATTATGCATTCCCCTTGGTTTCATCGGACTTTTGCGCGGCCGGCAGCTGGCCGAAGCAATGCGGCTTGACCTGGTCTTCCAGCCACGACACCTTGGCCGCCTCCGGCCGCCACAGCTGGCGCAACAGCGGCGGCAACTGCTCGCCCACCAGGATGCCCAGCAGGCCGACCAGCGCGATCACCGGCGGCGCCGGCGAACGGACATTCAAAAACCCGTAGATCAATCCGACCAACAGCCCCACCGCCAACGACACAATATACAGTTTCATGGTTCGACTCCTTTAAAGCATAAGAGTACCTTCCAGCCACCGCCGGCGCCCCTCTCTTATTGCAGGGGTATTTCAGCAAAACCTCAGTAAAAATACCGATGGAAGCGTTACCATAAAGTGTTAAACTGCCGGCAAGCCACTGTTACTTAATCTGTAGCTTACCCGGAGCTTCCCCATGTCCGCCCCCTCATTGCTGTGTTCTGTGCTGTGCAGCCTCGCGCTGTGGTCGGCCCAGGCGCAAGCCGAGCCCACGGCCCGGCCACGCCTGCTGGAACAGTACACCCATACCGCATGGGGTGCGATAGAAAACGGCCCGGTCGACGTGCTCGCGCTGGCGCAAGGCGCCGACGGCTGGCTGTGGCTGGCCGCCTCCACCGGCCTGTTCCGCTTTGACGGCAAGCGCTACGAGCGCATGGACAGCGTCGAAGGCCATTCGCTGCTCTCCTCCAACGTCATGGCGCTGTACGCGCCGCCCGAAGGCGGACTGTGGGTCGGCTACCGCATGGGCGGCGGCGTCAGTTATTTCCATCAAGGCCAGGTCCAGCACTACACCGAAAGCCAGGGCCTGCCCGGCGGCACCGTCAGCCACATCGCGCGCGCGCCGGACGGCAGCATCTGGGCCGCCACACGCGACGGGCTGGCGCGCCTCGCCGCCGGCGCCCGCCGCTTCGACGCCATCGGCGCCGCCGCCGGACTGCCGTCGCGCCGCGCGCGCCAGATCCTGTTCGACCGCAGTGGCCGGCAGTGGGTGGCGATGCAGGGCGGCGTCTACAGCCGCGCCGGCGCCGACGCATCGTTCCGGCCGGCCTGGCCGCGCGGCGACCTGGCCAACCTGGTCGAGGCGCCGGACGGCTCCGTGTGGGCCGGCGACACGGTCGACAGTTATTACAAGATGGCGCCCGAGGCGGTGTCCGGCAAGCCGGCGGCCCACCCTGCGCTGCTGGCCAACAACCTGCATTTCGACCGCGATGGCGGCATGTGGCTGTTCCGCACCGGCGGCGTGGAACGGCGCGCCGCCGGCCACCTGAACGAGCCCGGCCAGGTGCTGACGCCGGAGCGCGGCCTGAGCGGCGGCCTGCCGCAAAGCTTTCTGCAGGACCGCGAAGGCAACGTCTGGATAGGCACGGCGGCAGGCGTCGACCGCTTCCGCCGCAACCGCTTGCAGTCGCTGCCGCTGTCCTCCGATTTCGACCACCCGGCCATCGCTCCCGGTCCTGGCGGCGGCGTCTGGGCCGGCGAACGCGTCGGCCCGCTGCGCGCGCTGGCTTCCGACGGCCAGCGCGGCCAGCCATTGAAACAGGCCATCTCCGCGCTCTACCGCGATCCCGACGGCGTGCTCTGGGCCGGCAACCAGAACGAGGTCTGGCGCATGGGCGGAAATGGCCAGCCGGCTGCGCGCTACCCGCTGCCGCCGGAGGCGCAAGGCTACGAAGTGCAGGCCATGGCGCGTGCGCGCGATGGCGGCCTGTGGGTGTCGGTGGTGCGCGCCGGCCTGTACCTGCTGAAGAACGGCGTGTGGACCGGCAACGGCGCGCTCCCCGGCCTGCCCGGGCGCTTCCCGCACGCGCTGGCCAGCGGCGCCGACGGCGTGGTCTGGGCCGGCTACATCCGCAGCCAGATCGCCCGCATCGACGGCCAGCGCGTGACGCTGTTCAACGGCGACCAGGGCCTGGAAACCGGCCCGGTGCTCAGTCTGCACCAGCACGACGGCCAGTTGTGGGCCGGCGGCGAACGCGGCGTGGCCTGGTTCGACGGCAAGCGCTTCACCATGCTGCGCGGGCGCAAGGGCGAGCCGTTCCGCGGCGTGTCCGGCATCGCGCGCACGTCCGGCGGCGAACTGTGGCTGTTCGGCGCCGACGGCTTGAGCCGCATCGATCCGGCCGAACTGGCGCGCTTCAAGCAGAAGCCGGACTACGAAGTCGACTTCGAACGCTTCGACGCCCACGACGGCCTGACCGGCGCCGCCTCGCAGCTACGGCCGATGCCGTCGATGGTGCAGTCGGACGACGGCCTGCTGTGGCTGGCCACCGCCAACCAGATCAGCTGGATCGATCCGTCCCACATCGCCCGCAACCGCGTGCCGCCGCCGGTGATGGTGCTGGGCGTGGCCGTCGGCGACCGGCATTACGCGCCGCTGCCCGGACTGGTGCTGCCGAAGTCCGCCAACAGCCTGCGCATCGACTTCACGGCGCTGAGCCTGAGCATTCCCGAGCGGGTGCGCTTCCGCTACCGGCTCGACGGCGTCGATCTCGACTGGCAGGACCCCGGCACCCGCCGCCAGGCCTTCTACACCAACCTGGAAGCGGGCAGCTACCGCTTCCGCGTGATGGCCGCCAACGAGGACGGTGTCTGGAACGAGCGCGAGGCCGGCCTCGATTTCACGATCCCGCCGACATTCGCGCAGACCGCGTGGTTCAAGGCGCTGTGCGCGCTGGTGCTGGTGGTGGTGCTGTCGCTGCTGTACCGGCTGCGCGTGCGCCAGGTCACGCGCCAGCTGCAGCAGCGCATCGAAGCCCGCGCCGACGAGCGCGAACGCATCGCCCGCGCATTGCACGACACCTTCCTGCAAAGCGTGCAAGGCCTGATGCTGCGCTTCCAGACGCTGCTCAAGCGCCTGCCGTCCGACGGCGAGGCGCGCCCGCTGGCGGAAAAAATCCTCAACCAGGCCGACCAGGTGCTGATCGAGGGCCGCAACCAGGTCAGCGGCCTGCGCAGCCTGCACCGGTACGCGGCCGACTTGCAGCGCATGTTCGGCGAGCTGGGACAATCGCTGCGCGAGGAACACGCGGCCGGCTTCGCGCTGATCGTCACCGGCCAGCCGGCCAGGCTGCACGAGGCGGCCGGCGAGCATTTGTACGGCATCGGCCGCGAAGCGCTGCTCAACGCCTTCCGCCACGCCGACGCGGAACGCATCGAACTGGAACTGGGATACGGCGACGACGAATTGACGCTGCAGGTGCGCGACAACGGTGGCGGCATGGACCCGCAGGTGCTGCGGACTGGCGCGCGTCCCGGCCACTGGGGCCTGACCGGCATGCGCGAACGCGCCGCCCAGATCGGCGCGGAACTGGAGTTGTGGAGCCAGCCCGGCATGGGTACGGCGGTGCGGCTGAAGGCGCCGGCGGCCCGGGTCTACAGCCACAAACGCCGCCCCGGCGCACTGCGCCGCGTGCAGGAGTGGCTGTCGAAGGACGCCGCTTAAAACCCCAGGCCGCAGGCGTGCAAATCGATGATGCCGCGTTCGATCGCCATCGTCACCGCGTGGGTGCGGTCGCTGGCGTTCAGCTTGGCCAGGATGCTCTTCATGTGCACCTTGACCGTCTCTTCCGAAATCGACAGGTGCATGCCGATGCGCTTGTTGCTCTGGCCTCCGGCCACCAGCTGCAGCACCTCGGTTTCCCGCTTGCTCAGGGAGCTCTCGTGCCAATGCTCGGCGATGCCGCTGGCCACCACCGCCGGGATGCTGCGGCGGCCTTCATGCACGCAGCGCACCGTCGCCAGCAACTCCTTGCGCAGCATGCTTTTCAGCAGATAACCGGCGGCACCGGCGGCGATCGCGCGCTGGGCCAGCACGTCGCCCTCGTAGGTGGTCAGCACCACGATGCGGGCATTGGGAAATTCCTTGCGGATGGCGATAGTGGCATCGATACCATTCATGTCCGGCATCTGGATGTCCATCAAGGTCACATCGGGCAGCAGCTGGCGATAGCAGTCGATGGCCTGGCGGCCATTGGTGGCCTCGGCCACCAGGCGCATGTCGTCTTCGTCGGCGATGACGCTGGCGATGCCCTCGCGGAACATTGGATGATCGTCAACGCTCAGTACAGTGATCGGCGTGGTTTGGGCCGTGTTCATGGCGCTCTCAAAAAATCTTGCTCGGAGGCGCCAGCATGACACAAACGCATGCTTTCTGCCATACCCCCATCTAGGTAGTGGACAGCCCCCGTATCGGGGCGTGGCAACGGCGGCGGAAAAGATTAATCTTCTGTACAGCATAGCCAATCTTCGGGAGGAACCAGATGCAATTCGATACCAGGACACGCGTGCAGATCGCCCACTGCGACGCCATCGTCAGCGCCGGCCTGGCCGCGCTGTTGGGCGACAACGCCGACATGCAGGTGGTGCACGACATCGCGCAGGCCGACGTCCTCATACTCGACCACAGGGGCGCGCTGGAACACATGCGCCGCTGCGCCGACGCGCCGCACCAGGAGCACCGCGCCCGCGTGCTGATCGTCACCCAGCTCGAACGCGAATGGGAAGTGCGCACCGCGATGATGGCGGGGGTGCACGGCTACCTGCTGCAAAGCTGCCCGGCCGACCAGTTGCTGGCGGCGGTGCGCACGCTGAGCCGCGGCATGCGCTACCTGAGCGCGGACCTGAGCCGCTGCGTGGCCGACAGCTTCACCCGCATCGGCCTGACCAACCGCGAAACCGACGTGCTGCAGCTGCTGGCGCAAGGCCAGTGCAACAAGTCGATCGCGCGCGAACTGGGCATCGGCGTCGGCACCGTCAAGACCCACGTCAAAGGCCTGTTCGACAAGCTTGGCGCGACGGCGCGCACCCACGCGGTGGTGCTGGCCACGCGGCGCGGCCTGGTGGGCGACGGCGCCGCCAGCCAGCATATGGCCTAGTTCAAAACAATAGTCGTTGGCGAATTGTGCAGAAGCCCTGTAAAATCAGGGTTATGCACGCACATACACTCTCCGTAGGCACCCAACGTCACAAGACGCGCATCCAGCGCGTCCTGATGTTGTTCGTGCTGGTGTTCCTGGCGCTGCAACTGTTCGGGGCGAGTTCGCACAAGCACGCCTATACCGACAGCCAGAACGATTGCGCAGCCTGCGTGATCGCCCACTTGCCTACCGGCGGCACGCCGCCGGCGCTGGTGGTGGCTCCGGTGGCGCAGCTGGTCAGCGTGCCCGTCCCCGTCCTGCAGCGCTCCGTCCGCGCTCTCCGGACCGACTTCCTTACTCCGCCCTCCCACGCGCCGCCCGGCGTTGCCTGATTCCCTGCTGATTCGATTTCTCTCGTAACGTTTTTTTAAAACGCTTTTTACGTGGTGTTTTCGCGCGCCTGTACGACACGATCGTACCGGCCGGCGGCTCGTCACGTCCCGAACATTTCAAGGATTTACCATGCAACGCACTCCACAACTCCGCACCCTGCCGCTGCTGATCGCCGGCGCCTTCTACGCCCACCACGCGGTCGCCGACGACGCAACCGCAGCCGCCGCAGCCACCGCCGACGGCAGCCCGATGCAGCAAGTGGAAGTCACCGCCGCTCATTTGAAGAACGCCCGCATCGACCTGTCGCCCAACATCGGCACCACGGTGTATTCGATCGACCGCCACATGATCGACCAGCTGGGCCAGGGCGACAGCACGCCGTTCAACGAAGTGCTGCTGCGCCTGCCGGGCGTGAGCCAGGATTCCAAGGGCTCCGGCTCGATCCACGTGCGCGACGACCACGCCAACGTGCAGTACCGCGTGAACGGCGTGCAGCTGCCGGAAAGTATCACCGGCTTCGGCCAGTCGATCGACACCCGCTTCGTCCAGCAGATCGACTTCGTCACCGGCGCGCTGCCGGCGCAATACGGCCTGCGCACTTCCGGCATCGTCGACATCCAGACCAAGGAAGGCACGACCAAGCCGGGCGGCCGCATCGGCGTGCTGGTGGGCAGCCATGACTATGTCGAGCCAAGCGCGGAATTCTTCGGCACGCAAGGCTCGTTCAACTACTACCTGTCCGGCAGCTACGTGTCGAACGCGCTCGGCATCGAGAACCCGCTGCCGACCCGCAGCGCGCTGCACGACCGCACCAAGCAAAGCAAATCCTTCGGCGCGCTGTCCTGGTTCCTCGACGATCAGACCCGCCTGGGCCTGATGTTCGGCACCTACAACGGCCGCTTCCAGATTCCGAACAATCCGGACCAGGCTCCGGGCTTCTCGCTGACCGGCCAGAGCGACGCCGACGCCGGCACCAGCAAGCTGGCCTCGTCGCAACTGGACGAGCGCCAGCGCGAAGTGAACCGCTTCCTCGTGCTGTCGCTGCAAAAAAGCGTGGGCGACCTGAATTACCAGGTCTCGGCCTTCCACCAGTATTCGGAACTGCACTACACGCCGGATCCGGTGGGAGACCTGGTCTACAACGGCGTCGCCTCGGACACGCTGCGTTCCAACTCGTCGAGCGGCCTGCAGTTCGACACCAGCTATAAACTCAACGACAGCCACACCGTGCGCGCCGGCCTGGCCTATTCGCGCCAGAACACCCACAGCGACAACTCGGTGGCCGTGTTCGACACCGACGGCAGCGGCGCGCAGGCCAGCACCGATCCGCGCACCATCATCGACAACAGCAGCAAGACCGGCAAGCTGTCCAGCTTCTACCTGCAGGACGAATGGCATATCGCCGCGCCGCTGACGCTGAACTACGGCGTGCGCTTCGACAAGGTCTCGGCCTTCGTCGACGAACAGCAATGGAGCCCGCGCGTCAACCTGGCTTACCAGGTGGCCAAGGGGACGGCGCTGCACGCCGGCTATTCGCGCTACTTCACGCCACCACCGCAGGAACTGGCCGCGCAATCGAGCATCGACAAATACGCCAACACCACCAACGCGCCGGAAGTGGCGGTATCGGACAACGTCAAGGCCGAGCGCACCAATTACTACGACGTCGGCGTGAGCCACCAGTTCAACGAACAGCTGACCGTGACGGCGGATGCCTACTATAAAAAGATCCGCAACATGCTGGACGAAGGCCAGTTCGGCCAGGCGCTGATACTGTCGCCGTTCAACTACGACCGCGGCTACGCCAAGGGATTGGAACTGTCGGCCGTGTACAACCGCAGCAACTGGGGCGGCTTCCTCAACCTGACCACGCAGCAGGCCAAGGGCCAGAACATCATCTCCGGCCAGTCGCTGTTTGCGCCGGATGAACTGGCCTACATCGCCAACCACTACATCTACGTCGACCACGACCAGACCTACACGGTGTCCGGCGGCGCCCACTACCATCTGGGCGACACGCAGCTGAGCGGCGATTTCCTGTACGGCAGCGGCCTGCGCCTGACGCCGGACGGCGGCGCGCCGAATTCCGGCACCCTGCCGCACTACACCACCGTCAACCTGTCCCTGACGCACAACTGGAAGAATACCGCCGTGGGGAATATCGAAGGCCGCCTGGCGCTGGTCAACGTCTTCGACAAATCCTACCTGCTGCGCGACGGTTCCGGCGTAGGCGTGGGCGCGCCGCAATACGGTGCTCGCCGCACGCTTTACGCTGGAATCTCGACCAGTTTCTAACCAGGCCGGCATCGGGCAGGCACCTGCGCCCGCCCGGTGCTGAATACTCAGGCCTGCTTGGTGGCCGTTTTTTTGGCCGCAGGTTTGGCAGCAACCTTAACCGCCACCTTCTTCGTTACAGGCTTGGCTGCCGCTTTTGGTGCGGCCTTTGCCGCTGGCTTGGCCGCAGCCTTCTTGAGCGCAGGCTTGGCCACTGCTTTCACCGCCGGCTTGGCCGCGACACCTCTGTCGCGGTTCTGGCGTCTCGCAGCTTCCATGCCCAATTCCAGATATTTACGAATCAAATCGTTCTTACTGGTGCGATTATCGAAAGCTTCAATCCTGAGATCGTCATCCACCTCGGGACTGATATATATCGTACGTAAAACCAGATTAGAAGTAGCCATTGCAGTGCCCTAAAGATCCATCCATATGTACATATGTATACGCCAGCCAAAAATCAATGTCAACCCTTGCCAGATTCTCAACCAGCCTATAGCCTATAAATATGAGCGAAGTATGCGATCCGACATTCCGCCCAACGCCATCAGACTGCCGAACCCGGGACCTATCCTGCCGGACACCATGGGCGCGTGCAGGGAAGGATAAGGCCACTTGGGCCGGCTGAACCGCAAGCCAGGCTCCATCTTCGCGAGCAATTCCTCCCTGAAGTCTGGGTTATTCTTACATCCCTTTATCAGCGACAAAAACCACCATTCGTCAAAGCCCGTGGCGTCGATCACCACCGCAGGGCGCAGCAATGCGAAAGGTTCTTTGTTCTGGTGCACGTCCAGCTGCAACTCAGCTCCCGCATGCAGCGAAATGCTCTCCACGCGGCCGTCCACAAAATTCAGATTAGTGGCTGTTGCCACCTGATCCATCACAGTCCCCCATACCACACCCCGGTTCAGCCGCTTGAAGAAAGCATCCTGGCTATCGGTAGACAGCTTCCCCCACAGTTCCGGCTCGCTGAACAAGCGATTCTCAAAAACGCTGTCGCCCCGGGTAAACAGCGCCGCCTGCCCCGCGATCAAGTGAATGGGATAGTCTTTATAGCCATTGCGGACGAGCCAGGCGAGCACGGCTGCGGCCGTTCCGCCAGCGCCGATAATTGCGATCTCAGGAGCATCGCCGCCAACCGGCACATCGGCGAGAACTCCTTTAAATTCTTCCCGCCGCCTCCAAAAGTCCACGCCGTCAAACATGCGTGTGGACGGGCCGCCCTTCTGCACTTTTCTCGCAGGTCCGGGGCCGCTGATAACGATACCGTCAAATTCCCGCCGGGACGCGAGCTGCGATTTACCTTCCTCTCCCAGTTTCAACACTTGCCATTTCGATTTTGCGTGAAGCGGAGATAGACCCACTACCTCCGCCCTCAACACCTCCGCCTCGGAGCGATCCAAGGCCCAGCGTAAATAAAGCGCAAACTGCTGGTGCTCGGGTGGCTTGCGCCCGCCATCCACCCAACGGCTAAATTGCTGCGACTCGGACAACAAGTAGCTGGACCAGGAGAACTCGTCGTAAACGATCTTGTGAACGCCTTCCTGGAAGCCCGTGTGATAGTTTGAAAAATATGGGTAGCCCAGATCGCGCTCCGCGGGAGTGCACAGACGCTGTTCTCCATCCGTATATCCGTTTTTACCGGTCCAATGCGCGCCTATCTCTGTCTTTTCAAACACAGTAATATGAATATTGGCGACATTGGCTTTGCGCAGCGCAAACGCCTTGGCCGCCAATGCGGCCGCTTTCGCTCCGCCACCGACAACAGCAATCTGAATTCGCTTTCCAGGCATTCGATCCCCAAGATAAGAGAGACAAGACATTCTTTAAATGACAAGGGTATTATGCGACGCCACCGCCGATAGCGCCATATGCACTTTTGCGAAAAGATCACTGCACAAACATATACCCTGCCTACAATTCGCCGCATCAGCCCCTTCCCGGAGAGCAGCATGCGAGTCATTCGAGGTTTGATCACCATCCTGGCGGCGGCCCTGCTGTCCAGCTGCGCCTTCATGAGCCCCGGCCGCAGCGTCAAGCAGAACGGCAGTATCGTCGATTATTTGTATCCCGACGCCAGGGATGCGCCCACCATGACGCCGACCGTCACGAGGCTGCGGCCTCCGGTACGTGTCGGCATCGCTTTCGTGCCCGGCGCAGGCTGGGGCAACGGCTTGTCGGAAGCGGCGCGCATGAAGCTGCTGGAGCGCGTGCGCGATTCGTTCGCCGCGCATCCCTACATCGGCAAGATCGAGATCATCCCAACCCAGTACATGCGCGCCAAGGGCGGCTTCACCAACCTGGAACAGGTGGCCCGCATGTTCGATGTGGAGGTGGTGGCACTGCTCTCCTACGACCAGGTGCAGTTCAGCGACAGCAACGCGCTGTCGCTGCTGTACTGGACCATCATCGGCGCCTACGTGATCCACGGCGAACAGTACGACGTGCAGACCATGCTGGACGCCTCCGTATTCGACGTCCAGAGCCGCAAGCTGCTGTTCCGCGCGCCGGGCACCAGCCGGGTCAAGGGCGGCGCCAGCATGGTCGGCTTCAGCGAGAAAGCGCGCGCCGCGCAGATCGAGGGCTACAACGCCGCCGTCGACCAGCTGGTCCCCAACCTGCAGGCCGAACTCGATCGCTTCCGCGACCGCATCAAGAACGACGCCGCCTACAAGGTCGAGAACAAGGAAGGCTACAAGGGCGGCGGCGCCCTCGGCTGGCTGAGCCTCGCGCTGGCCGCAATGCTGGCCTGGATCGCGCATGGACTTCGCCGCCGCGTCTGAGCTGCTGGAGTTCGACCGCCAGGCGCTGCTGGCGGGCGACATCTGGCGGCTGTGGACCTGCCACCTGGTCCACTACACACTGCAGCACCTGCTGCTCGACGGCGCGGTGGTCGCCATCGCCGGCCTGATCGCCGCGCAGCGCCTGGGCCTGCGCACGGTCGGCAAGGCGCTGGCGTTCGGCGCGCCGTGCATCGCGCTCGGGCTGCTGCTGGCGGCGCCGGAGCTGCACTACTACCGCGGCGCGTCCGGCATCGCCGTGATGCTGACGGTGATGGCCGGCCTGTCGCTGTGGCGCGATGCCGACGGCCGCGCACGCGCGGTGCTGATGCTGATGGCCGTCGCGCTGCCGGCCAAGGTCGTCGCCGAAGCCGCAGGCTGGACCCGGGGCTGGTCCGACCTGCCGCCGGACGTCGCCATCGCATGGCAGGCGCACTTGCTGGGCTCCGTGGCCGGCGTCATCGCGGTGGCCAAGGCCAGGGCATCCGGGCTAAAACTGGATTAACTATCAATACCATTCTGACCCGATAGTGTTTCAAAATCGTCAGTGCTACCACGATTTTCTTGTATATATTTCATGGTTGTAGGCATAATCGTTTCGACCTAAACGATCCAGGCCCGACGTGAATCCCATCGTATTCGCCATCCCCGTTTTCATGCTGACGATCCTGCTGGAGGCATGGCTGGCGCATCGCCGCGGCGTCGCCGCCTACGACACGGCCGACGCCCTCACCAGCCTGCATCTGGGCATGGCGAGCCAGGTCGTCGGCCTGTTCGTCAAGCTGGCGCTGCTCGGGATCTATACCGCCGTCCATGACCGCTGGCGCCTCGCGTCGCTGCCCGCCAACAGCGTGTGGGTGTGGCTGGGCGCCCTGCTGGCCTACGATTTCTGCTACTACTGGCTGCACCGCATGGGCCACGAGGTCGGCGTGCTGTGGGCCGCGCACGTGGTGCACCACTCGTCCGAGTACTACAACCTGTCGACCGCGCTGCGGCAGACCTCGAGCGGCTGGCTGCTCGGCTGGATCTTCTACCTGCCGATGGCGCTGGCCGGCGTGCCGCCGCTGGTGTTCGCCGGCGTCGCCATGATCGACCTGCTGTACCAGTACTGGGTGCATACCGAATTGGTCGGCCGCCTCGGCTGGCTGGACCGCGTGTTCGTCACGCCGTCCAACCACCGCGTGCACCACGGCCAGAACGACTACTGCATCGACCGCAACTACGGCGGCATCCTGATCCTGTTCGACCGCATGTTCGGCACCTACGCCGACGAGCGCGAGGACGAACGCATCGTCTACGGCGTGCGCACGCCGCTGCGCAGCCTCAATCCAGCCTGGGCCAACCTGCACTACTACGCCAATCTGTGGCAAGCGACGCGCAGCGTGCGCGGCTGGCGCGCCAGGCTGCATGTGTGGTTCGGACCGCCCGGCGGCTGGACCGGCCAGCCGCTGGGCCATTTCGACGGCAGCCAATTCGAGACCTACCGTCCCGCCACGCCGCCGGGCGCTGGCATCTACGCGATGCTGCAGTTCGCGCTGCTGGTGCCCTGCGTGTCGCACCTGATCGCCGTCGGCCCTTTGCTGCCCACGCCGCAGCTGGCGCTGTATGCAGCCGTCATCGTCGGCGCCACGCTGAGCCTCGGCGCGCTGCTGGAAGGACGCCGGTTCGCCTTGCGCCTGGAGCAGGCGCGCGCGCTGGCGATGGGAATGGCCTTCGCGCTGCTGCCGCAATGGTTCGGTTTCGACGCACCGCTGGCCCTCAGGGCGAGCATATTGATTGTCATGCTGGTTGCAGTGGTCTGGTTGGATCTGAATACAAAAAACATACGAATGGAGACGACATGATTAAACCTGTGCGTACTATCATCTCCGCCAGCCTGGCGGCCGCGTTCTTCGTGCCGGTGCCGCCGGTTTGGGCTGCGGATGAAATCCAGTCGGTGGTCGTCACCGCGCAGTCGCGCAAGCAGTTCGTGCAGGACGTGCCGATGACCATGCAGGTGTTGACCGCCAAGGACATCGACAACATCGGCGCCAAGGACCTGGCGGACCTGAACGGCTACGTGCCCGGCCTGGTGGTCGACGCCATCGAACCGACCCAGCCCGGCTTCGGTATACGCGGCGTGAACGCCGCCGATTTCGGCATCGCCACCGATTCGCCGGTCGGCATCTATGTCGACGGCGTCTACACCGGCAAGACCGGCGGCGCGCTGATGAACTTCATCGACATCCAGCGCATCGAGGTGGTCAAGGGGCCGCAAGGCACGCTGTTCGGCCGCAACAGCGCGGCCGGCGCCATCGCCATCACCACCAATGAGCCGGGCAAGGATCTGGATGCGGCGGGCCACCTCAAGCTGGGCAAGTTCGGCCGCGCCAACACCGACGTGATGATGAATCTGCCGATCTCCGACACGCTGGCCGCGCGCCTGGTCGCGGTGCGCTCCGGCAGCGAAGGCTGGGCAGACAACACCGCCACCGGCAAGAAGTCCGGCGGTGACAAGGACTGGGCCACCCGCCTGTCGCTGCGCAAGGACTTCGGCGGCGACGCAAAACTGGTGTTCTCATGGGAGCACGAGAACATGGAGCAGTACGGCCGCCCCGCGTTCGGCGTGATCAAGGATCCGTCGCTGCCACTGGGCGGCTACACAGGTGTTTACAACGCCACCTACACCGCCAACTTCGTCAATCCGTTCGATGCGCCGCTGGCCAACGACCAGCAAGGCAGCGAAGGCCGCAAGTTCGACGGCGCCACGCTGCGCTTCGAAGCGCCGCTGGCCGGCATGACCTTCAGCTCGACCAGCGCCTATCGCCGCTTCGCCACCCACAACCTGACCGACAACGACGGCGGCGCGCGGCAGGACCTGCAACTGACGACGCTGGACGCCAAGCGGGCGCACAGCTTCCAGCAGGAGTTCAAACTGTCGGGCAAGACCGATAAGCTGGACTGGATCGCGGGCCTGAGCTTCTATCACAACAACGAGCATCAGGATGCCGGCGCCTACGTCAGCACCGGCACGCTGGACACGCTGAGCCAGTTCGGCGGCGGCGATCCCAACTTCGCCATGCTGTTCGGCGGCCTGGCCGCGGCAGGCCTGCCCGGCGTCAGCCCCAGCACCACGTTCAGCTGGGACGAGACCCACTACAGCGACGTCAAGACCAAGTCCGCCTCGATCTACGGCGACACCATCTGGCATTTGACGGCGGCCACCAACCTGACCGCCGGCCTGCGCTACACCCAGGACAAGAAGCAGATGACCTGGTACGTGCCGGGCCGCGTGTCGCCGCAGCTGGATAACTTCCTCGACAGCTTCGGCCCGCTGGCCGGGCTGAACGCGGCTTCGTTCCCGTCCAACGTCATCTTCGGCACGGCGGCGCAGCTGGCGTCGTCGCCGGTCACGCGCAGCAAGGACTGGACCGACTTCAGCCCGCGCCTGGTGCTGGACCATAAGCTGGACAAGGACACGCTGCTGTTCACCTCCATCGCGCGCGGCTACCAGGCTGGCGGCTTCAATATCTTCACGCCGCCGAATCCCGCCTCGGCCACCGCCATCGGCCGCGACCCGAGCTTCGAGCCGGAGAAGATGACCAACTTCGAAGCCGGCGTGAAGATGTCGCTGCCGGCGCTGAAGGCCACCGTCAACGCGTCGCTGTTCGCCTACAAGTTCAAGAACCTGCAGGACGTCCAGCTGTACAGCGTCGGCTCGCTGCCGACCTATAACGTCGTCAGCAGCGACCAGAAGGCGCAGGGCCTCGATCTCGACGGCCGCATGCGCATCACGCCGCGCGTGACCGTATTCGGCGGCATGGAGTACATCGACCAGACCTACACCCGCTACCAGCGGCTGGACGCCGCCGGCAACGTCAGCCTGGACCTGGGGGGCCAGCCGGTCGGCACGCCGCGCCTGACGGCGATGGCCGGCGTGAACCTGAACTGGGAAGCGGCGGGCGGCCGCGGCAGTCTCAATTTCCAGGGCACGCATTCGAGCGCGACCCGCTGCAATAGCGACACCGCCAAATTGAGCTGCCTGAGCACCGCCAAGCTGCAGACCGGCGTAGCCACCACCAAGTTCGATGCGCGGCTGGCGTGGGACAGCGAGAGCGGACGCTATGGCGTGGCGCTGCTGGTCAATAACGTGTTCGACAAACGCTACATCCAGACGCTGGGCGGCCAGACCGAGCAATATGGCGCGCCGTACGCGTGCCTCACGCCGCCGCGCCAGGTCGCGGTAGAATTCCGGGCCAGCATGTGAGGGTAAAGAATAGCGTGGGCCGAAAACTTAAAATCGCCGGGACAAGCGCCCTGGCGCTGATCGCAGGGGGTGTGCTGACACTGTGGGTGCGTCCGCCCGAGCTGTTGCGGGTCGGCGCCAGCTATGGCGCCAAGATGGTGTGCTCGAATGTGTTCCTGGCCGGCCGCGACGCCCAGGCCGTGCTGGCCGACGATGTGCAGGCGCCCGGCCATCCGATCCTGAAGCTGCTCGAGATCAGCGTCGACCGGGAGCGCAAGCTGGTGCACGCCGACTTGCTGGGATTTATCGGCAAAGGGTTGGCGGTGTACCGTCCCGGCACCGGCTGCGCCGTGGTGCCGGACGGCGACGTCGTCCAGGCGGCGCAGTACCAGTTCTCGCCGCTGAAGATCTGGGCGCCCTCGCCCAACGTCGCCTGGCCAACCGGCTCGCAGCCGGAGACTGCGCCCGCCGTGCAAGCCTTGCTGGACCAGGCTGCGCTGGCCGGCCCCGGCATGCGCGGCCTGGCGGTGATCTACAAAGGGCGCCTGATCGCGCAGCGCTACGGCGTCGGATTTACCGCCGCCACGCCGCTGCTGGGCTGGTCGATGACCAAGACCGTCAGCGCGGCGCTGGTCGGCATCCAGCTCGCCGACGACAAACTCAAGCCGCAACAAAGCGGCTTCTGGTCCGACGCCGCCGATCCGCGCGCGGCGATCACGCTGGCGCAGCTGATGTCGATGAGCAGCGGCCTGCAATACAACGAAGGCTATGGCGACGTTTCCGACGTCACGCGCATGCTGTACCTGGAGCCGGACATGGCGGCCTATGCCGCCAGCCAGCCGCTGGTCCAGCCCCCCGGCAGCACCTTCAATTATTCCAGCGGCACCACGCTGCTGTTGTCGCGCATCTGGCAGCGCGCGGCCGCAGGGCCAGGCCACGAAGCCACGTCGGCCGCCGTGCTGTCGCTGCCGCGCGAACGTTTGTTCGAGCCGCTGGGCATGAGCAGCGCTGTGATGGAAGCCGACGCGCGCGGCAATCTGGTGGGCTCCAGCTATATGTACGCGAGCACGCAGGACTGGGCGCGCTTCGGCCAGTTCCTGCTGCAGGACGGCGTCTGGCAGGGCAAGCGCCTGCTGCCGAAAGGTTTCGTCGAAGGTATGCGGCAGGTGGCGCCCGCATCGGGCGGACAATATGGGCAAGGGCAGCTGTGGCGCTGGGGCCCGTCCGGGCCGACGCCGGAAGGCCAGGACCCGGACCTGCCGTTCAAGCTTCCCGCCGATACGTACTGGCTCGAAGGACATGATGGACAGAGCATCGCTGTCGTGCCGTCGAAGGAACTGGTGGTGGTGCGCCTTGGATTGACGCCGTCCCGCCTGCAATATGCGCCGCAGGCCTTGCTGGCGGCGGTGATCAAGGCGCTTGAATGACGGTGATATCGACAGGCGTCCCTTACGGCCTGCTGCGGCACCAGGGCCCGATGCTGAAGACCAGCGCCCGCATCCTGCTGCAGGCCGCCGGCCGCAGCATACTGACGCCGCGCGCGAGCGCGGCGTCGGCGCAAGCGCCGGTCGGCATGACGATCCGGCGCACCATCGCGGCGCCGCCTGCACGGCTGGTCGAACAGTACATCCGCTGGTGCGGCGCCGCCGGCCGCTACGAAGGCGAGCTGCCGCCGCATATGGTGTCGCAATGGAGCCTGCCGCTGGTCGGCGAGCTGCTGATGCAGCTGCCCTACCGGCTCACCCGTGTGATCAACCAGGGCGTATCGATGACCGTCCATGGCCCGCTGCCCTGCGATACGGCGCTGACCTTGAGCGCCTCCATCGAATCCATGGAACCGGCGGCCGGGCGCGTGCGGGTTGTGGTCGCCATCTTCACCGGCGTCCCCGGCCAGGCCAGGCTGGTCGAGACGCGCCTGCATATGAGTTTTCTGTTGCCCGGCAAGCGTCCGCCGAAAACCGCGGCGCCGCGCCCGCCCGATCCGGCCTGGCATACCGCCGGCCAGTGGCGGGCCGACGCCAGCGACGGCCTGCGCTTCGCGCTGCTGACCGGTGATTTCAATCCCATCCACTGGTGCGGTCCGCTGGCGCGGCGCTCTGTCTTTGGCGGCAAGGTGTTGCAAGGCTTCGGCAGCCTGGCGCGCAGTATTGAAGCGCTGGGGAGCGGCGGCTTCCGCGAGCTCGACGTGCGCTTCCTGCGACCGGTGCCGCTGCCCTGCCCGCCGTTGTCGGTGCAGCTGGCGAGCGAGGCGGACGCCGAGGGCTGGCGCGCGCTGCGGCTGGCCGGCGATGGCGATGGCGATGGCGGCACCGTCGTACATCTGACGGGCCGTCTGCGCTAGGCACCGCGGCGTTGCGTGCGGCCGCGCAGCAGTGTATCGTCATCACATTTAACCAGCACAGGGATGCGCGATGGCGATACTGATACTCGGCTTGGTAATTTTTCTCGGACTGCACTCGGTGCGCATCTTCGCCGACGACTGGCGCACGGCCATGCGCGCGAAGCTCGGCGCGAACGCGTGGAAGGGCTTGTACTCGGCGGTGTCGCTGGCCGGCTTCGGCCTGATCGTCTGGGGCTACAGCATCGCGCGCCAGCAACCGGTGGTGGTCTGGTCGCCGCCGAAGGCCATGGCCCACGTCGCCGCTCCGCTGATGGTCATCGCCTTCATTCTGCTGGCGGCGGCCTACGTGCCGCGCAACAGCATCAAGGCCAAGATCCATCATCCGATGACGCTGGCCGTCAAGACCTGGGCGCTGGCGCACCTGCTGGCCAACGGCACGCTGCACGACATCATCCTGTTCGGCAGCTTCCTGCTATGGTCGGTGCTGCTGTTCCGCGCGGCCCGCAGGCGCGACCGGGCCGCCGGCACCACCTACCCTGCGGGTACCGCCATCGGTACGACGATTACCGTGGTGGTGGGGTTTGCGGTGTCGGTGCTGTTCGCGCACTGGCTGCACCTGCTGCTGATCGGCGGCAGCCCGTTCTAGAGATTCAGTTGCACTTGCCGCGCAGCGCCGCCGCGATCACCCACGGCAGCGAATACGGCCCAACCACGGCGATCGGACCAATCTGCGCCGGCTGATGTTTCAGCGCGTCGCCGTGCAGGCAGTCGGGTACCTTGGCCTGCTCGAATGCTGCGCTCATCTTGTCGTGCGCGGTGCCGGCGGAAAATGCCCCGGCGTTGCGGTTGACGAGCGGCTGCGGATTTTCCGCGATGGTCTCCCGCACCGCCTTCTTGATGATCTCATCGGTCAGCACCGGCGGGCTGGCCGGCGGTGGAGAAGGCGGCGGGGACGGCAAGGCGGCGGCGCCGCGCGCGCTTGCCGCCAGCACCGCTGCCGCAATGATGTATCTCATGCCATCCCCCGTTTCGTTCGCATCCTTGCGCCCATCATATCAAAACTGCACTAGAATTTGTGCAGTTCATCGACGAGGTGGAGCATGACAAATTGGAGCAATGGCTATATCGCCGACATCGGCTACACCTACGGGTATTATCACGCGCTGAACCCGTTGCGGGCGAACCTGGCGCTGCTGCACGCGCGCATCGCTCTGCCCGAAAGCGGCACCGCCTGCGAGCTGGGCTACGGCCAGGGCATCAGCACCAATATCCATGCGGCCGCTTCAGCCACCAGGTGGTACGGTACCGATTTCAATCCCGGCCAGGCGGGATTTGCCCGGCAACTGGCGGAGCACCTGGCCGACGGCCCAGCGCTGTACGACCAGTCCTTCGCGGAATTCTGCAACCGCAGCGACTTGCCGGATTTCGACTACATCGGCCTGCACGGTATCTGGAGCTGGATCTCGGATGACAACCGCGCCGTCATCGTCGATTTCGTGCGGCGCAAGCTGAAGGTCGGCGGGCTGCTGTACATCAGCTATAACACCCAGCCCGGCTGGGCGGCGATGGTCCCGATGCGCGACCTGATGACGCAACACGCCAGCGTGATGACCGAGCCCGGCGCCGGCATCGTCGCCAAGGTCGACGGCGCGCTGGCCTTCGCCGACAAGCTGATGGCGGCCAACCCGCTGTATGCCCGCGCCAATCCCGGCGTGGCGGAGCGGATGAAGAAACTCGGCGGCCAGAATCGCCAGTACCTGGCGCACGAATACTTCAACCGCGACTGGCTGCCGATGTCCTTCGCCGACATGGCCGGCTGGCTGGTCGACGCCAAGCTCGATTACGCCTGCTCCGCCAGCTATCCCGAGCTGGTGCCGGAGCTGAACCTGACCTCGGAACAACGGGCCTTGCTCGATGAAATACCGGACCTGGTATTCCGCGAAAGCGTTTTCGATTTCATGATCAACCAGCAGTTCCGGCGCGACTACTGGATCAAGGGCAGGCGCCAGCTGCAGCCGCTGGAATACGCCGAACAATTGCGCGCCCAGCGGATGATCATGTGCATGGCGCGCGACGACGTCACGCTCACCATCGCCGGCGCGGTTGGCGAGGGCGCGCTGAGCGCGGAGATCTACAATCCGATACTGGACCTGATGAGCGACCATCAGGCGCGCACCATAGGCCAGATGCAGCAGGCTTTGCGGAGCATCACGCTGCCGCAGCTGCACCAGGCCTGCATGCTGCTGGTCGAGAAAAACGTCCTGGGCGCGGCGCTCGACGAGCAGGAAGCCACGGCACGCCGGCCCGAGACCGAGAAGCTGAATCGGGCGCTGATCCAGCGCGCGCACTATACCGCCGAGATTCCCTTCCTGGCCAGCCCTGCCCTCGGCGGCGGAATTCCCGTACACCGTTTCCAGCAGCTGTTCATCGCCGCGCAGGCGCAAGGAAAAACACGGCCCGGGGAATGGGTGGAATATGCCTGGCATGTGCTCAAGTCGCAGGGGCAGTCCATCGTCAAGGACGGCAAGACCCTGGAGGGCGACGACGCCAACGTGGCCGAGTTGAACCGGCAGGCCGCCGAGTTCCACGACAAGCACCTGGCGCCGCTACGCGCCCTGGGTGTGCTCTGACGGGACGGCCGAATCGGCTGAATCGGCTGAATCAGCCACGCGCACCGCGTTGCGGCCGCCCTGCTTGGCCGCGTACAGCATCTTATCGGCCCGCATCAGCCAGTCCGCCGGGCCGGTGCTCTTGTCCATGTAGGTGACGCCGATCGACACCGTGACCGGATGGCCCGGCACCAGGGGAGCGCCGGCCACCGCACCGCGCAGGCCTTCGGCCAGCCTGGCGGCGGCGCTCAGGCCGGCGCCGCTGGCGATGATGGCGAACTCCTCGCCGCCGTAGCGGAAGATCCGGTCCGACGCCCGCGTATGCTGCCGCATCACCTCGCACAGGCGCTTCAGCGCTTCGTCACCGGCCGCATGGCCGAACAGATCGTTGACCTGCTTGAAGTGGTCCAGGTCCAGCAGCAGCAGGCTCGATTCCAGGTGCGGGCGGCGTTCCTCGGCATGCGCGGCCAGCTTGCGGTCCAGCGCGCGGCGGTTGCCCACGCCGGTCAGGAAGTCCAGCTCCACCGCCGTGTGCAGCGCGCGGTTCTGCAGGCCGGTGCGGTCGGCGAAAATATAGGCGAACAGATTGACCAGCACGATGGTCACCACGATCGTCAGCAGGTTGAGCAGCTCCAGCTGGGGCAGCAGGATCGCCACCAGTCCTGCCAGCGAGACGCTGTTGATGGTCAGCGCGGCGCGCGGCCGCAGCACGAAAAAGGCGGCGATCATGGTCGGGTACACCCAGTACACCAGCGATACGCCGCGCAGATACACGGTGGCCAGCATGCCGGCCGAGTAGAAGATCGTCACCCCAAGGCTGGCGAGGCGGTGGCGGCCGGTGCGCCACACATGCAGCATCACCGCCACCATGCCCAGTACCAGCGTCATGTCCACTGCCGCCGACATCCAGCTGTGCTGCAGCAGGCGGTAGATCCCGAACGGCAGGATGCTGGGAATGCTCAGCGCGCACAGCAGCAGGAGTATCACTTCCTCCAGGCTGCGCTTGCGCTTTCCCTGCCGCTTTCCCTGCACTTCTTCGGGCATATTTCTTATGGTGTTATGTCGCCTGGCCTGCGGGTTGGTCAGCCGGGCCCGTTGCCGATTCAGCCGTGGCATGCGTTTCAGCCTTGTGCTCGCCCGCCAGGAACATATACATGGCGGGCACCACGAACAGCGTGAACAGCGTGCCGATCGACAGCCCGGTGAAGATCACCAGCCCCATCGCATGGCGTCCGGCCGCCCCCGCGCCCGAGGCGATCACCAGCGGCACCACGCCGAATACCATGGCCGCCGTCGTCATCAGGATGGGCCGCAGCCGGGTGGCGGCGGCTTCCTCGATCGCTTCGCGCTTGTTCTTGCCGGCCAAACGCAGGTGGTTGGCCACTTCCACGATCAGGATACCATGTTTGGAAATGAGTCCCATCAGCGTCACCAGCCCGACCTGGGTATAGATGTTGATCGAGGCGAAGCCGAGGAAGATGAAAGTCATCGCGCCGAACAGCGCCATCGGCACCGAGAACAGGATCACGATCGGATCGCGGAAGCTCTCGAACTGCGCCGCCAGCGCCAGGAACACGATCACCACCGCGAACGCCATCGTCAGCACGAAGCCGCCCGACTCGCTGACGAACTGGCGCGAGCTGCCCGAGTAGTCCACCGTGTAGCCCGACGGCGCCACTTCCTTGAGCGTGTTGCGCAGGTATTCGAGGATCTCGCCCTGCGAGGCGCCCGTCACGCCGGCGATGGTGGCCGAATTGAGCTGCTGGAAGCGGGTCACCGATTCCGGCTGCACACTGTAGCTGATGCTGGCCACGGTGCTGGCCGGGATCATGGCGCCGCTCGGCGTCTTGATCTGGAAGTCCAGCACGTCGGCCGGATTGAGGCGGTCGACCTGCTGCACCTGCGGGATCACCTTGTACGAGCGGCCGGAGATCGAGAAGTAGTTGACGTAGCCGCCGCCCAGCGCCGCGCCCATGGCGTTGCCGAAGTCCTGCTGCGTCAGGCCCAGCGTGGCCAGCTTGTCGCGGTCCACCTCGACGCGCGCCTGCGGCGTGTCGATCTTCAGGTCGACGTCGGCGAAGTAGAACTTGTTGTCCTTGCGCGCCTTGTCCAGCACCGCCTGCGCCACCGTGTTCAGGTTCTCGAACGGCTCGGTGGTGGTGATGACGAACTGCACCGGCAAGCCGGAGCTGCCCGGCAGCGCCGGGAACTGGAACGCCGCCACGCGGCCGCCGGCCACGTTGTTCCACTTGGCCTGCAGCTCGGTCTGGATCTCGTGCGCCGAGCGCGAACGCTTGTCCCACGACTTGAACAGCACGCCGCCGATGCCGGCGTTGGTGGTCGGCACGCCGGTGATCTGGAACATCTGCTCGTATTCCGGCAGCGAGTGGGCGATGTCGAAGATCTGCTTGGCGTAGGCCTGCATCTGGTCCGAGGTGGCGGTCGGCGCGCCGACCACCTGCGACAGCACGATGCCCTGGTCCTCTTCCGGCGCCAGCTCGGCCTGCGACATCTTGAACATCAGGCCCAGCAGCAGGCTGAGGATCACGCCCATGATGATCAGCACCGGCCAGGTGTTGAGCAGGCTGTGCAGCAGCCGCAGGTAGCCGTTGTGCACCTTGTCGAACACCTTGTCGATGGCCTTGACGAAACGCCCCTCGTCCTGCTTGGCGTCGAAGAAGTGGCCGCACATCATCGGCGACAGGGTCAGCGCGACGATGCCCGACACCGCCACCGCACCGGCCAGCGTGAACGCGAATTCGGTGAACAGCGCGCCGGTCAGGCCGCCCTGGAAGCCGATCGGCACGTAGACGGCGATCAGCACCACCGTCATCGCCAGGATCGGGCTGCCCAGTTCGCGCGCCGCGACGATGGCCGCGTCGTAGGGCTTCATGCCCGCCTTCATGTGGCGGTCGACGTTCTCCACCACGATGATGGCGTCGTCGACCACCAGGCCGATCGCCAGCACGATCGCCAACAAGGTCAGCAGGTTGATCGAATAGCCCAGCATCAGCATCACGAAGAAGGTGCCGATCAGCGACAGCGGCATCGCGATCACCGGCACGATCACCGCGCGGAAGCTGCCCAGGAACAGGTAGATGACGATGGTGACGATGATCAGCGCCTCGATCAGCGTCTTGACCACTTCGTCGATCGAGGTGTTGATGAAGTCCGTCGAGTCGTAGACGATTTCGCCGGTCAGGCCGTTCGGCAGCTGCTCCTTGATCGGCGGGAAGGCCTCGCGCACGCGCTTGGCGACGTCGAGGATGTTGGCCTCCGGCGCCACCTTGATGCCGATGAACACCGAGCGCACGCCGCTGAAGGCGACGTTGAAGTCATAGTTCTCCGAGCCCAGCGTGACGGTGGCGATGTCCTCCAGGTGGACGATGGCGCCGCCGGCCTGCTTGATGGCCAGCGCCTTGAACTCCTCCACCGTGTGCAGGTCGGTGCCGGCGGTCAGCGGCACGGTCACCATCTGGCCCTTGGTGGCGCCCAGGCCGGCCAGGTAGTTGTTCTGCGCCAGCGCGGCGCTGACTTCGGTCGCGGTGACGCCGTGGGCCGCCATCTTGTTCGCGTCCAGCCAGGCCCGCAGCGCGAACTGGCGCGCGCCCAGCAGCTCGGCGGTCTGCACGCCCTGGATCGAATCGAGCTTGGGCTTGACCACGCGCGCCAGGAAGTCGGTGACGTTGTTGGTCGGCAGCGTGTCGCTGTAGAAGCCCATGTACATGGCGTCGGTGGTCTGGCCGGTCTGCACCGTCAGCACCGGTTGCTGCGCCTGTTGCGGCAGCTGGTTGCGCACCGAGTTGACCTGGGTGGTGATCTCGGTCAGCGCGCGGTTGGAATCGTAGTTCAGCCGCAGCGTGGCGGTGATCACGGACACGCCGCTGTTGGACGACGACGACAGGTAGTCGATGCCCTGCGCCTGCGCCACCGCCGATTCCAGCGGCTGCGTGATGAAGCCGGCCACGGTGGCGGCATCGGCGCCGTAGTAGGTGGTGGAGATGGTGACCACCGCGTTCTGCGTCTTCGGATACTGGTTGATCGGCAGGCTGAACAGCGAGCGCAGGCCCAGCACCACGATCAGCAGGCTGACCACGCTGGCCAGCACCGGGCGCTTGATGAAGATGTCGGTAAAGTTCATGGCGCGCCCTCCTTAGTGTTCTTGCGGCGTCGGATTCGGGCTGTTGGACGGCTGCACCTTGTTGTCGATGACGGCCGGGGTGCCGTTCTTCAGTTTCAGCTGGCCGCTGGTGACCACCGTCTGGCCCTCCTTCAGGCCGGTCAGGATGGCCACCTGGTCGCCGCGGGTCGGGCCGGTGGTGACGAACACCTGCTGCGCCACCAGCTGGGCGTTGCCCTTGTCATCCTTGGGCGCGTCCTTGCCCGTTCCCGGCGCCAGCACGAACACGGTCGAGCCGTACGGGTTGTAGGTGATGGCCGTCTGGGGTAGGGTCAGGTATTTCTTCTTGTCGCCCAGGTCCAGGCTGACGTTGGCGAACATGCCCGGCAACAGCTGGCGCTTGGGGTTCGGCACGGTCGCCTCGACCTGCACGTTGCGGGTGGCCGGGTCCACTTTCGGGCTGATCGAGGTCACCTTGGCGGGGAAGCCCAGGCTGGGATAGGCATCGTTGGTCAGGTTCAGCTTCTGGCCGATGGACAGGCCGGCCAGCTGTTTCTGCGGCACGTAGAAATCGACATACACGGTATCGATGGTTTGCAGGGTCACCAGCTTGTCGCCCGGGTTCAGGTACTGGCCGGGATTGACGGCGGTGATGCCCAGCTTGCCGGCGAACGGCGCGCGGATGGTCTTCTTGTCGACCAGCGCCTGCTGCTGCGCCACCAGCGCCTTGCGGCTCTTCAGGTCGGCGTCGTCGTTGTCGAGCTGCGCCTGGCTGATGGCCTGCGCGGCGAACTGCAGCTTGTCGCGCTTGAGCACCGAGGCCGACAGGTCGGCGGCGGCCTGCAGCGCGCGCAGCTGGGCCACGTCGGAATCGGCGTTCATCTCGAACAACACCTGGCCGGACTTGACTTCATCGCCCGACTTGAAATTGACCTTGCGTACCAGGCCGGCGATCTCGGTGGTCACGTCGACGCCGCGCACCGGCACCAGCGTGCCGACGGAGGTCAGCTGCGGCTGCCATTCGGAGATCTCCGCCTTCATCGCGGTGACCACCTGCGCGCCCGGCTTGGGCGAGCTGGCGATCAGCTTTTTAATCTGCAGATACTTCCCGAACGCCAGCACGGCGATCAGCAAAATGACGCACCCTATCATGATGAATATACGCTTGGTCATGAGTCGCTTGGCCATGAATCTATCTCCTGCTATGGATGTTGTTCGATATTGTTTACTTAGCCGTTCCGTACGGCGCCGCGGCCGATACGGCGGTCGCCGCCGGCACGCCGCCGGAACGGTTCCACCAGCCGCCGCCCAGCGCCTGGAACAGCGCCGCCGTGTCGGCATAGCGCGCCGCCTGCGCCTGCACCAGGCTGACGTGGGACTGCTGGTAGACGCGCTGGGCGTCGAGCAGCAGCAGGTAGCTGATGCCGCCCAGCTTGTACTGCTCGGTGGCCAGCGCCAGCGATTCGGCCGCCAGCGATTCCGCCTCGGCCTGCGCCTTCAGCGACGCCGCGTCGGAGTCGAGCGCGCGCAGGCTGTCGGCCACGTTCTGGAAGGCCGCCAGCACGGTGGCGCGGTATTGCGCCGCCGCCGCATCGTAGGCCGCTTCCGCCGCGCGCCGCTGCGCGCTCAGCGCGCCGCCGTTGAAGATGGGCGCCACCAGCCCGCCCGCCAGGTTCCAGGCGGTGGTCTGCGCATCGAACAGCTTGCCGAAGGTCTGCGCCGACGAGCCGTAGCTGCCGCTCAGCGTGAATTGCGGATACTGGGCCGCCGTCGCCACGCCGATCTGCGCGCTGGCCGCATGCAGCTGCTCCTCGCTGGCGCGGATGTCGGGCCGCTGGCGCACCAGCGCCGACGGCAGCGACACCGGCAGCGATTCCGGCAAGGTCAGCGACTCCAGCGAGAACTCCGGCATGCCGGCCTCGCTCGGCAGCTTGCCCGCCAGTACGGACAGCTGATGGCGGCTTTGCGCCAGCGCCTTTTCCAGCGGCGGCAGGGTGGCGGCGATCTGCGCCACCTGGTTGCGCTGGGTCAGCAAGGTATTGCGCGGGATGGCGCCGAACTCGAACTGCTTCTCGATCACGCCCATCTGCTTGGTCAGCGCGTCCAGCACTTCGCGCGTGGCCTTCAGCTGCGCCCGCAGCGACGCTTCGCGGATCGCCGTGGTGACCACGTTGGCGCTCAGCGCGAGATAGGTCGCCTCGACCTGAAAGCGCTGGTAGTCGACCTGCGCCCTCGCCCCTTCCAGCGTGCGGCGGGTGGCGCCGAACACGTCCGGCGTGTAGGCCACGTTGACCGAGGCGTTATACAGGTTGAACACGCCCGCGCCGTTGCCGGCGGTGGCGGCGGAAACCTTCTGCCGCGACACGCCCAGCTGGCCGTTCACCGATGGATAGACCAGGTTGCCGGCCTGGGCGTTGTACAGTTCCTGGGTCTGGCGCAGCGAGGCTTCGGCCGCCGCCATGGTCGGATTCTGTTCCAGCGCGCCGCGTATCAGCTGGTCCAGCGCCGGCGAGCGGAAGACGGTCCACCACTGGGCCGAGATATCCTGCCCCGGCGCGAACTGCTGCGCCGCGCCGCCGGGGCCGCTGGACGCCGCCGTCGTCGCCGCCAGCGGCGTCGGGGTATAGCTGTCGCCGGCGTTGGCCGGAGCGGAGGGTGTTTTGAAATCGGGGCCGAGCGCGCAACCGCCCAGGGCGGCGGCGGCCAGGGCCGCCATGCCGGCGCGCGACGCGCGCCACTGCAAATGCTTGAATTTCTGGTTTCTCACTAAAAACTCCCGCTAAAAGATGCATGCCATGCCAAAAGTTAACTGAAACGCACTTTTGCCCGACATATTCGCACTTTTTGCAGAGTTAGTGTTTTTTTTGTATCGCGAACGGGATAGCCGAGGCCGCTGCTCCGCCTCAGGCATAAAAAAAGGGCTTTGCCGCTGGCAAAGCCCTTTTTATTGCAGGATGCAAGTATCAGGCGTCGGCGGTGGCCACCACGCCGTAGGCACGGTTGGCTTCGGTCAGCGAGAAGGCCGATGGGCCGTCCGCCACCGCATCGGCGGCGTGCTGGCTGCTGCGGTAGGTGATCGGCATCTGGTAGCGGCGCAGCTCTTCCGGGCTGATCTTGCCGTCGCGGTTGGTGTCGGCCGACATGTCGACCTTGCCGCTGCCCAGCAAGCCGTTCTCGTCCACGCCCGGCAGCGGGTCCGGCGATACCAGGCTGTCTTCTTGGGCGCCGTTGTCGGTGCCGAACTTGGCCTGGAAGAATTGGGTTTCGGGACGCTGCACCAGCTTTTTCAAGCCTTCGTCGAATTGTTTGAGCGCCAGCTTCAGGCTGTCGTCGTCCGATTCCGCCACTGCCTTGATCACGGCGCTGGCCTTGTCGGCCGCGTTGACGGTCGTATTCGGGTCGGTCTGCAGCGGCGCATTGAAGCCGGGCAGCGACAGATAAGCCGCCACCGACGCGCTCATGTCCGCATTGGTCTCGGGGGTGGGAGTGGCGATTTTTTTCGGCTCGAGTGCCTTCTCCGCGACGGCCGCAGCAGACAGGGTAGCACCACCAATGTTGTTCACCATAATCATAATCGGCTCCTATAACGGCTCGACCGCAAATAAATTCCTCACCTCACTATTCTATCAGCGTTTTGGCAACAATCACCATTTTTAGCGGTGTCCAGGCGCAAAAAGTGTCTTTTCCCCATGCAAAACCGCCGCCTGGACACCTCTTTGATCGGTAAAATTAATTGCTCAGTGCCTGCAATAGTTTTTCCCCATCGGGACAGCCCCAACCGGTGCAGGCATCCCATCCCTGGGCCGCCTGTTGCGCTCCATTATTGCCAACGACGACGTCGCGGGTTACGCCCTTGCCTTGCAGCGAACCGTACAGCAGCGGATTGAGGAAGCCGACCGGGCGGCCGATTTTCTGGTTGATCAGCGCCAGCAGCCCGGCCCACAGCGGCGCCACGGCACTGGTGCCGCCGATCACCAGCGTCTGGCCGTCCACCCTCACCCGGTAGCCGCTGGCCGGATCGGCGTCGCCGGCCACGTCGGGCACGCCGCGCGCCGCCTGGCCGTTGCCGACACCGGCCTGGTAATCCGGACGGGCGAAGAAGCTGCTGAAGCCGCCGCCGGTGGCGCTGTTCGGACCGTTGTTCCACACCGACTCGGCCGGCGCGCCGCCATCCTGCATCGTCACCCGCGTGCCGCCGCAGGCCAGCGCGTGCGGCGCCGACGCCGGGAAGTCGACGTGCTGGGCGCCGTCGGCCACGCCGTCGGTCGAGCCGTTGTCGCCCGCCGCGCACAGGATGGTCACGCCCATCGCGGCGGCATCGGCGAAGACCTGCTCGTAGGCCATCATCGCCTGCCCGGTCCAGGCCGATTCCGGCGCGCCCCAGCTGATCGAGATCACCGACGGCCGGTTGACGTCGTCGTGCACGGCGGCGGTGATGGCGTCGAGGAAGCCGCGCTCGGTGTTCGGCGCGTAATACACGGCGATCAGCGCGCCCGGCGCGACGGCGCCCGCCACTTCGATATCGAGCATCACTTCGCCGTCGGCGCTGTTGGCCGTGGTCGGCCGGTTCTTGGCGTGGTCGATCGAAATCGATTTGACGCGCGGCACCGGCAGCCCCAGTTCGCCGAAGTAGATGCGCAGGTCGCGCGGCCGGCTGCCGCCGCCCAGCTCGATAATGCCGATGCACTGGCCGCTGCCGTCCAGCCCCTGCGGAAAGTTGTACATCTGCGCCAGCTGCGGCGGCGTGAAGGAGATATTGGCCGCCGCCATCGAGGCGAAGGTGTCCAGCTGCAGGCGCTGGAACTTGGGCGTGGCCACCGGCCGGTCGTCCAGCCCGAACACGCCTTCGACCACGCCGGCCAGCTCATCGGGCACGCTCAGTTCGCCGACCCGGCCGCGATAGCTGCCGTCCGGGTATTCATACTCTTGCAGCTGCACGCCGAACGCGGCGCTCATCTGCGCCGCCGTGCCGGCCAGCACCACGCGGCGCTGGGCCGGGCTGCTGCTGATGACCGCCATGCCGCGCTGCCGGGCGAAGTCTTCCACCTTGGCGATGTCGTCGTCGCTGGCGCCATGCGCCTGGGCGAACTGTTCGCGGCTCAGGTACCGGCGGCCGCCGGGCGAGGTGTCGGCCGTGGCCGGCTGCAGGTCCAGCGGCGCCAGCACCGGGCTGGCGCGCAGCCGGACCGTGATTTCCAAGGTCTGCTCGTCCGCCACCGGACCCAGCGCGACCGCGCCCTGCAACGCCAATTGGCCGCTGCCGGGAATGATATTCGGGTGGGAAGTAGTTGCCATCTGAATTCTCCTCTGAGGTGTTGGGGGGGATCTCAAACGATACTGTCGCCGGGCAGCGCACGATTGACGCAGCACAGAGTCGCTGCGCTTCCCCCGGGAGTTGCGATGGACGGCCACTGCCGAAGAAGCAACACATTTTCAACTTACCGGCCAGTCCACCTTGCAAAATTGGTCAGACCACCATAGAATTGGCCGACCACTTAAGCGCTTGAAGCTGCTTACTGCATCACACAGATTTTTGACCAACTGCGAGCTCGGCCCTCCCGGCGCCCTCCTCGCGGTGGCGCGGCATACGCGAGGTGTGCCGACCGGCACCCGGCACAGACCGGCGTTGTTGAACTCAATATCTGGAGACACAAATGCACAATCCCGTACTCAAAGCCATGGCGGCCGCATGTCTTGCGCTCGCCGCCGGCGGCGCGCAAGCGACCGCCGATCCGCTGCACAACGCCGTCATCACCGCCGCCTATAACGGCGACGCCGCGGGCATGCTGGGCGCCGACCACGGCTTCGCGGCCGACGCCGGCAGCAACGTCAGCGGCCTCGATCCCTATTTGTCCAATGCCGAATTCATCAGCGCCGACTACGCGCTGGTGTTCGACTTCGCGCCCAACGGCCACCTGACCATCTATAACAACGGTCCGCTGGCCGCCGGCAGCTACAGCGCCAGCTTCGATTTCGGCGCCACGCTGGCCGCCCCCATCACCGGCTTCGGCGTGACCGATGCCGGCGCCACCACCGGCACGCCGGTGCTGACCCTGGTGAACAACCACACCATCGCCATCGACCTGAGCGGCGTGAGCTGGAACGGCGACTACAGTCCGCTGGAAACGGCGATCACGCTGCAGTCGCCGACCGCGCCGGTGCCCGAGCCGGCCGCCGCGTGGATGCTGCTGGCGGGCCTGGGCCTGCTGGGCCGCCTGCGCCGCAAACAGAACTAGTCCGCCCTCACACTCAAGGAGCACCTTATGAAACGCACAGGTTTCAGGGCGGCGCTACGCCTGTCCCTTTTGTTTTCCCTGCTGGCCGGCGGCGTCGCCGTCGCCACGGCGGCCGACGTCGCGCTGCAAGCGGCGCCGGCCGACGGCTTTGCCGGCCAGGCCGGCGGCACCGCCGGCGGTTCGGCCGCGCTGTCGTCCAACATCTACACGGCGGCCAACCGCGCGCAGCTGCTGGCGGCGATCAAGCATGGCGGCAGCAACGCCAAGATCATCAAGCTCGCCGGCACCATCGACATGAGCGAAGGCGTGCCGTATGCGAACACCGGCGACCAGGCCATCCGCGGCCTGATACGCCTGCCCAGCAACACCACGCTGATCGGCGACGGCGCCAATTCCGGCATCGTCAACGGCCATATCATCCTGTCCAACGTCTCGCAGGTCATCATCCGCAACCTGAAGATCGTCAATCCCTGCGACGTCGGGCCGATCTGGGATCCGACCGACGGCGCGCTGGGCAACTGGAACTCGGCCTATGACGGCATCGGCGTCAGCGGCTCGGACCACATCTGGATCGACCACAACACCTTCACCGACGGCGCCATGACCGACGACCTGCTGCCGGTCGAGAATGGCCAGGTCAAGCAATGCCACGACGGCGCGCTCGACGTCACCAACGCCTCGGACTACGTGACGGTGTCGTACAACGTCTTCGGCCAGCACCGCAAGAACAACCTGATCGGCTCCAGCGACACGGCCGTCGCTGACAGCGGCAAGCTGCACGTCACCTTCAGCAACAACGTGTTCCGCGATATCGTCAGCCGCGCGCCGCGCGTGCGCTACGGCCAGGTCCACGTGTACAACAACTACTTCGTCGGCAGCAGATCGCACCCGGCCTACCCTTACGAATACAGCATCGGCGTCGGCCAGGCCGCGCAGATCCTGTCCAACAACAACGTGTTCGAGATCGCCGGGGTGTCTCGCTGCGACGACGTGGTCGAGCCGATAGGCGGCACCGTGCCCGGCGCCTTCAGGGACAGCGGCTCGGTGCTGAACGGCACCGCCCTGGCCGGATGCTCGGTGCCGAACAGCGTCGCCTACACGGTGCCGTACGCCTACTCCGCGCGGCCGCAGGCGCTGGTCAAGGCCAACGCGCTGGCGCAGGCCGGCGGCGGCAAGCTGGCCACGGCGATCACCGGCAGCGGCAACGTCACGCCCGACGTCACCGTCACGCTGGCCTGCCCGCCTTCGGGCCTGTACTTCTGCGACGACTTCCAGAACGGCAGCTCGTCCAATTGGAACCTGCTGCCCGTGGCCGGCGCCAACGGCAGCTTCAGCGTCAAGGCTGAAAGCATAGGCGCCGCCAACATGGTGATGCAGTACACGGCGGCCAGCACCGGCGGCGTGCTGGCGCTGCTGAAGCCCGCGGCCATGAGCGCGGTGCCATCCGGCGACTACTACGTCGAGGCGCGCATCAAGCCGATGACCAACGGCACCACCGGCAACAAGCTGCTGTACCTGGTCACCCGCTACAAGGACGCCGCCAACTGGTACGGTGGCGGCCTCAATGTGCAGAGCAGCACCGCCAGCACCCAGGTGGAAATCGCCAGGATGCTGGCCGGGACGCTGTCGCGGCCCAAGCAGGTGAAGAAGCCGATCCAGATGGACGCGCAGTTCTACACCGTGCGCTTCGAAATGATCGGCACTTCGCTGACCGTCTATCTTGACGGCGAAGCGCTGGGCACCGTCACCGATGCCTCCTTTGCCGATCGCGGCCTGGTCGGCCTGTACACGGCCAACAAGTCGTTCCAGATCGACGACGTGCGCATCGGCGATCCGGCACTCAAGCCTTCGCAGCTGACGCTCAATCCGTCGACGCTGAGCTACTCGGCGGAAGTGGGCGATGCGCCGCTCGCCGTCAACGTCACGGCGGTCAAGCCGAACGGCACGCTCGACACCTTCACCGCCAGCTCCAGCAACCCGGCGGTGGCCGCGGTGGCCATCAACGGCACGGTGCTGACCGTGACGGCGGTCGGCGCCGGCAACGCCACCGTCACCATCGCCAGCGATTCCGATCCGACCCTGCAGCGCACCATCGCCGCCACCATCAGTCCGCAGTTCGTGCAGCCGGCGCAAGCCTATCCGCTGACCGGCGCGGTCATGCCCCCCGCGCATGCCGGCAACGCCAATATCGACGCCTCGCTCAAGCTGACCTTCGATACGCCGCCGACGCTGGGAACCAGCGGCAGCATCCGCATCTTCCGCAAGACCGACGACGCGCTGGTGGACGTCATCCGCCTGTCCGGCGAGACCGATATCCTGGGCTATGCCGGCCAGGCCAGCATCCGCAAGGTCAACACCACGCCGGTCGCCGTCAGCGGCAACACGGTGACGATCAAACCGCACAGCAACAAGCTCGCTTACGGCACCGAGTACTACGTGGCAGTCGCCAACGGCGTGTTCAACGGCGCCACGCTGGGCGGCATACCGTTCACCGGCATCGGCAAGCTGGGCGACTGGTCGTTCACCACCCGCGCCGCGGGCCCGGCCGGCGCCGCCGCCAGCCTGACCGTGGGCGCCGGCGACGACGCGGACTTCAACACCGTGCAGGCGGCGCTCAACTACGCGATGAAGGAACTGGGCGCCAGCGATCCGCTGACCATCAACGTCCGCAACGGCGTCTACAACGAGCTGCTCTACCTGCGCGGCAAGAACAACGTGACGCTGGTGGGCGAAAGCCGCGACGGCGCCGTCATCCAGTACGCCAACTACGATACCCTGAACACCGGCTCCGGCGCCAGCCAGGCCAATGGCGACAGCGCCACGCCGTCCGGCGGCCGCGCGGTGATGATGGTCGAATCGGCCGACATGCTGACCCTCGACACGCTCACGCTGAAGAACACCACGCTGCGCTCGAGCGCCATCTCGGCGCAGGCGGAAACCATCTACTTCAATAGCGACACCGGCCGCCTGGTGGCGAAGAACGCCAACTTCTTCAGCGAGCAGGACACGCTGAACCTGAAGGGCTACTCGTGGTTCTATCGCTCGCTGGTGGCCGGCAACGTGGACTTCATCTGGGGCGGCAGCCGCGCCGCGCTGTTCGAGGAAAGCGAAATCCGCTCGGTCGGCGACACCACCAGCGCCACCAGCGGCGGCTACGTGCTGCAGGCGCGCGTGGCCAACGCCACCGACAAGGGCTACGTCTTCCTCAACAGCAGCCTGACGCACGGCGCCGGTCCCGGACCGCTGCACGGCGACGTGCCGGCCGGCGCCACCTACCTGGCGCGCAGCCCGGGCGGCACGACGACGTGGGACAACATCGCCTTCATCAATACCAGGATGGATGCGCATGTGGCCACGGTGGGCTGGGCCGGCGCGGGCGTGAACGGCCAGCCGGCGCCGAATCCCGTGGTGCCCACCGCAACCAGCGGCTGGCGCGAATACGGCAGCACCACGCTGAACGGCACGCCGATCAACCTGGCGGCACGAGTCGGCGGCTTCCAGCTCAGCGCCAGCGACGTGGCGGCGGGCTTCGCCGACCGCGCCAAGGTGTTCAGCGCCTATGGCAGCGGCGCCGGCTGGAATCCGCAGCCCTAGCCATCATTTAGAGGGAGGCGCTGCAGGCTTTCTTTCAATATGATAGATTGTCGCCCACGATTGACGACCATCGGTATAAAAGACCGATGGCGTCTCTACGCATAACAATCCTGATCATGGAGATCCTCATGCGCTATCTGCTCGCCCTGCCGTTTATCGGCCTCCTGTGGCTCCCGTTCTACAACCACGAACTCCCATCGCTGTTCGGCTTCCCCTTCTTCTACTGGTATCAATTCGCGTGGGTGCCGCTGACGGCGCTCATCATCTGGATCGTCTACCAGGACGGCCTGAAAAAGGGAGAGGAATGATGGACGGCCAAATCAACTGGACGGCGCTGAGCGTCTTCATCTTCTTCTTCGCGCTGGTGACGGTGATGGGCTTCCTCGCCTCGCGCTGGCAGAGCGGCAAGGAAAACAAGGGCGCCCACCTCGATGAATGGGGCCTGGGCGGCCGCAACTTCGGCACCTGGATCACCTGGTTCCTGGTCGGCGGCGACTTCTACACCGCCTACACCGTGATCGCCGTGCCGGCGCTGGTGTACGCGGTAGGCGCCTACGGCTTCTTCGCGCTGCCGTACACCATCCTGGTGTATCCGATCGTCTTCCTGATCATGCCCAAGCTGTGGCACGCGGCGCAAAAAGCCGGCCACGTGACGGCGGCCGACGTGGTGTATGGCCGCTACCTGTCGCGCCCTCTGGAGTTCGCGATCGCCTTGACCGGCGTGGTCGCCACCATGCCCTACATCGCGCTGCAGCTGGTCGGCATGGAAGTGGTGATCAAGGCGCTGGGCCTGACCGGCGAACTGCCGCTGGCCGCCGCCTTCGTCATCCTGGCCCTGTACACCTACTCGGCAGGCCTGCGCGCGCCGGCGCTGATCGCCTTCGTCAAGGACCTGATGATCTACATCGTCGTGCTGGTCGCGGTGGTGCTGGTGCCGATGAAGCTGGGCGGCTACGGCGTGGTGTTCTCCTCCGCCGCCGAAGCGTTCGCGGCCAAGGGTGGCAACACCGGCCTGACCCTGAAGTCGGCGCAAATACTGCCGTTCGCCACGCTGGCGCTGGGCTCGGCGATGGCCGCCTTCATGTATCCGCACACGCTGACCGGCATCTTCGCCGCCAAGAGCGCGGACACCATCCGCAAGAACGCCGTGTTCCTGCCGGCCTACACCATCCTGCTCGGCCTGATCGCGCTGCTGGGCTTCATGGCCTACGCCGCCAAGATCACCGTCAAGAACAACAACGACGTGGTGCCGGCGCTGTTCAACGCCTTGTTCCCGAGCTGGTTCAGCGGCTTCGCGTTCGCCGCCATCGCCATCGGCGCGCTGGTGCCGGCGGCCGTGATGTCGATCGGCGCGGCCAATCTGTTCACCCGCAACTTCTGGAAGCCCTACGTCAATCCAGCCGTCACGCCGGCCGGCGAGGCCCGCGTGGCCAAGCTGGTGTCGCTGGTGGTCAAGGTGGGCGCGCTGGTGTTCATCCTGTTCCTGCCGACCAAATTCGCGCTCGACCTGCAGCTGCTGGGCGGCGTGTGGATACTGCAGACCTTCCCGTCGGTGGTGTTCGGCCTGTTCTTCGGCTGGTTCGGTTCGCGCGCGCTGCTGTCCGGCTGGGCGGTCGGCATCGGCGCCGGCAGCTGGCTGGCGTTCAGCGACGGCATCAAGCCTATTCACACGCTGGTGATCGGCGGCGACAACTACACCGCCTACACCGGCTTGCTGGCGCTGATCCTGAACATCGTCGTCGCCGTCATCGTGCAGCTGGTCGCGGGCGGCGCCGGCGCTAGCCGCCAGCCTGCGCAAACGAAGTCTTGATGACGAACTCGTAGCGTTCCGGCCGTATGTAGAACTGCGACCGGTCGCAGCACGCGCCGTCTGCGAAGTAGGAGCTGCGCTCCATCACCAGCAGCGGCGCGCCCTCCACCACTTCCAGCGCCGTCGCCAGTTCGGCGTCGGCCTGTCCCACCTTGATCGCCAGGTCGGCGCGCGCCACCGCCTGGCCGGTCAACTCCCGCAAGATCGCATACGAGGGCGTGCGCTCCATGCGTTCACGATCCGCGGCGTCCATCAACAGCGGCAGATAGCTGCGGCCCACCGCCAGCGGCGCGCCATCCAATAAATGCAGGCGCAGCAGCCGCAAGCAGCGTCCATCCTCGTCCCCCATCACGCTCAAGGCGCCGCCCGGCGCATCGACGATCTCGCGCGACAGCAGCCGCATCTCGGCCTGCAAACCCTGCTGCAGCAAGGACTCGTGAAAACTGCGCAGCTGGTCGAGGCCATGCCGCAGCTGCTTGCCCGCCGCGTAGGTGCCCTTGCCCTGCTTGCGCGCCACCGTCCCTTCCTGCTCCAGCCTGGCCAGCGCCAGCCGCACCGTCACGCGGCTGACGCCGAAGCGCAGGCACAGCGCCGCCTCCGACGGCAATTTTCCCGTCGGTTCGAAGCGGCCCTGTTGGATTTCCTCGCGCAGCAGCGAGGCGATTTGTTCGTACAGCGAGGCGATGTTTTCTCTTATCAGGTGCATAGCGGGTCGGGAAGCGGCAATCAGGGAACAGATATGCAAATGCGGAAATGTCAGTTCTTACAACTTGTATTAAAACGTATTATCACAGCCATACCGAAAAAATGCTTGGATTTCCAGCCATGACCAACAACAAAATTCCCGCGATACCGGCCGCCATTTCATCTGCCTTTGCGCCCGCCGCCGCGCTGTCGCTGGACGGCGTGTCGTTCGCCTGGCCGGGCGGCCAGCAAGTGTTCCGCGACCTGTCGCTGCAGGTCCGTCCCGGCGAATTCATCGCCATCCTCGGCCCATCCGGCTGCGGCAAATCGACCTTGCTGAACCTGTTGTCCGGCTTCCAGCAACCGGATAGTGGCACCGTGCGCATCAACGGCCGCGCGGTCAATCCGGAGATGCAGGAACTGGGCTATGTGTTCCAGTCGCCCAACCTGTTCCCGTGGCTCAGCGCCCTGGACAACGTGCGCTTCGGCCTGCGCATGGCGCGGCAGCTGTCGGCCGCGGAGCAGATCGAACGTGCGCAGTCTTACCTTGAGCTGGTCGGCCTGGCCGATGCCGGCGCCAAGCTGCCGCATCAGCTGTCGGGCGGCATGCAGCAGCGCGTGTCGCTGGCGCGCACCTTGGCGCTGGAACCGCGAGTGCTGCTGATGGACGAGCCCTTCGCCGCGCTCGACGCCATCAGCCGCAACACCATGAACGAGGAGACGCTGCGCCTGTGGGCCGCGCTGGGCCAGACCACCGTCTTCATCACCCACGATATCGACGAGGCGATCTTCCTGGCCGACCGCGTGGTGGTGCTGGGCACGGCGCCGGAAGGCATACGCGCCATCGTCGACATCGACCTGCCCCGTCCGCGCAGCCTGCAGCACACGCGCCGCCTGCCGCGCTTCCTCGACTACCGCAACGACTTGCTGGACCAGATCACCCCGACCAGGAGCACCACCCATGCGTAACAACATCCTCGCCGCCCTGCTGTTGGGCACCCTGTCCATGTTTGCCCAGGCGGCCAGCCAGCCGCTGAGGATAGGCTGGGTCTACGCCATGGCCAACGCGCCGGCGGCGGTCGCCGAGCAGCAAGGCCTGTTCGCGGCCGAGGGCCTGAAGGTCGAACTCAAATCCTTCGGCGACGGACCGCTGCTGCAGCAGGCGGTGGCGGCGGGCGAAATCGATGTCGCCTATGTAGGCGCGCCGCCGGTGTATCAATGGTTCTCGCGCGGGCTGGAAGGCAAGATACTGGCCAAGGTCAATTCCGGCCAGGCCGCCGTGATCGCATCGAACGAGGCCGGCATAAATACGGTGGCCGACCTGCGCGGCAAGAAGCTGGCCGGCGTGGCCAAGGGCAGCGGCATGGACGTGCTGCTGCGCGGCTATGTGTTGAAGGACTACGCCAGGCTCGATCCCGAGCATGAGCTGTCTATCGTCGCCATGCCGCCGGCGAACATGAACGCGGCGCTGGACCGCCACGTGGCCGATGCGGCGTTCTCGTGGGAGCCGTTCGTCAGCGAGGCGCTGCTGCGCGGCGGCAGCCGGCTGGTGCTGGACGTGAACAAGGCGCTGCCCAACTATCCGTGGTACGTGATCATGGCCGTGCCCAAGACCCTGCACGAGCGGCCCGACGACGTGGTCAAGCTGCTGCGCGCCCATAACAAGGCCATCGCCTTCCTCAACGAACAGCCGGATGCGGCCAACCGCATCATCATCGACACCTTCAAGATCGCACCGATCCAGACCGTCGACGGCAAGACCGTGGCGCCGGAGGCGGTGGTCAAGGAAGCGCGCAAGCGCCTGGGCTGGTCGGCCAAACTGGAAACGTCGGACCAGCAGTTCATCCAGCGGCTGATGGACTATTCGCTGGCGCTCGGCTTCATACCCAAGCCGCTGAAGGTCGAGCAGCTGCTGGACCTGTCGTGGCAGCAGAAAACGCAATTGAAAACACAACCAAAGGCGGCGCCGTAAATGCGCTGGCCGAAACCTTCATGGAGCTGGGCCTCGCTGCCGTTCCTGCTGCTGGCGTGGGGCCTGGCCGCCAGCCGCTTTCCCAGCTACGTCCTGCCGCAGCCGTGGGAAGTGCTGGCCGAGGCGGCGCGCTGGGTCCGCGACGGCAGCCTCGGGCCGCATTTGCTGGCCAGCGTGCTGGAGGAGCTGGGCGGCTTCGGCGCAGCCATCGCCGCGGCGCTGCTGCTGGGCGTGACAGGCGGCGTGTCGCCGCGCTTCCGCGCCTTCATCTCGCCGCTTAACAGCCTGTTCATGGCGATACCGCCGGTGGCCTGGGCGCCGCTGACGATGATCATCTTCGGCCTGGGCTACGTCTCCATCATGGTGGTGATCCTGGTGGCGGCGGCGTTTCCGATGGCCGTCACCATCCAGCAAGGCGTGCAGGCCATCGGCCGCGGCGAGGTGCGCGCCGCCCGCGCGCTGGGCGCCAAGCCGGCGCAGCTGCTGCTGCACGTGTACCTGCCGGCGTCGCTGCCGGTGCTGACGGCGGCGCTGCGCATCGGCTTCAGCCAGGCCTGGCGCGCGCTGGTCGCCGCCGAGATGGTCGGCGCCAGCAAGGGCATCGGCTGGATGGTGTCGATGGGCGGCCAGGTCGGCAACAGCAGCCAGGTCCTGCTGGGCATCGCCATCATCGGCCTGATCGCCTGGCTGATGGAAAGCCTGGTGTTCCGCCGCATCGAACGCCACTACGAAAACTGGCGCACCGCATAAACAGACAAGGAAAACGACATGCCGCAATTTGATCCGAAAACCGAAGCCGGCGACTACATCGCGCCCATCGGCCTGTATGAACGCAACAAGAACCTGCCCTTCCTCGGCAGCCTGTCCTGCCCGCGCAGCGAACTGGTGGCCGGAGAATGGACCGAGCTGCAGCTGGTCTACACGGTCGGCGGCTCCGGCCTGGCCGACGGCGCCTGGCTCAAGCTGGCCTTCAAGTTCTATTCCGACTGGGCGCTGTTCCAGACCAGCGATCCGGCCGGCGCCAACTACGTCTCGGCCGAATACCACGCCGGCGAACTGGTGCCCGGCCAGAGCGCGGCCACGGTGCAGCAGCTGAAGGTGCGCTTCGACCAGAAAGGCCACGAACGGCCGTTCCAGAAAGCCGTCATCATCGACATCGTCGACGGCTACCTGAACCCGGGCGATCGCATCGTGATCCGCCTGGGCGACCGGCGCCAGGGCGGCGGCGGCACGCGGGTGCAGAGCTTTGTCGAACAGGGCTTCCGCTTCCGCATGTTCATCGATCCGCTGGGCAGCTCCAAGTTTGCCGAGGTGCCGGGCGACAGCCTGATCGACATCGTGCCCGGCGCGCCGGCCAGCCTGCAGATCGTGGCGCCGCGCCTGGTCGGCAACGAGGAAGCGTTCGACATCATCGTCCGCGCCGACGACGCCTGGGGCAACACCTGCCGCAACCTGCCGCTGGCCGGCACGCTGCGGCTGCATGGCCCGGAAGGCGAAGTGCGGGAACAAGCCTATACGCTGGCCGAATCCGGATGGGCCGTGGTGCGCGCCGAAGGCCTGCGCCTGGCGCGCAACGGCGAATGGCGCATCGCGGCCGGCGTCGACGATCCGCGCCTGGCCGAGGCCAGCGCCTACGTCAACGTGGAAAACAGCAGCGGTGCCCTGCGCGCGCTGTACGCCGACCTGCATGTGCACTCCGACGACACGGTCGGCACCAACGACACCAGCTACAACCTGAGCTACGGCCGCGACGTCGCCGGCCTCGATGTGCTGGGCTACACCGCCAACGATTTCAACATCACCGAGCAGCGTTGGAACAAGGCCGTGGAACTGATCCACGCACTGAACGAGCCTGGGCGCTTCGTCTGCTATCCAGGCACCGAATGGTGCGGCAACTCCAGCGCCGGCGGTGACCGCAACATCGTCTTCCTGCGCGACGGCAAGCCGCGCTTCCCCTTCGACGACAAGGGCCGGCTGGTGCGCTCCTTCGAGTGGAACGAGTTCACCGCCGGCACGCTGAAGCCCGGCGCCTGGCCGGTCGACGAACTGTATGCGGCCTACGCGGACGATCCCGAAGGCCATCTGATGATGCCGCACATCGGCGGCCGCCGCTGCAACCTGGACTGGCACCACCCGCAGCTGGAGAGGCTGATCGAAGTGGCGTCGGCCTGGGGCCAGTTCCACTGGGTGTATGCCGAGGCGCTGCGGAAAGGCTACCGCATGGGCGCCGCCGCCAACAGCGACGAGCACCAGGGCCGTTGCGGCGGCGGCGTGCCGGCCACCGCCGTCTTCGGCTCGCGCGGCGGCCTGACCGGCGTCATCGCCGAACGCTTCGACCGCGAAGGCGTGGCCGTCGCCCTGCGCGCGCGCCGCACTTTCGCCACCACCGGGGAGCGCAGCTACGCCAGCCTGAAACTGGGACAACACTGGATGGGCGAAGTGCTGAGCACCGGCGCCGGCGCGCAACTCGACTATCGCCTGCTGGGCGACCAGGGCTGGGAATCGGTCACGCTGTACGACGGCGCGCGCGTGGTCTGGCAGCGCGACCTGCACCGTGAGGCGGGGCTGGCCGACGGCCGCATCCGCCTGCGCCTCGGCGGCGCGCGGGTGCACGAGCGCTATCGCGGCGCCTACTGGAGCGGCACCATCCGCGTGACCGGCGCCGTGGTGCGCGACTTCAGCGCCTACGGCCTCGATCATCCCGAGCAAGCCGTCTGGCGCCAGGACGCCACCACCATCGCCTTCCGCACCAGCACCAGCGGCGATACCGACAGCATCGAACTGGATCTGTCGACGCTGGCCGGCGCCCGCATCGAGGTGCACTCGCGCCTCGACAGTTATATCAAGGTCGGCGATCCGCTGCAGCCGCAGGCCTATGTCCATGCGCCGCAGGCCGTGCTGTCGCTGGCAGGAGAAGAACTGCTGGCCGCCGGCGGCGTGGAGCAAAAGCTGCCGGGAGCGGAATTGAGCGTGGCGGTTGAACGCATCAGCGCAGGCGCGCTGCCGCGCGAGGTGGCAGGCAGCATCGCGCTGGGCGAACTGGCGCTGGAACCGGGGCGCGAGCATCCGCTGTTCGTCACGGCGCGGCAGCGCGACCAGTCGCGGGTCTGGACCTCGGCGCTGTTCCTGACGCCGGACTAACCGGCCACCGGCGATTTTCTGTCATCGCATCGTCACACAGCTCGGGTATCATGGACGCTGCCCGCATCACGCGCGGGCCTCCTCCAACCTGACACGAGCAACTATGACAAAGAATGTACCGGCATGCCTGCCCGCCCTGCGGATCCTGGCCACCTGCTTAACCTTCTGCCTGGCCGCCGACTGGGCCCACGCGGCAGCCCCCTCCGTGACACCGGCCGCCTCCGCGCAACCGAAACTGGTGCTGGTGATGGTGGTGGACGGCCTGCCGAACGAGCAGCTGCAGCGCTATCGCGACCAGTTCGGCCAGGGCGGCTTCCGCCGCCTGCTGGACCAGGGCGCATCGTTCAGCAACGCGCACCAGGCACACGGCATCACCGTCACCGCGATCGGCCATAGCGCCGTGCTGACCGGCGCCTATCCCTATGTGCACGGCATCATCGGCAACAACTGGATCGACCCGGTCACCAGGAAATCGGTCTACTGCACCGAAGATACCAACTACACCTATATCGGCGAAGAGACCAAGTCCAGCGACGGCACCTCGCCGAACCGCCTGAAGGTCGACACGCTGGGCGACCAGCTGCGCTATGCCACCGGCAATCGCAGCAAGGTGGTGGCGGTCTCCGGCAAGGATCGCGGCGCGATCCTGCTGGCCGGTAAAACCGGCACCGCCTATATGTACATGGACAAGACCGGCGACTTCGCCAGCAGCACCTTCTACATGAAGCAGCATCCGGACTGGGTCAAGCAGTACCAGGCGGGCAAGCCGCAGGACCGCTACTACGGCAAGTCGTGGACCGCGCTGCTGCCGGAAGCCGCCTACGCCGGCGACGCCAGCGAAGACCTGAATGCGCCGAAACCCGGTACGCACAACCGCCTGCCGTACACCTACTACAGCGAAAGCGGCGAGATCGACGCCGGCTATTACAACAACCTGAAGACCGGCCCCTTCCTCGACCAGCTGACCATCGACTTCGCGCGCGCCGCCGTCGAAGGCGAAAACCTCGGCCGCAATCCCGCCGGCGTGCCGGACCTGCTGGGCGTGAGCCTGTCGGCGCACGACTATGTCAACCACGCGTTCGGCCCGGAAAGCAAGCTGTCGCACGACCACCTGCAGCGGCTGGACCGCATGCTGGCCGACTTCTTCAACTACCTGGACAAGCGGATCGGCATGGACAACGTGGTGGTGGTGCTGACCGCCGACCATGGCTTCCCGAACACGCCGGAGTTCTCGCAGACGCAGCACATCGACGCCCAGCGCATCGACGGCGACAAGATGATGACGGCGCTGGGCAAGCACCTGTCGGACAAATTCGGCGGCGCCAAGCTGCTGAGCGCATGGTCGCTGCCCAACATCCACCTCGACTACGAGCAGATCGACAAGAGCGGTTTGAAACGGGAAGAAGTGGAAAACGCCGCCGCCCGCTTCCTGCTGAAGCAGAACGGCATCGTCGAAGCGTACACCCGCACGCAGCTTGAAAGCGGCGCCGCCAACACCACGCGCATCGCCACCCTGATGCGCCGCGCATGGAACCGCGAAGCCTCCGGCGACCTGATGGTGGTCACCAAGCCGTACTGGTACTTCGGCACCGGCATCAGCGGCACCTCGCACGGCTCGCCGTACGCCTACGACACCAACGTGCCGCTGCTGATCATGGGCAAGCGCTGGATCAAGCCTGGCTACTACGGCCAGTACGCCGAAGTGGTCGACATCGCGCCGACGCTGGCGAACCTGCTGCACGTGCGTCCGCCGTCAGGCGCGGAAGGCCGCGTACTGACGGAAACGCTGCGTTAAAAGTAAAACCGGGCCGGCTTATTTGTAGATGCCGCAGCCGATCACCAGGTCGTCGACCTTTTCCAGATAGGTGGACTTGGCTTCGATGTTCTTGGTGATCGGATTCGGCCATTTGTAATGGACCCAGCCGCTGCCCTTGGAATTGACCAGTTCAAGCATGTTCTTGAACAGGAAATTGCCGTCGGCGTCCTTCATCTCGATGACGTCCTTGCCGATGATCTTGGGCAGGGTGCCATGCGCCAGCATCTTGGCCTTTTGATCGATCACGAAGATATACAGGTCGCGGTCGATAAACTGCCCTTTCGGATCGCTGAACTCCGCCAGCGCCTTCTCCCTGCCGTACTTCTTGTAAAACGCCACCGCCTTCTTCACCAGCGCGGTGGCGTCGTCGGCGTTGCCCTTCCCCTGCGCGAAGGTGGCCGGCGCGGCGGCCAGCAAACCCAATGCGATCGTCAGCGACAGCAGTCGTTTAAAAATACCGGTCATATTCATCTCCGTTTTAGTTTGGGTAAGTACGAATGTAGACCTGCTGCACGTTTTGCACAACAAAATGTCGCCAATCGTCTCGCTTCCAGCTATAGTTACCGCTACCATTCCACTTTTCGTAGACGATATGAACAAATTCGGTTTGCTGTTGATCGCCGCCAGTGCCATCACTTTCAATTCCCAGGCCGCCTCCGCGCCGCGCGCCGCCACCGCCACCGGCGTGGTCGAGGGCACGCTTGAAGCGTCGGGCGTCACATCGTACAAGGGCATCCCGTTTGCGGCGCCGCCGGTCGGCGACCTGCGCTGGAAGGCGCCGCAGCCGGCGCAAAAGTGGAAAGGCGTGCGCAAGGCCGATCACTTCGGCCCGCGCGCGATGCAGCTGCCGCTGTTCGGCGACATGGTGTTCCGCTCCAGCGGCGTCAGCGAGGACTGCCTGTACCTGAACGTCTGGACACCGGCCAAGTCGCCCAAGGCCAAACTGCCGGTGCTGGTCTACTTCTACGGCGGCGGCTTCGCTGCCGGCGACGGTTCCGAGCCGCGCTACGATGGCGAAACCATGGCCAAACAAGGCATCGTCACGCTGACCGTCAATTATCGCCTGAATGTTTTCGGCTTCCTGGCCCATCCCGAGTTGAGCGCCGAATCGCCCAACAAGGCGTCCGGCAACTACGGCCTGATGGACCAGGCGGCCGCGCTGCAATGGGTGCGCAAGAATATCGCGGCCTTCGGCGGCGATCCCGCGCGGGTGACCATCGCCGGCGAATCGGCCGGCTCGTGGTCGGTTAGCGCGCAGATGATTACGCCGCTGTCCAAGGGGCTGATCGCCGGCGCCATCGGCGAGAGCGGCTCGCTGCTCGGCCTGAACGCCCCGCCGCCATTGGCCGAGGCGGAAAAGAACGGCGCGGCGTTCGCCGAGAAAATCGGCGCGCCGACGCTGGCCGCGCTGCGCGCCCTGCCCGCGCAGCAGTTGCTGGAAACCCTGAAGCAGCCCGGCACTCCGTGGTTCAGCGCGATCCAGGACGGCTACGTGCTGCCGCGTCAACCAGCCGCCATGTACGCGGCGGGCGAGCAGGCCAAGGTGCCGCTGCTGGCCGGCTGGAATTCGCAGGAAGGCCATTATAGGCAGATCCTGGGCGACAAGGAAGCCACCGCCGAAAACTTCGACAGCGCGCTGAAACAACTCTACGGCGAGCGCGCGGCCGCCGCCCGGCAAGCCTACAGCGGCGACGTGATGCAGGCCGCCACCGACCTGGCCGGCGACCGCTTCATCGCCTACGGCACCTGGAAGTGGCTGGACACCCATGCCCGCACCGGTGGCAAGCCGGTCTACCGCTACTATTACTCGCATCCGCGTCCGGGCGAGACCGGCGCCGGCCACTCGGTGGAAATCGAATACGCGCTGGGTAACCTGCCGGGAAATAAAGTGTATTCATGGACTGCGGAGGATGCGGCGCTGTCGTCGCAGATGCAGGCGTATTTTGCCAACTTCATCAAGACCGGAAATCCCAACGGCGCAGGCCTGCCGGTTTGGCAGAAAGCCAACAGCGGCAAGGGTTCCCCGCTGATGAGGCTGGACGTTCCAAGCGCCTCCATGATCGCCACCGACGACGCCCATTTCGAGTTCCAGGAGCGTCAGTTGCAAATCAAGTAAATCAACTATATTAACTGTGACTTAGTTTGTATTTTATTGTATCAGCCGGTTATTCTTTGAAAACTTGCTATACACTATTTCTTTTCTTCGGGTAAAGATCAGGAATACAAACTATGCGCAAGACTATAGGCTTTCTGGCTGTTTGCTTCACGGTGTCCGCTTTTGCGGCGGAACCTTTCGACGACAAGTTCCGTCAACTGGACGAGATCCTGCCGACCGCGAACTCCTACCGCACCGCTTCCGGCGCCCCTGGCGCCGCCTACTGGCAGCAACGCGCGGACTACAAGATCCGCGCCACGCTGGACGAGGCCAAGCGCGCCATCAGCGGCAGCGAGGAGATCCACTACCACAACAACTCGCCTGATACGCTGAGCTACCTGTGGGTGCAGCTGGACCAGAACATCTACAAGAAGGATTCCGACGCACGCATGATGCTGACCCAGCCCTCGCGCGAAGCGTGGGCCAAGCCGCGCAATCCGGAAGACGGCTACAAGTTCGAAGGCATGCGCGGCATCCTGGCCGGCCGTGAATTCGACGGCGGCTTCAATATCAAGAACGTCACCGCCGGCGGCCAGCCGCTGAAGTACACCATCAACCGCACGATGATGCGCATCGACCTGCAGACGCCGTTGAAGCCTGGCCAGAGCTACGCCTTCAATATCGACTGGTCCTACAACATCAACGAACAACTGGTGCTGGGCGGCCGTTCCGGCTACGAGCACTTCGAAGAAGACAAGAACGACCTGTTCGAGATCGCCCAGTGGTACCCGCGCATGGCGGCCTACTACGACGTGATGGGCTGGCAGCACAAGCAGTTCCTCGGCTCCGGCGAATTCACGCTGGAATTCGGCGACTATGATGTGCAGCTGACCGTCCCGGCCGACCACGTGGTGGGCGCCACCGGCGAACTGCAGAACGCCAACGACGTATTGACCGCGACCCAGCGCGACCGCCTGGCCAAGGCCCGCACCGCCACCGCGCCGGTCGTCATCGTCACGCAGGAAGAAGCCGAGAAGGCCGAGAAATCGGTCAGCACAGCCGCCAAGACCTGGCATTTCAAGGCCTCCAACGTGCGCGACTTCGCCTGGGCCTCCAGCCGCAAGTTCATCTGGGATGCGCAGGGCTTTAAGAAGGACGCCACCAACGTGATGGCGATGTCCTACTATCCGAAGGAAGGCAACCCGCTGTGGGGCAAGTACAGCACCCAGGCCATCATCCACACCATCGACCAGTACAACAAGTACAGCTTCGACTTCCCGTATCCAACCGCGATCTCGGTCAACGGCCCGGTCGGCGGCATGGAATACCCGATGATCTCGTTCAACGGCCCGCGTCCGGCCAAGGACAAGAAGACCGGCGCCGTGACCTGGTCGCAGCAGACCAAGTACGGCCTGATCGGCGTGATCATCCACGAGGTGGGCCACAACTACTACCCGATGATCATCAACTCGGACGAGCGCCAGTGGACCTGGATGGATGAGGGCCTGAACACCTTCGTGCAGTACCTGGCCGAGCAGGCATGGGAAGACGGCTACCCGTCGCGCCGCGGCGAGCCGCGCAACATCGTCGACTACATGCGCAGCCAGAACCAGGTGCCGATCATGACCAACTCGGAGTCGCTGCTCCAGTTCGGCAACAACGCCTATGCCAAGCCGGCCACCGGCTTGAACATCCTGCGTGAAACCATCCTGGGCCGCGACCTGTTCGACTACGCCTTCAAGGAATACGCGCGCCGCTGGAAGTTCAAGCGCCCCACCCCGGCCGACTTCTTCCGCACCATGGAAGACGCTTCCGGCACCGACCTTGACTGGTTCTGGCGGGGTTGGTTCTACACCACCGACGCGGTCGACATCAGCATCGACGGCATCAGCGAATACGGCGTGAATACCAAGGATCCGGAAAAGGAAAAGGCCTGGAAGAAAGCGCAGAAGGACGCGCAGCCGATTTCGCTGTCCGAGCAGCGCAACAAGTCCCTGCCTAAACGCCTGGACGCGCACCCTGAACTGAAGGACTTCTACAACGAGCACGACGAGTTCACCGTCACCAACAAGGACCGCAACACCTATGCCGAGGCGATCGAGAAGCTGGAGCCTTGGGAGAAGAAGCTGCTGGATCAGGGCAAGCACCTGTACCTGGTGGACTTCTCCAACCTGGGCGGCATGGTGATGCCGCTGGTGCTGGAGATTGAACTGAAGAGCGGCAAGAAGTACATCGAACGCGTGCCGGCCGAAGTATGGCGCTACTCGCCGAAGAAGATCACCAAGCTGATCGTCACCGACGAGCCGATGGTGGGCCTGGTGCAGGACCCGTACTGGGAGACCGCCGACATCGACACCAGCAACAACGCCTGGCCACGCAAGGTAACGCAGTCGCGCGTCGAGCTGTTCAAGACCGAACGCGATCGCAACAACCTGATGCGCGACTTCAACACGCCGCTGAAGGGCAAGGACTCCAAGGGCGCCGACAAGGGCTCGAAGGAACCGGCGGCTGAATGATGTTTCGTTCCATGCGACTTATTGCAGCAACCGTGCTGGCCTTGGCCGGCACGGCGGCAAGCGCCCATAATTTTCACATGGGCATAGCCGACATCAGCTACAACGAGCGCACCGGCAGCACCGAGATCGTGCACACCTACACCGCGCACGATCTCGCCACGCTGCTGACCAATCTCTACGGCCGCAGCTTCGACCTGGGCCAGCCGGACAGCGAACAGCCGCTGCGCCGCTACGTTGAAAAACAGTTTTACATCGAAGGCCCGGACCACAAGCGCCTGCCGCTGCAATGGGTAGGCATGAAGGCCGACGCCGACAGCGTCGTCATCTTCCAGGAAATCAAGGGCGTAAAGCTGGCGCCGGCCGCTCGCATCCACAACGCCTTGCTGATAGACTTCCAGCCATCGCAAAAGAACACAGTCAACCTGCAAGCCGATGGCCCTATCCAGACTCTCATCTTCGATCAAGGCAGCATCGATCAAACCACCCGTTAAAAGGCTGCTGCCGCTGGCGTTGCTGGCGATAGGCGTGGCGCATGCCGATGATATCCTGCAGAGGGTGATCGTCGACGGTTCGCGCGCCAGCCAGCTGGGCGTGGCCGACGCGGCCAGCGCCGGCAGCGTGTCTCAGCAGGAGCTGGCCGCGCGCACCGTCTACCGTCCCGGCGAAATCCTCGAAGCGGCGCCCGGCCTGATCGTCAGCCAGCACAGCGGCGAAGGCAAGGCCAACCAGTTCTACCTGCGCGGTTTCAACCTGGACCACGGCACCGACCTGCGCACCACCGTCGACGACATGCCCGTCAACCAGCGCAGCCACGCGCACGGCCAGGGCTGGACCGACCTGAACTTCCTGATCCCGGAACTGGCGGTGCGGCTCGACTACAAGAAAGGCCCCTACTCCGCCGAGGAAGGCGATTTCGCCTCGGCCGGCACGGCGTCCGTGGTGTATGCGAACCGCCTGCTGCAAGGCGTGGCGACGGTGTCCGCCGGCCAGCACGGCTACGGCCGCGCGCTGCTGGCCGATTCCATCGAAGCCGGCAACGGCAGCCTGCTGTACGCGGTCGAAGCGCTGCACAACGACGGCCCGTTCACGCATCCGGACGACTATCAGAAGCTGAACGCCGTGCTGCGCTACAGCGAAGGCTACGCCAACAACGGCTTCAACGTCAGCCTGATGGTCTACCGTGCCGACTGGAACTCGACCGACCAAATCCCGCTGCGCGCCGCGCAGGACGGCCAGATAGGCCGCAACGACGCCATCGACCCGACCGACGGCGGCAAATCGCATCGCTACAGCCTGTCCGGCGCCTGGCGCCGCACCACCGACGACAGTGCGTCCAGGGTCAACGCCTACGTCATCGCCAACCAGCTGGACCTGTATTCCAACTTCACCTACTTCATGGACGACCCGGTGCACGGCGACCAGTTCGCGCAGCCGGACAAGCGCGTCACCAGCGGCCTGAATGCGAGCCACAGCTGGCACCGTCACACGGACACCGGCAACAGCGAGACCACCATCGGCCTGCAGCTGCAAAACGATAACATCTTCAACGGCCTGCTCAGCACACAGGCGCGCAAGACGCTGTCGGTCACCCGCGAAGACCACATCGTCGAATCCAGCGCCGGCTTGTATGTCGAGAACAGCACGCGCTGGAACAACGCCTTCCGCACCGTGGCCGGCGCCCGCGTCGACAGCTACCGCTTCGACGTGCGCAGCGACCTCGCCGCCAACACCGGCAAGGCCAGCGACCATCTGGTCAGCCCCAGCCTGAGCCTGATCTACGGACCGTGGCAGACGGCCGAACTGTACGCCAACATCGGCAACGGCTTCCACAGCAACGACGCGCGCGGCGCCACCATCCGCGTCGATCCGAAGACCGGTGACGCCACCGGCAAGGTCTCGCCGCTGGTGCGTTCGCGCGGCATGGAGCTGGGCGCGCGCAGCACATGGCTGCCGGGCCTGCAAACCTCGTTGTCGGTGTACCGCCTGGATTTCGATTCGGAGCTGACCTATGCCGGCGATGCCGGCACCACCGAAGCGGGACCGCCGAGCCGCCGCTACGGCGTGGAATTCTCGAACTATTACAAGCCGCTGAAATGGCTGTCCATCGACCTGGACCTGGCCTATGCGCGCGCCCGCTCGCGCGGCGATCTGCCGGAGCGGAGCTACATCCCCGGCGCCATCGAAGGTACCGGCCAGCTGGCGGTCACGGTCGATGATGGCGGCCCCTATTCTGGCTCGTTGAAGCTGCGCTTCTTCGGCCCGCGTCCGCTCATCGAGGACAACAGCGTGCGCTCGAAGCAAAGCCTGACGCTGAACGGCCGCCTGGGCTGGAAGATCAAAAAGGGATTGACGCTGGAGTTGGAAGCCTTCAACCTGACCAATCGCCGCGACTCCGCCATCGACTACTACTATGCGTCGCAGCTGAAGGGCGAAGCGGCGCCGGTCGACGACATCCACTTCCACCCCATCGAATCGCGCTCGCTGCGCGCGACCCTGATCAAGAACTTTTAACGCGGCTCGTTCAGCATCGGGAAACCGCGCTGGTGCCACACCGGGTAAGCCGGCGATACGTCGCTGGCCGCTTCCAGCAGCGCGTTCTGCTCGGCCGTCAGGCGCCAGCCGGTGGCGCCGATGTTATCGATCAGTTGCCGCTCGTCGCGCGCGCCGATGATCACGCTGGAAATGGTCTTCTTCCCCAGCAGCCAGTTCAGCGCCACCTGCGGTATCGTCCTGCCGGTCTGCTCCGCCACCACATCCAGCGCGTCGACGATTTTGAACAGCCGCTCCTCCTCGAAATGCGGGCCGGTGCCGGCGATGTCGTGCGCGCGGGTGCCGGGCTTGGCCGGCTGGCCGCGACGGATCTTGCCGGTCAGCTTGCCCCAGCCCAGCGGACTCCAGACCATCGCGCCCACGCCCTGGTCGGCCGCCAGCGGCATCAGCTCCCACTCGTAGTCGCGGTTCAGCAGCGAGTAGTAGATTTGATGCGCGACGTGGCGCGGATAGCCGTAGCGGTCCGACACGGCCAGAGACTTCATCATGTGCCAGCCGGAGAAATTGGAACCGCCGATGTAGCGCACCTTGCCGTCGCGGACCAGTTGGTCGAGCGTGGCCAGCGTTTCCTCGACCGGTGTGTTGTTGTCCTGTCCGTGCAATTGCAGCAGGTCGACGTGATCGACTTCCAACCGCTGCAGGCACTGGTCGACCGCATCGATCAAATGCTGGCGCGAGGAGCCGAAATCGTTGGCGCCTTGTCCGCTGGGGAAAGTGACTTTGGTGGAGATCAGCAAGCGGTTGCGCTTGCCCTTGATGGCCTGGCCCAGGATCTTCTCCGCCAGACCGTCCGAATAGACGTCGGCGGTATCGAACATCGACACGCCGTGTTCAAGGCAGACGTCGATCAGGCGAGAGGCGCCGCCGGCGTCCGTGCTGCCCCAGGCTTTGAAGAAGTCGTTGCCTCCTCCAAAAGTGCCGGTGCCAAAACTAAGTTCCGGCACGCGCAGACCGGATTTTCCGAGACGATTATGCTCCATCACCACCCTCCAAAAGAAACGCGCCACGGCAGGGGTGGCGCGTTGGTTCTGGATTGTAGCGCGGGCTGGAAAATCCCGCCGCGCAGTCTGGCTCCTATCCCCGGATCAGAACTCTTCCCACTCGCCGCTGGAGGTGGCGGCGGCGCTGGACTTGAGTTTCTGCGTCGCTGCGGGAGCCGGCTTGGCGGCCGGCTTGGCGCGCGGCTTGGGCAGCGTGGCAACGGTGGCGGTGCGCACCGGACGTGCGGGCGCAGGCGCAACGTAGGCGGCATGCGAAGCATTGATCTTGAACGCGCTGACCGCGCGTTCCAGCGTATCGGCCTGGTCGCGCAGGGCTTGCGCGGCGGCGGCGGTTTCTTCCACCAGCGCCGAGTTCTGCTGCGTGGTTTCGTCCATCTGCGTCACCGCCGAGTGCACCTGGGCGATGCCGTCGTTCTGTTCCTGCGTGGCGGCGCTGATCTCGCCGACGATGTCGGTCACCTGCTTGATGCTGGCGACCACTTCCTGCATCGTGGTACCGGCCTGCTCCACCAGCTTGGTGCCGGAACCGACCTTCTCCACCGAGTCGTCGATCAGCGCCTTGATTTCCTTGGCCGCCGCAGCCGAGCGTTGTGCAAGGTTGCGCACCTCGGTCGCCACCACGGCGAAGCCGCGACCCTGTTCGCCGGCACGCGCCGCTTCCACGGCGGCGTTCAGCGCCAGGATGTTGGTCTGGAAGGCGATGCCGTCGATGACCGAGATAATGTCGACGATCTTGCGCGACGATTCATTGATCGAACCCATGGTGATCACCACCTGGTCCACCACGGTGCCGCCCTGCGCCGCCACGTCCGACGCCGAACGCGCCAGCTGGTTGGCCTGGCGGGCGTTGTCGGCGTTCTGGCCGACGGTCGAAGTCAGTTGTTCCATGCTGGCGGCGGTCTGTTCCAGCGCCGCGGCCTGCGACGAGGTGCGCTGCGACAGGTCGCCGGTACCGGCCGCGATCTGCTGCGAAGCCGAGCCGACGGCGGTGGTCGAGGCACGCACGGTGTCGATGACGCCGGCGATCTGCTCCAGCAGCTTGTTGAAGGCGACCGCCGTGTGGCCGACTTCGTCCATGCGTTCGATCTTGATCTGGCGGGTCAGGTCGAGCGACTGGCTTACGTCTTCCAGCGTGTCGCGGATCGATGCCAGGCTGCCCTTGATGATGACATACAGCTGCCAGGCCAGCGCGCCGGTGGCCAGCAGGCCCAGGACGATCACGCTCACCATCAGGCGGAAGGCGAAGTTGTAGGCCGCGATACTCTCGTCGCGCACATTGGCGATCAGCTTGTTGTTGTATTCGATATGGTCGTCGAAGCCCTTCTTGACGGCGGCGGCGGACAGCGCCAGCGGCGTGCCGGCCTGCAGCGTGGCGCGCACGGCGTCCATGTCGCCGGCATGGGCGCCGGCCACGAATGGAATCAGCGCCTGGCGGTAGGCGGCCATGTTGGCGCGGTCCGCGTCCAGCATCTTGCGATCGGTCTCGTCGAAGATGTTATTTTTTTCATAATTATTGAGAATCTCGTCGAACTTGGCGTGGGCATCGTTGTATGCCTTGTCCAGCGCGGTCTTGTCGGCCAGGTTGGAGAACACCGACAGGCGATAGCCGGCCAGGCGGCTGTCGGCCAGCGAGCCCTTGGCCAGGTTCAAGCCGGCGATGCTGGGGATCAAACGGGTCTGGACCATATCCAGGCGCTGCTGCGCGCGCGACAACTGCGTCAGTCCGGTGATGCCAACGAATATCAGCGCTAGCAACGCCAACGACAGTGTCAAAATCAAGCGCTTTGTAATAGTCATGGTGACTTTTCTCATGAAAGTGATGGAGGAACTGGCCATCTGTGCAGCCTGAACGCAGTATAACGGAACAGTGTTACCGCTAGATAACTATGAACAGATTTACGCTGCATTGCACCCAAAATGCAACGCATGCATAAAGCATCCGACTCAGGCCACAGACTTAAGCCGCATACACGCGGAAGCCGTGCGTGCCGTCGCGCGCCAGTTGCGCGACCAGCCCGAACTCCCAGTCGAGGTAGGCTTGCATCGCTTCGGCGCGGTTGTCGGTGCCTTCCGATCAGCGGCGAGGCTAGCCTCATCGTACCGGACGCCAGCGGCAGGCCGGCGTGCGTCTGGGGGCTGGATGCGAAAACGGTGGAACTGGCCAACAGCCGCCGCAGCTACGATGTGCGTCCGGTGTTGAAGGAAGCGCTGGGAGAACAACAGCGCATCGCCGACGCCTTCTTTGGCGAAGGTCTGCTGCCGCGCAAGCTGGACGCCACGGCGGTGCCGCTGTGGTGCAGATAGTTTTCAGTACGGATGAGCAGGTATGCGATAAACGTGGGCTAGCGTACAGCCGGCAAGGGGTATGGAAGTCAGAATGAGGTCATGGATATCTCACGCCTCCGCCGCAAACCGCCCGCCCCAGCCTATGCCCTGCATCGGCAAATGGCGGCCGTCAGTCGCAGCATGTCTGCCGCTACGGTCGAGGAATCGATGATGGCGAACCGGTGGGCGGTCGCCTGGTACAAACTGGTGCAGCGCAAGCTGGATGAGCTCCAGCAGGCACCCAGGTATCTGCATTAGGCGGCGACATAGCAGCCACCGGCGCGCTGCTCCATGGCGCCGCGATCGAGCACGATGACGGTACCGCGGCGATATTCGATCAGGCCCTCTTCCTGCAGCTTGCCGGCGCAGCAGGTGATGCTTTCGCGGCGCACGCCGAGCATGTTGGCGATCATTTCCTGGGTTACTTTCAATTCGTTCGACTGCGAGCGGTCCAGGCGTTCCAGCAGCCAGCGGCACAGGCGCTGTTCGATGCTGCCGTGACGCACGCCGGCGACGGTTTGCGCCAGCTGCGCAAACAGCGCGCTGGTATGGCGCATCAATTGCTGGGCCAGCGCGCCGCCGCCGAAGAATGCCGTGCGCAGCACCGCCCCCTTGATGCGGTAGCCGTAGCCGGCGCTTTGCACCACCGCCGAGCAGTTGGCGCGTTCGGTTTCGTACATCGATACGCCGACCACGCCTTCGCGGCCGACCACGGCGATCTCGCTGGCGCCGCCGTCTTCCGTCACAAACTGCAGCGAGACGATGGCGTTGGTGGGGAAGTACGCGTAATCCATCTTTTCACCGAAGTCGAACAGGTGCTTGCCGGCGGCCAACGGCACCAGTTCCAGGTGCTCGAACAGGCTGATCAACTCCTCGCGCGACAAGGCACGCAGCAGCTCGTTCTGCTGGGCGCCGATCAGGCTGACGGCCGGGTTGACGCAGATCTCCGCCTGCATATTGGGTACGGCGTTACTGGATACGGAAGTACGGGTTGCTTGGTACATGGCGAGCCTCTATAGGTTGCAGATCGTTACCGACCTGATGAACACACTATATGCCCGCTATGTGCGCTGTACCCTAGGACGCCGTGTGCGGCATATGTAGGTTAGTAACATAACACTATGTGGTCCCAGTCCTACGAGAATGGAGCGCCGGCGTCAGCGGATCTCGATCTGGTAGCGGAAGCCCTCGGCCGGGCCGCGCGAGCGGCGCCACTCCAGCGGCTGGCGGTCGTAGCCGAAAGCCAGCCGCTCGATCACCACCACCGGCTGGCCTGCCTTGAGCGACAGCGCCGCCGCGTCGCGGGCATCGGCCGCATCGACGGTCAGCGTTTCCTGGGCAGACGCGATCACCACGCCGCAGCGCTCCTCGTACATCGGGTACAGCAGATCGCCGAACTGCTCCGGCTCGATTTTCAGCAGCGGCGCGAAAGGCGCGCGCGGCAGCCAGATCTCCTCGATCAACACAGTCTTGCCATCCACCAGCCGCAAGCGATCCAGGCGTATCGCCTGCGCCGTCTTTGGCAGTCCCAGCGCGGCGGCAACGGCGGCCGGCGGCGGCGCCAGGCCTCGTTTCAGCACGCGTCCCTGCGGTACCTGCCGCGGATCGCCGTTGATCTGATGACGGAAGAAGCGAAACAGCGAGGCGTCGAACGTCGGCCTGCGCACGAAGGTCCCCCGCCCCTGATTACGCTCCAGCAGGCCGTCGGCCACCAGCGTTTCCACCGCCTTGCGCACAGTGCCGATCGCCACGCCGTACATCCTGGTCAGCTCGGTCTCGGTGGGTATCGCCACGCCGACCTGCCATTCGCGGCGCGTGATCCTCGCCACCATATCGTCGCGCAGCCGCTGGTACAGGGGCAGGCGGTCGTCGTATTCCAGTTTGATGGCATTCATGGATTGCTCTGTATGACTATAGATATGGATATCCATACTTTAGCATACCGATTCTTGTTGACAGGTTTTAATCCGGGGCCTAAGATTCATTTAAACATATATATGTTTAAATGAATAAAACAAGGAGACGCACATGTTTAGCTGGTATCGCCAGGTGTCCAAACTCGAACGCAAGACGTTCTGGGCATGTTTCAGCGGCTGGGGGCTGGATGCCCTGGACGTGCAGATGTTTACACTCGCCATTCCCGCCCTGATCGCGGCGTTCGGGCTCGACAAAACCCAGGCCGGCTTGATCAGCGGCGTCACGCTGGTGTCGTCGGCGTTGGGTGGCTGGTTCTGCGGCGCGGTGTCCGACCGCATCGGCCGCGTGCGCACGCTGCAACTGACCATCCTGTGGTTCTCCGTGTTCACCTTTCTCTGCTCGTTCGCGCAGACCTTCCCGCAACTGCTGGTGCTCAAGGCGCTGCAAGGCTTCGGCTTCGGCGGCGAATGGGCGGCAGGCGCGGTGCTGATGGCCGAAACCATGCGCAACGAACACCGCGGCAAGGCCATGGGGACCGTGCAGAGCGCATGGGCGGTCGGCTGGGGCGGCGCGGTCATTCTCTATACGGTGCTGTTCTCGTGGCTGGCGCCGGACATGGCCTGGCGCGTGATGTTCGTCATCGGCCTGCTGCCGGCGCTGCTGGTGGTCTATGTGCGCCGCTCGATACCCGAACCGGAACGCCGCGCCGCCCCGCCGGCAAGCGGCGACAGCGTGCCGCTGGTGGGCATCTTCTCCCCCGCCCTGCTGAAAACGACGTTGCTGGGCAGCCTGCTGGGCATGGGCGCGCACGGCGGCTACTACGCGCTGATGACCTGGCTGCCCACTTATCTGAAGACCGAACGCCATCTATCCGTGCTGAGCACCGGCGGCTATCTCGCGGTCATCATCATCGCCTTCTGGTTCGGCTGCATCACCAGCGCCCAGTTGCTGGACCGCATAGGCCGGCGCCGCAACGTCGCCCTGTTCGCCCTCTGCTCGACGGTGACGGTGCTGATCTACTTGATGATACCGTTGACCAACATGGAGATGCTGGTGCTCGGCTTCCCGCTGGGCTTCTTCGCGGCCGGCATACCGGCCAGCCTGGGCGCGCTGTTCAACGAACTGTATCCCGCCCATATCCGCGGCGCCGGCGTGGGATTCTGCTATAACTTCGGGCGTATCGCCTCGGCCGGTTTCCCGGTGCTGGTGGGCTACATGAGCAAATCCATGCCGCTGGGCGAGGCGATCGGCATCGACGCCGCCATCGCCTACGGCCTGGTGGTGCTGACGGTGCTGATGCTGCCGGAAACCCGCGGCCGCAAGCTCGACGCCATTCCAGCGTGAGGAGGCCCGCATGAACCGCCGCCAGTTTCAATCAGCCGCCTTCCTGGCTACACTCAGCGCCTGCTCCATTTTCAAGAGACCGACCACCATGTACGCCATCGACTGCCACGCGCATGTCTTCCTGCACAATCTGCCGATGCCCGACAAGCGCCGCGCGCCCTCCGGCTACGACGCGCCGCCGGAACAATTCCTCGCACTGCAGGACGCCAACGCCGTCACCCACGGCGTCATCGTCCAGCCCAGCTTTCTCGGCACCGACAACAGCTATCTGGTCGACGTATTGCGGCGCTATCCGCGGCGCCTGCGCGGCATCGCCGTCGTCAAGCCCTCCATCGCCGACGAGGAGCTCGACTCGCTGCATCAGGCCGGCGTGATGGGCATACGCTTGAATCAGGTGGGTTTGGCCGCGCCGGACTTTGCCGCGCCCGCGTGGCGCAGCCTGCTGCAACGCCTGCAGCAGCGCGGCATGCAGGTCGAGGTGCATCAGACCGCCCGCGAACTGCCGCCGCTGATCGCGCCCTTGCTCGACGCCGGACTCAATGTCGTCGTCGACCATTTCGGCCGTCCCGATCCGGCGCTCGGCATCGACGATCCGGGATTCCGCTACCTGCTGGCACAGGGCGCATCCAGGCGGCTGTGGGTCAAGCTCTCGGGCGCATATCGCAATGGCGCCAACGGCCGGGGCGAGGTAGTGGCGCTGCAGGCCATGCCGCTGTTGCGCGAGCACCTGGGCCTGGAGCGGATGATGTGGGGCAGCGACTGGCCCCACACGCTGTTCGAGAAGACCGCCAGCTACGCCGGGCAACGGCAGCTGCTGGCACAGTGGCTGCCGGACGAGCAGGAGCGCCGGCGCGTACTGTGGGATACGCCGGCGCAACTATTCGAATTTACACCTTGAATTTGAAGCGGGACGCTTCCTCGACCAGCCGTTCGTCGCGGCTGCGCAGGCGGCCGGGATTGCGCCGGTGCTCCGGCTCGGCCACCACGCGCTGGATCACTTCCTCGGGCACGCCGCGATGGCTAAGGTAGGCAGCGGCGCTGTCGGCACCTTTACGGTCGGCAACTTCGATGCCGGCTTCGACGACTTCGGCGCCGACGTAATCAGGGCGGAAAGTATGGGTGGTGGACATCGCAGCCTCCGGGCCAGTGGATATGGTAAGACACCATACTGCGATTGTATAGCAGCCTGCACCGTGCGTTGTAGCACTCTGGGAAAGAAAGCTGTTCCCATGTGCGCCAGTGCACGGTGCGCCGTGGCGCAAGCTGGCAACATGATGGCACTAAAGCACTCTTTTTTAAATACCATCATGCAAGTCCAGACCAAGACCTCAGATTACCGCAGCCTCCGCACCATCAATCCGCAGCATGCGCCGGAAGTCCGCTTCTGGGCAAGGGAGTTCGACGTGCCGCCGTCCAAGCTGATCGAAGTGGTGCGCGAGGTGGGCCGCAACGTCGGCGAAATCCGCAAACGCTTCGAACAGTAATTACTGCGCCGGCGACGGCACGCCCTGCGGCGCCTGGCCGCCGTGCGGTATCAGCCAGCCGCCGTCGGCCAGCCAGTCGGCCAGGCGGTCCGGCCAGTGCACGTCGGACAGCCGCTCCGAACGCTGACCCATGTTGAAGGCGTGGTCGGTCTCCGCATACATATGCAGCTCGGCCGACACGCCCGCCGCCACCAGCTGCTGATACAAGGCTATGGCCGGCGGCGCGCAGCACTTGTCCACCGATCCCGCGACGATGAAGGCCGGCGGCGCGTTCTGCACGGCCTTGGCCGGCACGCCCAGCGGACCGGGATAGACCAGCACCTGGAAGTCAGGCCGCGCGCTCAGTTTGTCGATGGCGTCCGCCGTTCCTGCCGGCGCCGGCGCCGGATTGTCGGCCACCAGCGACACCAGCTCGCCGCCGGCCGAGAAGCCCATGATGCCGAGCCGGTTCGGATCGATCTTGTACTCCGCCGCATGCGCCCTCACCCAGCGCACGGCGCGCCGCAGGTCGGCCGCCGCATCGTTCTCGATGCTGTAGCTCGAACCCTGGTCGCGCGCCAGCCGGTACTTCAGCACGAAGGCGGTGACGCCGGAACGGTTCAGCGACTTGGCCGCCACCAGCCCTTCGTTGTTCCACACCAGCATGCGATGGCCGCCGCCCGGCACCACGATCACGGCGGCGCCGTTGGCGTGGCGCGGATCGGCCTTGACCACGGTCAGCGACGGATCGTGGATATTGCTGACGTAGGTGTTCTGCACCGTCTCCGGCTCGTTGTGGCGCTTCTCCGACCCCGGCGCGCCGTTGGGCCACAGTTGAACGGTCTGCTGCGCACCCGCCTGCGCGCACAACAGCAAGAGCGCCAAGCCGAATTTGTTAATGCCCATTGAAGCCTCCCGCGGCGTAAAGGGTATGGTGAGTCAGGATGAACAGCGTACCATCGCCGTCACCGCCGAAGATCAATTGCAGCGGACGTTCCGGCACATCGATGCGGCCGATCTCCTTGCCGTCCGGCGCGTAGACGAATACCTGGCCGTTGGCCACGTAGACGTTGCCGGCCTTGTCCACGGCCACGCTTTCGCCGCCCCGGTTGGCGACCTGTTTCAAGTCGCCGATGCCGCCGCCCTGCCCGATCACACCGCTGAAGGTGCGGTTCTCGGAGCCGTTGGTGAACACCACGCGGCCGTTGGCGCCGGCCGCCACCAGGCCATGCGTGTCGAGCGTGTCGGAGAAGCGGTAGCCGAGGTGATTGGCCGGGCCTTGCTGGAACACGCGGTAGGCCGGCATCACCAGGCTGCCGTCCGGCGACACGTACTCGCGCTTCTTCGGCAACGCCACGTCGCGGGCGAACATCTCGGCCAGCGTGGTGAACTCGTAGGTGTCGGGGTTCAACTGGTCGCGGAACTCGCCGTTCTGCCAGAAGTTGACCGGTACCACGGTGCGTGCGCCAGCGTGGGCGGCGACCGGCGTCGGCTTGATCAGCGTCAGCGGGCCGGCCGGCTGGTCCGGGTGGAACGAGTAGACCGTGCCTTCGGGACCGTGCGAGGACAGCACCATCAGCGCGCCGCTCTTATCGAAGGCCAGGTTGATCGCATCCAGCGGCGCGTCGCGCACCACCACCATGCCGTCGGCCTTGGACCAGCTGTAGATGCGCTGGAAGCGGCGGTCCACGAAATAGAGCTTGCCCTTGGCGTCGACCGCCGCGCCGGCGATCGAATAGAAATCGCCTTCGAGCTTGTCGACCTTGACGCCGGCGCCGACGCCTGCTCCAGCCAGGGCTGGCGCGGCTGCGGCAGCGGGACCGGAGGCGCCGATATCCAGCGAAGCGAACTCGCGCTCGCGCACTTCCAGCTTGTGCGTGACGTCCTGCATCGCATTCTCATACGGGTACTTGGTGACGCGCAGATAGGTGTCGCAGCCGTTGTCGTCGCAGGTGGCGTAGCCGCTCTCGCCGTTGACGTGCACGTTGCGGAAGCGGATGCCGCTGGAATTACTCAGCTTGACCGCCGACGGCGCAGGCTTGATCGAACGCGTGACGCGGTAGGCATGGTAGTTGGCGAACAGCAGATTCTTCGAATTGCGGATCTCCAGCGAGACCGAGTCCATCCCGTCGCGCACTTCCTCCTCGGTTTGCGGCGCCAGGAATTCCCAGTTCTCCACGCCGTCCAGCACGATCTCGGCGCGGATGTGGTGTTCGGCCGACAGTTCGTACACCTTGCCCGGCGTCTTGGTGTTCGACACGTAGAAGCCCGCCTGCGCGAAGGTGCTCGGCGTCCAGCAGGCGACGAAGGTGCCGCCGCCGCCGTCGGTCACCCAGATGCTCGGGTACTGGCGGTCCCAGTGTGCGGTCGGATCGAAGTCGGCCCGCTTCTGGTAAGGGTCGCGGCGCGTGCCGTCATACAGGCGCGTGCCGTGGCCGCCCTGGACGCGGATGTCGTCGACCAGCGAATCGGCGCCAGCCTTCCACAGCAGCGCCGTCGCGCGCGGGTTGACTTCGCCGGTGGCCAGGCCGAAGCCGGTGACGATGGCGTCGCCGCCCTTGGCGCTTTCCAGCAGCGCTTTCGGGCCGTCGACGCCGGCGTACAGCGGCGAGCCGTTCGGCAGCACCAGCTGCGTCAGGCCCGGATGCAGGCCGATGAGCACCGTGTCCGGCTTCATGCGGATGGTGTCGTTGACGACGTAGAAGCCCAGCGGCAGATACACCACGCGCTTGCTGTCGATGGCCTTCTGGATCGCCGCCGTGTCGTCGGCCACGCCGTCGCCGATGGCGCCGAAGCTGTGCACGTTGGCCCATTCGGTACTTGGCGGCAGCGTGCGCATGACCTGGCGCGGCGCGGCCGGCAAGGCTTTCAACGGTTCCATCTTGATGCTGGTGGCGAACTGCCCGGTGCTGCCCAGGCCGGGCAGCGCCAGGCCGTAGCTGAATTCCCTGACCGCGTAGGTAGAACCCGTGCCGGCGATGGTCTTGCCGCTGTCGCGGAAGCGCGCGAACACCGGCGTGTTGCGGGCCATGGCGTGGTCGAAGCCGACCTGCGTGTAGACGTTGCCCTCGTTGCTGATGACCACCGCCGCCTTCGACACATTCTCGAAGCGCACGTCCTTGCCCCACAACCAGTCGCCGTAGCCGCGGTCGATCTCGATGCCGACCGGCGTGTTGCGGATGCTGGTGTTGATCAGCGTGAGTCCCGCCTCATGCTCGCGGATGGCGGCGTCGCGCTGGCCTTCGAAGGTCGAGTCCATCAGCGTGTACTGCCACGCCGGCGACGTCTTCTCGGACAGGATGCCGTAACGGCCGCCGTAGAATTTCAGGTCGAAGCTCTCGTTGCCGACCTGGTAGATGCCGGCCAGGCCGGAGCCGATATGGAAGTCGATATGGCTCAGGTAGGAGTGCTGCGCCGTGCGCAGGCGCACCGCCGCAGCAGCCGGATTGCCGTCGCCGATCTCGAAATCGACGTTGCTCAGCGCCGAATAAAACGTCGACGAGTTGGCGTCGCGCACCTTGTCGCTGAACGGCACGGCGCTGGCCACCGGCACCGGCACCTTGCCCACCGTGTACTGGTCGCCGCCGGTGAACACGATCATGTTGCCGACGCCCTTCTGGAAACCCGGCGTGCGCGCGCCGAGCACGAACACCGGCCGCGTCGGGCCGACGCCGTACAGGCGCACTGATAGCGGTACCAAAATTGAGCGAGAAATGCGGTACCGGCCCGATGGCAGGAACACCACGCCACCCTCGCCTTTGTTGGCGGCGCTGGTGACGGCCTGCTGGATGGCGTCGGTGTCGTCGGCCACGCCGTCGCCCTTGGCCTGTACTTTCACGGCGCGCGGGTCGTCCGGCATGGTCTGGTAGGCGGAGATCGACGCGGCTTGCACGGCAAGCGGCGCGCACAGAACGGCGACCGCGGCAACGAGAGCGCGGGTCATTGGGAGTTTCATCATTTGTTATCCAATCAAGGCGGAGAGGAGCAACACGAAAATCAGTCCGAAGACGCCGACCAGCGTCTCCATCAAAGTCCACGAGCGGAAGGTGTCCTTCAGCGACAGGCCGAAGTATTCCTTGAACATCCAGAAGCCGGAATCGTTCACGTGGCTGCACATCAAGCTGCCGGCGCCGATCGCCAGCACCATCAAACTCGGATCGATGCCGGACGACTGCACCACCGGCGCGACGATGCCGGCCGCCGTCAGGCCGGCCACGGTGGCCGAGCCCAGACACACGCGGATCAGCGTCGCCACCAGCCAGCCCAGCACCAGCGGCGGCACCGGCAGGCTGCCGAGCTGCTTGCCCAGTTCGGTGCTGACGCCGGAATCGACCAGCACCTGCTTCAGCGCGCCGGCGCCGGCGATCACCAGCAGGATGGGCGCGATGTCGCGCAGCGCATCCTGGGCGCCGGCCATCAGCTTGGGCAAACTCTGGCCGCGCGCCAGCCCCAGCGTGACCACGGCGGCGGCCAGCGCGATCAGCATGACGATCATCGGATTGGCCAGGAAGGCGATCAGCGATTTCAGCAGCGGGCTGTCCACCGGCACCAGCGTCAGCGCGGTGGCGGCGGCCAGCAGCCACACCGGCAGCAGCGCGGTGGCGAAGCTGTTGAACACGCCAGGCAGTTCGGCCTCGTCGCGCAGGCCGGTGCGGAACAGCGGCGCCGGCTCGCTATGGATGCGTTTCAGGCTCATCGCGAACACCGGCCCGGCGATGATCAGGGTCGGCACGGCGACGATCAGGCCGTAGAACAGCGTGCGTCCCATGTCGGCATGGAACTGCGCCACCAGCGCCGTCGGCGACGGGTGCGGCGGCAGGAAGCCGTGGGCGATCGACAGCCCGGCCAGCAGCGGAATGGCCAGCGCCACCGCCGGCCGTCCGCTCTGGTACACCAGCGAGAACACCAGCGGCACCAGCAGCACGAAGCCGACGTTGTAGTACAGCGGTATGCCGGCCACGAAGCCGGTCAAGGTCAGCGCCACCGGCATGCGGGCCGAGCCGAACACGCCGATCAGATAGCTGGCGATGCGCTGGGCCGCGCCGCTGTCGGCGATCAGCTTGCCGAACACGGCGCCCAGGCAGACGATCACGATCAGCGAACCGAGCAGATCGCCTATGCCCTTGTCGATGGACTTGGGAATGGCGTCCAGCGGCATGCCCAGCAGCAGCGCCGCGACCAGCGCCGCCACCACGAACGCCAGCAGCGGCTGTACCTTGCCCCAGGCGATCATCAAGGTCAGCAGTCCGACCGACAAGGCCACGGCCAGCATGCTCCACGCGGCGGGCGTCATTCCGAAGAACGACGCCAACGGACTAATCATAGTAGTCATCACCCGGACGGCTTAGAAGCTGTAACGCACGCCGGCGCGGTACACGCGGCCGAGCACGTCGTACAGCGTCGGGTTGATGGCGAAGCTCAGGTTGGCCTGGGGCGCCGCGGCCGGATCGACGTTGCCGATGTTGTCGATCTTGAAGTAGGCGGTGGTCTTCGCATTGACCTTGTAGGTGCCGCCGAGGTCGACGTAGAAGGCGCCCTTCATCTGGTTGTTGAAGATGGTCGGGTGGATCGTGGTCGAGACCGGGCAGTTGGTCTGGCACTCGATGAACTCGTTGCTGTAGACGCCTTTGCTGATCCAGCGTTCGGTCAGCATCAGCCCGTACTTGTCGGTGTCCCACGCTTGCGAGGCCAGGCCCTTCCACTTAGGCGTGCCGCCCAGGTTGTTGCCCGCGCCTTCGGACGGGATCGTGCCCACCACGCCGGGATCGGTCAGGAAGCTGATGGTGCGGGTGGCCAGCGCGCGGAAGGTCAGGCGGCCAGGCAGGCCGAAGTCCTTCAGGTTCATGCGGTAGGCCGCCTCGATGTCGTAGCCCTTGTTGCGCAGCGACGCCAGGTTGAACGCCTGCACCGTCACGTAGTTGTTGGTGGTGCTGGCACTGTTGAGCACCATCGCCGAGCAGATTTCCTTGTTGCCGGCCACGCACAGGTCGACTTCCTGCTGCGCCGACAAGGTCGAGATCACGCCGTTGACCTTGATGTCGAAGTAGTCGACCGAGGCGCTGAAGCCGGGCAGCCACTTCGGCTGGTTCAGCACCGCGCCGAACACGGTGTTGCGGGCGATCTCGGGGCGCAGATTGGTGTTGCCGACCGTGCGCTGCTGGACCGTGATGGTGTTGCCCTGGTAGCTGACCACGTTGTTGACCACCACGGCGGCCGCATACAGTTCGCTCAAGTTCGGTGCGCGCACGTCTTTCGAGGTCACGGCGCGGAAGCTCAGGCCGTCGACCGGGGTCTTCCAGCTGCCGCCGATCTTCCAGCTTTCCACGCTGCCGGAGGTGCTGTACTTGGTGCGGCGGTCGGCCACGTTCAGGTTGGCCTCGCCGAAGGTGGCGGACTTCAGCATCGGAACGTTCAGCTCGACGTAGGCTTCCTTGACGTCGTAGGTGCCCGAGGCATTGTGGTAGTTGCCGGCGTACCAGTTGTTGCCAACCGCCGTGTTCAGCAGCGGGTCGGCCGGATAGGCCGCCGTGTTCGGGCTGTCGGCGGAGACGCCGTTGCCGTATGGGTCGCCGGTCACGCTGTAGTGTTCGCGGCGGTACTCGGCGCCGGTCGCCACGGCGATCGGGCCGGCCCACGATTCAAACGGTTCGCCGTGCAAGTTGAAGCTGGCGACCTGCTGCGTTTGCTTGGTGTGCTGCTGCGGACCGTTGGCTGGTTCGATGTAGGCCATTGCCGCCGGATCGGCCGGCACGTCGCCGATGATGTTCAGCGGCACGCAGCCGGAAGCCGCCGCCACCGGGTTGCGGCAGACGATGGTGCCGTTCGGGCCGCGCACCGCGTCGATGGCGGCGTTGTAGCGCGCATTGAGCGAGATGTCGTGGACGATGATGTCGGTCTTGTTCTGGCCATATTCGGCGTAGGCGTCATACGACCATTCCTTGCCGGCCAGCTGGAAGCGGCCGTCGGCGCCCACCACCACGCGTTCCATCTGGCGGGTCGGATGGACGTTGATGTTGCGCGGGAATTCGGCGTTGGCCGTACCGTACTGGAAGCTGGTGATCTTGTTGGCGGCGCAGGCGGCCACGATGGACGCCGGCAGGAACGGGTTGTCGCACTGTATCGTCAGGTTGGCGTTCTTGGCCGCGCCCGGGTTCGGCGAGAACACCGATTCGACCTTGCCGAAGTTGGTGGTCAGGTAGATCTCGTGGTCGGGATTGATGTCGAAGCCGACGCGGGTGTACGCCACCTGGCGCTTCAGGTCCATCGCCAGGTTGGTGCCGGCGCCCACGCTGCCGCTCAGGTCGCCACCGACGCAGAACGGGTTGACGCAGCCGGTCACCGCGCCGGTGCCGGTCGGCTTGCCGCCGCCACCGTAGTTGAACTGGTACGGCACGCCGCCGGGACCGAAGGCCGTGCCCTGCAGCGGGCCGTTGGTGATCAGGCCGTACTTGGCGTACTGATATTGCTGGGCGTGATCGATGACGGTGTATTGCGGCTTGCCGTCGTTGGTCTGGGCCAGCGGACGGATCTGGTAGGCGGTGTTCTTGTACCAGGTGCGGCCGTTCGGGCCGACTTCGCCGAAGCCCGGCGAATCGATGCCCTTCTCGCGGCCGAACTCGCCGCTGACTGCGACGTGCAGGCGGTCGTCCATGAAGGCCTTGCCCCAGGCCGCCTGCACGGTGCCGTTGCGGTCGTCGTGGTAGGTGGTCTGGCCGCCTTCGACGTTGGCCTTGAAGCCTTCGAATTTCTTGTCGGTGACGAAGTTGACCACGCCGCCGATCGCGTCCGAACCGTAGGACGCCGAGGCACCGCCGGTGACCACGTCGACGCGCTTGACCAGCAGTTGCGGGAACTGGCTGACGTCGGTCACGCCGGTGACGTTGGCGCCCACCACACGCTGGCCGTCCAGCAGGGTCAGCGTGCGGATCGGGCCCAGGCCGCGCAGGCTCAGCGAGCTCAGGCCCTGGATGCCGCTGGAGGTGCTGTTGGTGCTGGTGGTGCGGCCGGTGCTGCCCTGCAGCGCCGGCAGCTCGGCGATGGTGTTGAAGATGTTGGGCTGGGCGTTCTTGGCCAGGTCGTCGGCGTTCAGCACGGTGGTCGGCGTCGGCTGGGTGAAGCCGCGCGAGGCGATCCGGGAGCCGGATACGGTCACCACGGTCTGCACCGGCGCGGCGTTGGCATCTGGGGCGGCATTGGCGTCCGCGTTGGGCGGGGTCTGGTCGCCCGGGGCGGCAGGGGCAGCGGCAGCGGCTTGCTGCGCGTGGGCCGGCATGGCGATCCAGCAGCAAGCGCTGGCCACGGCCAGGCTCATGATTGTGTTACGTTTACGCATTGTAGTCTCCTGCTATATTTTTATGAGGTAAGGGTCAACGTGCGGAATTTCTGACGGCTCCGCTACGCACTGCTTGCAACGCTGCCCGGCCCCGTCAAGCCAGACGGTATTCGGGCACTTTCAACTACCGATCTTGCCGGCGAGGATATGACGCACCAGCGTTTCCGGCGCATCGGCGATGTCCAGCGTGATGCCGGCCTCGTCCTGCTGCAGCGGTTCCAGGACATGCAACTGGCTGTCCAGCAGCGACAGCGGCATGTAATGACCGACACGCGCCTGCATGCGGTCGGCGATCAGTTCGCGCGCGCCGCTCAGGTGGGCGAAGCGCAGCGCCGGGTCGGCCGCGCGCAGCTGGTCGCGGTATTTGCGCTTCAGCGCCGAGCAGCCCAGCACCAGCCCGGTGTTCAGCAGCCGCGCGCTGTGGATCTGCCCGGCCAGGGCCTGCAGCCAATCGTGGCGGTCGGCATCGTCCAGGGCGACGCCGGCGGACATCTTGGCCACGTTGGCCGGCGGGTGGAACTGGTCGCCCTCGATATAGGGTACGCCAAGTGCGCCGGCCAGCGCCTGCCCTACGGTGCTCTTGCCGCAGCCACTGACACCCATCACTACCCAGCGGGTACTTTCCATCCAGCTCTCCAAGGCATGGCCAACGTTAAGTTAGCGCTAACATTATTGTTTTAAATAAATCGCGCCCGACTTCTACGCGATGGTCACAACGCAAAGATAGCGTTATCATTCTTAGTGACTTTAGACTAATGGGAAAATTTGTAAAGAAGTATTGATACTGCGATGCAGCATAAGAAGGCCGGCCACCAGATCCATATCCGGCTGGCGGCGGGCTATGGCGGCGCAGCATGGGGCCGACTGGACTAAAGACAGGTGTTGCGGGGCCGCCACTGCGATAGCATCGGCAATCGCTACCGGAGCACTGCCATGACCTTACTTCTGTCCCGCCTGCCGGCCATCCTGCTGCTGGCCGCATCGACACTGGCGCACGCCGCCGCGCCGCGGGTGCGCACGCAGGCGCCCGGCTTTTACCGCATGATGCTGGGCGACTTTGAAATCACCGCGCTGTCCGACGGCACGCACGCCTTCCCCATCGACAGCGTGATGACCCATATTGCGCCGGCGCAAATCGCCTCGGACCTGGACCAGGCCGAACTGCGCCAGCCGGTGCAAGGCTCGATCAATGCCTTCCTGGTCAACACCGGCAGCAAGCTGATCCTGATCGATGCCGGCGCCGGCCAGCTGTATGGCGATTGCTGCGGCAAGCTGGTGGACCACCTGCGCGCGGCGGGCTACCGGCCCGAGCAGGTCGACGAAGTGCTGATCACCCATCTGCACAAGGACCACGCGGGCGGCATCGCGGCACAAGGCGCGCCGGTGTTTGCCAATGCCGTGGTGCGGCTGTCGCAGGCCGAGGCCGACTACTGGCTGGCGCCGGCCGGCAAGGCGTCCGCGCCGGCCTTCCTGGCCAGCTTTTTCGACAGCGCGGTCGCGGCGGCGGCGCCCTACCAGGCCAGCCGGCGCTTCCAGCCGTTCAAGGCCTACGGCCCGCTGGAGCCGGGCATCGAAGCGCTGGCCGGTCCGGGCCACACGCCGGGCCACGCAATGTACCTGGTGAGCAGCCGCGGACAACAGTTGCTGGTCTGGGGCGACATCGTCCACGTGTCGGCGATCCAGTTGCCGCATCCGCAGGCCACCGTCAAATACGACAGCAGCGAAGCCGACGCAAGCGCCACCCGCCGGCAATTGCTGGAGATGGCGGCCGGCAAGCACATGCTGGTCGGCGCGGCGCACATCGCCTTCCCCGGACTCGGCCACATTGCTCACGCGGGCGCCGGCTACCAGTGGCTGCCGCTAAACTACGACGGCGCGCCCTCTCCCTTTAGCCCGCCCTGATCTTTTGGCAGGAGCGCACGATTGCGCCGCTGCCTACACTGGTCTCTCCCAACCAACGCAAGGAGCACCGCCATGCCGGATACCAGCCTCAACCAAAGCAAACCGCAACTGTCGATCGACAGCGTCATCACCAGCGACGGCACCCGCATCCACTTCAAGGACTGGGGCAGCGGCGCCCCGGTCGTGTTCAGCCACGGCTGGCCGCTGCAGGGCGACGCCTGGGAAGACCAGATGATGTTCCTGGCCAGCCAGGGCTACCGCGTCATCGCCCACGACCGCCGCGGCCACGGCCTGTCGAGCCAGCCATGGAACGGCAACGACATGGACACCTACGCCGACGACCTGGCCACGCTGATCGAAGCGCTGGACCTGCAAGGCGCCACGCTGGTCGGCCATTCGACCGGCGGCGGCGAGGTGGCGCGCTACATCGGCCGCCACGGCACCTCGCGCGTGGCCAAGGCGGTGCTGGTCGGCGCCGTGCCGCCGCAGATGGTCAAGTCCGCATCCAACCCGAACGGCCTGCCGATGTCGGTGTTTGACGGCATCCGCTCCGCCGTGCTGGCCGACCGCTCGCAATTCTTCAAGGACCTGACCACGCCGTTTTACGGCTACAACCGCCCGGGCGCCAAGGAATCGCAAGGCGTGCGCGACACGTTCTGGGCCCAGGGCATGCAGTGCGGCATCAAGAACGCCTACGACTGCATCAAGCAGTTCTCGGAAACCGACTTCACCGAAGACCTGAAAAAGATCGACGTGCCGACCCTGATCGTGCACGGCGACGACGACCAGATCGTGCCGATCGACGCGTCGGCCAGGGCCTCGGCCAAGCTGGTCAAGAACGCCACGCTGCTGGTGTATGAAGGCGCGCCGCACGGCCTGCCGACCACCCACAAGGACAAGCTGAACGCCGACCTGCTGGCTTTCCTGAAGGCGTAACTCTTTCGGGGGTGCCGGAACCGGCCGCTAAGCCAGAGCCGTCCGGCCCCTTTCGTATAAGCGCGCGGGTGTCGCGGCGCAGCATAATAGCTGCATCCTCTCTACACCAAGATGCGACATGTCCTCCGAATTACCGCTCATCGATGTCCTGGCGCGGCGCAACGCGCAACTGGAACACAGGCTGCGGATGGCCGAGCAGGAGCTGGCGCGGCTGGCGCGCATCACCGCGATGGGCGAATTTGCCGCCTCGCTGGCGCACGAGGTCAGCCAGCCGCTGGCCGCCATGATGCTGAACGCCGAAGCCGGCCTGCACCACCTGGAACAACAGCGGACGGAAAGCGCCTGCGACGCCTTCAAGATGGTGATGCACGCCGGCGCCGCCGCCGGCGGCGTGCTGCGCAGCATACGCGGCATGGCCGCCAACGCTCCCGCATCCCCCTCGCTGTTCGCGCTGGACGAGGCCGTGCTTGAGGTGCTGCGGCTGCTGCGCGGCGAGCTGCACAAGCACCGCGTCGAGGTCCGCACGCAGTTCGGCCTCGGCCATGGCCACGCCTTGCAGCTGCATGCCGACCGCGTGCAGCTGCAGCAGGTGATGATGAACCTGATCCTCAACGCGATCCACGCCATGAGCGGCGTCGAGCGCGCGCGCCTGCTGCTGGTGCGCACCGCGCTGGCCGACGACTCGGGCACCGTGCGCCTCAGCGTCGAGGACAACGGCGCCGGCATCCCCGCCCATATCGCCGGGCGGCTGTTCGAGCCGATGTTTTCCACCAAGCCCGGCGGCATCGGCATCGGCCTGGGCATCTGCCGCGCCATTGTCGGCGCGCACGGCGGCCGTATCTGGAGCGCTTCGCGCCAGCCGCACGGCACCGCCTTCCATGTCAGCCTGCCGCCCCACCACAAGGAACTCCACCATGGACACCATCTCCATCCTGATCGCCGACGATCATCCGCTGATACTTGCCGGCCTTGAGACGCTCATCAACACCATGCCGGAATGCCGGCTGGTCGGCCGTGCCGCCAACGGCGTGCAGGCCGTGGCGCTGTTCGAACAGCAGCGGCCGCAAGTGGTCGTCATGGACCTGGGCATGCCGGAAATGAACGGCGTCGAGGCCATAGAGCGGATGCGCCGGATCGACGCCGACGCCAACATCATCATCCTCACCACCTACCAGGGCGACGAGGATGTGCATCGCGGCCTGCGCGCCGGCGCCCGCGCCTATCTGCTCAAGGACAGCGGCTTCGCGCAGTTGTCGGCCTGCATACGCACCGTGGCGGGCGGCCGCACCTTCCTGCCGCCGGACGTGGCCGCCAAGCTGGCGCAACGGCGCGAAACCAGCCGCCTGTCCAGGCGCGAGCTGGAGATCCTGGCCCACATGGCCACCGGCAAGAGCAACAAGATGATCGCCCGCAGCGCCGACATCGAGGTGGGTACGGTGAAATTCCACGTCAATAATATTTTGGCCAAGCTCAACGTGGCAAGCCGCACCGAGGCCGCCACGGTGGCGGCCAGGCGCGGTTTGCTTGGCGTGTTCTAGCGAGCTTACTTGGCGGGCACGGGCGCCAGCGTCTCGTGGCTGCCGGTGATGCGCTGCGGCGCCTTGTGCACCATCGTGTACGCATAATCGACACCCATGCCGTAGGCGCCGGAGTGCTCGCGCACGATGGCCATCACGGCATCATAGCTGTCGCGGTGGGCCCAGTCGCGCTGCCATTCCAGCATCACCTGCTGCCAGGTCACCGGCACCACGCCGGCCTGGATCATGCGCTGCATCGCGTAGTCGTGGGCTTCCTTCGAGGTGCCGCCGGAAGCGTCGGCCACCATGTAGATTTCATAGCCGCCTTCGAGCATCGCGCACAGTGCGAAGCTGTTGTTGCAGACTTCGGTCCACAGGCCGGAGACGATGACTTTCTTCTTGCCGTTGGCGGCCAGCGCGTCGCGCACTTTCTGGTCGTCCCACGAGTTCATCGACGAGCGTTCCAGGATGGGCTTGCCAGGGAATACGTCCAGCAGTTCCGGATAGGTGTGGCCGGAGAACGCTTCCGTCTCGACGGTGGTGATGGTGGTCGGGATATTGAACACCTTGGCGGCCTTGGCCAGCGCCACGGTATTGTTTTTCAACGCCTGGCGGTCCATCGATTGCACGCCGAACGCCATTTGCGGCTGCTGGTCGATGAAGATCAGCTGGCAATTGGTGGGCGTCAATACTTCTAATTTCGGGTTCATCATGATGGCTTCCATTCTTGGTTAAGGGTGAGGACTGCTGCATCCATGGTAGGCCCTGCCCGCGATGAAAACCACTATCTAAATATATAGCCGGCTTGCTATAGTACGTCCCGTGCCCACCGAATCCCTCCCCATCCGCGTCCTGATCGCCGACGACCATGCCCTGCTGCGCGAAGGCATAGCCGGCTTGCTGGGCGCGAGCGCCGGCATCGAAGTGGTGGCCCAGGCCGCCGACGGCCGCGAGGCGCTGGAGCTGTACGCGCGCCACCGTCCGGACGTGACCTTGATGGATCTGCAAATGCCGCTGCTGAACGGCTTCGACGCGCTGGCCGCGATCCGCGCGGCAGACGGCGCGGCGCGCGTCATCATGCTGACCACCTTCAGCGGCGACGCCCATATCGCCCGCGCGCTGGACGCCGGCGCGATGGGCTACCTGCTCAAGGGCGCGCTGCGCGTCAGCCTGGTGGAGGCGATCCGCGCCGTGCACGCCGGCCAGAAATACATCCCGGACGAGGTCGCGCGCGAGCTCGACGCCTGGTTCGGCTCGGAAACGCTGTCGGCGCGCGAGCTGGCCGTGCTGCGCCTGGTGGCGTCGGGCCACTCCAACAAGGAGGCCGCCGCGCGGCTGGCGATCAAGGAAGAAACCGTCAAGGCCCACGTCAGCGCGGTGCTGGCCAAGCTGGGCGCGCGTGACCGCACGCATGCGGTCACCATCGCCATCAAGCGCGGCATGCTCGAGGTCTGAATCCCCTACTTCGCCGGCGCGGCAAGTTTTACCAGGCCCGGGGCCGCCTTGACCAGCGCGGCGTCGCCGCCGCTGGCGCTCAGCTTGCCTGCGGCGTCGTCCCACTTCAGCAGCGTCACGCTGGACTTGCCGTGCTCGTAGTCGTAGCTGACGCCGTCGTCGTCGTACAGGCGGAACTGGCCATCCTTGCCCGGATAGACCTTGATCTGCGCGATCGCCTGCTTGCTGGCGGTCGACTGGATGTCGGCGCCGACCGGCACGATGGAGCCGGCCTTGACGAACACCGGAATCTGCTCGATCGGCGCGGCCACCTTGATCCAGCGTCCGCCGCTGACCTTTTCGTTGGTCCAGTAGTTGTACCAGTCGCTGCCGGCCGGCAGGTAGACGTCCTTCTCGGTCTGGCCCTGCTCCGTCACCGGCGCCACCAGGAAGGCGGGCCCGAACATGTACTGGGTGCCGATGTTGGCGACGTTGGCGTCGTTCGGGAAGTCCATCCACAGCGGACGCATGAACGGCGCGCCGGTGTCGTAGGTGGCCTTGGCCTGGCTGTAGATGTACGGGATCAGCTGGTAGCGCAAGGTATCGTAGCGCGCCATGACGGCCTCGGCCTGCTTGCCCACCGACCAGATGTCGGTTTGCTTGCGCTCGCCGTGCAGGCGCAAGGTCGGCAGGAAGGTGCCGTACTGGAACCAGCGGGTCAGCAGCTCCGGATAGTCGTGGAACTGGCCGACCACGTCGCGCGCGTCGGACGGATCAAGCAACGGCGCCTTGGTGGCTTCGGTCGTCGACGGCAGGCCGTGCCAGCCGCCGATGTCGTTGCCCCAGTAGGCGATGCCGGAGGCGGTCATGTTGAGGCCGGTCGGGATCTGGCGCGCCAGCGCTTCCCAGCTCGGATCGACGTCCGACGACCAGAACAGCGCGCCGGTGCGCTGCGAGCCGAGGTAGGCGGCGCGCGACAGGATCAGCACGCGCTTGTTCGGCTTCCACGCGCGCATGTTGTCGGCCATGCCTTCGACGTGCATCAGCGGAAACAGGTTGTGGTAGCGGTCGCCGGAGCCGATCGCGTAGAAGGCGCCGTCCGGCACCAGGTCCGGCTCGGTCTCGTCCAGCCATGGGTAATCGAAGCCCTTGGACAGGATGTTGTCGCGCGCCTTTTCCCAGAACCACTGGCGCGCGGCCGGATTGGTGGCGTCGATCAGGCCGCCGGTGCGGTCGGAGCGGAACGGCAGGCCGTCGACGCTCTTGCCCTGCGTGTCCTTCAGCAGATAGCCCTTGCTGTCGAGCTCGTTGAAGTAGCGGCCGGAGGTTTCATAGCGCGGCCAGATCGAGATGATCGATTGCATGCCCATGTCGTGCAGCTGCTTGTTCATCGCCACCGGATCGGGGAACTGCGCCGGGTCGATGTCCATCTGGCCCATGCGGGTCCAGTAGAACCAGTCCACCACCATGACGTCGAGCGGATATTTTTTCTGGCGATAGGTATTGGCCACGCGCAGCACTTCCTGCTGGCTGTCGTAGCGCGCCTTCGACTGGATCAGGCCGAACGCGGCCTTGGGCGGGATCGGCGTCTTGCCGGTCAGGCGCGCGTAGCCGGCATACAGTTCCTCCGGCGTGGCGCCGGTGATCACGAAGAAGCTGACGCGTTCGCCCACGTTGGACTGGAAGCCGGTGCGGCCGTTGACGCCGGCGACGAAGCGGGTGGCGGACGGATTGTCCCAGACGATGCCGTAGCCCTTGGACGAGACCATGAACGGCACGCAGACGGCCTCCCCCGCCGGCGCGTCGTACCAGTGCTGGCAATCGAGCACGCGGCCGCGCAGGTCCAGCGGTCCCAGCGATTCCTGGTTCTGGCCCATGCCGTAGTAGTGCTCGTCGCGCGGCGCGGCGAACGATGCGCCCACCTGATAGGTTTTCTCGGTGTTGACGGTGTGCGGCGACATTTCCCAGCCGGTCATGCTGAGCACTTGCTCGCCCTTGGCATTGCTGACCTGCAGGCCGACCGGCGCCAGCGACGACGCGAAATACTTTTCGCCCTGGCTGGGCACGCGCGGCGGCGGCGCCGGATTGACGCGCAGCGTCATGCCGGCCGAGGTGAAGGTGTCGCCGCCGGCGGCCGCGCTGTGGCGGAAGGCGCCGTTGTCGCTATTCTTGGGGAGGATGCCGAAGCCCGGCCCTTTCAATACCTCGGCCTTGTCGGCCGCGATGGTCACGTGGATGACGTTGGGGCCGTAGGCTTCGATGGATACATAGGCGCCGTTGCGGTCGAGCGTGGCAAGCGGGGCGGCGATGGCAGGCAGGGCTGAAGCCAGGGCCAGCGTCAGCGCCTGGCGAGGCGTGGAATGAAGCAGTCTCATGATGTCTCTCTTGGAATGACGCGACCGCGCCGCGGCCGCATTTTGTCGAGCATGCATTGTGCTGTCTTGCCGCCGGGCCGGCAATTGTGAAAATCACCAAGGCCAGACATGTTTCTGTACAGGTCCTACTGCAGGCGCTGCCAGACGGCGAAGCTGTTGCCGGCGATGTGCATCAGCATCGTCGGATAGAGCGAGCCGGTGCGCCAGCGGCAGACGCCGTAGAACAGCGCGTCGATGCCGATCAGCAGCATGCCGCGCCAGTCGTACTGGAAATGGAGCAGAGCGAACACCAGCGCCGACACCGCGATCGCCGCAGACGGTCCCCTGGCGCGCCGGACCCGGCCAAACACCAGCCCGCGGAAAAACAATTCCTCGGCGACGGGATAGATCGCCGCGATGAAGGCGATGCGCGCCAGCAGCGCGGCGCCGTCGTACTTGCCGCGCCAGGCGCCCGTTTCGTCGGGCACGCCCAGCAGCGGGCCGGCATATTCCATCAGCACGCTCAGCGCGGCAAAACCGAGCAGCCACAACAGCGCGGGCCGGGCCGCGGGCGGCTGCAGGCCGAGGTCGGCGTCCGCCCGCAAGTGCATGCGGCGCGCGCCCAGCGCGGTGAAGCCGATGAGCGCCACCGGTGTAATAGCCATGAGGAAATATGGATGCATGCCGAAATATAAACCATATACCCATGGTTCGGCACCAGTCCATCGAAAAAAGCCCTTTAGCCGGGCTGCGCCGCGCCGAGTGTCTTGATGAGGTCGCTAAGCCGGTAAGGCTTGGCGATCAGGTCGAAGTTATCGGCGGACGCTTTGCCGCCCTCCAGCGCGGACTGGTTATAGCCCGACGCCAGGATCACCCGGATGGCGGGGAATTCCTGGCGCACGATGTGCGCCAGGTCGACGCCGCTCATGCCGGGCATCACCACGTCGCTGAACAGGATGGCGATGTCGGCATGGCGGCGCAGCGTCTCCAACGCCTGGAGGCCATCGTTGGCCGACAACACGTCGTAGCCCAGATGGCTGAACAGGCCGATCGCCGTCTCCAGCACATCCGGCTGATCGTCCACCAGCAGCACCTTTTCCGCCGCAAACTCGTGGCTGGCAGCGAGCCTGTCCACCGGCAGTTCGACGGCCGGGAAGTACAGCTCGATGGCCGTGCCTTCGCCCACGCGTGAATCGATCTTCAGGCCGCCCTGGCTTTGCTGCGCCAGTCCATATACCTGGCTCAGCCCCAGCCCGGTGCCCTTGCCCACCTCCTTGGTGGTGAAGAACGGCTCGACCGCGCGCAGCTGCGTTTCGGGCGACATGCCTTCGCCGGTATCCCTGACCACGACCCGCACGTAGGCTCCCGCCGGCAGCTGCTCGACCTCGCCGGCCTCCAGCTGCACGGCCGCCGCGTCGACCTGCACCACGCCACCGTCGGGCATGGCGTCGCGCGCGTTGACCACCAGGTTCAGCAACGCCGCTTCGAACTGGGTGACATCGATCATGGCCGGCAGTACTTCCGGCTGCAACCGCAGTTGCAGCCGCATGCCGCTCGGCACAGCGCGCCGCAGCACAGCCTCGAACGAGCGGATGATGCGGCCGATGTCATGCGTCTCCTGCAGCAGCGGCTGCTGCCGCGCGAACGTCAGCAGCTGCTGTATCAGCGAGGCGCCGCGTTGCGCCGCCCGCTCCATCGTGTCCAGCGTCTTGGCGCGGATCGCCGGATCGGGCGCCACCCGCAGCAGATCGAGGCCGTTCATGACGACATTGAGCAGATTGTTGAAATCGTGCGCGATGCCGCCGGTGAGCTTGCCGACCGCCTCCAGTTTCTGGGATTGAAACAGCACCTCGCGCGCGCGCTCCAGCTCCTCGGCGGCGTTGCGCCGCTCGGTGATGTCGCGCGTGATCTTGGTAAAGCCGAGCAGTTCGCCCGCGTCGTCCCGGATCGGATCGAGCACCACGCTGGCCCAGAACCGCGTGCCGTCCTTGCGCACGCGCCAGCCTTCGTCCTCGAACTTGCCCGACGTGCGCGCCAGTTCGAGCGCCCGCGCGGGGCGGCCCCGTGCCTGCTCCTCGTCGGTGTAAAACACGGAAAAGTGGCGGCCGATGATTTCCTCGGGATGGTAGCCCTTGAAGCGCTGCGCGCCGGCGTTCCAGGTGACGACGACGCCTTCCGGCGACAGCGTGTAGATGGCGTAATCGGTGACGCTGACGATGAAGTGGCGGAAACGCTCGGCTTCGACATCCACAACGGACAAGCTGTTTTGCTGCATGACGATCCTTAATCCCGGGTAAAGCGGTGTTCTCTGCGATAGATTCTACGTGAGAAGCCATCACGGCCCGGAAAAGCGCGGCCTCAATCGTTCGTCCTGGACAAAGCGCGCTGAACGTCCAAATACTTTTCATTACCGTTGTTTATGCTACACAACTATGCAGTCCCCGCGATGCCTGACAGTATAATTTTTTCAGGGTTGCTACCAAGGAAAAGTATGCGCGATAACTGCATCGGTCTGGTATTTGCGATGACAGCGGTGGCCGTGAGCCCGGCCACCGCCGCCCCGGGGGATGCCATGCCGACGGTGGCCGAACTGGCTAATCTGTCGCTGGAGCAACTGGGCAACGTGATCATCACGTCGGTATCGCGCCAGGCCGAGCGGCTCGGCGACACCCCGGCCTCGGTGTACGTGATCAGCGCCGCCGACATCCGCCGCAGCGGCGTGCGCTCGATACCCGAAGCGCTGCGCCTGGCGCCCAACCTGCAAGTGGCCAAAACCGACGCCCGCAACTATGCGATCACGGCGCGCGGCTTCAACAATGTGCTCGAGAACAAGCTGCTGGTGCTGATCGACGGCCGCAGCATCTACAGCCCGCTGTTCTCCGGCGTGTTCTGGGATGCCCAGGACGTGGTGATGGAAGACATCGAACGCATCGAGGTCATCAGCGGACCGGGCGCCACCATCTGGGGCGCCAACGCCGTCAACGGCGTCATCAACATCATCACCCGCGGCGCGCGCGACACCACCGGCGGACTGGCCAGCGCCGCCGCCGGCGAGCACCAGCGCGACGGCGCGCTGCGCTACGGCGGCGCACTGGGCGAGGACGGCCACTACCGTGTCTACGGCAAGAGCATGCAGGCCGACGACACCTACAACGCCAAGGGCGTCAACACCGTCACCGGCTGGCATCGCGCGCAGGCCGGCTTCCGCGCCGACTGGCAGCGCGGCGACACCGGCGCGACCGCCTCGGGCGACGTCTACCACGGCCAGCTGGGCCAGCTCGGCACGCCGAACATACGGATCGCCGGCGCCAACCTGCAGGGCAGCGTCACCCGCAAGCTCGACGGCGACGCCAACCTGCGCCTGACGCTGACCCTCGACCATACCGAACGCAACCAGCCGAACGCCTACGAGGATCACCTCGACACGGTGGACCTGGAGCTGCAGCACGGCACCCGCATCGGCGACAGCCACATGCTGGTGTGGGGCGGCGGCTACCGCTATGCGTGGGACACGGTGGCCAACTTCAAGTACGGCTTCCTGCCGGGCAACCTCAATCTGCACTGGGGCAATGTGTTCGTCCAGGATGAAGTCACGTTGGCGCCGGGGCTCAAGCTGACCGGCGGCGTCAAGTACGAGCATGACAGCTACAGCGGCGGCGACTACCTGCCCAGCCTGCGGCTGGCCTGGAATCCGGCGCCGGACAGCCTGCTGTGGAGCGGCCTGACGCGCAGCGTGCGGGCGCCGTCGCGCTTCGACCGCGACCTGTACATACCGAGCACGCCGCTGATCGTCGCCGGCAAGCCCTTCTTCATCCTCGGCGGCGGCCCCGCCTTCCAGTCGGAAGTGGCCAGGACGGCCGAGCTGGGCTACCGGGCGCAGCCGAGCCCCGAATGGTCGTACTCGGCGACCGCCTACCACACCGACTACACGCGCCTGCGCACGATGGAGCCGCAGCCGGCCGGCAGCGGCGCGGGGGCGCGGTTCAGCAACATGGGCCAGGGCACCGTCAGCGGCGTGGAAGCCTGGGGCGTCTGGCAACCGCTGCCCACCTGGCGCGCCAACGCCGGCCTGGTGCTGCAGCGTGTGCACACCAGCCTGCTGCCCGGCAGCAAGGACGCCGGCGGCAACGATGGCCTGGCCACCACCGATCCGGCCCGCCATTGGCTGCTGGGGTCGTCGCTCGACCTGAGCGAGCGCCTGACGCTGGACCTGCACCTGCGCCACAACAGCAGCCTGCCGAAACCGTCGGTGCCCGCCTATACCGAGCTGAACATGCAGCTGCTGTGGCGTCCGCGCGCCGACATCGACGTCGCGCTGATCGGCCAGGACCTGCTGCATCCCAGCCATGTGGAATATGGCGACGTCAACCGCAGTGTCTTCGAGCGTACCGTGCTGCTCAAGCTGAGCAAGCGCTTCTGAGCGCCGCCGCTATTGCTCCGGGACCGGCGTGCGCGGCCGCGAGCGGCGTTCGGGGAACGGGAACGCCACCACTTCGCCCCACGCCGCGCAGGCGGCAATCAGCTTGAGCGCCGCCATCTTCTCGGCGAACCCCACCTCCATGGCCTGGGCCAGGGTCTTTTCCCGGGTCGGCAGTTCGGTGGTGAACAGGCCGTCTATCGCCAGCATCCGCAGGCCGCGGATTTGCAGTTCGCGCGCGATGGACTCCTGGCTTGAACTCTCGGCAAGCACGTTGCCGCCGGCGCTGAGCGTCATGTGCAACACGCCGTCACGACGCGAAAACACCACTTCTGCGGTCTGCATACTCTTTCCCCTGTAAAACTCTTTGACATCGATGCAACTATATTGCCACCGAGAAATTACAAGCGTGTGACAGCGCCTGCGCCGCGCGCCAAAGCGGTGCAAACGGCCCTAGGTGTAGCGGATTCCACCACAATTAGGCGGAACAGTCTAAAATATGCACTTGGGCAAAGAAGGCGGCAACGCCGACACACACCAGTTAACCATCAGGCAACGACCGCATAAGAGGGAATCAGCATGGCAACACAGAAATCAAAAATCATCTACACACTGACTGATGAGGCGCCCCTGCTGGCGACTTATTCCCTGCTACCAATTATCAAAAAGTTCACCGCGCCGGCAGGCGTCGACGTGGTTGCCAGCGATATTTCCGTGGCGGCCCGCGTGCTGGCCGAATTCCCGGAATTCCTGACCGACGAACAAAAAGTACCGAACACCCTGGCCGAACTGGGCGCACTGACCCAGCTGGCGGACACCAACATCATCAAGCTGCCGAACATCAGCGCCTCCGTTTCCCAGCTGGTGGCCTGCGTGCGCGAGCTGCAAAGCCGCGGCTACAAGCTGCCGGACTATCCGGAAGATGCCAAGACCGACGCCGACAAGGCGCTCAAAGCCCGCTACGGCAAGTGCATCGGCAGCTCGGTCAATCCGGTGCTGCGCGAAGGTAACTCCGACCGCCGCGCACCGAAGGCGGTCAAAGAGTTCGCCCGCAAGAACCCGCACTCGATGGGCGAATGGAGCCAGGCTTCGCGCACCCACGTCTCGCACATGCACCATGGCGACTTCTACCACGGCGAAAAATCGCTGACCTTGACCCAGGCCCGCGACGTCAAGATGGAACTGCTGACCACGTCCGGCAAGACCATCGTGCTGAAGCCGAAGGTTTCGCTGCAGGCCGGCGAGATCATCGACAGCATGTTCATGAGCAAGAAGGCGCTGCTGGAGTTCTACGAGAAGGAAATCGACGACGCGTTCAAGACCGGCGTGATGTTCTCGCTGCACGTCAAGGCGACCATGATGAAGGTGTCCCACCCTATCGTGTTCGGCCACTGCGTGCGCATCTTCTACAAGGAAGCGTTCGCCAAGCACGCCGCGCTGTTCGATGAACTGGGCGTCAACGTCAACAACGGCATGGCCAACCTGTACGAGAAGATCGAAAAGCTGCCGGCGTCGCAGAAGGAAGAAATCCTGAAGGACCTGCACGCCTGCCACGCCAACCGTCCGGAACTGGCCATGGTCGACTCGGCCAAAGGCATCACCAACTTCCACTCGCCGAACGACATCATCGTCGACGCGTCGATGCCGGCCATGATCCGCATCGGCGGCAAGATGTGGGGCGCCGACGGCCGTCCGAAGGACGTCAAGGCGGTCATGCCTGAATCGACCTTCGCCCGCATTTACCAGGAGATGATCGGCTTCTGCAAATGGCATGGCAACTTCGATCCGAAGACCATGGGCACCGTGCCCAACGTCGGCCTGATGGCCCAGCAAGCCGAGGAATACGGCTCGCACGACAAGACCTTCGAAGTGTCCGAAGGCGGCATCGCCAACATCACCGACCTGGCCACCGGCGAAGTGCTGCTGACGCAGACGGTTGAAGAAGGCGATATCTGGCGCATGTGCCAGGTCAAGGACGCGCCTATCCGCGACTGGGTCAAGCTGGCCGTCACCCGCGCCCGCAACTCCGGCATGCCTGCCGTGTTCTGGCTGGACAGCTATCGTCCGCACGAGAACGAAGTGATCAAGAAGGTCCAGGTCTACCTGAAGGACCACGACACCAAGGGCCTGGACATCCAGATCATGTCGCAGACCCGCGCCATGCGCTACACGCTGGAACGCGCCTTCCGCGGCCTGGACACCATCTCGGTGACCGGCAACATCCTGCGCGACTACCTGACCGACCTGTTCCCGATCCTGGAGCTGGGCACCAGCGCCAAGATGCTGTCGATCGTGCCGCTGATGGCCGGCGGCGGCATGTACGAGACCGGCGCCGGCGGTTCGGCACCCAAGCACGTCAAGCAGCTGGTGGAAGAAAACCACCTGCGCTGGGATTCGCTGGGCGAGTTCCTGGCCTTGGCCGTGTCGCTGGAAGACATGGGCATCAAGACCGGCAACGCCAAGGCCAAGATCCTGGCCAAGACGCTGGACGAAGCCACCGGCAAGCTGCTGGACAACAACCAGTCGCCATCGCCGCGCACGGGCGAGCTGGACAACCGTGGCAGCCACTTCTACCTGTCGCTGTACTGGGCGCAGGCGCTGGCCGCGCAAAACGACGACGCCGAGCTGAAGGCGCACTTCGCGCCGCTGGCCAAGGCGCTGGCCGAGAACGAAGGCAAGATCATCGGCGAGCTCAAGGATGTGCAGGGCAAGCCGATGGACATCGGCGGCTACTACTACCCTGATCCGGCGAAAACCGCGGCGGTCATGCGTCCAAGCAGCAGCTTCAACGCGGCGCTGGACACCATCTAACGCAGACGCCTGGCGTTCTCGTCAGCGGAAGGGCGGCCAACTGGCCGCCCTTTTTTTCATCGCCGGGGAAGGGATCTGCTTATTTTTTCCTGGTGCGCGGCCTGGCGGCCGGCCCGGCATCTTGCTCCACAACACGCCGCCGCAGCCCGGGCAATTGAACGGCACCAGCGTTCCCAGCGCCTCCATGCCGGCCGTGCCGTCGTCCAGATAGCCGCTCAGCACGACCGCGATCACCCGGTTTCCATAAGCCACCGCGGCAGATCGGAACAGCGGATCGATGGCCGGCCTGGGCGGTCGTTTTTTTCTTGCCGGGCCCGGCTGCGGACGTGGATGTCATACAAGCTCGCTGAAGATGCGCAGCCCTACTCTACTCCACATTCAGCAGAGGCCGCAGACGGTTGCGCGCCCTGTCCATCGTAGAGCACGGCGGCTACCGCAAGGTTCCAGACGGCATGAAAGGCGAAGATGGCCATGAGGCTGGCCGGCGCCAGCCTCACATCGGCAAACAGGATGAACACCGCAGGCAGCAAGCCGGCGACGACGCCCACGGCGGCGCAGCCGAATGCCCAGCGCGAGACCTTCACGCCGGAACACAAGGCATACGACCAGGCCGGCAGCGCCGCGCACATGGCCAGCAAGCCGGCCTTGGTCAGCACCTGGATCACCACGCCCACGGCGCGGATAAGCACCCGCGCGCTGTCGGCATCGGCCTGCGGCGCCGTGACAAATTGCCGCGCCAGTTGCGGGATGGCGAAACCGTCGAGCAGCATCGCCGCCACCACGATACAGCAGCCCAGCCCGTACGCGCAGAGGGCGAACAACACCGGCGGCCGGCGGCTGCCCAGCAGCGCGCCGAACACGGCGAAGCCCGCGGTCAAGATGGCCAGCATCGCGATGAGCATGCCATGGACGAGGCCATCCATGCCCTGCAGGGCAACGATCTGGGCCAGGGTTTCCTGGACCGAATTCTGCTGGATGGCGACCGGATGGTGGGACAGCGCCACCAGCGCCAGCCCCGTGGTCGCGGCGATGGCCAGCGCGGCGCGGCGGCGCGGCAGGGAGAGCGGTGGATTTTTCTGCAAGTTCATGTGATTCCTTTACTTTTATCGTGGAGCCACATTAATATCAGCTGCGCCGCCGCATTTGGCCGCCACCTGCCCCCTTCCATCCGCTAGCGGACAAAACCACGCCTTTGTCCGGCAGAGAGACCATATGAACGCGCAAGACCTCGACCGCCGCCAGCAAAAAACCCGCTCCGCGCTGCGCGCCGCCTTTCTGAGCTTGTTGCTGGAACAAGGTTACGAGACGCTGAAAATCGGCCATGTCACGCAACGCGCGAACGTCGGCCGTTCGACTTTCTATGAGCACTACCGGACCAAGCACGACCTTCTGCTGGCGAGCATAAGGCAGCCGTTTTCCATCCTGGCCGACCTGGTCGAACCCGGCCCGGCCAGCGGACGGCTGCCCGCGCTGTTGCGGCACTTTCGGGAAAACCACGGCGTGGGCCGGGTGCTGTTGGGCTGGCCGGTCAGGCCCATGCTGAGCCAGACGCTGTCCGGCCTGATCGCGACGCGGCTGGCGCGCATGCCCTGCAGCGAGCCGTTGATCCCGATGGAGGTGGCGGCCCGGCAGATCGCCGACGCTCAGCTGGCGCTGCTGGAGAGTTGGGTGCTGGGCCGCCCCGCATGCGAGATCGACGGCGTCGCGCAGGCGCTGAAGCGCGGCAGCGACGCGCTGGTCGGCGTTTTCGCCGGCGGCCGCTGACGGTTCAAAAATCCAGCGACTTCAGGCGGGCGGTCTTGCCGTAGTGCTCGTCGAAGCCATAGACGTCGACATGCACCTTGCCGCTGGCGTGGATGCGCGCCACGGCCCAGGCGTACATCCGGTCCCGGGGAGCGCCGTCGCCCGGCTTGGCGCTGAACGGCGAACCGCCCGAGCCGACCATCACCTGCCATGCGCTGCCGCCGCCGGCCCTGGCCGGCTGCTGCGCGTTGAAGATGTGCTGGTGGCCGCAGAAATACGTCGCGCCGAACTGCTCCATCACATCCCAGAACGCCTTGGCGTTGTCGGGATAGATATCCATGCCGTCCGCCTTCACGCCGTCCTTGAAGAAGTAGGTGTAGGCCGGCTTGTGGCCGAAGGCGAAGAAGCGCCTGGCGCCGCGCGCCCTGGCCTGGCGGAAGTCCTCCGCCAGCCAGTTGGCCGGGCCGTGGCCGTCGTTGCCGACCGGGTCCGTGTTGATGACGGCGAAGTGGCTGCCGCCGGCGTCGAAGGAATAGCTGAGCTGCGACTGGCTGCTTTGGATCTGGTCCGGGCCGCCGACGGCGGGCGCGTTGGCCGGATCGAAGGCCGTGGCCTCGATGCCGGTGACTTCCTTCCAGCGCGCGGTATCGAGTATCAGGTCGCCCATGTTCTCGCGCCACAGCTGCTCGTTTTCGGGACGGGCGATCTTGACGGTCTTGCCGCCGCCATCCTTGCCCTTGTGCTGCATCTCGTGGTTGCCGCTGACCGGCACCACGTAGGTGCCGGCCTCCATCAGGCCGGCCACCATGCCGCGCCAGTAGGCGTACTGGCGGTACAAGGTCGGCTTGTCGTCGGTGTAACCCATGATCATGTCGCCGTTGAAGAACAGCGCCTTGGGCCTGGCGGCCTGGATCTCGCGCAGGATGCGCGCCAGGGCCCGGGTGTTCTGCAGGTAGGCCTGGTCCTGGCGGGTTGCCGCGCTGTCGGGATCGGCGCGCGAGTCGCCCACCGTGGCGAACGACATCACGACCGGATCGGCAGGCCTGGCCGCCTGCGCCAGGCCCAGCGCCAACAGCAGCGCGGCGCCTGCCGGCAGGCGGTACAGAGGGAGGTAGCGGGAGATACGGGGTCTCATGCCGGCGCCTTAGAAATCGGCGCTCAGCGACAGCGTCCAGCTGCGCTCCGGCACAAAGGTGTACTGGTCGAACGCCGCGCCCTTGCTGTTCGGCGAGATCGAGGTCGCATCCTGCTTGTCGAACAGGTTGTTGACGCCGACCTGCGCCTTGACCGCCTTGACCGGGCCGTTCAGGCGCCAGCGGTAGCCCAGCGTGAAGTCGGCCACCGTGTAGGCGCCGAGCTGGTAGGCGGCCGGCTCGCCGTCCTTGGCGTACTGGCTGCCGACGTTCTTGGCGATCAGCGAGCCATACAGGCCGTGATCCTTGTACAGCAGGCCGAGGGCGGAAGTCGACTTCGGCACCTTGGAAATCTGCAGGCCGGTGTCCTTGGCCTCGGCCTTGTTGAGCGAGCCGTTGGCGTGCAGCGAGTAGCCGTGGCCCAGGTACCAGGTGGCCGACGCTTCGATTCCCTTGTACACCACGCCGCCCTGGTTGTAATAGACCAGGTCATTGCCGGTGCCGGTGGAGGCGATCTTGTTGTTGAAGTCGATGTAGTAGATGTCGGCGTCCAGCGTCAGGTTCTGCGACTGGTGCACGGTGCCCAGCTGGTAGTTGGTCGAGGTCTGCGGCTTGGGCGTGCTCAGGTTCGGGTTATTCACATAGAACATCGACAGGTCCGGCACCAGGAAGCCGCGCGCGGTCTGGGCGTACGCGGACCAGTTGCCGTTGATGGCGTAGTTCGCGGTCAGGAAAGGCAGCGTGGTGTTGTAGGTCTGGTCGGCGTTGGTCGCGATGCGCGTGCCCTGGTTGACGGCGGCGTCCAGCGAGCGCTTGAAGTTGACGTACTTGACGCCGGGCGTGACGGTCCACGCGGGCGCCACCGCCCATTCAAACTCGACGAACGGCTGGTACTGCGTCCACGACGACTTCTGTTCGTACGAAACGTTCTTCGGCGCGCTCGCCTCCTTGGGGTTGGGCGCGTTCAGCGTCCAGTCCAGGTCATAGATATGGCGGTTGGTGTTGGAGGTTTCCAGCCACAGGCCGGCGCGCAGCAGGCCGGCCTGCAGGCGGTTGGTGAGCTTGACGATGTCGCCGTTGACGCGGTAGGAATTGAGCTTGTTGTAGCCGGGGACGTCCTTGTTGCCAGCGGCGGCGGCCTTGGTGCCGTTGGCCGTGGCGCCGCTGGCGTCCTGGCCGGAGAAGGTGTTGTTGTCGTAGGCGTAGGTGTAGAGCGTGTTGTCCAGCGCCCAGCCGCCGCCCAGCTTGGACTGCAGGCGGATGTATTCAAAGTCGGTACGCTTGTCGTTGTAGTTGTAGGCGTAGTAGTTCTGGCTGGCCGGATCGTTATTCAGCGAATAGTTCTTGCCGAACTGCGCCACCTGGCTGAGCGTCACGCCGGCCTTGTCCGGCACGTAGCTGTGGATCTTGTTATAGGTCGAGAACAGCGTCAGCGTGGTTTCCGGCGCCAGCGGCACCTGGAACTTGAACTGGTAATTGTCCTCCGTGACGCCGCTGTAGGTCTGGTAGCCGTCGCTGGTCAGGCGCGACGCGTTGAACATCATGCGCGCATCGTGGAAGCCGGCCAGCGCGCCGCTGTCGACTTCCGCGCCCAGGATCCTGGTGTTCCAGGAACCGTAGGTGGCGTAAGGGCTGAAGCGGAAGTCCTGCGCCAGCTCCTTGGAGTACAGGTTGATCGAGCCGCCGAAGGTGGCCTGCCCCAGGTTGCTGGCGTTGCCCGGGCCGCGCTCGATCACCATGCCGCCGATGATGCGGGCCGGGAAGTAGGACGTCGAGTGGTGGGTGGGGTTGTTGGTGTCGCCGAACGGAATGCCGTCGTAGGTGATGTTGTATTCGCCGTCCTGGAAGCCGCGCAGCGTGACCTTCGATTCGCCCAGGCCCGGGCCGTTGGCGGAAATCCCGGAACCGATGCTCGGCGCGATGCGCGCGACCGCGTTGAAGTCGGCCAGCGGCGTCACCGCCTGCTCGATGAAGGTCGCGGTGATGACCGACTGCGGTTGCGTGGCCTGCAGCGAGGCCTGCACCGGCGCGCGGTTGGCGATATTCGAACCGGTAACCACCACGCGGCTTTTGATCGCCTCCGCGTCCAGCGCGGTATTCGATTCGGGCACGATATCGGTGGAGTTTTGCGCGTCGGCGTCGCCGGACATCAAGGCCAGCGCCATCAACACGTGCGCGGACATCGCGGAGAGGACCAGCTGCTGCTTGTTGTTCTTCATGTGACTTTCCAGTTTTGGTGGGGTAAAAACCGGCAAGTCTAAAAAGTGAATATGACAAGCTGATGAATCGTTTAAACAATATACACCTTGATACAACAGGCTTCCCTCGATTTTCAGCAATCAAAAACGCGGTGGCGGCCAGCCTAGCAGAGCGATTGTTAACGCTGAATTAAAGCCTGTCGCGGGAACAGCACCGTCACGCTGAGGCCGCGTCCGGCCGAACTGTCGGCCAGCCGGATCTCGGCCTTGTGGTGGTCGGCGATGTTGCGCACGATGGACAGGCCAAGGCCGCAGCCCCAGGCGTCCTGGCCGTCCGGGCGGAAGAAGCGGTCGAACAGCCGCGCGCGATATTGCTCCGGCACGCCGGGACCGTTGTCGCGCACCCGCAGCAGCGGCAAGCCGTCTTCATGCACCGCCTGCAGGTCCACCCGGCCGCCCTGCTGGGTATAGCGCAGCGCGTTGTCGACCAGGTTATTCAGCAGCACCCGCAGGCCGTCGGCATCGGCCTCGATCAGCACCTGCGCCGGCGTCTCCACGCCCAGGTCGATGCCGCGGCTGTCGGCCAGCGCGGAATGATCGGCCACCGCCGCTTCCAGCAATCGTCCCAGGTCGACCGGCAGCAATTGGGTCGCCGCCAGCGCCGTCTCGTGGCGGGCAAGGCTCAGCAGCTGGCGCACCAGATGGGTGCCGCGGTCCAGCCGCTCGTGCAGCCTGGCCAGCGCCGCGTCGCGCGCCTCGTCGCTGTCGGCACGCTCCGCCAGTTGCAGCTGCAGCTTGAGCGCCGTCAGCGGCGAACGCAGTTCGTGCGCCGCATCGGCGACAAAGGTGCGCTGCGCCGTCAGCGCCTGGTCGAACTTGTGCATCAAGCCATTCAGCGCCAGCACCACCGGACGCAGCTCGGGCGGCATGTCGTCCACCATCAGCGGCGTCAGCGTGGCCGGGGAACGCACCGCCACCGCGTGCGCCAGCCGGTGCATGGGCTTCAGCGCCCGCCCCACCACCGCCACGATCAGCAGCGCGAGGACCAGCGCAAACGCCAGCAGCGGCGCGCCGGCGCGCAAGGCCATGTGCGCCGCCAGCCGGTCGCGCGCCGCCATCGGCTGCGCCACCTGCACGTAGCGGTCGTGCCGGCTGTCGCCGTACAGGCGCCAGCGCTGGCCATCCACCGTGGCAGCCGAAAAGCCCTGGATCGCATAGCGCGGCAGCTGCCGCATGCCCGGCGATACGTGCAGCAGCCTGCCGTCCCGGTCCCAGCCTTGCAGCACAAACTCTTCTTCAGGATCTTCCGGCGCCGGCAGGCCGGTATCCGGCGCGAACTCGTGCGGCAGGGCGGTAGCCAGCTGGCGCAGCTGCAGGTCGGCCAGCTCGTTGGTTTCCTGCAGCAGCGAGCGGTACAGCGACGCGCCGGCGCCCGCCACGCACAGCAGCGTGGCGCCCAGCAGGCCTATCAGCAACTGGCGGCGGATGGTCGTCACGGCGTCGCCGGGATCTTGTAGCCGACGCCGCGGACGTTCTTGATGAAGTCCGCGCCGAACTTCTTGCGCAGGTGATGGACGTAGACATCGACGGTGTTGCTTTCCACCTCGGCGTTCCAGCCGTACAGCTTGTCCTCCAGCTGGGCCTTGGAGACCACGCTGCCGGGATTGTCCAGCAAGGCGCGCAGCACGGAAAACTCGCGCGCCGACAGCTTGACCTGCTGGCCTTCGAAGGTCGCCTCATGGCTGGCCAGGTTCAGCGTCAGCGCGCCGTGCTCGACGACGGAACGGGTGCGGCTGACGCGCCGGCGCAGCAGCGCGCGGACGCGCGCCAGCAGCTCGTCCAGGTCGAAGGGCTTGACCAGGTAGTCGTCGGCGCCGGCGTCCAGTCCCTCGACGCGGGCCGGCGTGCCGTCGCGCGCGGTGATGATCAGCACCGGCAAGTCGGCGCCGCGCGCACGGGCGGCGCGCAGCACGTCCATGCCCCGCTTGCCCGGCAAGCCCAGGTCGAGCAGCATCAGGTCGTAGGCCATGCCGGCCAGCGCCAGCTCGGCATCGCGGCCGTCGCGCACCCAGTCCACGGCGTAGCTTTCGCCGCGCAGGCCGTCCTCGATGCTCTCACCGATCATCGGATCGTCTTCCACCAGCAGCAAACGCACCACGCCACTCCCATGCCATCGAAAATACCGTCATCTTACCTTGTGCGATGCGGCGGATCGATTTCCTGAAGTGGCCACCAGCGTTGCGATGATCGCCAGGAACGCCATGCTGGTGTTCACCGTGCCCCAGCCCGCGCCGCCGTAATCGGGCGACTGCGACAGCAAGTCGCCCAGCGATGCCCCGAGCGGACGGGTGAGGATATACGCCAGCCAGAACGTCAGCAATGGATGGATGCCCTGCTTGCCCGCCCCAAAAATGACCAGGATCAGCGCGCCGAAGGTCACCACGCCCAGGCGGAAGTCCAGGCCCAGCGCCTGGGTCGCCAGATTGCCGGCGGCCGTGCCGAGCGCAAAGGTCAACAGGATCGCGGCCCAGTAAAACAATTCCCGGCGCCGCGTGACGATGGTCTGGATCGCCAGCGTGTGCTCGCTGCCATGCCACAGGTTGAACACGACGCCGAGCATGATGCTGAAGCCCGCCGTGCTGGCGTACAGGCTGACGCCGAGGCCATCGGTGAGCGCATCGGTGATCTGCGTGCCGACCACGCTGAGCAGGACCACGGTCAGCCAGTACGCCCACGGCACGTAGCGCGGCTGGCGCAATTGATACAGCAATGCCGCCGCCAGCAGCGCAATCATCAGCGCGGCGGCAGGCGCCGTGCCCAGCCCCGCGGGCACGGCCAGATAGTCGGCGCCGGTCTCGCCCACCGTGGTCGACAGGATCTGGATCAGCCAGAAAACCAGGCTTACGCGCGGCACCTTGTTGAGCAGTTGCCGGCTGGGGCTGTCAGGAACGGGATGCATGCGGTGGCTCCGGGGTCGGTGCAAAGGCGCCATTACACCGCAGCGACAGTTAAAGCTGAGTTAACAACGAGACAACGTTAAAAATACAACGCTATCGGCCGCACTACATTGCATGCAGCGCCACCTGCCGGCGCCGCTGCGCGCCTTCGTCGACTTCATCCTGGCTGGACAACGCTCAGCCGGGCGGCGTGTTGCAGCGCCACGTCCAGCGCATCCATGAACTCGCGCACCATGATGGGCTTGGTCAGGTAATTGAAGAAGCCGGCGTCGATGCCTTTTTCTATGTCGCGCGGCATGGCGTTGGCTGACAAGGCGATCACCGGGATGTGCGAGGTGGCCGGATCGTCGCGCAGCATTTGCAGCGCGCCGTAGCCGCTCAGGCCCGGCAGGTTGATATCCATCAGGATCACGTCCGGCCGGTTTTGCTTGGCCAGCAAGATGCCGAGATGTCCCGTCACCGCGGTCAGCAGCAGCAGATCGTCGCGCCGCGCGATCAACTGCTCCACCAGCGCCAGGTTGGCCGGGTTGTCCTCCACGTACAGCAGCGTGCGGGGGCGGTCGCTTTCCCCCTCGGTGGCCAGGCCGTCGCCGTGGGCCGGCGCGACGCCCGGGATTTCCGCTTCCAGTCCGGGCAGCTCCGACGCCAGCAGTTCGAACCAGAATTCGCTGCCCACGCCGACGGTGCTGTCGACGCCGATGGTGCCGCCCATCAGCTCGATCAGCTTCTTGGTCACCACCAGGCCTATGCCGGTGCCCTCCTCGGCGCCGGCTTCCTGGCCAAGCCGGTTAAACGGCTGGAACAGGTGCGCCAGCTTGTCCGGCTGCAGGCCGGCGCCGGTATCCGTCACGCTGACGCGGATGTGGCCGTCGGCGTCGTGCTCGCAGCCCACGGTCACGGTGCCGCCGGCGCGGTTGTATTTGATGGCGTTCGACAGCAGGTTGACGATCACCTGCTTGACCCGGGTCCGGTCCGCGTGCACGAAGAACAGGCTCTCGAAGCTCGGGAAGCGCAGCTCGATGCCACGCTGCTCGGCCTGCGGCGCCATCATGGCCTTGCAGTCGAGCAGCACCTCGGTCAGCGACATCGCCTCCTTGGACAGGCCGACCTTGCCCGATTCGATCATCGCCAGGTCGAGGATTTCGTTAATCAGGCGCAGCAAATACCAGCCGGCCTGCAATATCTGGTCGATCGAGATTTTCTGCTCGATGGACGGCGGCGGCGTATCGGAGGCCATCAGCTGCGCAAAGCCGAGCACGGCGTTGAGCGGCGTGCGCAACTCATGGCTCATGCTCGACAGGAACTCGGACTTGGCCAGGTTGGCTTTTTCCGCCGCCGCCTTCGCGCTTGCCAGTTCGACATTGTTTTCCTGCAGCTTGTGCTCGAAATGCTTGCGGTCGGTGACGTCGCGCGCCGCCGCGAACACGCCCTGCAGCTTGCGGTCGCGGTCGTGGAAGGTGGAGGCGTTGAACGACACCACCGTTTCCAGGCCTTCGCGCGACAGCGCGGTCAGCTCGTAATTGGTCAGCTTGCCCTCGCGCAGCACGCGCGAGATGCCCGCCTGGGCCAGTGCCGGATCGGTGAAGTAGTTCTTGAACGGCGCGCCGATCAGTTCATCGCGGGTGCAGCCGGTCAGCGACTCCATCTGCTGGTTGACGTCGGTGATGATGCCGCGCGGGTCGGTCGCCATCAGCGCGTCGATGTTCGACTCGATCAGCGAGCGGGTGTAGAACTGCTGGTCGCGCAGCCGCTGGTCGAGCAGCGCCTGCTCGGCTTCGACCTGCTTGCGCACGGTGTTGTCGGTGCCGATCAGCAGGTAGCCGATAATGTCGCCCTGGTCGTCGCGCAGCGCCGTCACCGACACCATGGCCGGGAAGCGGCTGCCATCCTGGCGGATATAGGTCAGCTCGTAGATATCCTCGATGCCGCGCGATGCCTTGAACACCAGCGCCTCGAAGCCCGGCGTGATCGGCGTGCCCAGCTCGATGCTCAGCGTATGGGCGCGCGCGATCACCTCCAGCGGATCGGAAATATCGGCCGGGGTGATCTTGTTCATCACGTCGGCGGCCTTGTAGCCCAGCATGCGCTCGGCGCCGACGTTGAAAATCTGGATCACGCCCTGCGCATCGGTGGCGATGCTGGAGAAGTTGGCGCTGTTGAAGATCGCGTTTTGCAGCGCGCCGGCCTTCTGCAACGCCTCCTCGGCGCGCTTGCGCGCGGTGTTGTCGGTGCCGATCAGCAGATAGCCGATGATGGTTTCCTGGTCGTCGCGCAGCGCCGTCACCGACACCATGGCCGGGAAGCGGCTGCCGTCCTGGCGGATATAGGTCAGTTCGTAGATATCCTCGATGCCGCGCGAGGCCTTGAACACCAGCGCCTCGAAGCCCGGCGTGATCCGCGTGCCCAGTTCCAGGCTGAGCGCGGCGGCGCGCGCGATCAGCTCGCGCGGATCGGAAATGTCGGCCGGGGTGATCTTGTCCATCACGTCGGCGGCCTTGTAGCCCAGCATGCGCTCGGCGCCGACATTGAAAATCTGGATCACGCCCTGGGCGTCGGTGGCGATGCTGGAGAAATTGGCGCTGTTGAAAATGGCGTCCTGCAGCGCCCCCGCCTTCAATAGCAGTTGCCCATCGTACAGCGAGCGGTCGACGATCAAGATATTTCTCCCCGGTGTCACATAATGGAATTGGCACGAGCATCCGTTGCGCATGGCGGCGCGGGGCGGAGGTCGTGAAAGAAGTGCGTTATGAGCAACAACTAGGCGGTGGAGGCCGAGGCAACCCGCAGTGCGCATGCGGGCTGAATGATGGGACGTCGCGAAGTATGGAGATAAAACCTGTAACTTGTGCCCACAATAGCACAGTGTGGGCTCCGAGTCGTGAAGTGGTTTGCCGCCGACAGTCAGCGCGTCATCAGCACCGGCAGCGTCATGCGGTTCAGTATGCTGCGCGTGGCGCCGCCCAGCAGCAGTTCGCGGAAGCGCGTGTGCCCGTAGCAGCCCATCACCAGCAGGTCGGCATCGACCTCGGCCGCCAGCGACAGCAGGCCCTCGCCGACGTCGTCGGCCTGGCGCACCACCACGTCGAGCTTGACGCCGTGACGCGCCAGATAAGCGGCCAGGTCGGCCCCGGGCTGCTGGCCGTGCGCGCCGTACACCTGTTGCGGATTGAACACCGCCAGCGTCACCAGCGCCGCCTTCCGCAGCAGCGGCAGCGCGGCGGCGATGGCGCGGCTGGCCGCCATGCCGCCGTCCCAGGCCAGCAGCGGCCGCTCGCCGAGGCGCTCGAAGCTGCCCTCGCGGGGGATCACCAGCACCGGCCGCGGGCAATGCAGGATCAGCTCCTGCGGCAAGGTATCGTCCGCAGGGTAGCCGTGGCCGGCCTGGCCGACGACGACCAGATCGCAATAGCGCGACTGCAGCACCAGGCTGTCGATCATGCTGTCGTCGCTCAGGCGCACTTCAGACGACGCCACGCCCAGCCCGCTGGCCGTGGCGGTGAACTGGTCCAGCGCCTGCCGGGCCGGCTCGATCAGCCCGCTCAAGTCTTGCGGCAGCAGCGGGATGCCGGCCGCCGCCGCATTGCACTCATACATCAGCGGGTTGATGCCCGTGCTGGCCAGGCCGACCAGATGGGCCTGTTCGGCGATGGCGATGCGGCTGGCGCAAGCGGCTATGTGGCCGGCGCGCGCCGACGCTCCGGCGTGCACCAATATCGTCTTGTATGACATATTTGCTCCTCGGTGTGTGATCGCTACGACGCGGCGCCCGCCGGCGCGGCCTGCCCCATCGCCTGCAGCGCGATGGCCAGCGCGGTATCGGCGGTGGCCAGGTGCAGTTCGAACCACGGCAGGATCAGGCCGGCGGCCTTGCGTCCGGCGGCGATGTCGCCCGGCTCCAGCCCGTGCAGCGTGGCCAGCACCCGGGCGTGCTGTTCGCGGTGCGAGCAGATCGCCGGATAATCGATCGCCTCCATCAGCGACTCCTCCAGCCGGAAATCCTCCTCCAGCGCGTCGGTCAGCCGCGCCATGCCGGCCTCGAATTGCTCGTCCGGCCCGTCCAGCAGCTGCTTGACCTGCTCGGCCAGGGCCTGGTGCGCCTCGTCGAACAGCGGGATCCCCAGCGCCATGTCGGCGCTCCAGCCTGTCGTTTCCATGATGTCCTCCACAATCGCGATCCTTGGTGGTCGATGCAACGATTATGGTTGGCCGGGGTTCCGGCTGTATTTGATCCAGATCAAATACTTCGGCTATCCCGCTCACTACACTGCCTCGCAAGCCTTCCGTTCCGGCAGCGCACCTTTGCGGGCATCCCATGAATGAATCCGACGACACCATACAAAACATCACCTACGACGAGTTAAGCGTCGGCCAGAACGCCCGCCTGAGCCGCCGCCTGACCAAGGAAGACATCCTCGCCTTCGCCGCGGTCTCGGGCGACGTCAACCCCGCCCACGTCGATCCGGAATACGCCGATCACACGCTGTTCCATGGCGTCATCGCGCACGGCATGTGGGGCGCGGCGCTGATCTCGCGCCTGCTGGGCACGGCCCTGCCCGGCCCCGGCACGATCTACCTGGCGCAGACGCTGCAGTTCCTGAAGCCGGTGCGCATCGGCGACGAGCTGCGCATCACCGCCACGGTGACGGCCAAGGATGACGTCAACAAGCATGTGCTGCTCGATTGCGAAATCAAGAACCAGACCGGCGCGGTGGTGCTGACCGGCGTGGCCACCGTCATCGCCCCCGGCGAGAAGGTGCGCCGGCCGCGCGCCCAGCTGCCCCAGCTGAACCTGTCGCAGGCGCACACCCACTACGCCGGCCTGCTGGCCAGGGCCGCCCCGCTGGCGCCGCTGCGCTGCGCCGTGGTCCACCCGTGCGACGGCCCATCGCTGTGCGGCGCGCTGGACGCGGCGCAGCACGGCCTGATCGTGCCGCTGCTGATCGGGCCGCGGGAGCGGCTGCGCTCAGTGGCCGAGGCCGCCGGCCGTTCGCTGGAAGGCGTCACGCTGGTCGACGTTCCGCACAGCCACGCGGCCGCCGCGCGCGGGGCCGCGATGGCCGCCGCCGGCGAGGTCGACATGATGATGAAGGGCAGCCTGCATACCGACGAGCTGATCGCCGCCGTGCTGGCCGAGCCGGCGCTGCGCACCGCGCGCCGGCTGACCCATGTGTTCCATACCGAGGTGCCGCTGTACGACAAGGTGCTGCTCATTTCCGACGGCGCGCTGAACATCCAGCCTACGCTGCTCGACAAGGTCGACATCGTGCAGAACGCCGTCGACCTGGCGCACGTGCTGGGCATCGCCGAGCCGCGGGTCGCCATCCTGTCGGCGGTCGAGACGGTGACGCCGAAGATGCCGTCGACATTGGACGCGGCCGCCCTGTGCAAGATGGCCGAGCGCGGCCAGATCCACGGCGCGCTGCTCGACGGCCCGCTGGCCTTCGACAACGCCATCTCGCCGGCGGCCGCGCGCGCCAAGGGCATCGTCTCGACGGTGGCCGGCCACGCCGACATCCTGATCGCGCCCGACCTGGAGGCCGGCAACCTGCTGGCCAAGCAGCTCGAATACCTGGCCGGCGCCGCCGTCTGCGGCGTGGTGCTGGGGGCGCGCGTGCCGATCGCCCTGACCAGCCGCGCCGACGGCGCCGCCGCCCGCACCGCCTCGGCCGCGCTGGCGCTGCTGCTGGCGCACAGTTACCGGCAGCAGCGGCCATGAGCGACTACCGCCGCGTGGTGCTGGCGGTCAACGCCGGCTCCTCTTCGCTCAAGTTCGCGCTCTACCCTTGCCGTGGCGGGCACACCCAGGCGGCCATCCTGAGCGGCGTGGCGGAAGGCCTGGAGCCCGGCGGCCAGCCGCAGGTCAGCCTGCACGCGCCGGCCTCGGACGCGCAGCCGGCGCCGCTGGCGTCCGGCGACGGCGACCCGTTCGAACGGGCGCTGCGGCGGCTGCGCACGCTGCTCGACGAGCACGCCGGGCCGGCGCGGCTGGCGGCGGTGGCGCACCGCATCGTGCACGGCGGCGAGCGCCACGCCGCCTCGATCCGCCTCGACGACGACGCGCTGGCCTACCTCGACACGCTGGCGCCGCTGGCGCCGCTGCACCAGCCGCACAACCTGGCGGCGGTGCGGGCCTGCCGCCGCGCCTATCCCGACGTGCCGCAGATCGGCTGCTTCGACACCGGCTTCCACGCCAGCCTGCCGGCCGAGGAACAGCTGTTCGCGCTGCCGCAGGCGTTGCGCGCCGAGGGCATCCGCCGCTACGGCTTTCACGGCCTGTCCTACCGCTACCTGGCCGCCCGCCTGGCGACGCTGACGCGGCGCGCCGGCGGACGCGTGCTGATGGCGCACCTGGGCAACGGCGCCAGCGTGTGCGCGATGCGCGCCGGCCGCAGCATCGCCACCAGCATGGGCTTTTCCGCGCTGGACGGCCTGATGATGGGCACCCGCAGCGGCGCCGTCGATCCCGGCGTGCTGCTGTACCTGCTGCGCCAGGGCTGGACGCCGCAACGCATCGAGAACCTGCTGTACCGCGAGTCCGGTCTGCTGGGCGTGTCCGGCCTGTCGGCCGACATGCGCACGCTGCGCGCCAGCGGCACGGCGGCCGCGCGCCAGGCCATCGCGCTGTTCGAACACCGGCTGGTGCAGGCCTGCGGCGCGCTGACGGCGTCGCTGGAAGGCCTCGACCTGCTGGCCTTCACCGGCGGCATCGGCGAGCACGACGCCGCCCTGCGCCGGGACGCCTGCGCCCGTTTGCGCCACCTGGGCGTGGTGCTCGATCCGGCCCGCAACCTGGCGGCCGACGGCCGCGCCGCCCTGCCCATCCATGCGGCCGGCAGCGCGGTCGAGGTGTGGGTGGTGCCCACCGACGAAGGCCGCGTCGCCGCGGCCGACGCGGCCGCGCTGGTGGACGGCGGCCGTTGACGCGCGCACGGCGCACGCCGGCGGCCTAGCCGACGCCGGCCTCGCGGTAGCAGTCGCGGCCGGCGTGCTTGGCCGCATACATGGCGTCGTCGCTAAGCCCCAGCAATTGCTCGGGGGTGGCGCCGTCGCGCGGGAAGAAGGCCAGTCCGATGCTGGCCGACACTCCCACGTGACGGCCGCTGGCCAGCCGGATCGGCGCGCGCACCGAATCCAGCGCGCGCTCGACCACGGCCACCGCCTCGTGCTCGGCGCCCAGCTCGGCCAGCACCAGCACGAACTCGTCGCCACCCAGCCGCGCCACCGTGTCGTTGGCGCGCACCGCCTGCAGCAGCCGGGCCGCCACCGCGACCAGCACGGCGTCGCCGGCCTCATGGCCGCAACTGTCGTTGACGGCCTTGAAACCGTCGAGGTCGATCGAGCAGACCGCCAGCAGATGACCGCTGCGCGCGGCGACGGCCAGCCCCTGGGTCAGGCGGTCGCGCAGCAGGCGCCGGTTCGGCAAATGGGTCAGCGGATCCAGGTAGGCCAGCTGCTCGACCTGGTCCTGGCGCAGCCGCTGCTCGGTGATGTCGCTGAAGAAGGCGATGTAGTGGAGCAGCGTGCCGTCCGCGCCGGTCACCGCGCTGAGCGACAACTGCGCGGCGAACAGGCTGCCGTCGCGGCGCCGGTCCCAGATCTGGCCGTGCCAGTGGCCGCGCGCGTCCAGGCTGCGCCAGATGCCCTGGTAGAACGCGGCATCGTGCTTGCCGGACTTGAGCAGCCGCGGATTCTGGCCGATCAGCTGCTCCCGCGTATAGCCGCTCATGGTCTCGAACGCCCGGTTGACCTCGATGATGGCGTGGTCGGGGCCGACGATGAGGATGCCGTCGGCGATGGCGCCGAACACGCTGGCCGCCAGCGCCACCCTAGCGTCGGCCCTTTCGCGCGCCTGCTGCAGCCGGTTGAACTGGCGCGCCAGCAGCCGGATCTCCGCCGGTCCCTCCGGCGTGGCGCGGGCGCCCGGCGCGCCCGCCGCCGCCAGCGCGGTGGCCCGGCGCAGGCTGCGCAGCGACGCCAGCGCGCGATGCAGCAGCGCCCACGCCAGCAGGCAGGCCAGCAACATGGCGGCGGCGATCTGGCCGCCGATCAGGCGCAGGCGCTCGCCCACTTTCTGGCGCAGCAGATCGCGTGGAATGAACACGGCCACCGTGCAGCCGCTGACGGCCGAACGGCTGTAGCCGACGAACGACGGCGTTCCCTCCAGCGTCGCGCTGACGAACATGCCTTCGGCGCTGGTCTGCATGGCGGTGAGCAGGTCGGCGATGGCGGGGTGGCCGACATAGCGCGCGGCGGCCGTCGAGCGTCCCACCAGCACGCCGCCGGGCGCGATCCAGGCGCCGATCCAGCCGTCGGCCAGCTGGTCGCGCACGGCGGCGGCAAACAGCGGCGCCGCCGCCTCCTGGTACACCAGCACGCCGGCCGGACCGCCGCCGGTCGTCGTCAGCGCCACCGCGACCGCCACCTGCGGCACGGCCGCCGGCACGCAGGCGCTGGCCGGCGCGGCGCCGGGGCCCAGC
>NZ_BPWI01000018.1:0-99059 GCF_040369125.1 Duganella hordei
GGCGTCAGCCCCGCTGCGGTCCGCCTGCGGCACCGCGCGAGCCGGACCGGCGTCGGCCGGGCGGGCCGGCGGCAGCAGGCAATCGTAGAGGTCCGACTCGCGCGGCGGCTTGACCAGCTGGAAGGCGACGCCGGCCTGGCGCCGCTGCACGCTGTCGGCGGCGTTGCGATCCGTGCTCAACAGCAACAACCGTGGGCTGGGCAGATCGGGCTCGGCATCGACGGCGGCGCGGATCGCGGCCGCCAGCGCCAGGCCGCTGGTGCGCGGCAGCTCCATGTCCAGCAGCGCCACGTTGTAGGGCCGGCCGTCGGCCGCCGCCTGGCGCAGGGCAGGCAAGGCGGTGTGGGCGGTCGCGCTGGTGCCGGCGATATGCCAGCGGCGCAGCAATTGTTCCAGCTCGGTCCGGCTGGTGGGGTTCTCATCGACAATCAAAACGCGGCATTCCTGGGTGGTGTGATGGAAGGACGGGTCATCGACTTCAACCCGGCGCTTGTCGAAATTTACGGCAAACCAAAATATCGATCCTTGCGTTGGCGCATGATCGACGCCGATCGTGCCGCCCATCAGCTCGACCAGTTGCTTGGAGATCGCCAGGCCGAGGCCGGTGCCGCCGTGCTTGCGGGTGGTCGAGCCGTCGGCCTGCGAGAACGAGTCGAAGATGCGCGCGCGGGCGTCGCTGGAGACGCCGATGCCGGTGTCGTGCACCTCGAAACGCAGGCCGACGGTTTGCGCATCCTCCTGCGTCACGGCGACCTTGACCGTGATCTTGCCGCTTTCGGTGAACTTGATGGCATTGCCCAGCAGATTGAAGATGACCTGGCGCAGCCGGCTGGGGTCGCCGCAGATGGCGATCGGGATGTCGTTGGACACCGCCAGCTCCAGCCGGATGCCCTTGACCTGCGCCTGCGGCGAGAAGACGTTGTCTATATCGTCGAGCAATTCGCGGAAATTGAAATGGATGTATTCAACGGTCAGCTTGCCGGCCTCGATCTTGGAGAAGTCCAGGATGTCGTTGATGATCACCAGCAAGTGCTCGCCCGAACGCTTGACCATGCTGGTGTAGTGGCGCTGCTGCTCGGTCAGGCGCGTGGCCAGCAGCAGCTCGGTCATGCCCAGCACGCCGTTCATCGGCGTGCGGATCTCATGGCTCATGGTGGCGAGGAAGGCGCTCTTGGCCTGGCTGGCGGCCTCGGCCGCGTTCTTGGCCTTTTCCAGCTGCTCGGTGCGCACGCCGACCTGGCGCTCCAGTTGCTCGCGGTAGTCGGCCAGCGCGACGTCGCGCGCCTCGACCTGGGCCAGCATGTCGTTGAAGCTGTCGGTCAGCGCGCCCAGCTCGTCGCTGCGCTGGTGGACGATGCGCGCCGTGGCCTGGCCGCGGCTGACCTGCTGGGCCGCCGTGATCAGCTTGGCGACCGGTTCGGCGATGCTGCCCCGGAAGCGCGCCGCCGTCAGCAGCGCCATCATGAACGACAGGATGGCGGCGACGGCCGCCGCCGCCATATTCTTCAGGATGTCCAGCCACATCCGGGTTTGCGCGACTTCGATCATCACCGTGCCGATCAGCTCGTCTTCCTTGCCGTGCAGCGGGCGGTACAGGCGCAGCGTCGGCGCCCACCAGGTGCCGCCGCGCACGCTGCTCACGTCGGCGCCGGCAACCGGGGCAGGAGCAGGGGGAGGCAGGGGTGGCGCCGCCTCGGTGGCGGGGGACAGGCCGGCGGCCATGTAGCGGGCCAGCGGCCGGCCCTCGCTGTCGTACAGCGCCGCCTGCCGGACGTCGTCCGCCACGCCCAGCGTGGCCAGGGTTTGCCCGGCCTGCCTGCGGTCGGCGCTGCGCAGCGCCGCCACGCTGTTGTTGCCGATTACCCCGGCCAGCGAAGCCAGCTGCTTGCGCTCGTCGTCGGTGCGGCTCAGCACCGCGGTCGCGGCAAAGGCGATGAACACCAGCATCAACGCGCTGCCGGTCGACAGCACCGAGATGATGGTCAGTTTCTGGCTCAGACCGGAACGTTCGAAATTGAACATTGCTTAGGTGGTTGCAAACGGTGAACGCCGAATCGTCGACGCAGCAAACAGAACACTAAGTGCCAGTAGGAAAAATATATCCTCCGCCTGCCTGCGACGTTGATCTGTATCTAAGGCCCGCACTTTTGAGGATTCTCAAACAATAGCCTCCCACGCCCCCCAAGCTAGGGGCATGGAACGAAAAAAAATCCTGTTTTTGGCCGAAGCGGTCACGCTCGCCCATGTCGGACGACCGTTGGCGCTGGCGCAAACGCTGGACCGGCGGTATTACGATGTGCATTTCGCCTGCGCGGCCGGCTATGAAATGTTCTTCAAGGGCAGCAACCTGAGCAGCTGGACGGTGCACAGCATCTCCAGCGAGCGTTTCCTGGCGGCACTGGCGGCCGGCCGGCCGGTGTACGACGCCGCCACCTTGCAGCAGTACGTGCAGGACGACTTGCGCGTGTTGCAGGCGGTGCGGCCGGATGTGGTGGTGGGCGACTTCCGGCTGTCGCTGTCGGTCAGCGCGCGCCGGGCCGGAGTGCCGTACGTGGCGCTGATCAATGCCTACTGGAGTCCGTACGTGCGCCAGCACTACCAGGTGCCGGCGATCGGGCTGGCGCGGGCGTTGCCGATCGCGCTGGCGGATCCGCTGTTCCGGCTGGTGCAGCCGCTGGCTTTCGCGCTGCACAGCATGCCGCTGAACCAGGTGCGGCGCAGCTACCGCCTGCCGTCGCTGGGTCACGACCTGCGCCGCATCTACACCGACGCCGACTACGTGCTGTACTCGGACATCCCGGAAATGTTCCCCGCGCACGACTTGCCCGACACTCACTCCTATCTGGGGCCGGTCACCTGGTCGCCGCCGACGCCCTTGCCGGCGTGGTGGGACGCGATGGCGGCCGAGCCGCCCGTCATCTACCTGACGCTGGGCAGTTCGGGCCAGGGCGCGTTGCTGCCGCAGATACTGCGCGCGCTGGCGCCGATGCCGGTGCAGGTGATCGCCGCCACCGCCGGCCAGGTCGATCCCGGCCCGCTGCCGGACAACGCGCGCGCGGCCGACTATCTGCCGGGCGAGGAGGCGGCGCGGCGCGCGCGGCTGGTGATCTGCAACGGCGGCAGCCCGACCAGCCAGCAGGCGCTGGCGGCCGGGGTGCCGGTGCTGGGCATCGCCGGCAACCTGGATCAGTACCTGAATATGCACGGCGTGGTGTCGGCCGGCGCCGGCGTCTTGCTGCGTTCGGACCGCTTGAACGAGGAGCAACTGCGCACCAGGGTGATGGAACTGGTGGACGAGCCGGCCGCGCGCGCGGCGGCCGGCCGGATGGCGTCGCTGTTCGGCAGCTACGACATCGGCGAGCGGTTCAGGAAGGTACTGGCGCGTGCCGCCGGCGAAGGGGGGAGCAAGGAATAAAAAAACGGAGCGGCGCCTCAGCGGCCCCGCTCCGGGCCGACGATCAGTTCGCGCAGCGGCCGCCGCAGCGAGCGCGCCTGCGCCGCCTCGCCGGCGCCGATGCGGCCCATGAACACCGCCGCCTCCCATACCTGCTCGCCGACCAGCGCGGCGGCCTGCCGGGCCAGGTCGGCCGCGCTCTGCTGCATGCCGCGTGCGCTGGAGAAGACGCGGCCGTCGCGCACGTAGCGGGCGAAGATCAGCGGCGTCAGTTCCGGCTGCAGCTGCAGGCCCAGCGCGGTGGCGGTCAGCCAGAAGCGCTGCATGGCGCGCCCGGCCGCCAGGTAGTCGTCCATGCGCTGCGGCCGGCGCGGCGCCGCCAGCACGAAATGGGCGGCGCAGGCCAGGCCGGGGATCAAATCCATCTGCAGGCGCGGCGCCACCGTGCCGGCCAGCCAGGTGTTGAAGAATTCCACGCGTTGCCAGCGCTGCATGATCCAGCGCATCAGCTTGGCGGTGACGGCATCGACGCCGAGCGCCTGGTCGGGGATGCGGTCCTCGCTGAAGCGGGCGTTCCATTCGATGACCGACTTGTGCACCTGCCAGGCCTCGGGCATCGTCAGGCGCAGCTTGGCGTTGCGGAACATCAGCCGCGCCGCCGCCAGGCGCTGGCGTCCCTCGAGCCAGTGCACGCGGTAGCCGGACGGCAGCGCGGCAGCCAGCGCGGCTTTTTCCTGCGCCGTCAGCGGACGCCGGCTCAGCGGGCGGCGCTGCACGCTGCGCGGCAGGATGAAGTCGGCCAGCGGATCGGGCTCGAGCGCAGGCGCCGGCACGAATTCGACGTCGATGGTGGGGCGGGCGTCGGGCGCGCGCTCGTTGCGCGTGGCGCGCATCTCCAGCTGGTGGCCGCTGGCCGCGATGGCCATGGTTTCCAGCAGCGCGCCGATCGACATCTGGCTGGGATGGCCGTCGAGGTCGTAGACGCAATGGTCGCGGGTGTCGTGGCCGTGCACCACCAGGCGGCGGGCGTCGAGGATTTCAAAGCGCCACGGCTGGGTGTTGTCGCCGCTGGGCGCCCAGCGCGCCAGTTCGAGGATTTGTTCCAGCGTGGCGTCCAGGTGCTGCTCCATCTTGCTCATGATTGCTCTCCGCGCCGGCGCCGCTTCACCAGCATCATGGCCAGCCGCTGCAGCGGATGGCGGTTGCCGCCGGGACGCCAGGTGCGCACCAGCTTGTTGCGATAGGCATCGAAATGATAACCGTGCGGCGCCGCCAATATCGGCCCGCGGTTCAGCAGGATCTTCAGCGCCTCGGTGGCGGCGGCGCCGGCGCACAGCTCGCAGCCCATGATGGTCGACGGCCCGCGCCGCTCCTTCAGGTTGATGGCGGACGGATCGACCAGGTAGCCGCCATGCAGGCCGGCCGGCGCCAGGCCGATCAGGAAGCGCAGCGCCTTTTCCTCGTCGGGCAGGTCGCCCCAGCCGAAGTATTCCTCGAACGTCATCTTACCCGGCATAAAGGTCAGCACCGCCGTGCCCATGCCCAGCGGCGCGGCGGTGACGGCCGGTATGCGCAGCCGCGCGCAGGCGGCAAAGGTGGCCTGGCGCGCGCCGAAGGCAAAGAAATCGAGGCCGTCGACGTACAAGTCCACGCCTTCGAGGAAGGCGGACATATTGTGGTCGTTGACGCCGCCGGGGAAGCGCGTGATGTGCAGCTGCGGATTGATGTCGCGCGCCATGTTGGCCAGCACCTCGACCTTGGGCTGGCCCAGCGTCGACATGGTGGCGCCGACCTGGCGGTTGAAGTTGGCGATGTCGAAGGTGTCGAAGTCGGCGATGTGGAAGGTGCCGACGCCCAGGCGTGCCAAAGTCAGCAGATGCACGCCGCCGACGCCACCCATGCCGGCGATGGCGATGCGCTTGCCCTGGAGAATAGATTGTTCAGCCTGCGTGACCCAGCCGATGTTGCGGGCAAATGCCTGCTGATAAGAAAACGTGCGTGACATGTGTCTCCCGGAAACTGCCGACTACGCGGCTCAACAGGTTTTGACACATGGGGACGCTGTAAAGTTCCCGCCGAACGAAAAAAAACGGGGACAGTTTGAACTGTCCCCAGGTTATTAGCAGCAACCGCCGCGCTTGCCTGCTCCGCCGTAGCGGGCTTCCTGGCGTTCGCGGAAGAATTCCTCGTACGTCATCATCGGCTCTCCCGGGTGCGTGGCTTCCCGGTGCGTGACGTAGGTGTCGTATTCCGGCAGGCCCATCATCAGACGCATGCTTTGTCCGAGATAGCGGCCCGCCTTGGCGATTTCGCCCAACATCACTGCACCGTCGGGATCAAGACCACCGGGCTTTCCTTGGCGGTCGGCTGCGACGCGGCGCGCGCCACCAGCACGGTGCGGATGCCGAACACCAGCACGCTCAGCACGACGATCACGAAGAAGCCGGCCAGCGACGCGTCCAGGTAGTCGTTGAAGATCACCTGCTGCATCTGCGCCACCGACTTGGCCGGCGCCAGCAGCTTGCCGTCGTCGAACGCGGCGCGGTACTTGGCGGCGTGCGCCAGGAAACCGACCTTGGGATTGGCGTCGAAGATCTTCTGGAAGCCGGCCGTCAGCGTGCACAGCAGCAACCACGCGGTCGGCACCATCGTCACCCACGCGTACTTGGCGCGCTTCATCTTGAACAGCACGCAGGTGCCGAGGATCAGCGCGATCGCCGCCAGCATCTGGTTGGCGATGCCGAACAGCGGCCACAGGGTGTTGATGCCGCCCAGCGGATCGACCACGCCCTGGTACAGGAAGTAGCCCCAGGCCGCCACGCACAGGCCGGTCGCGGTCAGGTTGGCGAACACGTTGTCGGTCTGCTTCATCGAAGGCACGAACGCGCCCAGCAAGTCCTGCAGCATGAAGCGGCCGGCGCGGGTGCCGGCGTCCACCGCCGTCAGGATGAACAGCGCTTCGAACAAAATCGCGAAGTGGTACCAGAACGCCATCATGACCTTGCCGCCGATCACGCCCGACAGGATCTGCGCCATGCCCACGGCCAGGGTCGGGGCGCCGCCGGCGCGCGAGATGATCGACGCTTCGCCGACGTCCTTGGCGGTCTGGGTCAGCATTTCCGGCGTGATGTAGAAGCCCATCTGCGACACCGCGTGTGCGGCGGACTCTGCCGTGGTGCCCAGCAGCGCGGCCGGGCTGTTCATGGCGAAGTAGACGCCCGGCTCGATGGTCGAGGCGGCCACCAGCGCCATGATGGCGACAAACGATTCCATCAGCATCGCGCCGTAGCCGATGAAGCGGGCGTGGCTTTCATTCTCGATCATCTTCGGCGTGGTGCCCGACGAGATCAGCGCGTGGAAGCCGGACACGGCGCCGCAGGCGATGGTAATGAACAGGAAGGGGAACAGCGAGCCGGCCCAGACCGGTCCGGTGCCGTCGATGAACTTGGTCATGGCAGGCATCTTCAGGTAGGGCGCGACCACGACGATGCCCAGCGCCAGGCCGACGATGGTGCCGATCTTGAGGAAGGTCGACAGGTAGTCGCGCGGCGCCAGCAGCAGCCACACCGGCAGCACCGAGGCGATGAAGCCGTAGCCGATCAGCATCCAGGTCAGCTCGGTGCCGGTGAAGGTGAACATCGGCGCCAACGCGGCGTTTTCCTGCACCAGCTGGCCGCCGAAGATGGCCGCCATCAGCAGCACGAAGCCGATGATCGACACCTCGCCGATGCGGCCGACGCGGATGTAGCGCGTGTACACGCCCATGAACAGCGCGATGGGAATGGTCGCCATCACGGTGAAGCTGCCCCACGGCGAGCCGGTCAGCGCCTTGACCACGATCAGCGCCAGCACCGCCAGGATGATGACCATGATCATGAAGGTGCCCAGCAGCGCGATCATGCCGGGGATCTGGCCCAGTTCGGACTTGATCAGGTCGCCCAGCGAGCGGCCGTCGCGGCGCATCGAGATGAACAGCACGATGAAGTCCTGCACGGCGCCGGCAAACACCACGCCGGCCAGTATCCACAGCATGCCGGGCAGGTAGCCCATCTGCGCGGCCAGCACCGGGCCGACCAGCGGGCCGGCGCCGGCGATGGCGGCGAAGTGGTGGCCGAACAGCACATATTTGTTGGTCGGCACGTGGTCGAGGCCGTCGTTCAGCCGGGTGGCCGGGGTCATGCGCTTGCTGTCCAGGCCCAGCACCTTGTCGGCGATGAACAGGCTGTAGAAGCGGTAGGCGATCAGGTAGACGCAGACGGCGGCGATGACGATCCAGATGGCGCTGATCGCTTCGCCACGCTTGAGGGCGATGACGCCCAGCGCGGCCGCGCCGCATAGCGACAGGGCGGCCCAGCCCAGCTTGCCGGCCAGGGGATGTGTTGATGTTTTCATGCTTCCTCCAAGGTGGTCAGGCGCTGCTCCGATGGCATCTTGGCAGCTTATGATCAGTATTCAGGAAGCTGATAACCCGTACAAGCGCACCAATACGCACTATCGCTCGGTATCACTACGTAGGCTGGCGGCCGCGCCGGGGGCGTAGAATCGCGCCTACAGAATAATTACGAGACAAAGCCATGAAACTGCGGCAAAAAGTTATTTTCCTGGCGATCACGCCGCTGATCCTGGCGCTGTGCGCGATCGCCTTCGCCGTCCGCCACCAGTCGGAACTGCTGGCGCGCCAGCAGCACGCCACCATCCAGCAAGCCTATCTGAGCAGCAAGGAGGCCGAGCTCAAGCACTACGTCGCGCTGGCTTCGCACTCGATCGCCAGCCTGTACGAGTCGGGCCGCGACGACGATGCCACCAAGAACGAGGCCAAGCGCATCCTGGCCTCGCTCAGCTACGGCGACGACGGTTATTTCTTCCTCTACGACATGCAGGGCAATACGCTGATGCATCCGCGCCAGCCGGAGCTGGTGGGCCAGAACCTGTTCGAGCTGCGCGACGAGCAGGGCCAGCCAACCATCCAGAACCTGCTGCGGCGGGCCCGCGCGGGTGGCGGGCTGGAGCGCTACATGTGGGTCAAGCCGTCCACCCGCAAGCCGGTCGCCAAGCTCGGCTATGTGATCGCCATGCCGAAATGGGGCTGGATGATGGGCACCGGCATCTATCTGGACGATGTCGACCGGGCGCTGGCCCAGGTCGACGTCCAGCAGTCCGGCAACATCCACAACACCATGCTGTGGATCGCGGCGATCGCCATCGCCGCGTCGGTGGCGGTGGCCAGTTCCGGGCTGGCGCTGAACATCAGCGAACTGCGCGTGGCCGACGCCAAGCTCAAGGTGCTGGCCCAGCGCGTGGTCGAGTCGCAGGAGGAGGAGCGGGCGCGGCTGTCGCGCGATTTGCATGACGGCATCAGCCAGTGGCTGGTGTCGATCAAGCTGCAGATCGAGGCCGGCATCATTCGGCTCAACAACAGCCTGGCATCGGACCAGCCGGACCAGCTGCAGGCGGCGCAGAAGGTGTTCGAGCATGCGGCGGACCAGCTCAGCAACGTGATGGGCGAGGTGCGGCGCATCTCGCACAACCTGCGGCCGGCCATCCTCGACGACCTCGGGCTGGCTGCGGCGCTGCACCATCTGGGCCAGGAGTACACCCTCAGCAGCGGAACCCCGGTACACTTCACAGCATCCGGCAGCACCGATGAGTTGCCCGACGTCGCCAACACCGTGCTGTTCCGCCTGGCGCAGGAGGCGCTGACCAATATCGAGCGCCACGCCGGCGCCGGCCATATCGAGATCGGCCTCGCGGGCGGGGCGGGCGGCGTCACGCTGACCATCCGCGACGACGGCGCCGGCTTCGACGCCGAGGGCATCGCGCTGCATCCCCAGCGCGGAATCGGATTGCGCAATATGATGGAGCGCATGGACGCCATCGGCGGCCGCTTCGGGATCCAGTCATCGGCCGACGGCACGGTGGTCACGGCGTTTGCCGGCAACAACAGTTAGAACAGTTAAAGAGCAGAACACGATGACAGCTACAATCAAAATCCTGCTGGTCGACGACCACCCGCTGGTGCGCGACGGCCTGCGCGCGCGGCTCGAGGCGATGCCGCAGTTCCAGGTGGTGGCCGAGGCGGGCGGCGCGGCCGAGGCGCTGGAGCAGGCGGCCCAGTGCGACATCGACCTGGTGCTGATGGATATTAATATGCGCGGCACCAACGGCATCGAGGCGACGGCCCAGTTCAAGCAGGCGTTCCCGCGCATCGCCGTGCTGATCCTGTCGATGCACGACAAGCTCGAGTACGTGTCGCAGGCGATCCAGGCCGGCGCGCGCGGCTATGTGCTCAAGGATGCGCCGGGCAAGGATATCGTGGTGGCGATCGAGACGGTCATGTCCGGCGGCATCTATTACAGCGCCGCGCTGGCCCGCCAGCTGGCCCAGCCGCAGAACCAGGACAACCAGCTGACCTCGCGCGAGCACGAGGTGCTGCGCCACATCGCCAACGGCGAATCGAACAAGCAGATCGCCCGCGCGCTCGACCTCAGCGTGCGCACCGTGGAAACCCACCGGCTCAACATCAAGCGCAAGCTGGGCATCGAAGGGCAGGCCGAATTGATACGTTTCGCGGTCCAGCACGCCCAGTAAAACCGGGTGCCACTTGCCATACCAGTGAGCAATTTTTAACAGTGCGTGTTCGCTCGGCAATATCTGCTATATTCCTGTGCCGGTTACGTAATCGTAACTGTCGTTATGCAAAAGAAAATGTTTCGCGCGCAGTAAATTGGTCCTATACTGGTCATATTGCTAATCACGTTACTATCAACATGGTATTTGGTTGCTTTAAGTCAATGGGTGATCTAAGATTGCGCGCACTACCCTCAATGAGATATTGATGTCTGCGCCTGAATCCAGCCTGTTTCCACTGGTGAAACTGCAAGCGGTGTCCAACGCTCATAATGAGTGGGTGGCGCTGGCTTTTGAATTGTCTCCCGAGTCCGGCGATCCCCTCCAGGCGGCGCTGACCCTGCTCAAGACGCCGGACGTGTATGCCGCGCTGGCGCCGCTGGACTGCATCCTCCCCGTTCCCCATCCGCTGCAGCTGGAACTGTCCCAGCTGGAGTCGCTGCCGGCCAGCCACGTGATCCTGCGCGTGCCGGCCGACGCCTGCGCCGACGCGGCCGTGCAAAAGAAACTGGCCGGCTATGCCGACGCCGGCTACCGCATCATGGTCGACGGCGTGGCCGGCATGGGCGCCACCCTGTGCGGCGCCAAGTCGCTGGCCTACGACGCATCGCTGACCCTGCCGCCGGTGCTGGCGCTGGTGGGCCAGCCGGGGCCGCACCTGGCGACCGGCATGGGCAGCGAACAGCGCATCGCCGAATGCGCCGCGGCCGGCTTCAGCTGGTTCACGGGCGACTTCGCCATGCATCCGCCGCACGACATGAACGCCGGCGACGGCACCTCGCGCAAGCGCCTGCTGGCGCTGCTGGGCCTGCTGGCCCGCGACGCCGACTCGCGCGAACTGGAAGTGCTGCTGAAGCAGGATCCGGCGCTGTCCTACCATTTATTGAAACTGGTGAACTCGGCCGCGTTCGCGCTCAGTTCGCCGATCCACAGCTTCGGCCAGGCCATCAACGTGCTGGGCCGGCGCCAGCTGCAGCGCTGGCTGCAACTGCTGCTGTACGCGCGCCAGCAGGACGACGGCATGACCAATCCGCTGCTGCCGCTGGCGGCGGTGCGGGCGGCGCACATGGAAGCGCTGAGCAAGGCGCTGGGCTGGGACCGCGATCAGCAGGACATGGCCTTCGTGGCCGGCGTGTTCTCGCTGCTGGACGTGCTGCTGGGCATGCCGATGACGGAAATCGTCGCCGCGCTGAGCCTGGACCTGGACGTGGTGATGGCGCTGCTGGACCGCGGCGGCCCGCTGGGCGAGCTGCTCAGCCTGGTGGAAAAACACGACGGCGCCGGCCTGGCCAAGGCCGGCATCGATCACGAGACCTATTGGGGCGCGCAACTGCAGGCTTACCACTGGGCGATCCAGGTGAGCAGGAATATATAAACCATGCTCGCGCACCCCGTCTCCGACTTCCTCAGCAACAGCGCGGCCTTGTGCGACGCGGTGCTGCGCTTGCGGGGCACCGCATTGAACGAGGAACTGGGACGCATCGTGCGCAGCGTGATGAACAGTCCGCTGGGCGACTTCCTGCCGGCCGACACCCACGCCATGCTGCTGCATCCGCCGGTGGAGGAGGTGCTGGCTGCCAACGACGACGCCGTGCAGAGCCTGACGCAGGACATCGTCTTCGAAGGCCAGTACTTCGGCCGCTTCGTCGTCTCCGGCCGCCAGCAGCACTACACCGACATCGACCGCCAGCACCTGGCCAGCCTGGCTTCGCTGGCGGCCAGCGTGCTGCAGGTGCATTCGCTGGCGCAGCGCTCGACGCACGCCTACGTGCAGGTGGAAGCGCAGCTGCAGCACCAGGCGCAGATCCTCGACCACATCCACGAGTCGGTGCTGACGATGGACATGAACGGCTTCATCATCAGCTGGAACAAGGGCGCCGAACGGCTGTTCGGCTACACCGCGGTCGAAGCGCTGGGCCGCAACATCCTGTTCCTGTACGACGACGAGGACGAGAGCTTCGACGACGCCTTCCTGGCGCAGGGCGGCCGGCTGATGGAAGTGCGGCGCAAGAAGAAATCCGGCGAAGTGTTCTGGGCCAGCCTGTCGCTGTCCCCGCTGTGCGACATCAACGACCGCTCGATCGGCCTGATCGCCTACCTGACCGACATCACCGAACGCAAGATGGCGGAAGAGCGCATCCACCACCTGGCCTACTACGACGCGCTGACCGACCTGCCGAACCGCTCGCTGCTGACCAAGCTGGTCGACCAGGCGCTGACGGTGGCCCAGCGCAGCAAGCTGAGCGGCTGCGTGCTATTCATCGACCTCAACCGCTTCAAGCTGATCAACGACACCCTGGGCCGCAGGATCGGCGACGAGCTGCTGCGCGAAGTGGCGCGCCGCTTCCGCGCCGTGCTGCGCGACCAGGACCTGGTGGCGCGGCTGGGCGGCGACGAATTCGCGGTCGGCCTGTTCGAGCTGGGGCAGCACTTCGAAGCCAGCATGGTCGCGCAAAAACTGCTGGCCACGCTGAACACCCCCATCCTCATCGACGGCCACGACCTGCGCGTGGGCGGCAGCATCGGCATCAGCGTCTATCCGCAGGACGGCGGCGACGCCGAAACCCTGCTGCGGCTGGCCGACATCGCCATGTACCGCGCCAAGCAGGAGGGCGGAGCCGAGGGCGACCACGTCGCCTTCTACAGCCAGGACATGAACCAGGGCATGCAGGAACGCATGCGCATCGAATCGGGCCTGCGGCATGCGCTGGGCAACGGCGAACTGCTGCTGCATTACCAGCCGAAGTTCTCCATCACCAGCGGCAAGATCATCGGCGCCGAAGCGCTGGTGCGCTGGCGCCATCCGGAACGCGGGCTGGTGCCGCCGGCCGAATTCATCCCGCTGGCCGAGGCCACCGGGCTGGTGGTGCAGGTCGGCGAATGGGTGCTGGAGGCGGCCTGCGCGCAGGCCAAGGTGTGGAAGGACGTGGGATTGCCGCCGATACGGCTGGCGGTCAACGTGTCGGCGCGCGAGTTCACCTCGACCTTGCCGGGGCGGGTGCTGGACACGCTGAACCGCTACGGGCTGGAGCCGTCGTGGCTGGAACTGGAAATCACCGAGAGCACGCTGATGCACAACATCGACCGCGTGATCGGCATCATGGACCTGATCACGGCGATGGGCGTGACCTTGTCGCTGGACGATTTCGGTACCGGGTATTCGTCGCTGTCCTATCTGAAGCGCTTCCCGATCGACACCTTGAAGATCGACCGCTCGTTCACGATCGGCATCCCGAGCGACGCCAACGATTGCGCGATCGCCAACACCATCATCAGCATCGCGCAGCAGCTCAAGCACAAGGTGATCGCCGAAGGCGTGGAGACGGTCGAGCAGCTGGCGTTCCTGAAAAATTCGGGCTGCGACGAGGTGCAGGGCTATCTGTTCTCGCGTCCGTTGGGAGCGGAAGAATTCGAGCAGGCGCTGCGCGAAAACTGGACACCGGGGCAATCCAGCAGGGCCGCGTGATGAAAACGGCCATTATCGGGGTGAAATCTGTATAATGTCGCACACTTAGGAAGCGTGGCCGAGTGGTTGAAGGCACCAGTCTTGAAAACTGGCGACGGGTTAAACTGTTCGTGAGTTCGAATCTCACCGCTTCCGCCAGATATTGAACATCAAGCCCCACAAGTTGGGGCTTTTTTTCGTCTTCTCATAGGAGAAATCTCAAATTCGATGTCCTTGACTGTTCAGGTTTGTGCGCTATGATCTAGCTATAGGACGGGGGTAGAGGCGGGGGTAGATGTGACTACCAAGATCAACAAGCTGTCGGCGCTCGCGGTCAAAGCGCTTGATAAACCTGGCTACCATGGCGACGGTGGAGGTCTCTATCTGCAGGTGTCGCGCACGCATACCAAGAGCTGGATTTTTCGGTTTGCGGTGGCCGGCAAAGAGCACGAGATGGGACTTGGGTCCTTGATCTCGATCGATCTTGCGGCGGCTCGCCAACGCGCCAAGCAATGCAGGTTGATGCTCCTCGATGGTAAGAATCCGTTGGCCGAACTTCGCGCTTCCAGGTCGGCGCATGTGGTGGCGCAGGCCAAGCGCACCACGTTCGATCAGTGCGCTGCGGCCTACATCGATGCACATCGCGGCAGCTGGAAGAACGCCAAGCATGCCGCGCAATGGGAGAACACGATAGCGACTTACGCAAGTCCGTTGATCGGCGCGCTGCCGGTGGCCGAAGTCGATACGGACCTGGTGGTGAAGGTGCTCAGTCCTATCTGGCGCAAGAAGACGGAGACTGCGGTGCGACTGCGCGGACGCATCGAATGCATTCTGGACTGGGCGACGGTCAGCAAGTTCAGACAGGGCGAGAATCCGGCGCGCTGGCGCGGGCACCTGGATAACCTGCTGGCCAATCCGAACAAGATCGCGCCGGTGAAGAACCATCCTGCACTTCCCTGGACTGAGATTGGCGCTTTCATGAAGCTGCTGCGCGAACGCGAGGGCGTGTCCGCACGCGCGATTGAGTTTGCGATTCTGACGGCGTGTCGATCCGGCGAGCTGCGTGGTGCGACGTGGGCCGAGATTGATCTGAAGGCGAAGCTGTGGACGATTCCGGCTGAACGCATGAAGGCGGGGAAGGAACATCGCATTCCTCTCTCGACTGGCGCTATGGCCCTTCTGCGGTCACTGGAGCGTACAGGAGACGTTGTTTTTCCTGGGCGTGATAAGGAGACGCCTTTGTCCGATATGAGCATGACGCTTGTTTTACGGCGCATGGGGCGAGGGGATATCACGGTGCACGGTTTTCGTTCGAGCTTTCGTGACTGGTGTGCTGAAGCGGCGGGAAATTCGTTTTCGCGGGAAGTTTGTGAGCATGCATTGGCGCACAGCCTGCCGGACAAGGTGGAGGCCGCGTATCGACGCGGGGACCTGCTTGAGAAGCGGGTGCTGTTGATGCAGGCCTGGGCCGATTTTTGCGCTGTATAGCCGCCTCACGCACGCGAAGAAACACGAGGCAATGAGCGGAACGAGATAAATTATATAAATTGTATTCGTTCACACGACAGCGCTTCAAATTCGACCGAAGTTCGGCACGGTCGATTGCAGCGTAGCGCCGCAACTCGCCTTGTGACCTTCGTAGGCGACGCGGATACCGTCGATGGTGTGGTGCGGATCGCCTTCGGTGATTGTGCCGTCGCCATGTAGCGGACAAGTGATCTTGTCCCCAATTCGGGCGACCGCGATGCCTCCGACAGTAAAGTGGGTGGCGGCGACGCTCGACACTTTGCCGCCGTGGCTGGTGGGATCGTTCAAACGGATAACTTTTCGCATGCTGTTTCCTCAGTCAGAGATGTTGGCCGCGTGGCGCAACGACGCGTCAAACTGCACCACGCCCTTTTCCAAGGTGAGCAGCCTGTCCAATGCCAGCGTGATCCTGGCGCCATCGACCGGAACCCTCAGGCAGGGAAGTCGTTCGGCGAATTCGATCCAGTCTTTGATGGGAAGCTGCGCCTTTGACCACAGCGAACGCATTTGGGCGTCAAGGCCGTCCAGATCAGCAGGTTGCAGGACATGAACGAGTAGGGATACGCCTGGCAGAAAGCCGGCGCAATGCACCGGTTTGCCGCCCAGCATGGACGAACACGCCCCTGTCAATGCGAATAGCGTGTGCGGCGAATAGACTCCTGAATCCAGCTTGAACTGCATGCCCTCGTGTAGGCGGATCTTTCTTGTTACCGGGTCCGCGTTAGCATTCATGGCGCTTCCTTCCGTCGTGGTCGGTGCGATTATTGTTGCTGGTAGTTGTCCGGGTCAACCGCTGGGCTGCCATGGTGCCTGAACACGTCGCCGCCACGAGGGTGCTGTTGGGTCTTGCGCTTATCGTCGGATGGCGGGCTGATGAAGACAATAGATGCCTCGTTCGTGTCGCGCAGATTGACCGCCGCGCTGATGCCGCCATTGCGGTAGCTTCCCATCACTCCGATTGCCATCTGCATGAACAGCGTGGTCGCCCCTGTGTTGCCCAGACGTTTGTCGGTGTCGATAAACTGGCTGGATTTGCCGGTGTCGATTTCCGGCCCGCCGTGTGCGGCCTGGGCGTTCAAGGTGTTGTGTAGCAAGGTGATTTGGTTGGCGTCGTCACCAGTCGCTGCGACGATGAGGGCGGGTGCCTTTGCCCGCTCCGTCTCGGGGAGAGTCAGTAGTGCAGCTTGCCAGCCAGCCTGCAGTACCTTGTCGCGTTCGTCTCGGCGGGTCAATGGCTTGCCGTGTTCATCGGTGAACTTGACGAAGGTGGGGCGATGGATGAAGCCGAGCGTGGGCAATCTGTCGAAGGTCGCTAATTGCTCCTTGTTCCAAGGAATCGGGAACCATGGTGTCGGCTTCCATTCCTTGGGCGGCCGGTGCTCCCAGTGGCTTTTGACAGCGTTGACCAGACTGACGTGGCCTGTGCCACGGATGTCGGGACGTTGGGCAAAAGCCGCGGCGCCTTCAAGCCATTCGGCGACCAATGGTTGGCGTTCATGACCGTCGTTCGCTGGATTGCCGGCGGGGTCGGACGCCGCTTGCGCCGGTGTGCGGGTGACAACCCGACCGGGGAAAGGAATGGTTTTTACGAGATCGTAGTACATCATGCGAAACTTGTTCTGCACAAAATTATTGTCTGGATCGTCCCATACGAACGGACGGACCGCGTCGACCCGTTCACGGCGCGCCAGTACCAACAACGTCGAGGTATCTGGCATTTCGGGAATGTAGTAGCCATCCTTGAGCAATTCGGGGGAGCCGACAGGACGATAGGCATTGCGTGAATACATACCATCATCCGAATTGAGGACAACATAAGGTACATCTGGATTGGCGTCGAAAAACGCGAAAACGTCTTCCAAAATGCGGTCGGGATGCTCATCGAATCGTCGCGGTCCGACAACGAATAGATGCCAAGCCATGCCGGAAGACACTGCACTGCCCGCCAAACCGACGAGCGGGCCATCCGCAGTGTCAGCCCTTGAATTGTGAACAGGGGGTTCGGCGTTAAACACCGGTACTCCAAAATACATTGGCGTGTATTGCGCGCCGTTCTCTAGCGAGTCCCCACCACGACTGCCCGAGATTCCGGCTTTGTCCGTATCGCTCCAGGGATATTTTTTTATGTCCTGTTCGCGAATCGACACGTATGGATTCCCTTTTTGCAGTGCGTCCCAAAGTGCGCCTTGCCGGTACTTGTCCAGCGTCGCGCCGAGGCCGATCACTTCCAGCACGTATTCCCGCCTAGATTGATCAGTTGCAACAACCTGTTTCGTCTGGACTTGCACGTGCTGTTGTTCCGCATGTGCAGTTCTTGACGCCATCATCCAACGCGAACCGGCAAGTAATCCAACCGCCACCACTGGCCCCGCCACCCACCACAGTATTCGACTGCCCATCGTATGCTCCTTCGTCATAAGGCTTTCGGGCTGCACAACCACCATGACGAAGATCGCCCACAGTGGGATCAGAATTAGAATAGCGGTGATCGTGCCCAGCATGTACTTCCACAGCTTTGGCGGCTGCATGGTCGCGGCGTCTTTCATATACCTCCCTTGCCCGTCTTGGCATGTGACATTGGCGCAGGTGCGGTCTCATCACGCGGTTTAAGTGATGCAAGCTCCAACGTTTCGCACACGAGGGGCGATGGCATGCCATCGAGAGTCGGCACACATGCCGGAATGGTGCCCGAACTATAGTAGATCGCGTTACCTTCGATGAGGTCCTTTCGCCATTGTGGTTCGTCTTTCCAGTAGACCGTGTATTTGGCGATGAAGTCGTCCCACTGCAAGATGGATGCTCTCGGCCTTGATGCCTTGTCTTGTTTTAATCGCCAATCAGCCACCGCACACAGGTATTTGAAAAACAGCGGATCGGTAGCCGCTTTGCCCCCGCCGATAGCAATGTCGAAAGCGGTGACTTGCCGATGGTTGGCGGCGCCGCCGAAGATCGCGCCGTGAAACGACCGTGCGCCGGACTCCTTTTGCCAGCGCAGGCGTTCCTCATCCGGCGTTTTGGAGCGCGATACCATTACCTTCCCCGTATAGGCCGGTTTGGCCGCGTCACCCATGCAATCGAACACTTGCCATACCTTGCAGATCTGGCCATCTGGCTTGCCTATGTTCAGAAGCGTTTGCATCTTCTGGACCTTGTTAGTGATCATCATCACGGAACCGGCGTACACGGCCGTATTCAAGCTCGAAACCACGCGCGTTTTTCCGGGTGGCGGGTGATGCCCGCTTGGGTCGGGATGAAGTTCCCAAACCGTGTCGTTGCTCATGCCGTAGTCGCTAGTGATCGCGATGGCGGCGTCGATCGGGTCGACATCCTCGCTTGCACCCGGGCGGCCTTTTGCGTCCGGTCTGGCACCTTCGTTCAAGCTCGCCTTTACTGCAACGGGCAGCGGCTCGCCGTTGATACTGCGGATGTTGACGCGCGCTTCTTGTGTGGAGACCGTGCCGAACCACGGAGTGTCCGGCATTTGGAAATGGGCGCGGACATAATGATTGCTCAATGGGTCGCTGATTTCCGTGTGTCCCTGATCGTCCTCGCCCTTGATGACGATTTCAAAATCATGCGGCTTGGCCTGTCCGATCAGCACTGGCGTCCCTGCTTCCAGCGTGGGGCGCAATTTGTTCGTGAAGACTCGTTGATAGAATCCTGCGTCTTTCGCGTTATGCGCGGTCAGCTCCTTGAACGGCTGGCGCATGATATTGAGCAGACCCGCTTGCTTTCGACCGGTGTCATAGGGACCGAATTCACGACTACCGGTCTTCATCACCGGAATTTGCCCGACCTGCTTACCATGCTGATAGTCGGGTATGCCTTGCCATCCGATGCCTTGAACGTTGTTCAAGGCCACTGTCATGTCTTCTGGACAAAAATACAGATATACCTTGCCGCGATTGTCTCGGTCGGCAGACGCTTTCCACAGGCCGCTCACCATGCCGTGGTGGACGCCATGATCGTTCAGCGACGTAAAGGCGGGCGTGGCGTGCTTCTTGCTGACGACGCCATGCACAATATTGACCAGCGTGGTCAGGCGCGCGTGCAGCGTTTGTCGTCCTTTGAGGGCCCCGTAGTGACCGTGCATCGGGGTGTCCTCTCCCGACGTGCCTTCGACCAAGCTGGTCGTTGTTGGAATCTCGTCGACCAGGCTGTATGGCGGATTATTGAGTATCAGGGTGTCGGCCGGACGCAGGCTGTCATCGAGTAGAAATGCCTGTGCCAGCAGAGATACCATGCAACCTTGACTGTGGGCGACCAGCGTTACGGCCTCGTCCTCGTCATAGTCGCGGATCATGCTGATCAGTGCGGCCAGACGCTTGGCCGCCAGGATCATGTACAAATGGCCGGGGTTATCCAGGACCGGATGGGTCGCATCGCGCTGCACGAAGTCCAGCATGCCGCTCGCGCTCGACTTGCCTTGCCCCCACATGTCGGGCAGGGTGGAGGTAGCGTTAGCGAACGGGCCGCCTCCCTTCGAGAGGTCCTTATCCAGGCGGTTCTTGTTGCGGTCGATGCGCTGGCCCCGCAAGCTGCCGGCCATCGGCGTCTCTTCGCGGAATCCCCAGTAGAATGGGATGATGGGACTGTCGGTCTTGTCGTCTATCTTGCGCTTGAAGAATACGTCGTCTGGGTCCGCGAGCACTTCGTCCTTGTCCTTGGAGGTCGGCATCCGGTAGGTGCCGGCGACATAGTCCCAACCGATCCGCTTCTTCAAGCCTTGGCAAAGGCCCTGTTCCACCGCGTTGTAGGCGGTGCCGACGTCATTAACGCCGTGGATGACGATGACGTTGCCCGGCAGGTTAGGCCGCACGTTGACCGTCTTGTCCGATAATCGGCCGCATTGCAGTACGCTCGTGTCCTTGCCAACGACGTACTGCACCTTTTCGTATATGCCCATTCCGATACCCTGATGGCAATATTAGTGGGAGCTATTTCTTGTCCGTCAAAATGCGGATTCTTGCGATATGCATTGCGTCGCGCTCGAGCAGGCTTGTCTTGCCCAACGGGTCGGCAATTCCTTTCACAGTGCTGCCGTCGTTCATGTCGATTTCATAGCCCCTGTTGGGCGCGATAATCGCCCCTTCCGTGTGTTGCCCGTATTTGAGAATGAACTTCTGGTCCGGGGTGCCGCCGCCGAAAGAGGGCACTTCGGCGTGCATGGTGGCCGGGCCGCCGAACGGAAAGTTTGCAGCCAGATTCTTGATGTCGCCGTTGGTCCCGTTGGTAATGCCACCGCCAATCTTGGTGAACGATCCATCCTCGGCAACCAGGCGAATCTCCTTTCCCACCAGAGAAATGACGCCATCGGTGGCGGTGATGGTGACGTTCTTCGCTGAATTGATTTCGGTGTCGTCGTGTTGGCTCTGCATGGTCAGTTTGCCGTTATGCGCGATAGCCTTGATGCCGTCATGATGCGAGAACAGTGAAATGCCCTTGCCGGCGTTCAGGTTGAAACGCTGGCCGCTGGTCAGTTGCATGTGCTGCTGCGCGACTGTATCGACGTTGACGCCGGCGTAACTGACCATGGTTTTCGGCGTGCTGAACGCAATACCGGACGGAGCAGTAATGCTCAACGTGGGTTTGCCGTCCTCGCTTTTCGGATCGACGTTGCTGCCACCGGCGGCAGCGCCAACATCGCCCTTTAGCTCCGCCTGTGGCGCCGGATCAAGCGACAGCCCCTGATGTTCGGCGGCGTACTGGCCCAGTGATTTGAATAGGTCGAGACAGTCCTGCATCAACGCCAGGTGTTCTTCACAACTTAGCTGGTTGGCGCAGGCGTCCAGGCGCTTCCAGGCGGAGATCAGCAGCGACTTGGCGGTGCGGATGGCCCCGCTTTCATTGGTAGCCAGTTCGAACCCTTCACCGCGCGGGGCTGCCTTGCTGTCGCGCCGGGGATGGGTCAGAAAGCCAACGTTGAGCTGGCTCTGACCGTGTTCGCTGGCCAGTTGCACGCTGATCTGCCCCGGCGTGTCGTCCATACGCAACTGATTGGCGCGTTGACCTTTGCCTTCGCAAGTCACCATACCGGACAAATATTTATCTCCCGGCAGTATGCTGGTGTGACTGAAGGACGGCGCGGGCCGTTTGGCGTTATGGACGCTGCCGATGATAATCGGCTTGTCCGGGTCGCCGCCCAGGAAGATGAGGAGAACTTCATCGCCTACGCGGGGCAGGGAGATCATGCCGTAGCGATTACCCGCCCAGATGCCGGCCGGGCGCAGCCAGGGTGAGTCGCGGTCAGTGTCAGATGCCCCCGCGCCTTGTGCGTGTTCGTGGTCCTTCGGGCGACATGCCGCAAAGCGCACTTTGATACGGCCCATTTCATCGCAATGAATTTCTTCGTTGACCGGCCCGACAACGGTCGCGGTTTGCACACCGGTGCGCGGCAGATCGATACGCGGATCGTAAGCGGGCACGATGGGTATGCCGCGCCGCACGCAGGTAAAACGGTTGGTATAGCGTACATCCCGTTCGGCACTGGCTTCTTCGAGACCTTCGCTTTCGCTACGCCAGTGGTTCAGCGAAAACAGTCGGCGCACACGGTCGTCGAGCGTTTTCGGCAGATTATTTTCGGCCTCGATGCGCAGCTCCGTGATGACAAACTCCCGTTCATTGGCTGGGTGGGAATCGATCTCGGGGTGGCCAGTGATGGCATTCCATTGGCCGCAGCACATGTTGCGGTCGCTGCCTTCGCCCTGAAATAATTTGGATTCATACTCTTGGCGCTGCATGCGCAGCGCGGCCAGGTTGCAGTAGTCGTCTTTACTATCGCCCGCGTGTGGTACATCAATCAAATAATCATCAAGACTGGCGGCGAATTGATTGCCAAGGGGGCCTTGGTCGTTGCGGCTGATGTACTCACTTCCCATTGACCATGCTTGTGCATAGTCCAAGCTACGGCGACTGATATTTCCGGCGGTGAGGTTACGCACCGCCTGCCAGTTGGTGATGCTGTCGCGCTTTTCAGTTCCGGCGTCACGGTGAAAACGAACGGTGCCTGCCGCGTTTTCCTTGAGTGACATCGGGTCGTCGAATAGAACCAGGGTATGAACGGGTGTCTCGCCGCTTCCCCTGTCCGTGGCCGCACCGGGTTGAATGAACCATGCGATGCCGCGCCGTTTCCATAAGCGGCGCAGAAATGCTGCGCTCGATTCGTTGTACTGCAGCGTGAATTTGCGCGTCGGGTAACTCCTCAGATGGCCCAGGTCGAAATTGAATGCACGCGCGGCGACCGGATTGGCTTCGCGCCATTCCCGTAACACGATGTTGGTGATATCGACTTCACTGGCATTGAGAAAGACGCGGGTATTGCACGTCTTCTCAAGCAGAGAAAAGGCATCTTGCACGATCAACTGGTAGGTGGCCAAGCCGCCGTCGCCCTGGCCTTCAATGACACCGCTTACGATGCCGCACACTGATCGCAAGCCGCCGGAATCGGTCACGAACTGTAGTTCGACAGGGTTGGCCAGGAACTGCTTGAGCGGCATGCCCGCTTTGGTGGACACGCACAGCAAGGAGTACTCGATCCCGCCGCAAATCGCTTCCACTCCGCTTACATGCTTGAGCAGAAGGACATCATCAACGACGCCTTTTTCGTTCGTCAGGCGCATGCGAATGGGCCGGTTCGCGTCGGTCAAGCTGCCCAAGTCGATGGGTAGGTCGTTCATATCCATGTATGGAACTCCCAAGGCGAAACCACATCTCGTTTTGATGCGGAACACGAAGAAATGAATCAGAAAGCGCAGCCAGCAGATCCGCTCAGCAATGGAAATGACTAATTTGAACGTCTGTGGAATTCATGTGTTGTGCAGGGTCAAGTTTGTCGAGGGGAAATTCGACTGCGGGATTGATTCGCATGCGATTTCGCTGAATTTCATCATGTTTTTGGCTCGGGTCCTACGGAGCGAACGTTGCCGGTCGACTGCATGGTCCAGCGAGTTGGATGCCCTCCAAGGCACATTTTCCCGATGCGCAGTCACAGAGCTGCTATGCACGCAAGCCGTGTGTGATTGCAATATCGTCGCGGCCGCGCAAAAAGGGTAGATTTCAGCCGTGCATAATGGTGATTCGCAGATGTGCACAAATGTGGGTCGCAGTCGTGCACGAAAGCGGTTCACAGGCGTGTACAAAAGTGCTTCATATTCGAGCGTGAATGTGTTCGCAGGCGTGTACAAAGGCGGTTCGAAGGCGTGTACAAAAACGGTTCGCTTATGTGCACGAAGTAGTTCGCAGGGGTGTACAAAAACGGTTCGCTTATGTGCACGAAGTAGTTCGCAGGCGTGTACAAAGGTGGTTCGCATAAGTGCGCGAAGTGGTCCTCACGCTGTAAAAAAAGGTTCGCATTCGTGCACAAAATTGGTTCGTGGCCGTGTACGAAGATGGTTCGCATTCGTGCACGAAAGTGGTTCGCAAGCGTGTACAAAGGTGGTTCACAGTCGTGCACGAAAGTGATTTCACAACTGTCACAAAATGATTCGCATCTTTGCACGATAGGGCAGCAAACTTGTGCTCGATCTTGGCCTCTTTAGAAGGGACAGGGTAGGGTTTGCTATACCGCCGCTCGCGGCGATCTAGCAACCGGCAAGCTCCAGTCGTTGCACTCCCTACGCCTGCCTACCTCCCTGCTCAGGGCTCCGCCCCGAGACCCGGAACAGCCTAAAGAAGGAGCATGCGACCATGGCCAAGATCGAGCAGCGCCGCAAGAGCAAACTGGTCATGGTTCGCGTTTCGCCCGAGGAGTTAAGCGACCTGCAGGCCCGCGCTGCCGCCGTCGTCAAGACCGTCCCCGACTACCTGCGCAGCTGCGCCCTGGCGCGCGAAACGCGGGCGGTGGGCGACCAGCACATCATTCACGAATTGCGGCGCCTGGGCGAATCCCAGCGCCGCCTGTACGCGGAAAATGGCGGGGCATCGGGGCCAGAACTGACCGCGGTACTTCTGGCAATCCTTGCCGCCATCAACCGGCTTGGGACTTAACCTTAGCGTGTGGCCGCCCGGACAGCGATGAAGATCGGCGAGTCCACGCCCGAGATGCTGGAATGCGATTTGAAGCTGGAACTGACGGCCCAGAAGACCGTCAAAGAAGGCATCGCAGCCTGCGAGTTGGTCGGAGATTACGTGTCGCGCGACCTGTTGCACGATATCCTTGAGGACACCGAAAAACATATCGACTGGCTGGAAACCCAGATCGACATGATCGACAAGGTGGGCCTGCCCAACTACCTTCAATCGCAAATCGACGCCCCGTCTTGATGGCCGGCGGTCACGCCACGGCTCGCTGGCACACACAGCGCAATCGCCGCACAGGGCGAGCGAATGCTCATTGATTCAGAAGCGTTGCTACGCCTGCGGCCTCATCTCTTTCACGTTAAGTGGCGCCCAGCTTCTCCAAGCCAGCGCCTTGCCGGCAGCTGGAGCGACGTAGGCCAGATCCAGTACGTGTGCCTACGCGGGAGCCGGCCCAAACGCTTGGGAGCTAACCTATCTGCACCTCTACGGAGTGCGCAGTGCATACTGCGCTTGCGCCGGCGAAGGAAGGATACGGGTACCATACAGGGTATTTCCGGAAAGTACGGACACCGCATATTGCACCGCCGGATCGGAATAGAACGCAGCCACCGTTTGGTTAAAATTAATATGCAGTCCACGCGCAGCTATACGCACGGTCGGAGCAATTTGAATGCCATTCCGATAGTCGCCATCATCGTCAACCGTCATCAGGAATGCCATCAGATTTTCGACGGCCGTATCGTTGCGCAATAGCGAATCTGAATAGGCTGCGCCGTCGTAAAGCGATCCGTAGGGTAGCGCCAAATAACCGGGCATCGCAAATAGCACGATGTCGCCCAGAATGAACGTGACCGTGTCGCCTCCGGCATAGCCAAAATACGTTCCGCGTGCGTCGGTCAAGTGGGAAATCGCCGGATTCACGCTATTGAAGAATTCCAGGCCGGATATTGTGGGGTAACGCAAATATTCGTAGATGGGTTGAGCGACAGGCGTCTGCGGCACGTCGATTTCCGCCCCGTAGTCGCCGCCGCCTCCGCAGCCAGTCAGCACGGCCGTTGAAAGCGCCACCATTGCATATAATTTGTTCATACTGTCGTCTCGCGGATGGGGTTTGAATTGTAGAAATTAATCATCATCGTGGTGACGGCCACGTCCGTGATCCTCATCGTCATCATCATCATCATCGTCATCGTCCCGGTGATGCTTTGAATGCCTGCGCCATTTGGGCTGATCCGCAACGTAGTACTCCCGGTAGTGATAGACCGCAACTGGCCCATACACGGGTTCGGTCTCATAGAAGACCGGAACGCGAACATGATCGACCACGGTTTTGCAGCGCTCAACCGTTTGATATGATGGGGACGCAGGGTAACGGTCGCCTATTCGATCGCCGGCAACAGCACCGGTTGCCGCACCAATGGCGGTGGCAACCGCCCGCCCGTTGCCTTTGCCAATCCGATTTCCGAGCAGACCTCCTGCAATCCCGCCGATCACGGCGCCGCCATACCCTGATCCGGACGAGCGCACCGCCACCTGCTCGTTCCAGCATTGTTGACGTGGACGTTCAACTATCCGGTACTCGGCGGCATTTGCAAGCATCGGCATAGCAAGGAAAATAACCCAGCTCAAGGTCTTGGTAACCATGATGGTTCCTCGTTTCGTTACCACGGCAGTGGATTGCGATTGTGGGCCACTTCATTGCCCGCATATCCGCCGAGCAGGACACCGGCAACTGTGGCAATTTTCTTGCCGTTCCCGCCCCCGACCTGGTTCCCCAGCAAGCCACCAATGACAGCACCTACGCCTGTGCCAACAGGATGCATGTCGCTCACATAAGTTCGAATCGGATGCGGTTGATTTCTGTTGGGCTGTTCATAACTGCGTGCGGATTGGCTGTAGTTAGACTGCGCATAATGATGAGCGACCTTATGGTGGACCACTGGCGCCGGTTGGTAAGCCTGTGCAACATGCACAGGGCTCGCAGGCTGAACGGGAGCGAGTAATTGACCGGCGGGCACCGCCTCCAGCATCTGTCCGTCCGGCGTCATGTATCGGATCGGGGCATTGCTACGTATCGCGACAGGCGCAAGCTCGGGATAGGTACCGGTTTGCGGTAGAACGCTGGCATGGGACGTCGGTAGAATCCCAGCAATCGCCGCGGCGCCGAGCAAACTGACGAGAATGACGGAGGTTGCCGCGCCGAGCATCAGTGGGTGGGGTCGGGATGTTGTTGGAGCGGTTTGGTATTCCATGAAATTCTCCTCGTTGCGTTGCGAGATTTCATCTTAAGGTCTACAGAACGACACAACTATGCAGAAGCTGTATCAGTTGTAAGGCTCGGTTACATTCCCGTTGTTTGACCCGGGAGATCATGCGCGAACGGATTTGGACTGGCTTCTCTCCGATTCACACACAGCCCCGTTGCCATAGACGTGCGGCATGGCTCCCGGCGCTGGGCGGCGATGATTTCGTTGCTGTAGCGTGTTGCCAGCAAAGGTGGGTAAATTGTACGGAAAACGCCATCGCTACGCTAAGGTGTGGCATGCGACAACCACCCTTCATAGGGGCCGATGGCCGCAAGCACCCGACTGTGCACCGGCCCCAGATTGCGGGCGCGGTTGGTATCGACTACGCCGCGGTGCACCGCGTAGGCGGTCTTCTTTGTGTCGGCGAATCGCCGCTGCAGTTCTCTGGCGAAGAGCAGGTTGGGGATCTTCGACTGAGCGCAGGCCGTCAACGGCTGGTACTCTCTCCGGTGCCCTTACTGCTGAGCATCACTACCTGGCCTCGTCGTTAAGCTGCTCGAGCAGACCCGTTACCAGCATGAAGCGTCCGATGTGGTTGGTGAAGAACCGCAGCTCATAGCCGTGCAAATTCTCGACCTTCGGCAGCATCATTATGCCCGCGTTGCAGATGATGGCGTCGAGCCGGTGACCGTCTGCCGTAACCGCCGTGACGCGCCGTCGCACCGACGAAGGGCCTCAGAGCCCGCTAGCGGGAAACGTCGCGCATGCCGCCGTAACCTCATCCTTGGTGCGCGCGGTCCCCAGCATCAGGGCGCCCCGAGGGGCGAACACGCGACACGCCTTCTGCTCTAGGACTGCGTCGCAGCCCGTCGCCAGAATCATCAGGCTGGCGAGCGATAGCCCTTCGGTGACCTGCTTCGCCATCGCCCCGTAATCGAAGCCGGTAGGCCCTCTAAGTGTGTCCAGCCAGTCAAACGCCGGTCAAGAATCAGGCAATCATTCGCCAAAAGGAATCGAACCCAGCCATGCAATGTTTTTCTGCGTCGGGCGGATCCTGAATCAGGTATTCAATCATCGTCTCCACCACTGCGGTCAGCGTCACTGGCGGCATTGCCCTCATTGTTCGTGGGCATGTGCTTCGCCAAATTCGGTGTGAGCGCCGGGCTTCCACGGCCGCCCTATTAGATGTCCAAGTCGCCAGAGTACTTGCACTTCCGCCGCTGGCACTTCGCAAGCAGTGTAGTGAGGTCGCTTGGTATTTACCACTCGCCTTTGCCTCGTCGCCAGCAATCCACGGTGTTTTCTCATTGTTCGTCGGATGACACGAATACATGCCATTCTGGAGCATTCCATCACTCTGGGATTCGCGCGCCTGACCCTTCGCCCAGATATTAATGTTTGCTGCGCATTGGGGCAGGCCGATTCTCTTTTTTGGGGCTAGGCCGCGTGGGCAACCAGCGGTAAGGGAGCAGTAGTGCGTTCTAGCCCGCCGGCGATGTCGCAGTGCAACTATCGTGCGCAGTCCAGGCACGAGCGCCGGGCCGCGGCTACAGTCTGACCTGCTGCGCTTGCGTTTATCTTGAACGAACTTCGTCGTGTGTCGTACTAGCTGGAGAGTTTGCAAACGAAATGAAACAGTCCTTCTCTTCGGGGGCGAGTTTCAAGCCGATGATCAGTAGCGCGATTTTCTGTTCGGAGTGTGGCGGCCTGGCCTTTTTTCCAAATGCGCGTATTCGCTTTATTTTGCGAAAGGTATCGAAAGTTACTTGTTATTTTCATTTCGTTCAACTAACATAGCGCCATGCACTTGCTTTTGCCATTCTTCTTCTATGAAAACTGCGTCTTTCCCAGGTCGGCGGCATTGCGTTTATATATAGCAATGAATCGTTTGCGAAAGTGATTTCGAAAAGGTGTCCAAAGATGTGCTTTGTCGATCGCATGACCCTGGCGCATTGTTGCAAGTGGTGATGCAATCAAGTTCTGGCCGGGACGTTACGTCTAACGATGCAAGTCTCACAATTGCAGGAGGGAATAATGAAGATGACGAATTGGTTGACATATACCCTGATCACCACATTCTTGTGGGGGGTCTGGGGGGCATTTGCGGGCTTTCCGGGTCAGAACGGATTTCCGGAAACGTTGGTCTACGTCGTATGGGCCATATCGATGGTGCCTCCCGCCGTATTCGTCATGGCGCGCACAGGCTGGCGCCTCAGGTGGGACGCGCGTTCGTGCCTGCTCGGTCTGGCAATTGGCGCCCTTGGCGCAGGCGGGCAGATGGTCCTGTTCTATGCAGTCAAGGAGGGGCCAACCTATCTGATCTTTCCGATCATTTCGATGTCGCCAGTGATCACCATTGCACTGTCCTATGCCTTTCTAGGTGAGCGTACCGGCGCCATGGGTGTGGTCGGCATCGCGCTGGCGATTTGTGCCCTGCCGCTGTTCGATTACGCGCCGGGACAGGGCGCGCATGTCTATGGTTCCTGGTTCTTGCTGGCCATCGGCGTGCTCGCGGCGTGGGGATTGCAGGCCTATTTCATCAAGTTGGCTAATGCAACGATGAACGCCGAAAGCATTTTCTTTTATATGACCGTCAGCGGCCTGCTGTTCGTTCCCATCGCGCTATATATGACCGATTTCTCGCGGCCAATCAATTACGGACTCGACGGACCTTATCTGGCCGGCGCGACGCAGTTGCTCAATGCAATAGGAGCGCTGACGCTGGTGTATGCCTTTCGCTATGGCAAGGCGATGGTGGTGTCGCCGCTCGTCAACGCGGGAGCGCCGCTACTGACGACGATCATTTCGATGGCCTGGGTTGCGACCATGCCGAATGGCTACAAACTGGCTGGTATCGGCCTGTCATTGGCGGCCGCGCTATTCCTCGCGCTGCAACCCGAAGAGCCAGTCGCAGCTTGATGTACGTTTAATTCATTCGATTTGGAGTCTATTGTGAAAGAACTATTGGAGCTGGTACGGCGCCACAAGGCAGGAGAGGGCTTGGGCATTTACTCGGTGTGCTCCGCGCATCCGCTCGTGATCGAGGCGGCGCTGAGGGTGGGCGCTGACTGCGGCGCGCCGGTATTGATCGAGGCGACTTCCAACCAGGTCAACCAGTACGGCGGATACACCGGCATGACGCCGACCGGTTTTCGCGATTTCGTGCTCGGCATCGCAGCCGTGGTCGGCTTCCCGGCGGAGCGCGTGCTGCTTGGCGGCGACCACTTGGGGCCCAATTGCTGGCAGGGCGAGCCTGCCGCCATCGCCATGGGCAAGTCCGAGGTGCTGATCGACGCGTATGTGGCGGCGGGCTTTCGGAAAATCCATCTTGATTGCTCGATGTCGTGCTCCGGCGATCCTGCGCAGCTGCCGGACACGGTCGTCGCCGAGCGCGCCGCGCGTTTGTGCGCCGTGGCCGAGCGCGCGTGGCATCGCCGCGGCGGCGCAGCCCCCGTGTATGTGGTCGGCACCGAAGTGCCGGTGCCGGGCGGCGCGCATGAGGATTTGCAGGAACTGGCGCTGACCACTCCGAGCGCGGCAGCGGCGACCATCGCCGCGCACCGCGCGGCGTTCGCGCTCGCCGGCCTGGATGCGGTGTGGCCGCGTGTGATCGGACTGGTGGTGCAGCCAGGCGTCGAATTCGACCACGACAAGGTGATCGACTACCGTCCGGAGCGCGCCATTCAATTGAGCCGATTCATCGAATCGGAGCCGACCTTGGTGTACGAAGCGCATTCGACCGACTATCAGACCACCCGCAACCTGCGCGCGCTGGTGCGCGACCATTTCGCGATCCTGAAAGTGGGGCCGGGCGTCACGTTTGCGCTGCGTGAAACGCTGTGGGCGCTGGCCGACATCGAGCGCGAAATGCTCGGGCCGGGCCGGGGCGCCGACTTCAAGAACGTGGTGCTGGGCGTGATGCAGGCGCAGCCGGAATCCTGGCGCAAATACTATTGCGATCCAAGCAGGGAGCGTTTCGATCAGCAGTTCAGCCTGAGCGATCGCATTCGCTACTATTGGCCGCATCCGGCCATCCAGCAAGCGCAGGCGCTGCTGCTGGCCAACCTGGAGCAGGCGCCGCCGCCGTTGTCGCTGCTGAGTCAATACATGCCGGATCAATACCGGGCCGTGCGCGACGGCCGTCTGCACAATGCGCCGCGCGACTTGCTGAGAGAGGGCGTAGCGACTGTGCTGCGCCAGTATATGAACGCCTGTACCGCGAACGCGGTTTCAATGGAGCTGGAAGCATGCTAGATACAAACCGCGACATCCTGGGAATCGATCCCGCCGACCTGGCCGCACGAGGCGGGCGGCTGACTGCGGGCGAAATCCTGCAGCAGCCCATCGTGTGGGGGAAAATAGAAAACTTGACCGATTGGCGCCGGGGCGCAGTGGCGCAATTCTTGGCGCCGCTGCTGGCGCTGCCGGGGTTGCGCATCGTGCTGACCGGCGCCGGCAGTTCTGCCTTTATCGGCGACTGTCTGGCGCCGGCCATGCTCAAGCAGACCGGCTTGCGTGTCGAGGCGGTGCCGACCACGGACCTGGTGTCCGGGCCGGAGCGCTTCTTCCAAGAAAATGTGCCGACGCTGCTGGTGTCGTTCGCGCGCTCGGGCAGCAGCCCGGAGAGCGTGGCTGCAGTCAAGCTGGCCGATCAGTGCGTCACGCAGATCTACCACCTGGTGTTTACTTGCAATGCGGACGGCATGCTGTACCGGCTGACGCAGGGTCAGTCACATGCGCTGGCGGTGCTGCTGCCGGACGAGACCCACGACCGTGCTTTTGCGATGACGACCAGCTTTACCTCGATGCTGCTGGCGGCGGCGCTCGCGTTCGGCGTGATCGAGGATGGCGCCCAAGCGGCATCGGCGCTGCAAGCCTGTGTCACCGACATGATCGGACGCGCACTCCCGCTGCTCCATGCTTTGGTGGCCCGGCGATTCCAGCGCGTGGTCTACCTCGGCAGCAACGAACTGAAGGGATTGGCGCGCGAGGCCGCACTCAAGCTGCTCGAGTTGAGCGACGGCCAGGTCGTCGCGTTGTTCGATTCGACGCTCGGCTTCCGGCACGGTCCCAAGTGCATTATCGATGCCTCCACGCTGGTCGTGGTCATGCTGTCGAACGACCCGCTGGCACGTCGCTACGATCTCGATCTGCTGAGCGAATTGAGGGCAGACCGCCGCGCCGGCCAGGTGCTGGCGCTGAGCGCGCGCGATGACCTGCGCGAGTGCGACGACAGTTTCTTGTTGCGTCATGTGAGCGCGGCCAGCGACGTCGAGCTGGCGTTGCCGTTGATTGTGTTCGGCCAAATGTTCGCCTTCCTGCAATCGCTCGCGCTCGGTATCCGTCCCGATACCCCGAGCGTGTCCGGTACCGTCAACCGCGTCGTTAGCGGTGTGACGATTTATCCATACGAAAGTGAGGGCGCTTATGTTCCTCGGGATTGATGGCGGCGGAACAAAAACCGAGTTCGTCTTGATCGATGCAGCTGGCCGCATTCTGGGCGTGCACAGCGAGGGTAGTCTTTACCACCTTCAAGTCGGACTCGACGGCGTCGCGGCGAATCTGGCCAAGGGTAGCGCCGCCGTGCTCGCCGCGGCTGGCGTGGATCGCGATGCGCTCGATTTCGTGTTCCTCGGTTTGCCGGCCTACGGTGAAGACAGCGCGCTGCAAGGTACGCTTGACGCCCTGCCCGGCGCAATACTCGGCCATGCACGCTATCGTTGCGGCAACGATATGATTTGCAGCTGGGCCGGCTCGCTTGGGTGCGAGGATGGCATCAGCGTGATCGCGGGAACCGGTTCCATGGCCTACGGCGAATCGGGCGGACTGGGCGCGCGGGCAGGCGGCTGGGGCGAATTGTTCGGCGATGAGGGTTCGGCCTATTGGATAGGACGCGCCGGCCTGACTCTGTACGCGCGCATGAGCGATGGGCGCGCCAGCCGCACCCTGTTGTATGAATTGTTCCGTCGACAATTCGCGCTGGCGGACGACCTCGATCTGTGCGGTGAGGTGTACGGCACTATGAACAGCGAGCGCAGTCAGGTGGCGCAACTTGCCCGCCTGGTCAGCGAAGCTGCACTGGGCGGCGATTGGCAGGCGCGCACGATTTTCGGCGCCGCTGCCGGGGAGCTCGTTGAGCTGGTTGACGCGGTGTGGAATGCGCTCCATGTGCCGCGCGGCGAGACCACGCGCGTGTCATATTCGGGGGGCGTGTTCGACAGCGAGGAATTGCTGCTGGTGCCGTTCAAGATGGCGCTTTCGGCGAGGGGCGCGCGCTACCAGTTGAGCCCCCCTGCATTTTCGCCCGCCCTGGGCGCGGCACTGTATGCGGCGCGCTGCGCAATGATGCCGCTTGGCCCGGATGCGCTGGCGCGTCTTGCAGTCGAATCGGCACAAGTATCCCGGCCCCATCCCAACCGCAGTTGATTTGAACAGGAATACCTATGACATTTACCATGCGCGTCCTTGGACTGGCTTCGCTGCTGGCGCTGCCGTTGAATGCTGTCGGCGCGGACAATTACACGATGAGGGATTTCTATGCTGTTCAAAAAATCGACGCTCATATGCATCTGCACAGCGGTGCCAGCGCCTTCATGGCCTTGGCACACAGGGACCGGTTCAAGGTACTGACGATCAATGTCGACTACCGGGATTTTCCGCCCGTGGCGCTGCAGCAACGCGTTGCGACGGCGCTCCACCACGCATTCCCACAAGACGTGGCTTTCGCCGCGACCGTGTCGACTCAGGGTTTCGGGCAGCCGGGCTGGCGCGCCACGATGTTGCGCGATGTCGACGCCGCCTTCGCCGATGGCGCGGTCGGCATCAAATTGTGGAAGAACATCGGCATGGAGCTCAAGGGCGCCGACGGCAAGCTGGTGATGATCGACGACGCACGCTTCGACCCGCTGTTTGCCTACCTGGAACGGCACCATCAGACCTTGCTCGGGCATCAGGGCGAGCCCAAGAACTGCTGGCTTGCGCTGGACCGGATGACGGTCAACAACGACCGCGACTACTTCCGTGCGCACCCGCAATATCATATGTATCTGCATCCCGAAATGCCGAGCTACGAACAGCAGATGGCGGCGCGCGATGCCATGCTTGCAAAGCACCCGGGCATGCGCTTCGTCGGCGTGCACCTGGCCTCGCTCGAGTGGGATGTGGACGTTCTGGCCCATTTTCTCGACCGCAACCCCGGCGCCAACGTCGACTTGGCGGCCCGGGTCGGGCAGCTGCAATACCAGTCGAACCGCGCGCGTGAGCATGTGCGCAGCTTTTTCATCAAGTATCAGGACCGCATCATGTACGGCTCCGACATGGCGCAATCGGCGGCCCAGGCCGACGCGGATTTCGTGGCCGCGGTTCACAAGGTCTGGCTCAAAGACTGGCGCTACTTCAATACCGCCGAGATGATGACGGTATCCGAGCTCGACGCGCCGGTGCAGGGTCTGGCCTTGCCCAAGCCGGTCGTCGACAAGCTGTTCTATCTGAACGCGCGCAAGCAATATCCGCAGGCATGGGGGCCGCAGAAGGCGCTGCTCGCTGCGGCGCGAAAACCGGACCGCTGACGCCGGTTTTGATTCTTTCGTTTCATGGAGATTGCTTTCGCAATCGCTGCGCCGCCGGGGCAATCCTGTATCATCCTTGCGGTGCGACCGTCGTGCGGTCCCCGTTGTCATTCGACAGCGGATTCATGAAATTGGCGCGGAACCGTCCGCCCTGAGGAAAGATCAAGAATGAAGAAAATCGAGAAGTCGACATCGAAAGTTTCAGCAAGCGAAGAAACGCAACCTGCAATCGCGGGCCAGGAAAAAGATTTGCTGGTCGAGGAGCGGCGGCGGCGTATCCGTGAATTGGTGGAAACACGCGAGCGGATGACGGTCGAGCAACTGTCCTTGATGTTTGATATTTCATTGGTGACGATTCGGAACGACCTGAATGCACTGGCCGAGATCGGGGCCGTGGTCAGGACCCGGGGCGGCGCACTGGCACAGCGGGTAGAAGAAGATATGCCGGTAAGTATCAAGCAGACGCTGCACCGCGCGGAAAAGATGCGCATCGCGGCGGCGGCGGTCAAGCTCATCGGCGAAGGGCAGACGGTGGTGCTCGATTCGGGGTCGACGACGGCAGAGATCGCCAAGCAGATTCGGGCCTTGAAATTGCAGTCGATCAACGTCATTACGAATGCCTTGAATATTGCCGTCTTGCTCGCCAACGCACCGCATGTGACGCTGATCATGCTGGGGGGGGTATTGCGGCCCAGTTCGTACTCGCTGTGCGGCCCGCAGGCCGAGCTCGCTTTGCAGGGATTGCATGCGGATATATTGTTCCTCGGCTTCGATGGCCTGGATCCGGAGATCGGCGTGATGACGCCGCACTTGCTCGAAGCGCGCCTCAACAGCCAGATGATCGCGGTGGCGCGGCGCGTGGTGGCGGTGGGAGACGGCTCGAAGATCGGGCGGCGCAACCTGTCCATGATCGCCAAGATTGAGCAGATCGACCAGATCATCACCGATACCGGCGCCAATCCGGACATGGTGGCCGCGCTGCGTGAACGCGGGGTCGACGTCGTGCTCGTGTGAACCGGGCTGCACGCTGCAGCCGCCTTGCGCGTGCCATGGTCCGTGACGACGGTTCAGGCGTGTGATGTGCGTACTACTTTAGGGCGGCACCTGCGTGCGCGCTATTTTGATGACATCTTGACGAGGATTTGCTATGAACGATGGGCATGGTATTCGGCGCCGCACGCTGCTCCAACTGTTGGCCGGCACGGCCCTCGAGGCGCAGCTGGGCGGCGCGGCGGCGGCCCCGGCCGCGCCGCAGGGGCGCCACGTCGCACGCATCGGCGATGCGGCCATGGCGCTCGAATTCGACGAGCGCATGCATTGCCGCGTGATCTCGAAACGCGGGGCGCGCCCCGCAGCGGTGACAGGATTCGGACCAAGCGAGCAGCTGCGCCTGGCCGGCGCCGTACAATTGCTCGACTTTGCGCTGAGCGGGCAGGCGGTCGACACCGTGGACGGCCAGCACGGCCCTGGCGTGCGTCATCGTCTGACCGGATTGGCGCACAACGGCATCGAAAAGACCGTGCAGCTGAGTTTCTTCGCGCGCCATCCGGGTTTTGCCGTCCTGAAGGTGGCGTATCGGAACCAGGGGGCGCAGCCGGTCGCGGTCGAGGCCTGGACCAACAGTGCGCATACGTTGAAGCCGGCTGGACACGGCCAAGCTGCATTCTGGACGTTTTCCGGGGCCAGCCATGCCGACCGGCGCGACTGGGTGCAGCCGCTGAAAGCGGGATTTTTCCAGCGTAATTTCATGGGGATGAATGCTTCCGATTACGGCGGCGGGACGCCTGCCGCCGACGTCTGGCATCGGGAATGCGGACTGGCCGTCGGCCATCTCGAGACCGTTCCCAAGCTGGTTGCCTTGCCGGTGCGCGCGGTCGCCGGAGGCGCCGAGCTTGCAGTCGAGTACGAGCGGGCCGTGACGCTGCTGCCGGGCGAGCAGCTGAGTACGTTCGATACCTTCCTGGCATTGCATACGGGCGACTATTTTGCTGCGCTCGACCGCTATCGGCGCGTGATGGCCGAGCGCGGCCTGCAAGCCCCGGACATCCCGGCAGAGTCGTACCAGCCAATTTGGTGCGCCTGGGGCTATGAGCGTGACTTTACGGTAGCCTTGATGGAGGGCACGCTCCAAAAAGCCAAGGACATCGGACTGGAGTGGGCCGTGCTCGACGATGGCTGGCAAACCAGCGAGGGCGACTGGAAGATCGACCGCAAGAAGTTTCCGCGCGGCGAAGAGGACATGCGCGCGCTTGTCAGGTCGGTCAAGGATGCGGGCTTGAAGCCGCGCCTGTGGTTCACCCCGCTTGCGGTCGCGCCCGGCACCGACCTGTTGCATGATCACACGGACATGCTGCTGCTCGACAAGGACGGCGCGCCCCAGATGATCACGTGGTGGAACAGCTTTTACCTGTGTCCGGCGTACGCGAAGACCATTGACGTCACCAAAGACATGGTGCGCAAGATACTAGGCGAATGGGGCTATCAAGGCATCAAGCTCGATGGGCAGCATCTGAACGGCGTGGCGCCGTGCTACAACCCGGCGCATCACCATGCGCGGCCGGAAGAGTCGGTGGAGAAGCTGTCGGATTTCTGGAAGGCGATCTATGATACGGCGCTGGAAGTCAATCCGCATGCCGTGATGGAACTATGCCCCTGCGGTACCGCTTACGCCTTCCACAACATGCCATATATGAACCAGGCGCCTGCGTCCGATCCATTGTCTTCATGGCAGGTACGGCACAAGGGCAAGACCATCAAGGCGCTGATGGGGCCATCGGCGCCATACGCGGGCGACCATGTCGAATTGAGCGACCATGGCGACGATTTCGCCTCCAGTCTGGGCGTCGGTGCCGTGCTGTCGACCAAATTCACGTGGCCGGCCGACGCCCAGCCGGGCAGGAATTTCGTGCTGACGCCGGCCAAGGAGGCCGCGTGGCGAAAGTGGATCGCCATTTATAACGACAAGATGCTGTCAAAAGGGATCTATCGCGGCGAGCTGTACGACATCGGTTTCGACAAGCCGGAAGCGCACGTGATCGAAGCGGGCGGCACGCTGTACTTTGCATTTTTCGCGACGCATTGGTCCGGCCAGCTCGACATCCGCGGCCTGTCAGAGGGAAGCTATGCGCTGCGCGACTATGTCAACGACGTCGCTCTGGGGCAGGTCAGTGCGGCAAAGAACCGGATTGTCGTTTCGTTCGCGCACGCGCTGTTGATCGAGGCGGTACGCCTTCGATGATGGGCTGCTCGCCGGACCGGCGCCCGGCTTTTCGTATGCTTTCGATACTGAGGACTTTCGTAGCGTAAGGAAAATGTAAGCTTCATTATCAATACTTTCAGTTAATCACCGGCATGGGCCTGGCGAGGCGCGCCGCCGCCGCGCCAGGCAGGCTTGCGTGCGCTCAGCCGCTTTCCGCGCCAGACTGCGGGTGCGCTGTGCCCCCATGCCGGTAGCCTCATTGCTCGCTGCTGACCATGCACCATCAAACCTTCAATGCTGCCGCAGGCGGCAAGGGCGCGCCCAGGGCCCCGTCTCCGTTTCGTTTTTCGATTTAACGAAAGTCCGCCTCTGTTTCAATTTGGCGGTGCGGTACGGGGTCGCCTGTCTCCGCTGGGCGATGCCGGCACCGGGCGACGTCAATTGTGTGCCGAGCGTGTTTTCACAATTCGTAAGTAATCGAAATACAACATAAGATTTCGAAATCTTCTTGCAATTGCGAAAGTGCTGAAATATGATGAACTTAGTAGCGCCAAAACATCAATAAATAATTAGGGGATATCATGAAGCACAGTATCAATAGGCATTTCAAGAAGACAGTCATTGCGGTAGCGATCGAGCTGGCCATGTTAGGTGCCGCGTTTGCGCAAGAGGCTGTCCCGGTCGCGTCAGTGGCCGGGAAAGCGGATGCCGACCAGACCCAACAGGCAACGGCCGGCCAAGGGCCGCTGATCACCGTCAACGTGTCCGGCACCCGGGCCGCGCTGGCCAAGTCGCTCGACTTGAAGCGCAATTCTGCGATCATCCAGGATTCGATCTCTGCCACAGAGTTGGGCCGTTTTCCGGATGACAACGTTGCCGACTCTCTCGCGCACATTTCCGGCATTTCGATTTCCCGCACCAAGGGTGGCGAGGGCCAGTACATCAACGTGCGCGGACTCGGATCCGGTTACAACATCGTTACCTTGAACAATCGCATCCTCGCCACCGACGGCGACGGCCGCGATTTCGCGTTCGACGTCTTGCCGTCGGAAGTAATTTCCGGTGCCGACGTGATGAAGTCGGCGCAGGCATCCCAGATCGAGGGCAGCATTGGCGGTTCAGTCAACCTGCGCTCGGCGCGGCCGCTGGATTTCCCCGGCATGCACGGCTCGGTTCGGGTCGAGGGCGATCACAACGATCTGTCGCGCAAGAACGGCAAGAAGCTCTCTGGCGTATTTAGCAAGACCTTCGCCGACAATACGATGGGCGTGATGCTGGGCGCCGTCTATTCGAACAGGGAAGTGCGCACTGACTCGATGAGTTACAACGCATTCGATGCGAATTCACCCGGCAGCTTCGACGCCAATGGCGACGGCACGATCGGTCCGGACGAGAGTCATTTGCTGGCGTCGTGCTGCATTGCGTTCGGTTCCGTGTTCGAGAAAAAAGAGCGTGCAGCGATTTCAGGCGTGTTCGAGTGGAAGCCGTCGAGTAACTTCAAGATGGCGGCCGATTTCGTGGCCACCCGTCTCGACTCGCCGCAAGTCGGCTACAACCAGGCTTACTACGTTAAGAGCACTGCCGGTCGCTGGTCCGATGTCGTCATCCATGATCACCTGGTCACGAAGATGACGGTGAAGGATTTGATTCCGGAAGTGGCCAATATCACGGCCGATCGGGTCGTGGACACCAAGCAGGTCGGGTGGAAGGGCGACTGGCGCGTGACGAACGATCTCCGACTGGTCGGCGATGTGTACCGTTCGACGTCGGTCCGCAATTCGGGTGGCAAGGATTCCTTCGTCGTCGCCGGCATCGCCGGCCACAATACCGGCTTCTGGAGCGCAAACAACAACGCATTGCCGGATATCCGGGTGCAGTTGGCCGATGGGCGCGATCTGGCCACCGCGCTGGCGGCCGGTCAGTTGGGCAATGCCGATTATGGTCCGCACTATGCCGGGCTGTCCGGCACCAACGTCAAGGATAAGATCTCCGGCGCATCGCTTGAAGGGCGCCTGGCGCTGAGCGGCGATTGGCATGTGGACGGCTTGAATTTCGGTCTCAACGGCACGTCGCGTGCGAAGGTGCGCAACTTCATCGGCAACGATCAGACGGGTGGTTCGTGCCAGTATTGCGGCATGTACGGCACCACATTCGCGTCGATGGGGGCGAATGTCGTCAGTGCCATGACGGTCCCGAATTATATGCGTGACGCCGGTGGAAATTTCCCGACCACGTTCATCAAATTCGATGTGCCGGCCTATTTCGCCGGCCTCAAGGGGCTCGACGGCAAGCCGAAGCTCGGCGCCGATGGTCTGCCTACGGGAAAGATCTTCGATTCCAGCAAGTCGCAGCCGGTTCTCGATCCGATCCAATCCTATGACGTGACGGAGAAGACCTCGTCTGCTTATGCGCAGTTCGACCTTTCGGGAGATAAATGGTCGGGCAACGTCGGTGCGCGCTTGGTGCATACCGCGACCACGTCCAAGAGCGCGATCAATCGCATCGTGTCGATCGTCGATCCGACCCCAGACGTCGCCACCAGCAGCCCGACTGTGACGTACAGCGCCGCTTCTCCCGTGTCTGAAGACGGTTCCTACACCAAGCTGCTGCCGTCGGCCAACCTGACCTATATGGTGGAGCCGAATCTGGCGGTGCGCGTAGCGGTCGCAAAGGTGATGGCACGTCCATCGCTGGACAAGCTGGCGCCGACACAAACGGACAATACGCTGACCCGGAGGTACGAAATCAGCGTGACGGGCGACCCGAAGTTGAAGCCGACCGAAGCAGTCCAGCAGGATCTGTCGGTCGAGTGGTATTTCCAGCCAAAATCGATGCTCTCGGCAGCCCTGTTCGCAAAGCAGGTTAAGAATTTCATCACTTACCAAACCGATGCGAATGTCGACATCGGCGTCCCTGGCTACTTGTACTCGGTGACCCACCCGGTCAACGGCGACAACGCCAAGGTCATGGGACTGGAACTCGGGGTGCAGCACTTCTTCGCCAACGGTTTCGGCGTCAATGCCAAGTTCACGAAAACCAACACCAAGGCCTATTCGAAAGGGATCTATACGGGCCAGCTGGAAGGCGTGGCGCCGGCAGCGTCGTCGCTTGCCCTTCTTTACGAGGCGCGCGGCATCAATGCCCAGATTTCCTTCGACTATACGGGCCGCTATACGCAGACGTCCAATGCAGTCGCGGGCTTCCCCAACGTGGTTGCGCCGGTCCTGTGGGTGACCGCGTCGGCCTCGTATGAATTCGCGAAGAACATGACCGTCTTCGTTGAAGGAAAAAATCTGTCGAATGCGGTAACGCGGTCTGCACTGGGACGCCCGGATGCAATATATGGCTTTGAAACCTGGGGCCGCACATATGTCGCCGGGCTGAGCGCGAAGTTCTAGAGACACGGGCCATGCCCGATAGCACCCGGTTCTGAAAATGAGCCGATTTATTTTGTGGGGCGGCCGCTGGCGATGCTGGGGCGCCCCCTTGTTCGAAGTAAAAAATCAAACCGACTTTTCTTGAGGTGATCATGAAATTGCATAGATGGAGTAACAGCCGAAATGTGGCAGCTTTACTGCTTTTGGTTTTAAATGGTAGTGTTTCGGCCTGCGTGAACGCGCAGACGGTTCCTGCATCGACAGGAGATTGGGCGGGAATACGCAATTATTTGGTGAATTACACCGCCGAGGGAAATATCAACAAGCCCTTGTTCGCAAAATACGACGCGGCCGTTCTGGAGCCGCAAGTCGTATCGGCCACGACGGTCGCGGCGTTGCAGTTGATGCGCGCTTGAAGGTGAGGTGGCAGCGATGGATATTCTTGAGAGCGAGGCGGGTAGTAGTCGCCTGACGGTCTTCGCATCTGCGTGCCGTGTGCCGCTTCTCGCGATCGGCATCGCAATGACGCACGCACCGGTTCACGCTGCGCCAGCAACGCAATTGACCGGGTGCGTCCGTGCCATCCGGGTGGCGGTGAGCCCGATTGGGCGCGATGTGACCATATCGCCGACCGGCGAGATTAGCGGCACCACGCGCGATTTTCTCGACGCGGTCGCGCACGGGTCGGGATGCCGCTTTAAGTATCTTGTCGTCTCGCGTGCCCGCGCGTTTGCCATGTTCCGCTCGGGGGACGTGGATGTCATCCCGTCCGTGACGCGTTTCGACGTCGACCTCGGGTCGGGTGAATTTGTCCAGACCCATTTTGTTAAGCCGATGCTGATCTCGCTGCGTGCGCTTGGAATCAAGTTGCGCTCTGTGGAGGAACTGATCGACAGCTCAGTGACGCTCGATACCGTGCGCGGCTACCACTACGGGCCGAGTTACGATTTGTTGATCGAACGTCTGATGCTGAATAAGCGGGCGTGGAAAGACAATGATCCGGACATGCTTGCGCGTAAGCTTGTTGCCGGAAGAATGCATGCCGTATTAATTCCAAGCTCGAACTTTTTAGACGCCGCAGAAAAAATGGCGCTATTGGACCAGCTGGAATTCTCCGAGCTGAAGGGGTTAGATTCGGTTGCGGCAGGGATGTTTCTTACACACAAGCTCCGAACTTCCGATGATGGAAAGACAGTTCTGAAAGTGATAGAGAAGCTGGCCGGCGACGGCAGTTATCTGCGCATGCAGGGTAAAGATCGCGTCGATGCGCGTACCAGGCATTCGTCAGGAGACGCCGGAATTGTATCGCCGGCGCCCGCGCGATCCGGCCCGCAGTGCAACGACCGGCAGTGCGGACCTGGCCGGCAATGAGTCAGGCACGACAGTAGACGGGCCCTTGCTGCTGTGGCGCCCCATTTTTCCCTGTCCGCATCAGGGCTCAAGCGAGCATGTCAATTGGCGACGGTCCTGGTTCGCGTTGCTTGCAGTGGCGCTGCGTCCGCGCGGAGCGATGGCGGTGCCGGTTTCGCCAAGCAAGCTTGCTGTAAGCGAGCTATGCAACAATTGGCCCCGTTGTTCCCGGGGATAAATAGATGCGACCACGTGTTCGATTCCTGCTGTCGATAGGCATCTTCAGCCTGTTCTCTTGCGGCGGCGGTGGCGGAAGCGGCGAAAATGTCAGTCGGAGCGCAAGTTGGCCCTTCGACAATCCGCAATACCTGTTGCTGAACTTGGCGATCGGCAGCGATATGGGTGGCACGGTGGACAACAGCATTTTTCCTGTACAGATGGAGGTCGATTATGTTCGCGTTTATCAGAAACTCTGATGATCAATATGCAGCCCTTGGCAAACGATCGGCCGTGTTCACATCGGCGATCCTGCTGTCGGCATCCATATCCGGATGCGGTGGTGGAGGCACAGCCACCAATAACGTCAACAACAGCAATACAAGTGCTGGTAACACGAGCACCGCTACCTCTTCAACCTTGCCATCGTCCTACTGGAAGCCAGCTCTGACCAATACCTGGCAGTGGCAGTTGAAAGGAACGGCTAATACTTCCTATGCAGTAGCGGTATATGACATCGACCTGTTCGACACACCGGTTGCCACCATCCAGGCATTACGAGCCAGCGGAAGAAAGGTAGTCTGCTATTTTTCTGCTGGCAGCTCGGAGGACTGGCGCTCCGATTTTTCCAGTTTCCAGGCATCCGACATGGGCAATGCCTTGAGCGGATGGGCGGGGGAACGTTGGCTCGACGCGCGCTCCGCCAATGTGCGGCGGATCATGCAGATACGGTTAGATCTGGCGGTTACCAAGGGGTGTAATGGCGTCGAGCCGGACAATGTGGACGGCTATGCGAACAACAGTGGCTTCCCCCTTACCGCCGCTACGCAACTCGATTACAACCGCTTCCTGGCAAGCGAAGCCCACAATCGAGGATTGACCGTCGCATTGAAAAACGATACCGGACAATTAAGCGACCTTGTCGGCGATTTCGATTTCGCCGTCAACGAACAGTGCCATGAATATGCCGAATGCGATGGCTATCAGGTTTTCATCGCTAACGGCAAGCCAGTGTTCAATGCGGAATATGCTGCGTCCTACAGCAGCAATCCTACGGCACGCGCCACGTTGTGCGCCGACGCAAGCGCACGCCAATTCCATACGCTAGTGTTGCCACGCGCATTGGACGACAGCTTCCGCTACAGTTGCGAACCTTGACACGATGCTATGTACGGCTCGCGACTTCTCTACATGCAATTTGACTGGATATTGAAAACGTGCCATCTCGTCAATCATTTCAGAGTGCCAGGGAGTCGCTGCCCGGCACACGCAAGAAGGCCCTGCGACCCGACTACCCGCGGCCTTGCCCCCAATACCGCGCAACAATAATTCATCTCGGAGCGGCACCAAGCCTGATCGCGCCTACTAATCACCTCGTATTCTGAGCCAACCTTCTTTCGGATTGACTAATACTGATCACCAAATCGGTAAGGGCGTTTTGAGCTCTTAACACCTGTAACTTGCTGAGTGCTATGGCGCCACAGCGGCTTGTAGAGCCGTTTCAATATTTCGGCTCGTGCGGACAAGGCGACGGGGGTAAAAGCGGGGGTAGAGTCAAGAATTAAGCCAATTCCCATAGGAGAGTCCTACGGACACCGCTTCCGCCAAGAAACAAAATAAACCGCCATCTGGCGGTTTATTTATTTCTTGGCGGAGTGTGAGATTCGAAGGGCATGGCCCTGCAGGGCCATCCCGCTCCGAATCGTCCAACTGCTGGGCGCTTTGCGCCCAGCCTCGCGCGCCGAAGGCGCGCGTTCCTTACCATTTTTACGTTCCGCAGATAAGCCAAGAACCACACCTTATCGCCCAGTGTCAGCACTTGCAGTACGCGTATTTGCCATAGACCTGTCACGCGGGTAATCTTCAAATATTAGCTATCGGCGCGAAAGTCCGTCCCGGTCGGCCGCTAGCCGATCAATTGTCCCTGACTACACGGCAGGCATAACATCCGTAGGCAGCAAAGCGTACGAAGACTGCACTCACATCTTCCCGCGCCAGAAAAACCTGCAGCTGTGCTTCGGCATCCGTTGCCGTAACCACAGCGGCATCGACGATGCGTTCGTCCACCGAGTAGGCGCGCAACACAAACTGTTGGCCGAGATAGGGCATCTCTCCCGTGATGGGCAACGCCGTCAACACCGGCGGCGCTTCGGAGTCCGCCAGCATGAACACAGGCCCATATTCGCGATACGGACCGGCGCGGTGGAAGGGGCTGTGGCTGACCAATATCAGGCGTTCACCTGGCATGGCCCGGCGCAGCACGTCGCGGCAGGGCTCTCCTCCTTGTGCGATATGGTATTCCACAGCTTGCTGCTGATCGTCCAAGCCCTGCTTGCGGACGCGCGACGAGAATTCCGCCGATAACGGTTGAACGGTGTAGGCGATGCTGCTCATGTGTTTGTCCTCTGATAATCGATGACCGATTATCAGAGGACCACCCGACGAAGGCTTCCCGTTTTTTGCTTTCTATTTACAGCGAGCGGCCGTCGTAGTGGTGGACCGGGATGGCCTCCAGGTCGATACCATCGATGCAGCGAATATTGATCGCGGCCATGGCGTCGCCGTTCGGCGCTGTGCCTTCGCTGTACGGCGCCGTGCCGCAGACCGGGCAGAAGCGGTGCTTGATCAGGTGCTTGTTGAACAGGTAGGTGCTGGCGTTTTCCTCCGGCGTCAGCAAATGCATGGCGTCGCGCGGAATGAACCACATCAGCGAACCCTTGCGCTGGCACATCGAGCAGTTGCACGACATAGCCGAAGCGATCTCGCCTTCGGCCTCGAACTTCACATTACCGCAGTGGCAGCTTCCCTGGTATTTCATATCACTCTCCTGAAGAAAACGATCGAGACCGGCGATAACGAAACGGCAGTCTTAGCGAAGAAAGCATCCGCTCAACTGCTGTTCGATGTTTAAGTAGATATTTTGTTCTACTTAATTTACACTCGCGTCGACGCTGACAAAAATGTCATAGGCGAAAGAGGATTTCCATGAAAAGAATGATACAAGGCTTCTTGAGTGTTGCGGTTTTCGTTATCGCATCGCTGGGAGGGGCCGCCGCCGCCGGAGCTGCCGAGACGGGGCAGTCGCTAGAGGATCAAGTCAGCCGCTACCTGCAAGGACAAATGCGCGAGCGGCGCATACCGGGCTTGCAGCTTGCCGTGGTTAAAGGCGGCAAGATCGTCATGCTGAAGTCTTTCGGCTTGGCGGAATTGCCTCATTCCATACCGGTGACCTCGCGCAGTGTTTTCTCCATCAACTCCGCGACTAAATCCTTTACCGGTGTCGCGATCATGCAATTGGTGGAGCAAGGGAAGCTGGACCTGGCGGCGCCGGTGTCGCGGTATCTCAGCGACTTGCCGGTGCCTTGGCAGGCGGTGACGATCACCCAATTGCTGAATCATACGTCGGGCCTTCCCGACATCATCAGCCAGCAGACTTCGCGGCTGGCAACTGGCGGCGGTCCGGACGCGGCATGGCGGCAGGTGCAGACCATGCCGATGGATTTCGCGCCTGGAGAACGGTATAGCTACAACCAGACCAATTATCTGCTGCTCGGCAAAATCATCGATCAACTGAGCGGCCAGCCCTTCACGCGGTTCATACAGACCCGGCAATTCGATGCGGTGGGCATGCGGCAAACCGGATTCGGCGACATGTTTGACGTTATTCCGGACAAGGCGCCGTCGTACAGATTCGATGCGGACGGCAAGACGCTGAAGCAGGTGGCCGACGAGTTTCCCGCATTTTTGAGGACCGGGGCCGGGATCAACAGCACGGCGGAAGACCTGGCCCGATGGATTATTGCGCTTCAAAAAGGTACGCTGGTGTCGTCCGCAGGCTTGACGCAGATGTGGCAGCGCGGTCACTTCAACGACGGCAAGGCCGGCCCATGGTCCTTGGGTTGGCCCGCTATCCGCGACAACGCGTATCGGGCGAGAGCCGGCATCGGCGGCATGCGGTCCGCGTTCTATGTTTATCCGGAAAATGATCTGGCGGTCGTCATACTAACCAACCTTGCCGGCGCCGCACCTGAGCAAATGATCGATATCGTCGCCAGCTATTTTTTACCCGGATTGAGAAGTGTCAGCGGCGGCTATGCCGCCTATCGCTTGCGCGAACAGACGCAAAAGAGCGGGTTTGAAAATCTGGACGAAACACTGGCGCAGCTCAAAAAGCAGCTGGGCATCGCCCAGCCGTCGGAAGATGACTTGAACAGTTGGGGTTATGGCTTGCTGAGCGTGGGGAAGAAGGCGCAAGCGATAGCGGTGCTGCGCCTGGCAACACGGCTGTATCCGGACAGTTTCAATGTGTACGATAGTCTGGGCGAGGCATATGAGGCCGCGAGCGAGCATGACTTGGCCGTACAGAACTACAATCGTTCGCTGGCACTCAATGCCCAGAATAGCCATGCTACCGAGCGCTTGCGAGCGCTTAATCCAGAAAAACCGCAATAGGTTTCAGCCATGCAGGGACGGAGGCCCCCGTGCCAGCGCCGGTCAATGCTGGGTCAGCAGTGTGGCCAACTGCTGTTCGACGTCGCGGTAAGGGGCATATCCCGGACTGACCGGGAAGATTCCCTTGTCCGTTTCCAGCAGCAGCGCCGGGAAACTGCGTACACCCAAGGCCCGTGCCCTGGCAAAATCGGCAGCGGTCTCGGCCACTACTTCGGCGGAATTCCATTCGCTATAGAACCGCTCATCCTGCACCGCATGTCCTGCCGCCGTCAGCGCGGCGGCGCCGGCGCCGGCCAGCACACTGCCGTCCGTGGTGTCGCGTCCGTCGACATAAAAAGCCCGCTGCAGCGCGCGGAACACGGCCAGCAAATCCGCCTCGGGCGCGAGCCGGCGCGCCGTGACGACGGCACGGCAGATCGGCTCCGTATCGTAGACGAAGTTCTCCAGCGCGAGGAAGGCTACACGGTTGAACGGCAGGCCGCTGTTCTGTTCCACCCGCTCCCAGTGGCCGAGACGGAACTGCTTGCCCGCGTTGTCGAGCACATCGGTCGCGCCGGCGCGCACGCCGCCGACGATGATTTCCAGCGGCAGTTCCGGATGCGCCGCCATCAGCGCCGTCATTTCCTTGCCAAAGCCGTAGCACCAGGAGCACATGGGGTCGGCAACATAGATCAGTTTCATCGTTCTCATCTTTCATCGTTGAGCTGGCGCCAAATCGCCAGCGATGAAACACTATACTTATGTCGCATAGGTTGATAAATCCACTAAACGGAAAATTAATAGATACACCATGTAATTAATTGATGTGTTATTTTTACAATTTTTCTCGGAGGCGCGATGATGGCTTGGGTCCGTTCGGTGGTGGGATGCGTGCTGGCGGTCTGCAGCGTTGCGGTGCAGGCGGAAGGGCAGACTTTCAAGGTGCAAACCCGTCCGGGCGTTGAAACCAGCGTCTACTGGGAAGCGCAGGAGGGCGCCAAGGCCACCGTGTTCCTGTTCACCGGCGGCAATGGCGGCTACGGCAAAGTGGTCGATGGCAAGCCTACCAGCCGCAACTTCCTCGCGCGCAGCGTGGCGCTGTTCCTGGCGGACGGCTTTAATGTCGCCATCTTCGGCCTGCCCAGCGATACGCCGGCGCTGGATTACAGCGACCGCGTCAACGAAAAACATCTTGCCGACGTGCGCGCCGCGCTGGATTTTGTACGCAGCAAGAGTCCGGCGCCGGTCTGGCTGGTGGGCACCAGCCGCGGCACCATCTCGGCCACCTATGTGGCGATCGGCAGTACGCAGGATGCGGGCATCGCCGGCCTGGTGTTGACTTCCAGCGTGGTCGCGTTCAAGAAGCAAGGCGCGGTACCGACGCAGAACCTGGCGGCGCTCAAGCTGCCGGTGCTGGTGGTGCACCACGCCAGCGATGCCTGTGTGATTACCCAGCCGCACGAAGTGGACTGGATCATGAAGGGTTTGAAAAACGCGCCGGTCAAGAAACTGGTGATGGTCACCGGTGGGGCCAATCCGAGCGGCGACCCTTGCGAAGCCATGCACTACCACGGCTTCATCGGCCAGGAAAAAGAAGTGGTGGACCTGATGGCGGACTGGATGAAAAATCCGGTGAACTGAGCGCGTCAGGCGACGGTGTCGATCACGGTGCCGATGGTGTCGGTCTCTTTCTGCGGCTCGGCTGCGGCGCTTTCTTTCGCCGGCGCTTTGTTGCTTGCGCTGGTCACGGTGACCTGACGATCGGCTTCCTTTTGCAGCAGCGCGGTTTGCAGCGCGCTGATCTGGTCTTCGATCGATTGGATCTGCTGCATCAGCGCGATCTTTTGCTGGATCTGGCCGGTGCTCAGATTGCCGGTCAGCTTGGCCAGTTCCTCGCCCAGCTTGGCCTCCTGTTTCTGCAGCACCGCGATCTGCTTGATGATGGCCGAACGCACCGTGGTGGTTTCGGTTGATGCCGATGGCCGGTAGGCGGGAATGGCCGTGGTGGTGGCGCTCATGATGAAAAGTTCCTGCTGGGAATATACCTGTAATTAACGGCAGATTCCCGGGGAACCTTAGCCTTCGCAGCCCGCGCTGACGACCGGATGTTCGCGTGCTCCCGACCTCGCCAGTTCGGGCCGGTCGTAGGGAATGTAGCTCATCCAGAACCACGGCAGGCAAGTCTTGCCGAACACATGTTCAACCGCGGGGAAAAACATGCGTTCTGCGTTGGAGCTGTTGCTCAGCATGACGATGCCGCTCTGCGGCCGGACGAAGCCGAGCGCGAAGTTATTGGTGCCGTCGTCGTTGCCTTCCTTGAAGAACGCCGGCCCCAGCGGCGAGTTGTACAGCGGCCAGCCCAATCCTATCGACAGCGCTATGCCGCGATTGACCGTGGTCTCGCCCGGCCAGTGCGACGGGAACTGCTGCGGCGAGACGATCGCCAATTGCGGCGACAGCATTTCCGCGCGCGCCTTGGCCGACAAGCCGTCGCCGCGCAGCACGCCGGCCATGAAGCTGGCGTAGTCGTTGAGCGTGGTGTCCATCGATCCGGCGGCGCGGGCGCCGCTGCGGCGCTTGTGCGCGATGACCGTGCCGTCGCGGCTGTAGTGCGTGGTCTCGCGGCCGGCGAAATCGTCGCGCCATACCATGCTGGTGTCGCGCATGCCGAAGCGCTCGAACACGCGCTGCCGCATCAGGGTTTGCAGCGGCGTGCCGGTACGCTCCTCGACCACGATCTGCAGGATCTGCAAGCCTTCGCCCGAATACACGTAGCGGCTGCCGGGCGGATATTTGAAATCGAGCTTGCCGTTGTCGTTGATGAAGCGCCAGTTCAGCAGGCCGCTGGTGTGGGACAGCAGCATGCGCGGCGTCAGCTGTTGCCAGCGCGGATCGTCCTTCAGGTCGGCAAACGCGGGATAGTCGGGCAGCGGTTTTTTCAGCAGGGCCGGCAGCGCCGCATCGAGCGACAGCACGTTTTCATCGACCAGCTGCATCACCATGTAGGCGAAGGCGGCCTTGGTCAGCGAGGCGCCGTACATGATGGTGTCCGTGCGCAGCGGCTTTGCGGCCGCCACGTCGGCGTAACCGTAGGCCTGGCTGTAGACCACCTGGCCGTGGTCGATGACCGCCAGCGCCAAGCCGGGCACTTTGGCCGCCGTCATCAGACGCTGTATTTCGGCATCGACGGTCGGACCGCGTTGAGGAGCGGCGGCGCAGCCCACCAGCAGCGCGGCCAAGGTCACGGAGCGAAAAATAGAGATCATGTAAGATGATTGAACCGAACAGTTAAGGAGCTTGCATGAAACAGATTTTACTCAGTTGTTTGCTGATGGCCGCGTTCGCCGCGCAGGCCGCCCACGCCGATGAAGCGGCGATGTGCAGCGCCGCCGCCGGCGTCTATCGTACCGGCACGGTGGTCAAGGCGCCGAAGTTCTCTCACGGGCAGTTCCGCAAGGGCGTGGAGCTGTCGCACACGCATATTCGCATGAAAGCCGACCAGGATGGCAAGGAATACGACGTCGCCATCGACAACGTCTTTGCCAGCGGCTTCGAACCTAACCAGAAGACCGTGCCGGGTTCGCTGAGCGGCATCCGCGTCAACGACCGGGTGGAAGCCTGCGGCCAGCTGTACACGCATGGCGGCGTCGGCATCCATTGGGTGCACACCAATTGCGGCAAGAAGCCGAAGCCATCCAAGCCGGACGGCTGGATCAAGGTGATCGCCGCCGATGGCACGCCGGGCCAGAATATCGAAAGCAACACGCAGTACTGCTCACTCTTCAATTGAGCTCTGCAAGGGCTTGCTATACTGTTGCCTGTGGAATATTAAATCTTCAGGGGAAAAGTTTTGCGGGCAATGAACAAACGATGGAAGCGGTGGGGCATAGGCGTGGCGGGCGCCGTGGGCGTGTACGCGCTGGCAGGCGGATGGTTGCTGCCGCAGGTGATCAAGAGCCAGCTTCCAAAGTTTGTTGAGACTGAACTCGAGCGCAAGGCTACCATCGGTGAAGTCAGCTTCAATCCTTTCACCTTGCGCTTCGTCGCCCGCGACTTCCATCTGACCGAGGCCAACGGCGCGCCGCTGTTCGGCGTGGGCGGGCTGGAGGTGGAGATGCAGTGGCGCTCCGTGCTGCGCCGCGCGTGGAGCTTTGCCGACATCCGCGTGGTCGCGCCGACCGTGCAGCTGGCCATCGCCCCGGACGGCAAGTTCAATATCGCCGAGTTCATGGCGACGCTGGAAAAACGCAAGAAAGACGACAACGACTCCGGCATGCCGCGCCTGATCGTCGAGCATTTCGCGCTGGAGCAGGGCAAGGTCGATATGCACGACCGCCACGCCGGCTACAGCGACACCTACGCGCCGATCGCCTTCGCGCTCAACAACCTGAGCACGCTGCCGGACGAAAACGGCGACTACACGCTGAGCGCCGATGCCGGGCTGGGCGGCAAGCTGCGCTGGAAAGGCACGGCCGCGCTGAATCCTATCGGCGGCAGCGGTTTGCTGTCGCTGGAGAATGTGGCCTTGCCGGGCGTGTCGACTTATCTGAAATCGTTCATGCGGGTGGTGGTGGCGGATGGACGCTTGTCGGCCAAGCTGCCGTACAAGTTTTCCTACAAGGACGGCAAGCTGGACGCAAGCTTGGCCGGCGCCGGCCTGGCGCTGAACGACCTGGTGATCAGGCGCGACGGCGCCGCCGAGGCGTTCGTGAAGCTGAAGCTGTTCGATGTCAGCGACGTCGGCGTGGATCTGCTGAAGCGCAGCGTAGTCGTCGGCGGCCTGCATGTGAATGGCGGCGCGCTGGCCTTGCGCCGCGATGCGAAGGGCGAACTGGATGTGGCGGGCTTGATGGTGCCGGCGAAGCCAGCGCCGGCACCAGCGGCGGCGCCAACGGCGGCCAAGCCGGAGCCGTCGCCGGTCTGGAAGGTGCAGCTCAAGCAGATCGCGCTGGACGACATCGCGCTGGCCGGCATCGACGAAACCGTCAGCCCGGCGCTGAAATTCAATGCCGACAAGTTGAAGCTGCGCCTGCAGCTGCAAACCGAAACGGCCGCCGACGTTCTCAAGCTGAACATCGCCGATGCCGCGTTCTCGGTCGACAACCTGGCGCTGACCAGCGGCTCGATGACGCCGTTCAAGCTGACGCAGTTGGGCTTTGACGACGGCGCGATCGACCTGGCCGGACATCGCGCCACGTTCGGGCGCTGGTACGCCGACGGCGGCCAGCTCGACCTGTCGCGCGACAAGAAAGGACAGTTCATCTTCCTGAGCCGCTTGCCGGGTTCGGGCGCGGCTTCATCCGCGAAGGCGGCTGCACCCGCGCCGGCTCCCGCCAAGGCCGAATCGCCCTGGGCGGCCAGCATCAAGAGCGTCGAGCTGACCAAATTCGGCGCCCGCTATGACGATGCCAGCAGCGGCATCAAGGCCAACCTGCAAGACTTCAACCTGACGCTGACCGATGCCAGCACCGACCTGAAAAAGCCGCTGGCGTTCCATGGCAATGTGGGCCTGCGCGAAGGCGGGCAGCTGACCGCCAAAGGCAAGCTCGTGCCAGCCACCGGCGCCGTCGATACCGACCTGAAGCTGAGCAAGCTGGCGATCGCGCCGGTGCAGCCTCTGCTGTCCAAATACCTGAAGCTGAAGATCGCCGACGGCAACATTTCCGGCGAGGGGCGCCTGCATACGGGCGCCGGCGGCAAGACCGATCCGAAGATGCGCTACGACGGCTCGCTCGAAGTCGCCAGCCTGACGCTGAACGAGGAAGACAACGACCGCTTCGCGCACTGGAAACTGGTGCGTGCCGACAAGCTGGCGTTCAGCCTGGCGCCGGATCTGCTGGATGTCGCCGAGCTGCGCGTGGTGGAACCGGATGCGACGCTGATCATCGAGAACGACCGCAGCTTCAACGCCTCGCGCCTGCTGGTGAAGCAGGAGGGCGCGGCGCCGGCGCCGGCGCCGGAGGCCAAGCCGGCCGCCGCGGCAAGCAGCGAACCGTTCCCGGTGCGCGTGCGCCGCCTGCGCTTCCAGAACGCCAAGCTGGACTTCACCGATCTCAGCTTGCGTCCCCAGTTCAGCGCCAAGATTTATGAGCTGGGCGGCGTGATCACCGGCCTGTCATCCAAGCGCGATGCGCGCAGCCAGATCGAACTGGACGGACGGGTCGACGAGTTCGGCCTGGCCCGGATACGCGGCCAGTTGAACCCGTTCGTCCCGGCCGACAACACCGACGTCAACGTCGTGTTCAAGAACGTCGACATGGTGTCGGCCTCGCCCTACAGCATGAAGTTCGCCGGCTACAAGATCGCGCAGGGCAAGATCTCGCTGGACCTGCAATACAAGGTGCGCAACAGTCAGCTGGAAGGCAACAACCAGATCGTGCTCGACAACCTGACCTTGGGCGAGCGCATCGACAGTCCGGACGCGCTCAAGCTGCCGCTGGAGCTGGCGCTGGCGATTCTGAAGGACAGCAACGGCCGCATCGACCTCGGCGTGCCCGTGTCGGGCAATATGAACGATCCACAATTCAGCTACGGCTCCGTGGTGTGGAAGGCGATCGGCAACATCATGAGCAAGATCGTCACATCGCCGTTCCGCGCGTTGGGCAATCTGTTCGGTGTCAGCGGCGACAAGCTGGAATCGATCGACTTCGACGCCGGCAGCGACACCGTGCTGCCGCCGGAGCGTGAAAAGCTCAAGCAAGTGGCACAGATCCTGGCGAAGAAAAGCCAGCTGAAACTGTCGGTGCCCGGCCAGTACAGCGAGGCCGCCGATGGCGCTGCCTTGCGCGAGCAGGCCGTGCGCCGCGCCATCGTCACGCGTGCCGAGATCAAGCTGGCGCCGGGCGAGCAGCCCGGCCCGCTGGATCTCGGCCAGCGCAAGGTGCGCGGCGCCTTGCGCGACCTGTACGCCGAGCGCTTCGGCGCCGCCGAGTTGGACAAGCAGAAGAAGGCCGCTGAAAGCGCCGGCGCCGCCGATGCGGGCGCCCAGCAGAAACTGCCGGTGCTGCAGCGCTTGGGCAAGATGGTGCAGGGCGAACCGCAGGTGGCGGACGCCAGCGCCTTCTACGGCAAGCTGCAGGAACGCCTGGAGCAAAACCAGCCGCTGCCGGCGGACGCCTTGCCGCAGCTGGGCTCCAGGCGCGCCGCCGCGATCCTGGCCGCGTTGAAGGAGGAGGGTGTCGACTCCGCCGCCGCCCACGCCGCCGCACCGGAAAAGACCGACGCAGGGGCCGGCAAGCCGGTCGCGCTCAAGCTGGGGCTGTCGGCAAAATAAGATGATCGAAGAGAAAAAACATGCCGGCGGCAGCGCGCTGCTGGCCGGGTTTGCGCTGCTGGCCAGCCAGCTGTCGCTGAACCTCGGCGCGGCGATCGCCAAGCACCTGTTCCCGCTGATCGGCGTCGAAGGCGTGGTGGCCTATCGCGTCGGCATCGCGGCGGTGCTGATGCTGCTGATCTTCCGTCCGTGGCGCACGCCGCTGACGTGGCGGCAGGGCGTCAACGTGGCGATCTACGGCAGCGTCATCGGCCTGATGAACCTGCTGATCTATCGCTCCTTCAGCTTGATACCGCTGGGTGTCGCGGTGGCGATCGAGGTGGCTGGACCGCTGACCGTGGCGGTGCTGTCGTCGCGCCGCCCGCGCGATTTCGCGGCGGTGTGCCTGGCGGTCGTTGGCCTGTATTTCCTGCTGCCGATCCATGGCCATGTCGACCAGCTCAATCCGGTTGGCGTGGCGTACGCGGCCGGCGCGGCGGTGTGCTGGGCCTTGTACATCGTCTACGGCAAGCGGGTATCGGCCATGCATGGCGGGCAGTCGGTCGCGTGGGCGATGCTGGCGGCGTCGCTGTTCATCGTGCCGGTCGGCGCCTGGTATGCGGGTTCGTTATTGTTGACGCCGATGTACATGCTGATCGGACTGGCGATCGCGGTGATGTCGAGCGCCTTGCCGTACACGCTGGAGATGCTGTCGATGCGCACGCTGTCGTCGCGCACCTTCAGCATGTTCAGCAGCGGTGCGCCGGCGCTGAGCGCACTGGCCGGCATGGCGGTGCTGGGCGAACACCTGACGCCGACGCAATGGCTGGCCATCGCCAGCATCGTGGTGGCCTCCGCGCTGACCTCGTTGCGCTGAATCCGGCTCCCATCGTCATCCAGCTTCCCCCATCCAGATAGCCCCATGTTGCATTTGTGATCAGTTCATGGCAGCATGCTTGCCTACTGGAGGAGAACCCATGCAAGTAGCACGCGCCCAACAACCGATCGCAGCCGCCGCCGTCACGCTGGTGGTGTGGGTGATCTGCGTCGCGGCCTTCCTGCCGCCGCTGAATACATACATCAAGGACTCGGTGCCGCTGGTGATCATCGCCGGCCTCGGCATCGCGGTCAGCCTGGTGCTGCACCTGATCTTCATCGGCATGGCCGCCAAGCGCCTCGGCCGTTCGGCAGTCTTGTGGGTGATCGTGGCGCTGTGCTTCCTGCCGATCGCCTCCATCGTCGGCCTGATCCTGTTCGAGTGGTTCAGCGAACAGGAAAAGGAAGCCAGCGTATAAAAAAGGGTATTGCAAAAAGCTGAACTCTTCGGCTAGTATGGATCCCGATGCAACATTGCATCGACGTCGCTCGGACGGTTCCGGGCGCTTACGTGAGACATCCATGACTGACACCCAAACTCCGCGCAGCTTTTCGCGCATCGATCGCCTGCCTCCCTACGTTTTCAATGTCACCGCCGAGCTCAAGCTGGCGGCGCGCCGTCGCGGCGAAGACATCATCGATATGTCGATGGGCAATCCCGATGGCGCCACGCCGTCGCACATCGTCGACAAGCTGGTCGATACCGTCAAGCGTCCCGATACGCACGGCTACTCGGCCTCCAAGGGCATACCCCGCTTGCGCCGCGCGATCACCAAGTGGTACAAGAACCGCTACGAAGTCGAGTTCGATCCGGACTCGGAGGCCATCGTCACCATCGGCTCCAAGGAAGGCCTGGCGCACCTGATGCTGGCCACGCTGGACCAGGGCGACACCGTGCTGGTGCCGAACCCCAGCTATCCGATCCACATCTGGGGCGCGGTGATCGCCGGCGCCAATATCCGCTCGGTGCGCATGACGCCCGGCGTGGATTTCTTCGACGAGCTGGAGCGCGCGGTGCGCGAGACCTACCCGAAGCCGAAGATGATGATCCTGGGCTTCCCGTCGAACCCGACCGCGCAATGCGTGGAGCTGGAATTCTTCGAGCGCGTGGTGGCGCTGGCGCGCCAGCACAACATCCTGGTGGTGCATGACCTGGCCTACGCCGACATCACCTTCGACGGCTGGAAAGCGCCGTCGATCATGCAGGTGGAAGGCGCGCGCGATGTCGCGGTGGAATTCTTCACCATGTCGAAGAGCTACAACATGGCCGGCTGGCGCATCGGCTTCATGGTCGGCAACAAGGAACTGGTGGCGGCGCTGGCGCGCATCAAGAGCTATCACGACTACGGCAGCTTCACGCCGGTGCAGGTGGCGGCGATCGCCGCGCTGGAAGGCGACCAGAGCTGCGTCAGCGAGATCGTGCAGGTCTACCAGAGCCGCCGCGACGTGCTGCATAAGGGCTTGTGCGAAGCGGGCTGGCCGGTCGACAAGCCGAAGGCGTCGATGTACATCTGGGCGCGCATACCGGAAGCGTATCGCCATCTGGGCTCGCTTGAATTTTCCAAGCTGCTGCTGGCCGAGGCCAAGGTGTGCGTGTCGCCCGGCATCGGCTTTGGCGAGTACGGCGATGAGTACGTGCGCTTCGCGCTGATCGAAAACGAAGCCCGCATCCGTCAGGGACTTCGCGGCATCAAGGCGATGCTGCGCAAAGCCGGATAAATCTGCCGCGACTTTACGCCGCATCAAGTGCCATGCTTGATGCGGCGGCTACTGTGTTCCTGAATTCTCTCGGGAGTGCACATCATGTCTTCTCCGCCCGCCAGCGACAGCACGCGCCGTTTGCTCGAGGCCGTCCGCAAACTCGAAACCACCTTGCGCACCGCAGGCCTGCCGCGCTTCCTGGCGCGCTTGCCGGTGTGCTGGCTGTGCTGGCACTACTGCCGCATGCTGGACCAGAAAATCGTCCGCATCAAACGCATCGCCGGCAAGTTCGAGCAATGGTTGCCGGCGATACGCAATCTTTCGGACCATGGCGAGTTCATCGACATCGATCTCAGCATGCGCGACGATATCGAAGTCACCAAGAAAACGATGTGGGAGTTGCGCAGCTACTGCATCGACATCGGCCGCATGTTCGAGCAGCTCGGCTACCGCTCGCCGGGCTTGCGGCGGCGGCAGGCGCAGTTCCTGCTGATCCTGGAGACCTCGTGTGTGTCGGCCAGCACCATGCAGCAGGAGCTGGCCGATCACGACAGCCGGGCGTTGGCGCTGCTGCGCGCGCAGCAGGCGCGCGAGCGCGCGGCGTTGAGTGCGGCCGCAGCGCCGCCGGCGGCTTCTTAAAAGCCTTCCAGTACGATCTTGCCTTTGGAGCGGTTGCTTTCGATCAGCGCGTGCGCGCGCTTCAGGTTGGCGGCGTTGATCTTGCCGAAGCGCTCGGCCAGCGTGGTCTTGATGACGCCGGTGTCCACCAGTTGCGCCATGTCGTTCAGCAGGTGATGCTGCTTCTGGATGTCCGCCGTGTCGAACATCGAGCGCGTGAACATGAACTCCCAATGCAGCGAAACGCTTTTGCGCTTCAACAGGCGCACGTCGATGGCGGCCGGATCGTCGATCAGCGCGACCTTGCCTTGCGGCGCGACCAGCTCGGCTATCGCGTTCCAGTGGTGGTCGGTCTGGTTCAGGCTGGCGACATAGCTGACGGGCGGCAGGCCGAGGCGGGCGATCTCTTCGTTCAGCGGTTTGCCGTGGTCGATCACGTGATGCGCGCCCAGTTCCTTGACCCACTCGACGGTCTCGGGACGCGATGCGGTGGCGATGACGGTCAGCCCGGTCAGCTGGCGCGCCAGCTGCACGAGGATGGAGCCGACCCCGCCCGCCGCGCCGATCACCAGCAGCGACTTGCCCTGCACGCCCTTGTCGCGGCTCACTTCCAGACGCTCGAACAGCAGCTCCCATGCGGTGATGGCGGTCAGCGGCATGGCGGCGGCCTTGGCGAAGTCCAGCTTCTTCGGCTTGTGGCCGACGATGCGTTCGTCCACCAGGTGCAATTCGCTGTTGGTGCCGGGCCGCATCAGCGCGCCGGCGTACCAGACTTCATCGCCCGGCTTGAACAGCGTGACGTCGGGACCGACGGCCTTGACCACGCCGGCGGCATCCCAACCGATGACCTTGGCGTCGCCGTCGGCCGGCGCCATGTTGGCGCGGATCTTGACGTCGACCGGATTGACCGAGATCGCCCTGACTTCCACCAGCAGGTCGCGGCCCGTGGCTTGCGGGTCGGGCAGTTCGATGTCGATCAGCGCGTCGTCGTCGGTGATGGGGAGGGACTTGCGGTAGGCAACGGCTTTCATGGAAGGCTCCGGTAATGTTGGTATGGGAGTATCATCATTTAATTCGCGGGGAAGAAAAAGAGGCCTCGCACCGAAACACTTTCAAAGGAATGCCGAAAATTGCTGAGGCTAGATGACTTGAACGTCTTTGTGCGTACCGCCGACCGGGGCAGCTTGTCGGCCGCCGCGCGCGAGCTGGAGATATCGCCGGCACTGGCCAGCGCCGCCGTCAAACGGCTCGAAGGCGAGCTGGGACTGCGCTTGTTCGCCCGTACCACGCGCTCCTTGCGGCTGACGGAGGAGGGCGAGCACTACCTGCGCCACGCGCGTGAGGCGCTGCGTTTGCTGAAGGAGGGCCACGACGCGCTGATCCAGGGCCAGCAGACGCTGGGCGGGATGTTGAAGATATCGCTGCCGTCCGACCTGGGCCGCAATATGATGGTGGCCTGGCTCGACCAGTTCCAGGCGCAGTATCCGCAAGTCAGTTTCCAGCTCAGCATCAGCGACCGCGTGTCCGACCTGTACCGGCAGCCGGTCGATATCGCCATCCGCTACGGCAGGCAGGAGGATTCCAGCCTGATCGCCTTGCCGCTGGCGCCGGACAACCGCCGCGTGCTGGTGGCGTCGCCGGAGTACATCAAGCGGCACGACAAAGTGAGCGAGTTGAAAGACCTGCTGCGCCACAACTGCCTGCGCTTCATGCTGGACGAGGTGATCCATGACCGATGGAGCTTTTATCGCGATGCCGCGGCCGAGCCGACAACGATCCACGTCAACGGCAACCGCAGCGCCGACGATGCCGACGTGGTGCGGCGCTGGGCGGTGGCGGGACTGGGCATCGCCAACAAGTCGCGGCTGGACCTGGCCGACGACATCCGCAGCGGACGGCTGCACATCCTGCTGCCGGACATACTGGGCGAACCGGTGCCGCTGAACATGCTGTGCATGCACCGCGCGCACATTACGCCGACGGTGCTGCAATTGCGGGACTTCCTGCGGGCGCAGTGTGAGAAGGCTTGAGAAGGCTTAGAAAATAATTAAAAAGCAAGCAATCCGCTTGCGGCAGCGCGAAATGCGCTTACCATAGCCCCAATATTTACCAGGAGATACTCCGATGACCGAAACCCAGCGTGACCTACTCAGTGCGGCATTCTCCCTGACCTTGATAGCGCTGGCGGCCTTCGTCATGCACCGTTTCTTCCTGCCGCTGATCTGGGCCGGCATCCTGTGCGTGGCGACGTGGCCGCTGTACCAGCGCATGCGCGCCCGTTTCGGCCGCCACGATGTGCTGGCCGCCGCCGTGCTGACCTTGATCTGCGCCGCCGCCTTTATCGTGCCGGTGCTGCTGGGTGTCACGCAGGCGGCGCGGCAGGCGCCGGAGCTGGCCAACTATCTGGTCACCGCCAATACCGACGGCATACCGGTGCCGGCTTTCGTGGCGCACTTGCCGCTGGTCGGCGATTGGATCAGCGACTGGTGGCAAGCCACGCTGAGCCAACCGCACGGCCTGGCGCATTTGCTGTCCGACCGCGAAATCAACGGCCTGCATTCGGCGCGCGACATGATCAAGGTGGCCGGCGTCGGCTTCATGCACCGGCTGGTCGACTTCGGCCTGGCCTTCCTGTGCCTGTTCTTCTTCTACAAGGATGGCGAAGCGCTGAACCGTCAGATCACCGCCATCGGCAGCCATTGTTTCAGCGAGCAGCGCTGGGCGCGCTACGCCGAAAAAATCCCGACCGCGATCCGCGCCACCGTCAACGGGCTGGTGCTGGTGGGCTTGGCGGAAGGTGTGTTGATCGGCATCGGCTATGCGATTGCAGGTCTCCCGTCCCCCGCTCTGTGGGCGGCGGTGACGGGTATCCTGGCTATCATTCCATTTGGCGCGCCGCTGGCGTTCGTCAGCGCGGCCGCGATGCTGGCCTTCAACGGCGCGGCACCGGCCGCGATCGCGGTGGCGGTATGGGGCACCATTGTGCTGTTTGTGGCGGATCACTTTGTACGGCCAGGGATGATCGGCAACGCCACGCGGCTGCCGTTCCTGGCCGTACTGTTCGGTATCCTCGGCGGGGTGGAAACCCTGGGCCTGGTTGGACTGTTTATTGGTCCGGTCGTGATGGTTCTGTTTGTGACGCTTTGGTACGAGGCGAATCTGTTTGATGACGGCTCGCCAGTTGCCAAACCCAGGTGAGGAGCGCAAGCGAGGTCGCAGCGTCTGCCGGCCTGTCTTGCGACTGGATCGGGCAACTGGCACCGGCAACCATTAGTGCGCCTTCGACAGGATCAGCAGCCAGCGGCGGCACAGCAGCACCTCCAGATGGCCGGCCTGCACGCCGGTGTCGCACTCGATAATCGGGTTCACAGCGTAGTAACGCTTGCGGAAGTCGCGGCACACCAGCATTTCGCGTTTGCCCATGCGCACCAGGAACGAGGTAGGCATATATTCCATGCCGAAGCGGGAAGCGAAGCTGCTATTTACTGTTGTCATGACATTTCCTTTGGGGAGAAGCGTTTAACGAGGAGTTCAGAATAGCATAACTACTGTATGAATAAACAGGTACTGTGTAAATAAACAGTAAATTCGTTGTTTCGTGGTTTTTCCCCCAACTTCATCGGCAAAGCCGGCTGGAGCACCAAATTTTCAGCAAACTCATCCGTTTCATCGAAGCAAGACTGTCACCCGGCGGCGAATTCGGCCTGCACCTGACGGCGGGGCTGGCGCTGCTGGTGGCGGCCGCCTCGGTGTTCGGCGACCTGGCCGAGGATGTGATGGGGCAGGAATCGATCGTCATGCTGGACCAGCGGATTTCCCACTGGTTCAACCTGCACGGGGCGGAGCCGGCCACCAGCCTGATGCTGGGCGTGTCGGCGCTGCACAGCGTGGCGGGCATGGTGTTGCTGGTGGCGGTGGCGGGCTGGTATCTCTGGCGCGCGCAGGCCCGCTACTGGCTGCTGGCGCTGCTGGTGTCGGTGCCGAGCGGGATGCTGCTGAACGTGCTGTTCAAGTATGTGTTCCAGCGCAGCCGTCCGGTGTTCGACACCCCGCTGGTGAGCCTGATGACCTACAGCTTCCCCAGCGGCCACACGGCGGCGGCGACCCTGTTCTATGGCTTGCTGGCCAGCTACGCCATGATGGGGCGGTCGGGCTGGAGTGTGCGTTTGGGCACGGCGGCCGGCTGCGTAACAATGGTATTGTTGGTGGCGTTAAGCCGCGTCTACCTGGGCGCCCATTTTCTCAGCGACGTGCTGGCGGCGATGGCCGAGAGCGTGGCATGGCTGGCGGTCTGCATCACCGCCATTTCCACGCTGCGACGGCGGCGGGAAGCTAAAACGTTATAAACCGTTTCGAGGAGAATGCGCTGGACAGCATAGTGGTGATCGTTAATGCCAGCGCGGGGCTGGGCTATTGCGGCGGCTGGACCGCCGCGCTGGAGGAAAAATTCCGCAGTCACGGCGTCGCGCCGGACATCACGCTGGCCAGGAGCGGCGACGAGATGATCGCCCGCGCCGAAAAAGCCGTGGCCGACGGCGCGCCGCTGGTGGTCGCTGGCGGCGGCGACGGCACCATCAACGCGGTGGCGTCGGTGCTGGTCGGCAGCCGCACCCGGCTGGGCGTGCTGCCGCTGGGCACGCTGAACCACTTCGCCAAGGACCTGAAGATTCCGCTGGACCTGGATGGAGCGGTGGCCAATGCGGTGCTGGGGAGGGCGTGCCAGATCGATGTCGGCGAAGTCAACGGCCGCATCTTCCTCAACAATTCCAGCCTCGGCATGTATCCCGACATCGTGCGCGACCGCGAGCAGCAGCAGAAGAAGCTGGGACGCGGCAAATGGCTGGCGTTCGGCCATGCGCTGTTTGCGGCGCTGCGGCGTTTTCCGTTCATGAGCGTGCGGCTGAAAATCAACGGCGACGCGCATCTGCGCCGCACGCCGTTCGTCTTCATCGGCAACAACGAATACCTGCAGGGCTTGACCATGGGCGCGCGCGAGCGGCTCGACAGCGGCAAGCTGTGCCTGTATGTCGCGCAGAACCCGACCCGGCTGGGGTTGCTGCGCTATGCGCTGCATGCGCTGTTCGGCAAGCTGGCGGAGGCGCGCGACTTCGATGTGCTGTCGGCGCCGGAACTGGTGATCGAAACCCGGCACCACCGGCTGCGCGTGGCCACCGACGGCGAGGTCACGCATATGCAGCCGCCGCTGTGCTATCGTTCACGGGCGGCGGCCCTGAGCGTGATCGTTCCGGCCGCCTGAGGAGATCAGCATGCGTACCATCGTTCATTTGTCCGACCTGCATTTCGGCCGCGTCGACCAGGATTTGCTGCGGCCGCTGCAAGAGCTGACCGCGCGGCTGGCGCCGGATGTGGTGGTGGTGTCGGGCGACCTGACGCAGCGCGCCAAGACCGAGGAGTTCAAGGCCGCGCGGGCGTTTCTCGACACCTTGCCGGGGCCGCAGATCGTGGTGCCGGGCAATCACGACATCCCGCTGTACAACGTCGCCAGCCGCTTCCTGACGCCGCTGCGCAAATACACGCGCTACGTGACGCTGGACCTGGCGCCGGAATATGTGGACGAGGAGATCGCCGTGCTGGGCATCAATACCGCGCGTTCGCTGACGTTCAAGGATGGGCGCATCAACCACGACCAGGTGGCGCAGATCCGCCAGCGCATGGGGGCGGTGGATCAGCACCTGACGCGCATCGTCGTCACCCACCACCCGTTTGATTTGCCGGAGCACTTCGACCAGGACGACCTGGTCGACCGCGCGCCGATGGCGATGCGGGCGTTTGCCGAGTGCGGCGTGGATTTGTTGCTGGCCGGGCATTTGCACGCCAGCCACGCCGGCAACAGCGCGCAGCGCTACAAGATCAGCGGCTACGCGGCGCTGGTGGTGCAGGCCGGCACCGCCACCTCCACGCGCGGCAGGGGCGAGTCGAATTCCTTCAACGTCATCCGCGTCGAGCACGGCATGGTGCAGGTGGAGCGCTACAGCTGGATCGCCGGCACGGCCAGTTACGAGCCGGTGCACACCGAACGCTTCCGCCGCGAAGGCGACGTCTGGTCCCTCACCGGCGAATCGTAATCCATAACCCGGGGTCAGATCCGACATTTGGACACGAGCTCTGCCGTAACAGCTAGTACGGCAGAGCTCGTGTCCAAATGTCGGATCTGACCCTAATGCCGTTAAGTTAAGGCGCGTCGTTCCCGCGAAAGCGGGAACCCATACTGAGTTTGCCCCGGACTCGCTGCATGGATTCTCGCTTTCGCGGGAAGTCATTTCCCCCAGTGGGGGGAATGACGATGAGCGATATCGCCTTAACTTAACGGCATTAGGATCTGACCCCGTATTTTAGAGCCAGTAGTCCATCAAGCGGGCGGCCCATTCCTTCACGCGGCTGGCCCACGGACGGTGGCGCCAGTCTTCCAGCGTGATGCGGGTCGAGTCGCGCAGGTCTTCCTGGAAGGCCTTTTCCATTTCGATGCCGAAGGCGTCGCCCAGCACCACCACGTTCAGCTCGCTGTTGTGCAGGAAGCTGCGGGTGTCGATGTTGGTCGAGCCCACCGTCGACCAGTTGCCGTCGATGACGGCGGTCTTCGCGTGCAGCACCGCCAGCTTCAGCTGGTAGATCTGCACGCCGCTCTCCAGCAGCTGGTCGTAGAAGCCATGGCCGGCGTAGAACACCAGCCCGCTGTCGGACACGCCCGGCAGCACGATCTTCACGTCCACGCCGCGCTGCGCCGCAGCCTTCAGCGCATCGACCGTCTGCTGGTCCGGCACGAAATAGGCGGACGTGAGGTGGATGCTCTTCTTGGCTTCCTGGAACGCCAGGCTGTAGGCCTTGTAGATCTCGAACTGGCTGCCCGGGTCGCTGCCCAGCACGCGCACCACCTTGTCGCCGGCGATCACCGGCTGCGGGAAGTAGTCGGCGTCCGGCAGGTCGGCCTTGTCCTGCGTGGCCCACTGGCGCACGTACAGCCACTGGAACGCCTGCACCGCCGGACCTTCGACCTTGATGTGGGTGTCGCGCCAGCCGACGTCGGACTTGTCGGTGGGCCTGGACTTGGAGCGGAACAGCGAGCTCTTGGCATACGTGGCGCTGATGTTGATGCCGCCCGTGAAAGCGATCTTGCCGTCGACGATCAGCACCTTGCGGTGGTCGCGGTTGTTGACCTTCCAGCTGTCGCCGTTCAGCTTGGCCGGATTGACCGGGTTGAATTCCATCAGGTGGATGCCGGCCTTGCGCATGCGCTCGAAGAACTCGGCCGGCACGCCAAGCGTGCCCACGCTGTCGTACATGATGTTGACCGTCACGCCTTGCTGCTGCTTGTCGATCAGCGCGTCGGCGAACTTCAGGCCCAGTTCATCCTGGTCGAAGATGTAGGTTTCCAGGTTGATGTTGTTGCGCGCCGCATTGATGGCCTTGAGCATCTCGGCCATCGTTTGCGGGCCGTCGAACAGCAGCGTGCATTTGTTGCCGGCGATCAGGGGCACGCCGGTGGCGGCTTCCTCCAGCGCGGCCTGCGCCTGCTGGTCCAACGTGGCCTTGGGCCAGCGCTTGGCCAGCAGCGCCTTGGCGCGGCCGTCGCTCAGCGTGCCGTTGGCGCCCTTGACGCTGGGCACGGCGCCCGGCTCGAGCTTGTCGCTCATCGCCGTCACGTTCGGCAGCGAGGCGCATGCGCCCAGCAAACCCCAGCACATCAGGCCGAGGGGAAGCCAGTAACGCATGCGTGCAGATTTCATCTTGTAGCCTTTTCAGCGGTTTTCGATTCGTCGGATAATGCCAGCGGCGCCGCTTCTTCTTCCGCCGAGCCGAAGAAGAACGACACCGGCGCCTGCCGGAACTTGCGGCCCAGCGCCTTCAGCAGCTGCCAGCCGTGCTTGAAATGCACCTGGCGCGAGCGCAGGGCCACCCACAGCGCCAGTCCGAAACTGACCAGCAGGTTGACCGTGCCGATGGCCAGGAAACCAGCCACGGACGTCAACACAAGTTCCCAGCTGACATTGTGGTCGAGTCCCACCATGGCTGTCGCAAAGTTGGCCGATGAGAACGTCACGTGGCGGATATCCAGCGGCATGCCCAGCAGGAAGCCCAGCAGCGGCATCACGCCGAGCAGGATGCCGAAGAAGAAATTCCCCATCAGTCCGCCCAGGTTGTTCTCCATGTACACGCCCAGCCGGTCCAGCCGCTCCTGCCCCAGCAGCCAGCGCAGGCCGCGCAGCTGCGCGACGCGCCGGGCCCAGCGCGTGTACAGCGCCTTGTTGTCGTAGTAACCCGAGATCAGGCCGGCCACGAACAGGCAGACGCCGGCGATGGCCGCGTAGATCAGCGTCGGACCGTGGATGGGATCGATATCGTGCAGCAGGTGCATGGCCTTGTCCGGCGACACCAGGTGGTGGCCCGTCAGCCACGGCCAGGCCATGGCGATCAGCCACGCGGTCGGGATGGCGGTGGCCAGGTTACCCAGCACCGCCATGTTTTGCGTGCGTATCACCTTGCTGCACAGCTCGGCCATGCTGTCGAGGTCGATGTTGCGGCCGTCCTTGCTTTGCAGGCCGGCTGCGATGCGCGAGGCGGTCATCGCCGGCTGCTTGGTGGCGACGGTGAAATGCAGCAAATGGATGAACATGAAGCCCAGCGAATAGTTCATGCTGAACAAAAAGGTTTCGACCAGCGGCGCGGCGCGCAGATACGAGGCCAATATCTTGAACAAGGCCATGAAGCCGATCACCAGGCCGGCGCCGGCCGACGACACGAACATGCCGCGCAATTCCTTGCGCGAGTCGGCAACGTAGTGCTCGCCGGTGTGGCTGGCGTTGTCGGTGATGTTGCGCGCCAGCAGGTCGATATTGTCGCCCAGCAGATCGCGCACCATGTATTTGTTGTTGTGCGCGGTGATCAGTTCCTGCGCCAGCGCCACGGCGGCGCTGCGGCGCGGACTCGGCGGGCCTTCCTGCTGATGCGGAACGTGGGTCGCGGCCAGCAGGTTTACAGGCAACTGCGCTTCCAGCTGCGGCGCGGCCGGCAGCTCGCCGCTGACGTCGACCAGGAACAGCAGCTTGCGCAGGCGGTCTATGCTTTGCGTCAGCGCCACCAGCAGGTAGGTCAGCGCGATGCTGGTGCCCTGGCTCAGCGCCTTCTTGCGGATCCTGGCGATCACCTCGTCGCATTGGTCCAGCATCACCAGCAGGTGGCGGGCGTCTTCCAGCGCCACCGTTTCGCCGGCCAGCATGCGCTGGTAGCTGTCGAGGTAGGCGTTGACTTCGAAGTTCTGCACCATGAACGGCGACTCGTAGGTCTCCATCTCGGTGTGGAAGTTGGTCAGCTTCGGCTCCAGGCCGATGGCGCACACGCGGTAGGACAGCGTGCGTATCGCTTCCAGCAGGCCGGGCAGCATCAGGTTGCCGTCCGGCTCGTCCTCGTCATGCGCCATGGCGATCACGTCGACCAGGGCCAGCCAGTCGGCGGCCGGCACGGCGGCGATCCAGATGTGGTCGGTGCGGCGGTAGACCACCTGGTCGAGCGCGTCGCTGAGGTAGTCGTCGCCCAGCGCCGGCGGCAGCATGCGGAAGGCGATACGGCGCTTCAGCTCGGTGAAGAAACCGTCATTCGACAGCACGCCGATTTCGGTGTACAGGCTGGCATGGCGGCGGCTGGCAAGCAGCGTGCGGGCGTAATTTCGCAGCGCCAGCGCGTGCGCAGGGTTGCCCTTCAACAGCTGGCACAGCGTGCGCACATTGGCGGTGGCGCGCGCGCCGTCGCTGGGGCGTGGAGGACGCAGCGTGTCGAACAGCGCGACCATCAGGCCGATATCGCTGCTTTGTGCGTCGATGCGTTCGAGGATATCTATCATGCAACGCAGTATAGCCAGCTGTCGGACATTCGTATGTACGCTGCCGTACATACGAATGTCCAACAGGAAACTCGTCTCTTAACAGAGCAAGATCTTTTTGGCTGCCTGCCGCAGCTCGGCGCGGAAGTCCGGATGGGCGATGGCGATCAGCGCCTCGGCCCGCTGGTGGGCGGATTTGCCGCGCAGCTGGGCCACGCCGTATTCGGTCACCACGTAGTTGACGTCGTTCTTGCCGGTGGTGACATGGGTGCCCGCCGTCAACGTGCAGACGATGCGCGAGATGCTGCCTTCCTTGGCGGTCGACGGCAGCACGATGAAGGCCTTGCCGCCGCGCGAACGGTTGGCGGCGCGGACGAAATCGACCTGGCCGCCGGTGCCGGAATAGGGCAGGTGGGCGATGCTTTCCGATCCACACTGGCCCAGCAGGTCGACCTGCAGGCTGGCGTTGATGGCGACCAGCTGGTTGTTCTGGCCGGCCAGGTAGGGATCGTTGGTGTAATTGACCGGGTGCATTTCCAGCATCGGATTGCGGTGCATGAAGTCGTACAGCTTGCGCGAACCCAGCGCGAAGGTGGCCACCATCTTGTTCGGCAAATAGGTCTTGCGGCTGTTGTTGACGGCGCCCGATTCGACCAGCTTGAGGATGCCGTCGCCTATCATCTCGGTGTGGACGCCGAGGTCGTGCTTGGAGGTCAGCTGCATCACCACCGCGTCGGGAATGCCGCCGTAGCCGATCTGCAGGGTCGAGCCGTCCTCGATCATCTCCGCCACGTAGCCGGCGATGGCTTCCTGCACCGGCCCGATCTTGGGCAGGCCGACTTCGATCACCGGCTCGTTGCTCTCCACCAGCGCCGTCACCTGCGAGATGTGGACGTGGCACTGGCCGTGCGCGTACGGCACGTTGGGATTCACTTCCAGCACCACCACGCGCGCCTTCTGGATCGCCGCCATGGTGTAGTCGGCGCCCAGGCTGAGCGCGAAATTGCCGTGCTCGTCCATCGGCGAGGCCATCGAGAACACCACGTCGGACGGCACCATGCCGCGCTCGATCAGGCTTGGCAGTTCGGAGAAATAGGCGGGGATGAAGTCGGCCCAGCCGGCCTGTCCGGCCGAGCGGGAGGCGCCGCCGAAGAACAGCGCCACGTGGCGCACGTGCTCGACGGTGTCGCAATCGAAGTAGCCGTATTTGCGCATCGCCAGGATCTGCGCGACCTTGACGTCGCGGAAACGGGTGCGCTGCTCGGACAGCGCGTGCAGCAGCGTGGGCGGTTCGCCGGCGCCGGACGGCACGATGATGAAATCGCCGTCCTTCAGCAGTTCGATGGCCTCTCCCGGGGAACACCGTTTGTCGTCATATTGCGTGTGCATAGCGGTCCGCCTTTCGCATGATGAAATGTCACTATAAACCAAGTAGCTGCAAATATGGGTGTAAAAGTGGTCGAACGCACAGAGGTGGACCCGGCTGTGGCCTACCATGGTGCCATTATGAAAACCACCTTGTTCACGCTGGCAGTCATCGCGCCCCTGACCGCGGCGGCGCAGGCGCCGTCTTCAGTCCAGGTCTACGGGCTGCTGGACGCCGGCGTGGTGTCCGAGCGTGGTTGCAATGGCGACTGCACGCGGACCAAGGTCGACAGCGGCATCGCTTCCCCTTCGCGGCTGGGCGTGCGCGGTCGCGAAGACCTGGGCGGCGGCACGGCGGCCGTCTACACGCTCGAGGCTGGCGTACTCAACGATACCGGCGCCTCCGACCAGAACGGCAAGCTGTTCGGCCGCCAGGCCTATGTCGGGCTCGACGGCCCGCTGGGCATGGTCACCTTGGGCCGCCAGTACAACCTGGTCTACGAAGCGCTGACCGACGTGGCCGATCCTTTCCACGGCGGCATGGCCGGCAGCGCCGCCAACCTGGTCGGCTACACCACCAAGCGCTACGACAACACCATCAGGTATGCGACGCCGCGCAGCAAGGCCGGCTGGAGCGGGGCGGCGATCTACAGCTTCGGCGAGTCGCCGTACAACAGCCGGGTCAACCGCGCGTACGGCGCCACCATCGGCTATGCGCATGGCGCCGCCAACATCAGCGTCAGCCACCAGCGCAAGGACAATCTGCTGGACGCCACCGGCACCATGCCGGCGGTCGACCAGTCGGCCCGCAACACGCTGGTGGCGGCCAATTTCAATTTCGGCCGCTTCGTCGGCTACGCCGCGTACGGCCACAGCAAGGGCGACGGCAGTTCGCCGTGGGACATGAACAATCCCTACGGCGCGGTGGTGCAAAGCACGCCGTCCAACGACAGCCGCGACGTGCTTGTCGGCATCGCCGTGCCCAGGGGCGCGCTCACCTGGCTGGCCTCGTACATCCACAAGGACGACCGCGGCCTGGCCAACCGCGACGCCAACCAGATCGCCGTCGGCGCCAGCTACGCGCTGTCGAAGCGCACCGACTTCTACGCCGCCTTCGCCAGGATTCAGAACCGCAACGGCGCCGGCTACACGGTCGGCAACGCCACCAGCGCCGGACAGGGCGACAAGGCGATCAACATCGGCCTGCGACATGCATTCTGAACAAACGTGATAAATTGCCCGTTCCACTGACTCACTAACATCAGGAACGAGCATGTATCTGACCTATTTCAACGGCGCCTGGAGCGAAGGCAACACCCCACTGTATGGCGCGATGGATCACAGCGTATGGCTGGGATCGTCCGTGTTCGATGGCGCCCGCGCGATCCGCGGCCATCTGCCGGATCTGCGCCCGCACCTGCAGCGCGTGATCAATTCCGCCGAGCGCGTCGGCCTGGCCTGTCCGCTGAGCGTGGATGAGATGGAAGCGCTGGTGCGCGAGGGCGTGGCCAAATTCCCGGCCGATGCCGAGCTGTATGTGCGGCCGCTGGTGTTCGGCACCGACGGCTTCCTGATCCCGGTGGCGGAAAAAAGCGCGTTCGCGCTGACGCTGTTCGACGCGCCGATGCCACCGTTCACCGGCTTCTCGGCCTGCCTGTCGGGGCTGCTGCGGCCGGAGCCTTCGATGGCGCCCACCGACGCCAAGGCCTCTGCCTTGTACGCCAACACCGCCAAGGCCATCCGCGAAGCGCAGCAGCGCGGCTACGACAACGCCGTGGTCTGCGACAGCGCCGGCAACGTGGCCGAGTTCGCGTCGGCCAACCTGTTCCTGGTCACGCCGGGCGGTGGCGTGGTGACGCCGGTGGCCAACGGCACCTTCCTGTCCGGCATCACGCGCGCCCGCGTGATCGAGCTGCTGGCGAAGGAGGGCGTGCAGGTCGAAGAGCGCACCGTGCGTCCCGAGGAACTGGACAGCGCCGTCGAGATCTTCAACACCGGCAACTACGGCAAGGTCACGCCGTGCATCCGCTACGAAGGACGCAGCCTGCCGGTGGGACCAATCGCCACGCTGGCGCGCGACCGCTACATGGCGTTCTCGGACAGCCAGTAATCAATCAGCTTTGTTACTTGGCCGGGCAGCTGGCGCTGAGCCAGCGCCCGGTCGATTCCACCGTGACGTTTTGCGGCTGGCCGCTGGCGGCGGTGGTGACGTTCATGTTCATCGTGTAGCTGCTGTCGCCGTTGAAGCGTATCGTGCCCTGGCCGCTGGAGGCCGGATCGGTGCAGCTGAACGAGATGTTCATGCCGCCCGCCACCGGCTCCTGCTTCGACGTGCACTTGCCTTTCTGGCTCAGCGGCAGTTCCTTCTTCGCCGCCATCTCCGGCGTCACGCACGCCGTCAGCACCATGCCGCCATCGCTGCCCGACTGCGGCATCGAGACGCCGTTCTGCTTCATCATCGCCTCGATCTGGGCGCGCTGCTCCGGCGCCATGTTGGCCAGCTGCTTGAGCGCCATGCCCATCGCCTGGTCGGTCTGCGCGTTGCCGGTCTTGACCTTGTTATTCAATTCCCACAGGCCGGGCTTGATGGTCGGCGCCGGGGTTTGGGCCTGGACCTGGGCCGCGGCCAGCAAGGCCAGCGAAATCAATACACGCTTCATGTTATCTCCTGAAAATGAAAAAACGGCGCGCCACCGTCGGGTGGAGCGCCGCTTCAGATGCTGGCGGAGAGGCGCTACACGCCGCGTCCGCTAATCAGGCGCAGCAGCACCATGATGATAGCAACTACCAGCAGGATGTGGATAAAGCCGCCTACGGTGTACGAAGTGACCAGGCCCAGCAGCCACAGGATAAGCAAGACTACAGCGATGGTATACAGCATGATTCTCTCCTCAGGTTGTTATGCGAGTTCATTATCTTCTGCCGACTGCAGTCCTTCTGTACGCTGTCGTACTTAAACAGAACGCAACTGGCCGTTGACGATTTTGACCTGATCGCCCGAGCGCCATTGCGGCTGCGACGACTGGTGCAGCACGCGCTTCTTGCCGTTGTCCATGCGCACGGTGATCTCCCAGCTGTGCGTGGTCTTCATATTGCCTTCGACCTGGTTGCCGGCCACCGCGCCGCCGACCGCGCCGGCCACCGTGGCCAGTTGACGGCCATGGCCGCTGCCGACCTGGTTGCCCAGCAGGCCGCCGAGGATGGCGCCGCCGGCCGCGCCGACGCCGCTGCCCTGGCCGCGATGTTCAATCGAGCGCACCGATTCAACCACGCCGCAGCTGTTGCACACGGCGGGCGCGTGTTGCGCTGCAGGTTCCTCCATCTGGCCCTGGGCCGGGGCTGCGTTGTTGGCGTTGTTGAGATTGCTGGCATAGCCGGCTTGCTGTTGCGGCTGCCGCTGCGGTTGTTGTTCCGGCGGCGGCACCGACGACAGCTGGCCCTGCATCGGCGCGGCGCCGGGCACGGTGGCGCTGGAAGTCGGCAGCCAGCCCATGATGGCGGCGCTGCCCACGCCGCAGAACAGCACCACCGCGACGGCGGCGATGACCATGACAGGGTGCAGCGATTGTTTGGAGGTGTGGGTTGGGGTGTCCATGAGGCGTCCTTTTTTATGATGGATTAATATCTGGATTTTCCCTCAAGACATGTTCTGCTTCCGTGCGTCAGCGTACATACAGAGCAAATCATTGCCATTACGCTGGTCCCATGCATACCTCTCACTCCACTCCGTCCGATGAAGACCATGCACCGTCCAGGCAAGTGCTGAACCGCCTGCTGTCCAGCCTGCCGGAGGACGATCAGCACACGCTGCTGGCTTTGTGCGACACGGTGCGGATCGAAGTGGGCGACGTGTTGTACGAGCCGGGCCAGACCATCCGCCATATTTACTTTCCCGTCGACAGCCTGATTTCGCTGCTGGCCGTGGCCGAAGGCCGCATGACGCTGGAGGTGGGCTCGGTGGGGCAGGAGGGCATGATAGGCGCGTCGGTGGCGCTCGGCCACGAGCAGGCCCAGGTGCGCGCGGTGGTGCAGCGCGCCGGCCGCGCCAGCCGCATTGCCGCCGCCGATTTCTGTACCGAGTTCCGCCGCACCGCGTCGCTGCAGCGGCTGCTGTACCGCTACACCGACACCTTGCTGGCGCAGGCGATCCAGATCGCCGTGTGCAGCCGTTTTCACGTGCTGGAGGCGCGGCTGGCGCGTTCGCTGCTGATCACGCGCGACCGCCTGCAGTCGGAAAAATTCCATCTGACGCATGAGTTCCTGGCGCACGCGCTGGGCGTGCGCCGCGTCGGCGTGACCAAGGCCGCCAGCGCGCTGCAGAACCAGAAGCTGATCACCTACAGCCGCGGTAATATCGAGATCCTCGATTCGGCCGGGCTGGAAGCCGTGTCCTGCCGCTGCTACGAGCTGGTCAAGGACAACGGCGCGATCGGCATGGCCAGCGTGTTCCTGTAAATCCGGGGTCAGATCTGACAATTGGACACGAGCTCTACCGTAGCGGTTGCTACGGTAGAGCTCGTGTCCAATTGTCAGATCTGACCCCGGATTTACGGATTTAACGTGGTGGCTTGCTGACCTGGTTGCCGATCACGCCGCCCACTGCAGCGCCGCCGACGGTGCCCACTGCGCTGCCGCCGGTCAGTACCGAGCCGGCAACTGCGCCAACGCCGGCGCCGACCGCCGTGCTCTTGTCCTGATTCGACATGCCTGCGCAAGCGCTCAGGCCCAGGGTGGCCGCCAGGATGGCGGCGGTCGATGCGATGTGCTTGATGTTCTTCATGATGTTCTCCTCACTAGCTGATTAAGGCGCGGCAGGTAGCGCCTGCACCAATGAGGCCAGATTACGGAAGAAGCCGGAGTCGATCCGTACGACAACGCACACAGAGCGGAAGTTAATTTTTCGCCTTGCCTGACGGTTTTTGCCGCAGCGTCTGGCCCGGCGGCGGCGCCACCGGCTTGCCCCCTTGCCGGGCCAGCAGCGCTTCGCAGCCGGTGGTCTCGCCCGGTCCGGCATTGACCAGCGGCAGGATGGCCGCCACCGGCGCCATCACCGCCAGCGCCAGCGCGCCGCCGGCGCGCAAGGCCAGCACGCCCTTGTCGACGCTGACGTCGGGATCCTTGAAGGTGCCGCGCACATAGATCGGCGCGCGCAGCGAGATCACGCGCAGACCCTTGGCGTCCGGGCGCAGCGTCAAGTCCATCTTCTCGTTGTCGAGGTTGACGGTGCCGGCGACGCTGATGGTGGCGTCCGAGGTGTCGACCACGAACAGGCGCGACCGCATCAGGCCGTTGGTCACGCTGAAATCGGTGACCATGCAATTGAGCTTGACCTGCTTGTCGCCGATGACCTTGGTCAGCACCACGTTGCCGATGTTCAGGCCCATTTCCTCCAGCAGCAGCTTGCTGACGCTGCCTTCGTTGATCACGCCCTTGAGCTCGCCGTTGGACGAGCCCAGCAGCCCGGCCACGGAATTGCCGGTGGCCGACAGCGACAGGTCGGCATTGACTTCGCCCACCGTGGCCTGCATCTCTTCGATGCGGGGGAACAGCTGCTTGAGCTTGAGCTTGCGCGCGCTGGCCTTGAGCTCGGCGCGGATGGCGTCCGGATTGAGCCTGCCGCTGCCGTCGAGCTTGATGTTGGAGGTGAAGCGGCCGCCGGCGACATCGAAGTTCATCGGCGTCAGCGACAGCACGCCGTCCTTCATGTGGATCATCGTGTCCAGGTTGGCGATCGGCAGGTCCTTGTCGCGCGTGATGCGCTGGGCCTTGAAGCCGACGTCGGCGTCGAGCGCGGTCCAGCGTTCGGTGCGGAACTTCTCCACCGGCAGCACCCGGTTGCCGGGCTGCACCGCTTCGACGCCGCGCGCCTGCTTGCTGGCGTTGGAATCGGCGCCGATCAGCGGGCCGAGGTCGGAAAACTGCAGCAGCTTCGATTGCACGGCGCCCGTCAACAGCGGACGCGGCTGGCCGGTCTTGAAGTCCAGCCTGCCCTCGATGTCGGAGTTGCCGACGCGGCCGGTGAAGCGGTCGTACAGCCAGTGGCTGGCGTGGGCGCCGAGGTTGCCGGTCAGGTGGCCCTCGGTGGCGAACGGCGGGGTTTCCGGCAGCAGCACGCCGGTCAGGCCGTACAGGCGCGCCATGCTGGGGCCGGAGATCTTGAGCCGCATGTCGATCGCGGCCAGCGCGGACGGCTTGGTCAGCGTGCCTTCGACGGCGATGCTGGTGCCGCCGACGTTGAGGTTGGCCGCCAGCGGGTAGGGCACGGACTGCTGCCGCAGCGACAGCACCGCGCCGGCCTTGCCGCCGCCGCTGATGTTCTGGCCGTTCCATTTGCCGCGCACCTTCCATGACACGCCGTAGGTCGGATCGGCGTTGATGGTGTCGACCTCGGCGACCGCGTCGACGTGGGTCTTGGCGTCGATGTAGTGCACCGTGCCCTTGGTGAACACCACGCGCTGCAAATCCAGTTGCCACGGCGACGGCTTGTCGGCCGGCTTGAAGGTCCAGTTGTTCTTGCCATCGGCGTCGCGCTGCAGCAGCACCACCGGCTGGTCGAAGCGCAGCACCGGGATCGAGATCCGGTGCTGCAGCAACGGCAGCAGTTCGATGAAGAAGGCGAAGCGGCCGACGCCGGCCATTTCCGCCGGCGCCTGCATGCCGGCCGGATTGCCGATGTGCACGTCCTGCGCCATCAGGTGCGGCAGCGGCAGGTAGTCGCTCCAGCTGCGGTCGGCATCGCCGCGACCCTGGCTTTGCCATGTCAGCGCCAGGTCGCCGCGGATGGCGAACGGACGGTCGATGGCTTCGCCGATCTTGTCGTTGAGCCAGGGGCGCGCCCGGTTCCAGTCGTAGTTCATCAACACGATGACGGCGACGACGGGAACGGCGACCAGCACGCCGGCGGCGGCAAGGGCGATACGGGTACGGCGGAGGCGTGGCGGTGTCATGTGAATGTCTGGTGGGCGCTGAATCCTCGATTGTACGCTGCGGTACCAAGTACGGGGAGCAGCGCACGTTCAATGTGCGGCACCGTACTGAAGGCCGCTAGGCATGAGCTTATAACATCATCCTACCGAATGAATTTTTGAGGAGAACAATAATGAGTACTATCATCCATCACCGCCTTGCCATCTTGTGCACCATTGCCGCGGTACTGGGCCTGAGCGCCTGCGCCAGCGAGAAAACCCCCGCCACCGCCGACGTCGCGGTATCGCGCGCCGCCGTGGCCAATGCCACCAGCGCCGGCGCCGCCGACCTGGCCCCGGCCGAAATGCAATCGGCCCGCGAAAAACTGATGCGCGCCAACCAGGCGCTGGCCGCCAAGGATTACAAGACGGCGCAGGACCTGGCCACGCAGGCCTCGGCCGACGCGCAGCTGGCGCAGAGCAAGGCCAATTCCGCCAAGGCCACCAGCGCCGCCGACGAGCTGCAGCAAAGCATCCGCACCCTGCGCGAGGAACTGAACCGCGCCGGCACCACCACCCAACAATAAGGAGCACGTCATGAATACACTGCGCATGAAACAACTGTACGCCGTCCCCACCGTGTTCGCGATGGCGATCATGTTCTCCGCCTGCAGCACCACGCCGACCACCACCAGCCTGCTCGACCAAACCCGCGGCGACTTCATGGCCGCGCAAAGCAATCCGTCGGTGGCCGCCAACGCGCCGCTGGAGTTCAAGGCCGCGACCGACGCGCTGGATCGCGCCAACGCCGCCGCCGCGAAGAAGGAGAGCCTGGACGAGATCGACAAGCTGGCCTATATCGCCAAACAGAAGATCGCCACCGCGCGCGAAGTCGCGAAACAGAAACAGGCCGAGGCTGAGGTGGCCAACTCGGGCCGCCAGCGCGACGAAATCCGCCTGGAAGCGCGCACCGCCGAAGCCAACACGGCCAAGATGCAGGCCAATGAAGCCACCTCGGCCGCCAACCAGGCCAAGGCTGACGCCGACGCCGCCCGCATGCAGGCCGACGCCGCGTCCAACAGCGCGCGCGACGAGCAAGCCAAGAACGCCGCGCTGCAGCAGCAGCTGGCCGATCTGCAGGCCAAGCAAACCGACCGCGGCCTGGTCATCACGCTGAGCGACGTGCTGTTCAACGTCGACCGCGCCGAGCTGAGCGCCGAAGGCATGCGCACCGCGCAGAAAATGGCCGACGTGCTGCTGCAGGAACCTCAGAGCGCCGTGCTGATCGAAGGGTTTACCGACAGCACCGGCACCTCGTCGCACAACCTGGAGCTGTCGCAGCGCCGCGCCGAATCGGTGCGTAACGCGCTGATCGGCCTGGGCGTCAAGGCCGACAAGATCGCCACCCGCGGCTACGGCGAAGCCTATCCGGTCGCCAGCAATGCCGACGCCGGCAGCCGCCAGCTGAACCGCCGGGTCGAGATCGTGCTGTCGCAAAACGGCGCGCCGATCGCCAACCGCCACTAATTTCTCACCAAGGAAGGACTATCATGGCTGAATCCAATCCCACCACAGCGGCAGGCATCGATACCGAAGCCATCCGCGCGGCCGCCCGCAACCTGCAGGACGGCCCGGTCACGGCCGGCTACCAGGGCGACCGCAGCGCCGTCATCAAGATGCTCAACGACGCGCTGGCGACCGAGCTGGTGTGCGTCCTGCGCTACAAGCGCCACTACTACACGGTCAGCGGCAAGTCCAACGGCTCGGCCAAGGCCGAGTTCCTGGAGCACGCTACCCAGGAACAGGAACACGCGGACTGGCTGGCTGAGCGTATCATTCAGTTGAACGGCCAGCCTGATTTCAATCCGGCAACATTGCTCGCACGTAGCCATGCCGAGTATGATGCATCTGACGACGTTCAATCGATGGTCAAGGCCAATCTGATCGCCGAGCGGGTCGCCATCGAGTCCTACCGGCAGATGGTGGAACGGATAGGCGACACGGACCCGACGACGCGTCACTTGTTGATCAAGATCATGGCCGTCGAAGAAGAGCACGCGGACGATATGCGCGATTTGCTGGATTAAGGCATATTCGTGATTTTGCTGTACAGTTTTCACTTCACACAACCATAACAGGAGCCTCATCATGCTGGAACAAAACATCAGTACCGTGAACAACGACGTGAAAACTCTGGTTAAAGATGCGCAAGCATTGTTTACCGCCGCCACCGCCCTGACCGGCGAAAAGGCCGAAGAACTGCGCGGCCGCGGCATGCGGGCGCTGGACACGGCACTGGCCAAGGCTCATGAAGCGCAGCAAAGCGCCGTGGCCGCCAGCAAGGAAATGGCCAAGCAGGCCGACGTGTATGTCAAGGAAAACCCATGGCGTTCGATCGCCGCCGCAGCCGGCGTCGGCCTGCTGATCGGTGTGATCATCGGCCGCAAGTAATCCATCGTGTCCGATGAGATGAACCGCCCGCCGGGGCTGATCGCGTCGCTGGGCAACATCTGCCGCAACAGCCTCGGCCTGCTTTTGACGCGGCTGGAGCTGGCCGCGCTGGAACTGGGGGAGGTGCGCAATCACCTGCTGCGGCTGGTGCTGGCGTTCGCGCTGGCCGTCGTGGCCTGCTGCTTCGCGCTGGCCTGGGGCTCGGTGACCGTCGCCTACCTGGCCTGGCAATCGATCGGCTGGACCATACTGCCGATCCTGACCGGCGTGTTCCTGCTGATCGCCATCGGCCTGGTGGTGTATGCGCGCGGCGTGATCCGCAGTGGCAAGCTGGCGATGCCGGCAACCATGGCGGAACTCAAGTCCGACCGCGACATGCTGTTGTAACCGGGAGAGCAGATGAGCAAAGAAGCGGAACTGGCGGCGTTCAATGCCGAGAAGCAGCGGTTGATACGCGAAGGCGAGCTGTATCGGATCAAGGTGGTGCACGCGAAGGCGCTGGTCGGCAACGCACTGCAGCCCGATGCGATGTTCCACGGTGCGGTCGAGCATGCGCTGGGCATGGCCCAGGCGCGCCTGGGCGGCCTGCTGCAGCCGGGCGGGCTGAAGGGCATCAACGTCAAGACCTTAATGCCGTATGCGCTGACCCTGGGTTCGTTTATCGCCCGCAAGCGCCTGGTCAAGCCGGCGCTGGGCATCGCGCTGGCGGCTGGCGTGGGCGTGGCCTGGCTGCTGCGGCGCAAACCCGCGCCGGAGCAGGAACCGGATTAATCCCAAACGCCGCCGATGCGGCGTTTTTTTATTGGAGTAGGCTGATGAGTGGCAAAGTTCCCGAATTGAATCCCGCAGGCTTGCGGGTCGTGCTGGTGCTGCAGGGCGGTGGTGCGCTGGGCGCCTACCAGGCCGGCGTGTTCCAGGCGATGCATGAACACGGGCTCGCGCCGGACTGGGTGGTCGGCACCTCGATCGGCGCCATCAACGCCGCCATCCTGGCCGGCAATCCGCATGAAACGCGGCTGGCCAGGCTGAAGGAATTCTGGGACGGCGTGGCCCATCGCGACAGCTACGACATGCGCCAGGTGCCGGACGCGCAACGCCGCTCCAACATCCTGCTGCAGACCTGGGATACGGTGCTGCGCGGAGTGCCGGGCTTCTTCCGCCCGCGCCTGTTGAGTCCGTTCGCCGCCGGCATCGCGGTCGATCCCGAGCAGGCCAGCTTTTACAGTACCGCCGAGCTGGGCGATACGCTGAACCGGCTGATCGATTTCAACTACTTGAACGGGCCCGACGCCATCCGCCTGACCGTCAACGCGCTCAAGGTCACCTGCGGCAGCCTGCGCAGCTTCGACAACCGCCAGCTGACCATCCACGCCGATCACATCCGTGCCAGCGGCGCCTTGCCGCCGGGCTTTCCTGCGGTGCGCATCGACGGCGACCTGTACTGGGACGGCGGCCTGTATTCGAACACGCCGCTGGAAACGGTGCTCGACGACAGCGACCACGTCGACACGCTGTGTTTCATGGTCGATTTGTGGAGCGCCGACGGCGAGGAGCCGACCACGCTGGACGAAGTGCAGACGCGCCAGAAAGACGTGACCTTTGCCTCGCGGTCCAAGCGCCACCTGGACGACTACGTGGCCACCCACAAGCTGCAGCAAAAGCTGCGCGAACTGTACACGGCATTGCCGGAGCAGGCCAAGACCGAGCGGGGCGAGCAGGACCTGGCCGAGCTGGGCGTGGGCAGCACGCTGCACGTGGTGCGGCTGGCCTATGCCGGGCGGGACTGGAACATGGCGGCCAAGGACATCAACTTCTCCAAGGGCTCGATCGAATGGCGCTGGGACCAGGGCTATCAGGACGCGCTGCGCGCGCTGAATGCGGCGGGCTGGCTGAGCTTTGTGACGGAAGATACGCCGCTGGTCGTGCACGAACTGCCGCCTGCGCGGAGCGACATGCGCGACCAGGAGCGGGCCGCCTAGGCGGCTTTTATTGCGAGTGATTCTCCGCGCGGATTTGCGCGGCGTTCGCCATGTCCTGCTTGTAGGTCGAGCGGGCGTCCTTCAGGCAGTCATTGCGTTCGCTGGCGGGGCCTTTTTTGCAGGCGACATTCGCCTCGGCAAACGCGGCCGCGATTTCCTTGCGCAAGGTGCGCATCTGTGCGGTGACGCTGGCGTCGTCCTGGTACCAGCGGGCGGGGTCGCCCTTGGCCATTTCCTGCTTCTGCAGCTGGATGTTTTCCGGCGGCGTGGTCTTGCTTTGCGCCTGTGCCAGCATCGCGGCACAGGCCATCATCACGCCAACGACGGTGCGGTGGAAGTGAGTCATGATGGTTCTCCGGTTGAGTTGTCTCTTACAGCCGGCCGGTCAGCAGCATGATCAGCAGGATCACGACGATCAGGCCGGTGATGCCGCTGGGCGCATAGCCCCAGTTGCGGCTGTGCGGCCAGGCCGGCAGCGCGCCGATCAAGGCCAGGACCAGAATAATCAGAATGATGGTACCCATGTTGTATTCCCCTTTTTGAGTTTTTTAAAAAAAGTGCTGGTCCTATGCACCTGACTTGCTGCGATTAATAACGATACAGTCGGCCGTCGACCAGGCGTACGCGGTTGCCCACGCGCAGGTCGTAGACACTGTCCTGGTTGATGATGCGGTAGTCGCCGTTATCCATGCGCACGCTGATCTGGTACTGCTCGTGCGGCTGGTTGCGGCCTTCTTCCACCTTGTTGCCGACCACGGCGCCGCCGACTGCGCCGGCCACGGTGGCGGCGGTGCGGCCGCTGCCCGAGCCCACCTGGTTGCCCAGCAGGGCGCCGACCAGGCCGCCTGTGACGGCGCCCGCGCCGCTGGTGCCGGATTTGGCTTGTACTACCTGGATCGAATCGATGGTGCCGTAGGTGGTGTTGTCAGCCTGGCTGGGGTAATAGCCCTGCGAGGCGGGTGCCTGGCTGGTGCTGGCGCAGCCGCTGAGGACCGCTGTGCCGGCGATCACCAGTGCTGCCAAGGTCGTTGAGTGTTTCATATTGTCCTCCCGAAAAAGTGTAAGTTCAGAATAGACAGCGTGCTTTGGAGGGTCTGTGCGCTTACGCACCAAGCGCGATGTGCCACGCTGTTGTGATTTTATTTGTGTGTACGGTACCGTACAGATGTCACTGGGGAAGGCGCGTAAAACGTCTACATCGGTAGCAGAAACCTCGCAGTACTGCTGGCTGACAAACTCACTGTTTAATCACTCCAAGGAGAATCGCCATGAAAATCGCACATAAAATCGCTACTGCCCTGTTCACCGTATCGCTGCTGGCCACGGCCGGTTGCGCATCGACCTCCACCAAGGAAGGCACCGGCGAATATGTCGACGATTCCGTCATCACCACCAAAGTCAAAGCCAGCATCTTCAACGAGCCTACCCTGAAATCGACCGAGATCAACGTCGAGACCTTCAAGGGCACGGTCCAGCTGAGCGGCTTCGTGGCCCAGCCTGAAGACATCGCCAAGGCGGCCGAAGTCGCCCGCGGCGTCAAAGGCGTGACCGCTGTCAAGAACGACCTCCACGTCAAGTAAGCAGTACCTGCCGGCGCGCCATGCCCGATCTGTCGGGCGTGCCGCGCCGGAAGTTTTTTGTGAGCCATCATGAGCCAGCAGCCAGTCGACCTTCCGATCAACGCAGTGGCCGCCGATGGCGACACCACCCGCATTCCCCTGCATGTCCACGCCCGCGGCCTCGCGCTCGGCGTCATCGCCACCGTGTCGTTTCTCTATGCGCTGCAATGGTCGCGCGATTTTCTCGTCCCCCTGTTACTCGGCATCCTGATCACCTACATGCTCAGCCCACTGGTGTGCTGGCTGGAGCGCATCCGCATCCCGCGCATCGTCGGCGCCACGCTGGTCACCGGCGCCATCCTGTTCGGCTCGGCGGTCATCATCGACAAGGTGCAGGGCGAATTCCAGTCCATCGTCGAAGAACTGCCGAGCGCCAGCCACAAGCTGTCGAAGCTGCTGTCTGACCGCATGCACAACGGCCCCAGCGCCATACAGCGCATCCAGGCCGTCGCCACCGAACTGCAGCAAGCCACCTCCGGCGCCCAGGACCGCCGCGCCGCGCGCAGGGCCGCGCCGGCCTCCGACAGCGGCACCCTGCCGGTCATGGACTGGATCTGGGCCGGTTCGCTGGGCGCGCTGGGCTTTCTCAGCCAGGCGACGATGGTGATCTTCCTGGTGTTCTTCCTGCTGCTGTCGGGCGACACCTTCAAGCGCAAGCTGGTCAAGCTGACCGGGCCGTCGCTGAGCAAGAAGAAAATCACCGTGCACATCCTCGACGACATCAACTCGTCGATCCAGAAATACATGCTGATGCTGCTGGTCACCAACGGCCTGCTGGCCTTGCTGATGTGGGGCGCCCTGCGCTGGATCGGCCTGGAGAATGCCGGCGCCTGGGCCATCGTCGCCGGGCTGCTGCATGTGATGCCTTACTTCGGCCCCCTGCTGATCATGCTGGCGACCGGCATCGTCGCCTTGCTGCAGTTTGAATCGCTGCAGATGAGCCTGCTGGTGATGGGCACGTCGCTGGCGATCGCCACCTTGGTCGGCACCGTGGTGGCGACCTGGATGACGGGCCGCTTCGCCCGCATGAACGCGGCCGCCGTGTTCGTCAGCCTGCTGTTCTGGGGCTGGCTGTGGGGCGTCGCTGGCCTGCTGCTGGGCGTGCCGCTGATCGTCATCGTCAAGGTGGTGGCCGAGCGGGTCGAGGGCATGGAAGTGGTGGCCGAGCTGCTGGGCGAGTGAGGCTGTCCCGCGCCCCGCGCTAGCGCGGCCTTCTGCTGGCGGCCACCACGTTGGCCGGATAGTAGCGGCGGTACTCGGCCCACACCGCGTCGGTCTTGAAGCTTTCGCGCAGCTGGGCCGCCAGATAGCGCTGGTCCTGCGGCGACAGCGACCTGGTCGAGATATAGGCGCCGCTGTAGCCCCACGGCAGCTCGGGCATTTCCTCGATGCGCAGGCGCTCCAGCAGATGCTGCACCCGCCGGTCTTCCTTCATCTCGTACGCCAGGCTCATCGGCGTGAGGATGGTCACGTCGGCGATGCCCTTGTCCAGCAGCCGCGCCACCTGCAGCGGATCGGTCTCGTAAAAGAGCCGGCCTTGCCGCTCCAGCTCGGCCACCGCGGCGCGATACTCGTCGCCGTAGTCGTTGCCGCGCACCACCGCCACGCGCAGTTCCCGCCGCTGCAGCAAGGCCTTCAGGTCGGCCACGGCCGGCCGTTTGGCGTCGACCGACAGCAGCATCGCGCGCGCGCCGACCAGCGGCACGAACTCGCCGAAGCGGTCGCGGTGCGCGGTGCCCATGGCGGGCAGCATCAAGTCCGCCGTTCCCATTTCAAACATCGCCTCCAGGCGCGCCTGCGGCACCGCCGTCATCTTCAGCTGGCATCCGGTGCGGGCGCTGATTTTGCGCAGCACCTCGGGATAGATGCCGCTGAGTTTGTCTTCATTGACGATCACGCTGATGCCGACCGGCGCCAGCGGCACGATGATGGGACGGCTGCATCCGGCCTGAACCTGCGTGGGGCACAAGCTCAGCGCCAGGCCGGCGGCGAACGCGCGTATCGGTTTCGACATATTGTTGCGGAGTTTGGTATCAATACTTTCAATATAACATGCAGACATGACGATGCGCGGCGAAGCCGTCGGGCCGGCACATGGTCGCTGCCTCAGCGGCGCAAGCTGCCCAGCTGAAGCGCGTACTGGCGCGCGAATTCGGCGCCGAGGAAGAAGATCTGCGCCGAGTAGTAGACCCACAGCAGCAGCGCGATCATCGAGCCGGCGGCGCCGAAGCTGCTGGTGACGCCGCTGTTGCCGATGTAGGCGCCGATCAGGTACTTGCCCAGGCTGAACAGCGCCGCCGTGCCCATCGCGCCTATGGTCACGTCGTGCCACGACAGCTTGATGCGCGGCAGCAGCTTGAAGATGGCCCCGAACAGCGCCGAGATGACGACGAAACCGATGACGTAATTCAGCGCCGACAACACCATGCCGGCGTCGCCCCAGTGGCTGCCCCAGAACTTTTCCAGCAAGGTCAGCAACGCGCTGACCACCAGCGACACCATCAGCAGGAAGGCCAGCACCAGGATCATGCCGAACGACAGCAAGCGGGTGCGGATCACATCCCAGGCGGTGCCGCGCGTCAGCGGAGGGACTTGCCAGATGGCGTCGAGGCTGGCCTTGAGCTCGGCAAACACGCTGGTGGCGCCGAACAGCAGCAGGGCGCCGGCGATCATGGTCGCCAGCCGGCCTTCCTCCTTGTTGCGGGCGCCGGCCAACACCAGCTGGATCGCCTCCGCGCCTTGCGCGCCGACCAGGCCGCGCAGTTCGGCGAACAGTTGTCCCTGCGCCGCCTGCGGGCCGTAGAACCAGCCGGCGATGGCCAGCACCAGCACCAGGATGGGCGCCAGCGAAAACAGCGTGTAAAACGCCAACGCCGCGCCCATGCTGCTGGCGCGGTGTTCAAACCATTCGGACACGGTACAGCTCAGTACCGAGACGATGTTTTTATTTTGCATAAAAAAAAAGCCCCGCCAGGTTAGTGGCGGGGCTGGTGCGCAAAGCTTATTGCACGCGGCGTTCGATGGTGATCTGCTCAACCTCGACGCGACGGTTAGGTTCCAGGCACTTGATCAGGTCCGCACGTTTCATTTTCTTATCGTTGCACTGAACGATAGGATTGGCTTCGCCCTTGCCCACCGCGTTCAGGCGGTTGGCTGCAATGCCTTTGCCGACCAGGTAGTCCTTGACCGCGTTGGCGCGGCGTTCGGACAGTTTCTGGTTGTACTTGTCGCTGCCCAGACGGTCGGCGTAGCCGGTGATGACCACGTTGTCGATGCTGCTGTTGGTGCTCAGCACGTTGGCGATGTCGTCCAGCTTGGGCTGGTTCGGATTCAGCTTGGCGCTGTCAAAGCCGAACAGCTCGGTGGCCGACATCGTCACTTTTTCAAAGCGTGCCGGTGGTGGCGGTGGTGGCGGCGGGGTCACGGGCGCCGGTGGCGGCGGCTCGACCGCTGGCGGTGGTGCCGGTGGCGGAGGTGGCGCCGCGTGCGGCGGCGCGTTGAACGCGATGTTCAGGCCGACGGTTGCATAGTAGTTATTGCTCTTGCTGTTAGGGAAGTCGTTGCCACGGATGAAGCCGTGCACGTTGCGGATGTCGGCCTGGAAGGCGACGCGCTCGTTGATGTCGGCCTGGAAGCCGAAGCCGGCGCTCAGGTACGGCGAGGTCTTGGTGTGTTCAATGCCATTGACCACGGCGTAATTGATCAGGTTGGCCTTGTCGCGCTCGGCGCCGATACCGACCAGGATGAATGGACGGAAGGTTTTACGCGAGAACATGTACAGACCGTCGACGCCCAGCGTGTTCTGCTGGTAGCGCTGGCCGTTTTCACGGGAACGGGCATAGGTCGTGCCGGCCTGGACGTCCCAGAATTCATTGATGGCCTTGCCGAATTTGAGGCCGGCGCCGTAGCCGCGCTTGTCCACGCCGAAGTCCGAGTCGGGCTTCATGGCGTTGATGCTGGGCTGGATATACCACGATGGGTTGATGACCGCATCCTGAGCCAGGGCGGAGAACGACGCGCAGAGGGCTGCGGCGGCGATGGCGATGTTCTTAGATTTATTCACAGGTTAGCTCCCGATTGTTGATAGGTGTTTCGTTGCCAGCAATGTTGTAGCACCGCTGTTGGACCGAAGAGTAGGGGAGATCGTGCCCGCGCACTGTACGTTAGCGCACCAAAGCTTGTGCTGTATCAAATTTGTCACACTCGTTGAAACTTGGTGAAACTTACTTCCCCGCCACTTGTCTCACCTTTAATGCAAAGTTCTGCCACTAATGTTCGTTGCCGCACAGACTGGTGCGCTGCGAAAAGGCATTCTTGAGCCCAGATGCAGAGACTGTAGCGACTTCAACCGCGCCACGTCATCCGCTGCCACTAATCTCGGCAATTGTTGTTATAAGGAGTGTTCAAATGCATGCAGTTAGACAACCTCAACATCTGGTTCAGAACGAGATGAAAGCCTCGTCGGACATGCAGGCCACCACCGCCAAGCTGATGCTGGTGGAGCGCCCGGCGCCTGCGCCTCTGGACCGGAAGCCTGCGCTGTCGATGGCTTCTATCGAGCGCGTACGCTCGACCTCGGCCACTCTGCGCCGCATCGAAAACATGCAAAAACTGATAGGCGAACTGCAGCTGCATGAAATGCTGGCTGACGAAATCGCCTGGTTCCTCAAGTTTTCCCCGTCCGGCGCCCGCAAATACATCCGCGACCTGCGCGAAGCCGGCGTGATCGAGCTGGCCCGCTACGTCGAAGGCACCGCCACCTATCTGGGCAAGGCGGTCTACCAGCTGACCCCCGACCCGGACCGCGTGCGCGCCTTCCTGGCCGCCATCGTCCAGCCCAAGCGCGAAGGCGCGCCGCCGCGCAAGGAGCGTCCGGGCCTGCGCGAACAGGCGATGGCCGGCAGCGGCCGCCACTTCCACATCCTGGCCGACGACACCCATTACGCGATCCGCGTCAACCGCGGCCCGGTGATGCGCGATCCGCTGGTGGCCGCGCTGTTCGGCTCGGCACCATCGCAGCAGAAGGAAGAGCAGGCCTGAGCGTTTCCGTCAGTGCGACAGTCGCAGTAGTATGATGCAGTAGTATGATAAACAGCCGGCCATGCCCGGCTGTTTGCATATTGAAATGTTCATAAGGCACCCCACCTAGCCTGCACTGGACATCATACGGACTCGCCGCACATGGAAGCTTTGATCTGGATCGGCCTGACGGCGCTGGGTATCGCGCTGCCTTTCTACTACCCACGCTGGCGCCTGCGGCGCATCCTGGCCCGGCCCCTGCCGGCCGAGGCGCAGGCGGTGCTGTCGCGCAATATTCCCGCCTACCGCCGCATGGCGCCCGAGCTGCAGCAGCAGTTGCAGCGGCTGGTCGTGCAATTCCTGCATCAAAAGAAGTTCGTCGGCTGCGAAGGGCTGGAGGTGACCGATGAAATGGCCGTCACCATCGCCGGCCAGGCCTGCCTGCTGCTGCTGAACCGGCCCAGCAAGGTGTATCCGGCGCTGCACACCATCCTGGTCTACCCCGGCGCCTTCGTCGCGCCGCGCGCCGAGGTCGGGCCGGGCGGCGTGATCACGCCGGCGCACCAGAGCATGCTGGGCGAATCCTGGGACGACGGCCGCGTGGTGCTGTCCTGGGAAGATGTGTCGCACGGCCCCGGCCGCGGCCACAACATCGTGCTGCACGAATTCGCCCATCAGCTCGACAGCGAATCGGGCCGCGCCAACGGCGCCCCCTACCTTGGCAATCCGGGCAGCTACCGCGAGTGGGCGGAGGTACTGTCGCGCGATTTCAACAACCTGCGGCACAACGCCATGTACCGCCAGCACAGCGTGATGGACCACTACGGCGCCACCAATCCGGCCGAATTCTTCGCTGTCGCCACCGAGACTTTCTTTGAAAAGCCCTATCAGATGGCCGCGCACCACGCCGAGCTGTTTGCCGAATTCAAAAAATACTACCGCGTCGACCCGCGCGACTGGATGGAGGCGCCGCCGCCCGAGCCGCTGCCGGCCGCCGTCGACTACGCCTTCGGCGCGCCCTGGTGACGACGGTGGCGCGCGCTTGCACTGGCGGCCACGGAATTCAGGCATAATCGGTAAAGTCGCGAACGCAGCCTCCGCGCTGCGCGCATCCGCGGTGTGCGCCGCAGCGAGGCTATCGATATGCAATTTGAAGAATTCGAATTCTTTTCGTCGGATACGCCGGGCGCGTCCGCGCCACCGCCCGCCGAGGCGGCTTCACCGCTGGTGCGCCTGCAGTATTTGATCGACAATACCCCGGCCATCATCTATTGCACCGTGCCCAGCGGCGACTTCAAGATGACCTTTGTCAGCAACAACGCCTTCCACGTGCTCGGCTACCGGCCCGAGCAGATGACCGCCGATCCGAACTTCTGGTTCGACCATATCCACCCGGATGACGCGCCCAGCATTTTCTCCAGCCTGGCGCTGGTGTTCACCGAGGGCCAGCGCGCCTACGAATACCGCTTCCGCAGCCACGACGGCAGCTACCTGTGGATGCACGACACGCTGCGGCTGATACGCGACGAGCACGGCGCGCCGCTGGAGGTGATCGGCTCGCTGACCGACATCACCGCGCGCAAGCACATGGAGGAGGCGCTGCAGGCCAAGGGCATCGAGCAGCAGCAGCTGATCGGCGAACTGCGCAGCGCGCATGAACAGCTGCTGCAGTCGGAGAAGATGGCCTCGATCGGCCAGCTGGCGGCCGGCATCGCGCACGAGATCAACAATCCGGTCGGCTTCGTCAACTCCAACATGGGTTCGCTGAAGAACTATGTCGTCACCTTGCTGGACGTGATCGACCAGTACGACAAGGCCGCCGCCGGCCAGCCGGCGCTGGCCGCGCAGCTGGCGGCGCTGCGCAAGAAGGCCGACCTGGAATTCCTGCGCGAGGACGTCACCGACCTGGTGCGCGAATCGATGGACGGCCTGAAGCGGGTCAAGGACATCGTCCAGGCGCTGAAGGATTTTTCCCACGTCGGCGAAACCGAGTGGCAGGTGGCCGACCTGCACCACGGCCTGGACAGCACGCTCAACATCGTCAGCAACGAGATCAAGTACAAGGCGCGGGTCGACAAGCAGTACGGCGTGCTGCCGCCGGTGACCTGCCTGGCGTCGCAGCTGAACCAGGTGTTCATGAACCTGCTGGTCAACGCCGCCCATGCGCTGCGCGAGCAGGGCGTCATCACCATCCGTACCGGCACCGCCGCCGGCGATGGAGGCGAATGGGTCTGGGTCGAGGTCGGCGACAACGGCAGCGGCATCGCGCCGGAAAACCTGAACCGCATCTTCGAGCCCTTCTTCACCACCAAGCCGGTCGGCAGCGGCACCGGACTCGGGCTGTCGCTGTCCTACGGCATCGTCAACCGCCACGGCGGCCGCATCGAGGTCGCCTCGGTGGTCGGGCAGGGCACGCGCTTCACCGTGCACCTGCCGGTGCAGCCGCCCTCGGCCGTCAAAGGATGATGGCGCCGTCGGCGTCGCGCCGCACGTCCAGGATGCCCGGCTCCTCGGCCTCCAGCCGCTGCGCCTCCAGCTCCTGCGGCGTGGGCGCGGCCAGCAGCGCGGCCCGGTGCGCCAGCGCCAGCCGCACCGTCTGCGCCAGTTCCTCGCTCTCCCATGGCTTGGGCACGAAGCGGAACACCTCGGCCTGATTGATGGCCGTCAGCGCGGTGTCGAACGCGGTGGAGGCGGTCAGCATGATGCGCACCGTCGAAGGCGCCACTTCCTTGAGCGTGCGCAGCAGGTCGCCGCCGCTCATTTCCGGCATCGTGAAATCCGAGATCACCAGGTCGAACTCGCAGACGCAGATGCGGTTGAGCGCGTCGAACGGGTTGCCGAAGGCCTCGACCTGCAGCGCGTCGGCGCCGAAGTGCTGGCGCAGCTCGCGCTGCAGCGCGCTCAGCACATTGGGGTCGTCGTCCACCAGCAAGATCTTGCCGACTCCCGCGCTGTTAGCTGTGTTCGTGCCCGTATTCATCCCGTCGCCTCCCTGGCGTTGCGCACCCAGATCGACAGGCGGCCGCCGCTTTTGGTCTCAAAGTCCTGCACCTGCTGGATCATGCGCGCGTCCAGCACGTGGTCGGTCGACAGCAGCATCAGGCCGTCGCGGCTGACCAGGTCGCGCGCCAGCACCATGCCCGGCGTCAGCTCGCCCGACAGCACCTCGACCCCGCCCAGGTTCTCGCCGGCGTCGCCGTCCATCACCTGGCGGAACGCGGCCACCACGTGCGGATCGTAGCGCTTGCCGCCGGCGTCGAGTATCAGCGACTTGGCCTCTTCCGGCCGCAGGTGGCGCTGCACCATCGCGCCCTGCTGCAGGTTGTAGTAGTCTGCCGCCAGCGCCAGGATGCGCGCGCCCAGCGGGATCTCCAGCCCGGCCAGGCCGTCCGGAAAACCGTTGCCGTCGAAGCGCTCGAGCTGGGCGCGCAGGATGGCGGCGCTGCCGCGCAATTCCTCCAGCGGCATCAGCAGCTCCGCGGCGCGCGCCGGATGCTTGCGGAACAGGCCCAGCGCCTCGCCGTGCAGCATGGTCAGCGGCGTCTGCAGCATGTCGTCCTTGAAGCCGATCTTGCCGATGTCGTGCAGCAGCGCGGCGACGAACAAGTCCTGGCCCTCGCGCGCATCGAGCTGCAGCTGCACGCCGATGCGGCGCGCCAGGTCGGCCACCAGGCGCGCGTGGCCGGGCTGGTTGTGGGCGCGCAGCTCGATCATGGTCGAGAAGATCTTGATGGTGGTGATGAAGTTTTTCTTGAGCTTGGCGTTGGCGACGATGGTGGCCTCGGCCTCGACCTTGAGCTGGCGCGTGCGCGCCTCGACCTTGGCTTCCAGGCTCTGGTTGAGCGCCTTCAGCTCCTCGTTCTGGCGCAGCGCCAGCGCTTCCAGCCGCTGCTTGTCGAGCTCGAGCTGGCGCCGCTCCAGCGCGTGGCGCACCAGCAGCAGGATGTCGTTGTCGTCCCACGGCTTGGTGATGTAGCGGTAGATCTCGCCGCAGTTGATGGCGTCCTGGATCGACTGGATGTCCGAATAGCCGGTCAGCAGCAGGCGCAGCGTGTCGGGCCAGCGCTCGCGCACCTGGGCCAGGAAGCGGGCGCCGTCCATCACCGGCATGCGCATGTCGGAGATGACCAGGTCGACCTGCTCCTTCTCCAGCACTTCCAGCCCCAGTGCGCCGCTCTCGGCCGTCAGCACGCGGTAGCCGTGAGCGCGGAACAGGCGCCGCAGCGCCGACAGGATGTTCGGTTCGTCGTCCACGCACAGCAGCGTGGCGCCGCTGTTGATCTCGGGCATGGCTTGCAGCGCCGGCTGGTTCATGTCTGCGCCTCCTGGTGGGCCTCGGCGGGCGGGTTGTCGCTGTGGCAAACCGGCAGCAGCACGCGGAAGCGTGTGCCCTGGCCGGGGGTGGTATCGACCTCGATGCGGCCGCTGTGCTTTTGCACGATACCATAAGCCAGCGACAGCCCCAAGCCCGTGCCCTTGCCGACCGCCTTGGTGGTGAAGAAGGGATCGAAGATGCGCGACAGCGTTTCCGGCGCGATGCCGCTGCCGTTGTCGGCGATGTCGATCCAGACCATGGCGTCGCCCTCGCGGCCGGTGCTGACGGTGATGCGGCCGCGTTCGGGGCCGATGGCGTGGGCGGCGTTGACGATCAGGTTCATCACCACCTGGTTGATCTGCAGCGGCAGGCACTCGATGTCGGGCAGGTCGCCATATTCCTTGACCACGTCGGCCTTGTACTTGACCTCGTTGCTGACGATGTTGAGCGTCGAGTCGATGCCGCGGTGCAGGTCGGTCCAGACCCATTCCTGGTTGGCGTCCACCCGCGAGAAATCCTTCAGGTCCTGGACGATGTGGCGCACCCGCACGATGCCCTCGCGCGATTCGGCCATCAGCGCCGGGATGTCGCCGCGCAGGAAGTCGAGGTCGATTTCGTCGCGCAGCGCGCGCAGCCGCCCGGCGCTGTCGGCCGGCAGCCCGGGCTCGGCCTCGCGATAGGCGTCAAGCATGGCGAACAGCTGTTCCAGATAGGTGTTGAGCGTGCTGAAGTTGGAAAAGATGTAGCCGATCGGATTGTTGATCTCGTGCGCCACGCCGGCCGCCAGCTGGCCGATCGAGGCCAGCTTGTCGGCCTGCACCAGTTGCTGCTGGGCGCGCTGCAGCTGGTCGTTGAGCTCGGTCAGCTCGAGGTTGCGGCGGCGCAGCTCGGCGTCGGCCTCGTGGCGGCGCTGGATGTCCTCCTGCAGCTGGGCGTTCACTTCGGCCAGCTGGGCGGTGCGCCTGGCGACCACGTGCTCGAGGTTGTCGTGCGCCTTGCGCAGCGCGTTCTCGGCCACGCGCCGCTCGGTGACGTCGCGCAGCGTCTCGATGGCGCCGACGATGCGGCCGTCGCCGTCGCGCAGCGGCGCCGCGGTGAACTGCAGCCAGTGGCCGCTGGCGCCGATGTTGGGGAAGAAGTCCTCGGCTTCCCAGGCGCCGGGGATCAGCGTCGAGCGCCGGCACTTGCCCGGATAGTGGTGCTCGAGCTCGTCGAGGCGGCCGGCCACCAGCAGGTCGGCCAGCAGCGGGCGCTGGCGCGGATAGAAGGCCTGCCAGTGGTTGCCGGTGCCTATCATGTCGAGCTTGCTCCAGCCCAGCAGCTGCTCGCAGGCCTTGTTCCAGTGGGTGATCACGTGGCGCGTGTCGATGGCGAAGGTGGGCACCGGGTGGCCGTCGAAAAATTCCGACAGCGCGATGGCGTGGTAGGGGGCGTCGTCGGCGGCTGCGCCGGCGCCGGTCAGGTGGGTCAGGCTCATGGCGTCAACACCTGGCACATGTCGTGGAAGGTCAGCTCGGTCCGCTCGAACACGGTGTACCAGTCGGCCTTGTTCAGCGTCAGCGAGCGCCACAGCTCCAGCGGCAGCGGCGGCACCTGGTCGTCCTCCTGCTCCGACAGGTCGAGCGCATGGGCCAGCACGTTGGCCAGGAAGATCACGGTGGCCGGCGTCGCCGCCGCGCCGGCGGCGTCGGCCTGGTGATGCCCGGCCACGGCGCGCTGTATCGCCAGCGGGAATTTCCAGTGCGCCGCCAGCGCGCTGCCGACGGCCGTGTGGTCGATGCCGAACACCGCCTGCTCGGCCTCGGCCGCCTGGCAGTCGTGCTGCTGGCGGTGCGCGCCGACCTGGCGGTATTCGTCGGGATAGCCGGTGGCCAGCACCAGCGTGCCGAGGTCGTGCAGCAGGCCGGCGGTGAAGGCGGTATCCGGGTTGAGCTTGAAGTAGGGCGCCAGCACGCGGGCGCAGACGGCGGTGCCGATCGAATGGCGCCAGAACGCCTCGAGGTCGAAGCCGGCGTCCTTGCCGGGCGCGAAGCTGGCCGTCACCGAGCACGCCGTCACCAGCGTGCGGATGCTGTGGAAGCCCAGCACCGAGATGGCCTGGTGGATGGTGGTGACCTTGGCCGGCATGCCGTAGAACGAGGAATTGGCCAGCCGCAGCGTCTTGGCCGCCAGGCCCTGGTCGAGCGTGATCTTGGAGGCCAGCGCATGGGTGTCGATGTCTTCCTGCTCGACGCTGGCCATCAGCTCGACCACCACCGCCGGCAGCGACGGCAGGTCGCGCACGCGCTTGATGACGTCGTCCACGCCGGTCATGGCTGCTCCCGGCTGCGGTAGTCGGCCAGCAGCTGCATCAGTTCCGGCCTGGCGTCGTCGCCGCCGTGGCGGAACAGCCGCTCCAGGCGCTGCAACTGGCGCTCCCGGTCGCGCTCGCGCGCCGCCGCGTCGGCCGGCGACTCCGCTTCGGCCTCGGCCCATACCACGCAGCGCTCGATGCCGCGGCGGCGCAGCGACGCCAGCGTGGCGTCGGTCAATGCGGCGTCGCGCGGCAGCAGCACGCCGCCGTGGGCGTCGAGCAGCGCCGCCGCCAGCGTCATGCCGGCGGCGGCCTGGTCCAATCCGATTTCGTGGGCGGTAGTGGCGTTCATAAGATCTCCTCGTGACGGCTGAGTGTAATCAGGCTGCCGCGCGACGCCGACTGCTCGCCCATCGGATACATGACCACGGCGTAGCGCTGGCCGTCGATGCGGGCGACGTGGCGACGATAGCGGGCGCCGGCCTGGCTTGCGTCCGGCGGCGGAAACAGTTCCGGCAGCACGCTGCTGGCCTCGTTGCCCAGCAGCGCGCCGCTGTGGCGGAACAGCTGCTCGGCGGCGCCGTTGACGAAGGCGATCATGCCGGCGTCGTCGAGACCGATCACCGGCAGCGGCAGGTGCTGCAGCAGCTCGCGCGCGATGCTCAGGCTGATCTCGTCGCGGCTGATCTGGCGCTGCTTTTCATGCAGCAGCTGCTCCATGCGGCGGTTGGCGGCGGCCAGTTCCTGGTTGGCGCTGCGCACCTCGAGGTGCAGCCGCTCGTTGTCGTCGGCGATCTCCTTGAGGTGGAAGGCTTCGGCGATATGGCCGCGCAGCAGCTCGTCCTCCCACGGCTTGGTCAGGAACTTGTAGATCGCGCCCTCGTTGACGGCGTCCGTCACCGACTGCAGCTCCGTGTAGCCGGACAGCATGATGCGTATCGTGTCCGGATACAGCTGCTTGGCCTTGCGCAGGAAGTCGGCGCCCAGCATGCCGGGCATGCGCTGGTCGGAGACGATGACGTCGACCGCGTGCTCGGCCAGCACGGCCAGGCCCTGCGGGCCATCGTTGGCGGTATAGATTTCGTAGTGGTCGGGACGCAGCAGCCGCTTGAGCGCGGCGACGATATTGGCTTCGTCGTCGACCAGCAGCAGGCGGCGCCGGCGCTGCTGCTGTTGGCGCAGCAGGTGCGGCGCCAGCGCATGGCCGGCCGCCAGCAGCGCGCTCACTTCGGCGGCGCTTTGCGGCGGCGCGAACAGATAGCCCTGGATCTGGTCGCACATGTTACGGCGCAGGAATTCGCACTGGCTTTCCGTTTCCACGCCCTCGGCCACGGCGCGCATGCCCAGGTGGTGGGCCATGGCGATCACGGTCTGGCACATGGCGGCGTCGCTGGTGTCGGTGACGACGTGGCGGATGAAGCTGGCGTCGATCTTCAGCGCGTCGAACGGGAAGCGCTTCAGGTTGCTGAGCGAGGAGTGGCCGGTGCCGAAGTCGTCCAGCGTCAGGCTCAGGCCGCGCGACTTGAAGGCGGCCAGCGCGGCGTCGCAGCCGGCGCCGGCCTCGGTCAGCGCGCTTTCGGTGATCTCCAGCGTCAGCGAGGCCGGCGTCAGGCCGTATTCGTCGAGCATGGCGCCGACGGCGGCGCCGTAGCGGGGATCGCGGAAATCGGCCGGGGCTACGTTGATCGCCACCTTCAGCTCGCTCCGGCCGGCGTCGCGCCAGGCGCGCAGGTCGCGGCAGGCGCGCCGCAACACCCACAGGCCGATCTCCGCCGTCAGGCCGGCGTCGTCGGCCATCGGCAGGAAGCGGTGCGCCGTCAGCAGGCCCTGCTCGGGATGCTGCCAGCGCACCAGCGCCTCCAGGCTGGCCACGGCGCCGCTTTGCAGGTCGACCAGCGGCTGATACAGCAGCAACAGCTCGTCGCGCGCCAGCGCCAGCCGCAGTTCGGCGTCGGCGTGGATGCGGTCGAGCAGGCGCCGGTTCATCTCGGCCGACAGGAACTGGTAGGTGCCGCCGCCGCGCGCCACGGCCAGCTGGTGCGCGTGGCCGGCGCAGCGCCGCAGCGCCTCGGCGTCGGCGCAGTCTTGCGGATACAGGGCGACGCCGATGCTGGCCTTGGCGCGCCGCTCGCCGCCGTTGAACGGCAGCGCCGGCGCCAGCGCCGCCAGCAGGTCTTCACAGCGCAGGCTGACGTCGGCCAGCCGCTCGACGTCGTCGAGGATGACGAAAAATTGCGCCGGCTCCAGCTGGGCCAGCGTGTCGTGCGCGCGCATGTGGGCCTGCAGCCGCTCGGCCACGGCGCCGGTCCAGGCGCGATCGTCGTCGGCCGGCGGGCCGTCCTGCTCGATGCCGATGCACAGCAGCGCGACGGCGTTGCCATGGTGCTCGGCGCGGCGCAACGCCTGTTCGAGGCGGGACAGGAATAGCGCCGCGCCGGCGTCGTGCCGTGCCACCTCGTTCGCTTGCTCTGCTGTCTCCATCTGCGTTCCTATCTTTATGGAAGCTGGCTGTATGCAAAATCCCGATGCGGATCATTATATATGGCGAAGGCGGTCGCACTGGACATGAAGATTAAAATTGTCCGCCCGCAAGGTGCGTAAGCGTACGGAATCAGCCGCCGCCGCGCGGCACACTGGAGCCAACGCCATTGCTGGCACCAAAAGGAGTATCCGATGACTACGATTATTGCAGGCCATTTGCAGTTGCAGGACCAGATCGCCGATGCGCGCATCGCCTTGCTTGCCGCCGGTTTCGCGGCCGAGCGCATCAGCTCTTTCTACGTCAACCCGCCGGGGCAGCACGATATGTACGAGCTGGGCGGCGACCATGACAAGTCGCCGGGCGCCAAGGAAAGCGACGAGGGCGTGGTGCAGGGCGGCGCCACCGGCGCGGTGGCCGGCGCCGTGATCGGCAGCGCGACCATTCCCGTCACCGGTCCGCTGGGGCCGGTGGTCGGCGCGCTGGTCGGCGCCCATGTCGGTTCGCTGTACAGCTTTGCGAAAATGAAGGAAGCCGGCGAAGCGGAGGCGGGCGGCGAGAACCTGGTGCCGCCGCGCAAATCGGGCATGATGATCGCGGTGGCGGTGGCCGATGCCGCCCAGCAGCAGGCGGCGCTGGAAGTGCTGCGCCGTCTCGGCGCCGTGGGCATCGAACGCGCCGACGGCGACATCGTCGGCGGCGACTGGCGCGACTTCGATCCGAATTCGCTGCCGGTGCCGGCCTGAGCCCGTCGTCCTTGCCGTTGTTGCATATTCGAGACTATGCCTGTTGCCGAAGTAATTTTCGGTATGATAGTTGCTACAATCGAAAAAACAGCACCCGTCGGACTAACGCGTTTGGATAGGGGGATGCGGCAATGGCACAGGCGTGGGTAGTGCTTACTCGTCCGGACGGCCGCGATGTGACGGCGCCTTCCGAAGCCCAGATGGCGGCCGCGCTGGCCGAGGTCTACAGCGGCAAGACGGCCGCCCCCGATGGCGCTCCCGGCAGCGCGGTGCTGCGCTTTGGCTACGACGACGGCTTGATGTATGAAGTCGAGGTGTCGAGCGGCGGCGACATCCGCTTTGCCGAATGGTCGGACCGCGATTGCGAGATCGCGCTGGCCAGCCCGCGCACCATGACCTCGCTGGCCCAGGCCGACGCGCTGCAGCTGTGGCGGCTGCTGGCGCAGCGCCAGGTGGCCAAGATCCGCAGCCAGCCGTGGACCAGCGGCGATTGAGGACCAGCAGCGGCGCACTAGCGGCGGCGCTGTTCGTGGCGGGTCTGGCAGGCGATGCACAGCCGCGCCTCCGGCCGCGCGTTCAGGCGCGAGTAGCCGATTTCCTCGCCGCAGTTTTCGCACAGGCCGTAGCTGCCGTCGTCATACTTGGCCAGCGCGTGGCGCACGATGTCGAGCTGGCGCGCGGTGTGCTCGGCCGTCTCGAGCACCAGCGCGTTGAGGGTGCGCTGGCTGGCGTTGTCGGCCGGCGACGCCTCCGCCTCGTGCGGCAGCGGCACGCGCACGTCGGCGTTGCGGTCCAGGTCATCCGCCAGTTGGCTCAGCAGTGCGGTACGCGCCTGTTCCAGCCGTCCGCGCAAGGCCGCCCATTGTTCATCGTCCAGTCCGTTCATGCCGCACGCTCCTTAGGTTATTGGACCGGCGCGGCGCGATTTTGTTCGGCCGGGATCAGGGCGGCGGCGCGTTCAGCGCCGCCAGGTGGTGCTTGATTTTTTCCAGCGGCGCGGCGATGTGCTCCGGCTTGCCGGCGGCCACCGCCGCGCCCAGCGCCAGCAGCTCGGCGGTGATGTCGACCAGGTCCTTCAGTCGGTCGATCTTGCGGATGTGATCCTGGGCGCGGGCGGTCAGTTCGAGCATCTGCTGCTGGGCAGCGCCGAGCCCGCTTGCGGCCAGCGTGGCGGCATCCAGGTACAGGCTGTTGGCGCGCTGGCGCAGCGTCACCTCGTTGTCAAACAGCGCCTGCGCCGCCGCCTGCGTGATCTTCGGCTCGCTGCTGCCCGGGGCCTGCTGGCGGATCGCCCGCATCAGGCGGGTGTGCAGGGCGTCGGCGCAGGCGGACAGGTTGTCGGCCAGCGCTTCGATATCGGCCTGGGTATGTGGGTTGCTCATGGCGGCTCCTTATTTCGGCGGGATCTGGTTCAGCAGCGCGCGATGGCTTTGCTCGATCGCGGCCAGGTTCTTCTGCGCCAGCGTGGAGCGCAGGCCGATCAGGCGGTATTCGTTGCGTTTTTCCTGCTGCTGCGACCTGGCCAACGCCAGCAGCAGGCGGTCGCGCTTGGGATCGAGGAAGGGGATTTCCGTTTCCAGCATGCCAAGCACGATCTTCTCCTCGTTGTCGCTGGTCTTATCGTACAAGCGCAACAGCGTGCGCATGGCGTCCAATAGGTCCTGCATCGGCTGCTGGCCGTCGCGCATCAGCTCCTGCACGGCGTTTTCCTGCATCGGCCGGGTGATGGCGCGCGTGACCAGCCGCGTGATGCCGGACAGGGCGTTGACGTGGCGGTCGTCGAGGCCGGAATCGGGCCAGGCCTTGATGCCGCCGCTCAGCGACTTGACCTGGTCCTCGAGGTCGTACTGGCTGTCGCCGGCCAGCCTGCCCAGCGCCTGCAGATACGCCTGCACGCCGTACTGCAGCTTGACGAAATCGTCGCAGGCGGCCTGGCGGCGGGCGTCCAGCAGGTGTTCGCGGGTATCGGCGCTGCCGGACAGGAAGGGCTGCTCGCGCTGGTAGGTGTTGCGGTAGCGCTCGGTCAGCTCGTGGTAGGCGTTGAGCTTGGGCGACTGCGCGGCGAACTCGCGCACTTCGGCCATGCGTGGCGTGCTGCTGGCGCAGCCGGCGAGGATGGCCAACAGGCCGAGCATCAGGAACAGACGAGGCAGTTTCATGGGCGCTCCCAGGCGTGAAGGGGTATTGTTGCTGCGGGCGAATCTCTCCGTGTTGCGCCAGCGCAGACCGGTGGCTCAGCGGTTCAGTTCTTGTCGCCAGCCGAGGCCGGCGTCGGTGCCGGCGGCTGGGTTGTATTCGCAGCCCAGCCAGCCGTCGTAGCCGATCTCGTCGATGAGGCGGAACAGGTGGCGGTAATTGATCTCGCCGGTGCCCGGCTCGTGGCGGCCCGGCGTGTCGGCGATCTGCATGTGCTTGATCATCGGCAGGTTGGCCCGGATCGTATTGCTCAGTTCGCCTTCCATGCGCTGCATGTGATAGATGTCGTACTGCAGGAACAGGTTGGGGCTGCCGGTCTCGGCGATGATGTCCAGCGCCTGTTTGCTGTGGTTGAGGAAGTAGCCGGGGATGTCGTAGTAGTTGATCGGCTCGATTAGCAGGTTGATGCCGTGCGGCGCCAGTTGGGCGGCGGCGTAGCGCAGGTTGTCGACGTAGGTGGCGCGGGCGCGTTCGGGCTCCAGTCCGGCCGGCAGTTTGCCGGCCATGCAGTGCAGCTGCGTGACGTCCAGTTCGCGCGCGTAGTCCAGCGCCGACTGCACGCCGGCGCGGAATTCCTCGATGCGGCGCGGGTCGCAGGCCATGCCGCGGTCGCCGGCGTTCCAGTCGCCGCAAGGCAGATTGAACAGCACCAGCTTGAGCTGGTGGCGGCGCAGGCGTTGCTGCAGCTGTTCGGCTTCGTAGGCGTAGGGGAAGAGGAATTCGACGGCGTCGAAACCCGATGCATGGGCCAGCGCGAAGCGGTCCAGGAAGGGCGCGTCGGCGTACAGCATGGACAGGTTGGCGGCGAACTTGGGCATGGCGGCTCCGGTGGAAATATTGCGGAGCTGCTATCGTAATCCATATTCGATGCCGGTGAGGCACGAAAAAAAACCACCCGAAGGTGGTTTCTGGAACAGCTTATCGGCCGCGGCCGCCTGAGCGGTGCTGGGCTGCCGAGCGCGGGGCGCCGCCGTTGCCGGTGCGCGGGCCGCCGGCCGGCGCGCCTGGAGCG
>NZ_BPWI01000019.1:0-98899 GCF_040369125.1 Duganella hordei
GCCAGCGGACAAAGAAATGGTTATGCCAGGCGATAACGTGTCGATCACCGTCAAGCTGATCAACCCGATCGCGATGGAAGAAGGTCTGCGCTTCGCAATCCGCGAAGGCGGCCGTACCGTTGGCGCAGGCGTTGTGGCGAAAATCATCGCCTAAGGAATAGTGGTCGTACCACCAGGGGCGTCTCTGGTGGTATAATCGTTATCCTTTGTAGTTTTACGTAGGGACGTAGCTCAATTGGCAGAGCGTCGGTCTCCAAAACCGAAGGTTGGGGGTTCGATGCCCTCCGTCCCTGCCACCGTTTTCAGGTGCAGGGCACCGAAAGTAAATATAAATGTCAAATCAATCCGTGCAGACCGTCAGCACGTCGAATGACAAGATTAAGGTTGCTCTGGCAATAGCCGTTGCAATCGCAGGTGTGGTCGGGTTTTATTACCTGTCAGACAAACCAGCTCTCGTACGCGCAGGCGCACTTGTAGCTGGTTTGGCTTTTGCCGTTCTGCTCTTGTGGACCTCGACGACTGGCCGTGAATTCCTGAATTTCGCCAAAGAAGCCGTACGCGAAACGAAAAAGGTCGTTTGGCCTACCCGTCGCGAAGCTACCCAGATCACGGGCATCGTGTTTGCCTTTGTGCTGGTGATGGCGTTGTTCCTGTGGGGCACGGATAAGACACTTGAGTTCCTGTTGTACGACGTCATTCTGGGTATACGAAAATAATGAGCGAAAATGTGCAAGATGGCGCGGCGGGCGTCCCCGGGCCGGGTGACGATCAGCCGCAAGATGCTGGCGCAGCGCCAATCAGCGTACCGGTGAGCAACAAGCGCTGGTACGTTGTACATGCGTATTCCGGCATGGAAAAAAGTGTCCAGCGTGCCCTGATGGAGCGCGTCGAGCGCGCCGGCATGCAAGAGCAGTTTGGCCAGATCCTGGTGCCGACCGAAGAAGTGGTCGAAGTCCGCAACGGCCAAAAGTCCGTCACCGAGCGTCGTTTCTTCCCGGGTTATGTGCTGGTTGAGATGGAAATGACCGACGAAACGTGGCACTTGGTGAAAAACACCAACAAGGTGACCGGCTTCATCGGCGGCAAATCGAACAAGCCGACCCCGATTCCAGCGCGCGAGATCGACAAGATCATGCAGCAGATGCAAGAGGGTGTCGAGAAGCCGCGGCCGAAAGTGCTGTACGAAGTGGGCGAGCAAGTCCGCATCAAGGATGGCCCGTTCACCGATTTCAACGGCAATGTCGAAGAAGTCAACTACGAGAAATCCAAAGTGCGCGTGTCGGTTACCATCTTCGGTCGCGCCACTCCGGTGGAACTTGAGTTCGGCCAGGTCGAAAAAGTATAAGCAGCACCGTTCGCCAGAACGGGCGACGGTGTGAAAACCACCGCAAATCTGGCGCAAGAGGAGCCCTGCCCTGCAGAACACGCATGGTGGGGCGCTACTACTCATATCCAAGATAGGAGCCATCATGGCAAAGAAAATCATTGGTTTTATCAAGCTGCAAGTGCCAGCTGGTAAAGCAAACCCATCCCCACCGATCGGTCCAGCTCTGGGTCAACGCGGTCTGAACATCATGGAATTCTGCAAAGCGTTCAACGCGCAGACCCAAGGTATGGAACCAGGCATGCCGATTCCAGTCGTGATCACCGCGTTCGCTGACAAGTCCTTCACCTTCGTGATGAAGACCCCTCCAGCGACCTACCTGATCAAGAAGCACTCGGGCGTCACCAAAGGTTCGCCGAAGCCACATACCGACAAAGTCGGTAAGCTGACCCGCGCTCAAGCTGAAGAAATCGCTAAATTGAAAACCCCAGATCTGACCGCTGCCGACATGGATGCTGCTGTACGCACCATCGCTGGTTCCGCACGTTCGATGGGCATCACGGTGGAAGGTCTGTAATCATGGCAAAACTGTCCAAACGCGCTAAAGCTATCAAAGCCAAAGTTGATAGCACCAAAACCTACGCATTCGACAACGCTGTCGCTCTGATCAAGGAACTGGCCACCGCCAAGTTCAATGAATCGATCGACGTGTCGGTACAGCTGGGTGTGGATCCTAAGAAGTCGGACCAGGTCGTTCGCGGTTCCGTCGTGCTGCCAGCCGGCACCGGCAAGACCGTTCGCGTTGCTGTGTTCGCTTCGGGCGAAAAAGCCGAGCAGGCTAAAGCCGCCGGCGCCGACGTAGTCGGTATGGAAGACCTGGCCGAGCGCGTCAAAGCCGGCGACATGCCTTTCGACATCGTCATCGCTTCGCCAGACACCATGCGTATCGTTGGTACCCTGGGTCAGATCCTGGGCCCGCGCGGCCTGATGCCTAACCCGAAAGTCGGCACCGTTACCCCTGACGTCGCTACCGCCGTGAAAAACGCGAAAGCCGGCCAGGTTCAGTACCGTACCGACAAAGCCGGTATCATCCACGCGACCATCGGCCGCAAGTCGTTCGCTGACGCAGATCTGAAGAGCAACCTGGTTGCCCTGATCGACGCACTGAACAAAGCCAAGCCAGCCACCAGCAAGGGTGTATACCTGCGCAAGGTATCGCTGTCGTCGACCATGGGCGCCGGCGTCCGTGTTGACCAGGCTACCCTGGCTGCTTAAGTTTTATCGTATTAAGTCCTTGGGCTGAAAAGCCTGGGGCAGTTCTTTGGGATGGTTGTCGTTGCTTCGGCAGCGGCGGCCAACAATCAAAGACCGTTGGGCTCAGCGCATCAGGCAGGCGCCGGGTTAATTGAATTTTTCACCCAACGCAGATGGTGTACCCGATCAAGTTTCGTAGTCCATTGGACTCCTAAACCTCGGACGCCGTTGTTCGAACCGATGGCAGGCAGTTGCCCGTCATCATTTAAGGAGGTTGACCGTGGGTCTCAATCTGAATGACAAAAAGGCCGTCGTCGCCGAAGTTTCCGCAAAAGTAGCAACTGCGCAAACTATCGTCGTGGCCGAATATCGTGGCATCCAGGTTGCTCACTTGACGCAACTTCGTGCCAAAGCGCGCGCTCAAGGCGTGTACCTGCGAGTGTTGAAAAACACCCTCGCACGTCGCTCCGTCGAAGGCACGCAGTTCGCCAGCCTGGCAGACAGCATGACCGGTCCGTTGATCTACTCGATCTCGGACGATGCCGTTGCAGCAGCTAAAGTCATCGCTGACTTTGCTAAAACCAACGACAAACTGGTCATCACCGCAGGCAACTACGCAGGCAAGCAGCTGGATAAAGCAGCTGTTGCAGCGTTGGCGAGCATTCCTAGCCGTGAAGTCCTCATTTCGCAGTTGTTGGGCGTTATGCTGGCTCCGGTGTCGGGCTTTGCACGTGGTCTGGCTGCTCTGGCAGCGAAAAAATCCGAAGGCGCTCCTGCTGCAGCTGCAGCGGAAGAAGCCCCAGCCGCGGCTTAATTGCCGCAGCCGGTTTTTTTCTCAAGTACCAATCTGATGTATTAACGAATCAAAAAATTATTGGAGTTTCAAATGGCAATTAGCAAAGACGACATCCTGAACGCAGTTAGCGAAATGTCCGTAATGGACCTGAACGAACTGGTCAAAGCATTCGAAGAAAAATTCGGCGTTTCGGCCGCTGCAATGGCTGCTCCAGCAGCCGGCGGCGCAGCTGCTGCTGCAGTTGAAGAGCAAACCGAGTTCAACGTTGTTCTGACCGAAGTCGGCGCAAACAAAGTTGGCGTTATTAAAGCAGTTCGCGAAATCACCGGTCTGGGCCTGAAAGAAGCCAAAGACGTGGTTGATGGCGCTCCTAAGACCGTTAAAGAAGCCCTGTCGAAAGCTGACGCTGAAGCCGCTAAGAAAAAGCTGGAAGAAGCTGGCGCCAAGGCCGACCTGAAGTAATCAAGTTGTACGGCGGCTAGCTAGCGCCACGAGCCAAAGCTGCGGATTTCCTTTCGAAAGGGAGGAAATCCGGCTTTGGCTCCTTTGTCGTCCTCGTCGTATTTGTAGCGTTTGTCCAACGCCGCAGTTTGAAGCAGTTTTTATATCATCAGCTGGAAATGGTAGAAGTTTCAGGTTTCGTCTGTGTGACATGCAGCCGATCTTGTTGCTGAAGTGGCTAATAGTGCACTGGCAAAACCTGAATTTTTTATCCTTTCTGTCACTCACGGAGTGTCCATGCACTACTCATTTACTGAGAAGAAACGCATTCGCAAATCATTCGCGAAGCGCGCCAACGTTCACCACGTTCCGTTCCTGCTGGCTACCCAGCTCGAGTCCTACCATAGTTTCTTGCAAGAAGACGTAGCACCGTCGACACGCAAGAACGACGGCCTGCAGTCGGCCTTTACCTCGATTTTCCCTATCGTTTCGCACAATGGTTTTGCGCGTCTCGAATTCCTGTCGTACGTTCTGGGCGATCCCGCCTTCGACGTCAAGGAATGCCAACTGCGTGGCCTGACGTTCGCGTCGCCGCTGCGCGCCAAGGTGCGCCTGGTGATCCTGGACAAGGAATCGCCGACCAAGCCGGTCGTCAAGGAGATGAAGGAACAGGAAGTCTACATGGGCGAACTGCCCCTGATGACCACCACCGGTTCGTTCGTCATCAACGGTACCGAGCGCGTTATCGTTTCGCAGCTGCATCGCTCCCCTGGCGTGTTCTTTGAGCACGACCGCGGCAAGACCCACTCGTCGGGCAAACTGCTGTTCTCCGCGCGTATCATTCCTTACCGCGGTTCGTGGCTGGACTTCGAGTTCGACCCGAAAGACATCCTGTTCTTCCGCGTCGACCGCCGCCGCAAGATGCCGGTAACGATACTGCTGAAGGCGATCGGCATGTCGCACGAGCAGATCCTGGCGAACTTCTTCGTGTTCGACAATTTCAACCTGCGCTCCGAAGGCGCGGAAATGGAATTCGTCGCCGAGCGCCTGCGTGGCGAAGTCGCGCGTTTCGACATCGTCAACAAGGAAGGCAAGACGCTGGTCCTGAAGGACAAGCGCATCAACGCCAAGCACGTGCGCGACATCGAATCGAACGGCATCAAGCATATCTCCGTGCCGGAAGACTACCTGCTGGGCCGCGTGCTGGCCAAGAACATCGTCGATCCTGAGACCGGCGAAGTCGTCGCGTCCGCCAACGACGAGCTGACCGAAGACGTGTTGGGCCGCCTGCGCGAAGCCAACATCTCCGAAATCCAGACGCTGTACACCAACGACCTGGACCAGGGCGCCTATATTTCGCAAACCCTGCGCATCGACGACACCGCCGACCAGATGGCCGCCCGCGTCGCGATCTACCGCATGATGCGTCCTGGCGAACCGCCAACGGAAGACTCCGTCGAAGCGCTGTTCAACGGCCTGTTCTACAGCGCCGACCGCTACGACCTGTCCGCCGTCGGCCGCATGAAGTTCAACCGCCGCATCGGCCGCGACGAACTGACCGGCGCCATGACGCTGTCGAACGAAGACGTGCTGGCCGTGATCAAGATCCTGGTGGAACTGCGCAATGGCCGCGGCGAAGTCGACGATATCGATCACCTGGGTAACCGCCGCGTGCGTTGCGTCGGCGAACTGGCCGAGAACCAGTTCCGCGCCGGCCTGGTGCGCGTTGAGCGCGCCGTGAAAGAGCGTCTGGGTCAGGCAGAAGCCGACAACCTGATGCCGCACGACCTGATCAACTCGAAGCCGATCTCGGCCGCAATCCGCGAGTTCTTCGGCTCGTCGCAGCTGTCTCAGTTTATGGACCAGACCAACCCGCTGTCGGAAATCACGCACAAACGCCGTGTATCCGCCCTGGGACCTGGCGGTCTGACCCGCGAACGCGCCGGCTTCGAGGTGCGCGACGTGCACCCGACCCACTACGGCCGCGTGTGTCCGATCGAAACGCCTGAAGGCCCGAACATCGGCCTGATCAACTCGCTGGCGCTGTACGCCCGCCTGAACGAATACGGCTTCCTGGAAACCCCATACCGCAAGGTCGAGGGCTCCAAGATCACCGACCAGATCGACTACCTGTCCGCCATCGAAGAAGGCCGCTACATCATCGCCCAGGCGAATGCGACCATCAGCGATGAAGGCACGCTGAGCGATGAGCTGGTATCGGCCCGTGAAGCCGGCGAAACCATCCTGGTATCCCCGGAGCGCATCCAGTACATGGACGTGGCGCCTGGCCAGATCGTTTCCGTGGCGGCATCGCTGATTCCGTTCCTCGAACACGATGACGCGAACCGCGCATTGATGGGTGCCAACATGCAGCGCCAGGCGGTTCCTTGCCTGCGCCCTGAAAAAGCACTGGTCGGTACCGGCATCGAACGCACCGTGGCAGTCGACTCGGGCACCACCGTGCAGGCACTGCGCGGCGGTATCGTCGACTACATCGACGCGGGCCGTGTCGTGATCCGCGTCAACGATGACGAAGCCACCGCCGGCGAAGTCGGTGTCGACATCTACAACCTGATCAAGTACACCCGTTCGAACCAGAACACCAACATCAACCAGCGTCCTATCGTCAAGGTGGGCGACCGCGTGGCCAAGCGCGACGTGATCGCCGACGGCGCATCGACCGACCTGGGCGAGCTGGCTCTGGGCCAGAACATGACCGTGGCCTTCATGCCATGGAATGGTCTGAACTTCGAAGATTCGATCCTGATCTCGGAAAACGTCGTCAAGGACGACCGCTACACCTCGATTCACATCGAAGAGCTGAGCGTTGTTGCACGCGATACCAAGCTGGGCGCGGAAGAAATCACCCGCGACATCTCGAACCTGGCTGAGAACCAGCTGGCTCGTCTGGATGAGTCCGGTATCGTCTACATCGGCGCGGAAGTGCAAGCGGGCGACACCCTGGTCGGCAAGGTCACGCCTAAAGGCGAAACCCAGCTGACCCCGGAAGAGAAGCTGCTGCGCGCGATCTTCGGCGAGAAGGCATCGGACGTCAAGGACACCTCGCTGCGCGTGCCATCGGGCATGATCGGCACCGTCATCGACGTGCAGGTCTTCACCCGTGAAGGCATCGTTCGCGACAAGCGCGCGCAACAGATCATCGACGATGAACTGAAGCGTTTCCGCCTGGACCTGAACGACCAGATGCGTATTGTGGAGGGCGATGCCTTCCAGCGTCTGGAAAAAATGCTGATCGGCCAAGTGGTCAACGGCGGTCCGAAGAAGCTGGCCAAGGGCGCCAAGATCACCAAGGAATACCTGGCCGATCTGGACAAGTACCACTGGTTCGACATCCGCCCTGCGGACGACGCCGCTGCTACCGCGCTGGAAGCGATCAAGGAATCGATCAACGAGAAGCGCCACCAGTTCGACCTGGCCTTCGAAGAGAAGCGCAAGAAACTGACCCAGGGCGACGAGCTGCAACCTGGCGTGCAGAAGATGGTCAAAGTGTATCTGGCCGTCAAGCGCCGCCTGCAGTCGGGCGACAAGATGGCGGGTCGCCACGGTAACAAGGGTGTGGTTTCCCGTATCGTGCCGGTGGAAGACATGCCATACATGGCCGACGGTACGCCGGCCGACGTGGTGCTGAACCCGCTGGGTGTGCCTTCCCGTATGAACGTGGGTCAGATTCTCGAGACCCACCTGGGTTGGGCCGCCAAGGGCCTGGGTATCCGTATCGGCGAGATGCTGCAGCAGCAGATCAAGGTCGAAGAGATGCGCAAGTTCCTGACCACCGTCTACAACGAGAACGGCCGTCCGGAAGACCTGGACCAGTTCGACGACGAAGAGATCATGAAGCTGGCGAACAACCTGAAGAAGGGTGTTCCGTTCGCTACTCCGGTGTTCGACGGCGCGCACGAATCGGAAATCCGCCGCATGCTGGACCTGGCGTATCCGGACGACATCGCCGCCAAGCTGGGCATGACCCCGTCGAAGAATCAGGTCACGATGTATGACGGCCGCACCGGCGAAGCGTTCGAGCGCAAGGTTACCGTCGGCGTGATGCACATGCTGAAACTGCACCACTTGGTCGACGACAAGATGCACGCGCGTTCGACCGGTCCATACTCGCTGGTAACGCAGCAGCCACTGGGCGGTAAAGCCCAGTTCGGCGGCCAGCGCTTCGGTGAGATGGAGGTGTGGGCACTGGAAGCATACGGCGCATCGTATGTGCTGCAAGAAATGTTGACCGTTAAGTCGGATGACGTGAACGGCCGTACCAAAGTGTATGAAAACCTGGTCAAAGGCGACCACGTGATCGACGCCGGTATGCCTGAATCGTTCAACGTGCTGGTGAAAGAGATCCGTTCCCTGGGTATCGATATCGACCTGGAACGCAACTAAAACATCGCACGGGCCCCGCCGGCCTTCGCCGGCGGGGCAGTTTAAAGAATTCATCACTACCTGGAGTGATACATGAAAGCACTGCTCGATCTATTCAAGCAAGTACAGACGAACGAGACTTTTGACGCGATCAAAATCGGTCTCGCTTCGCCTGAAAAAATCCGTTCGTGGTCCTACGGCGAAGTTAAAAAGCCGGAAACCATCAACTATCGTACCTTCAAGCCTGAGCGCGACGGTCTGTTCTGCGCCAAGATCTTTGGCCCGATCAAGGACTACGAATGCCTGTGCGGCAAGTACAAGCGCCTGAAGCACCGCGGCGTCATCTGCGAAAAGTGCGGCGTTGAAGTCACGCTGGCCAAGGTGCGCCGCGAGCGCATGGGCCACATCGAGCTGGCGTCGCCGACCGCGCACATCTGGTTCCTGAAGTCGCTGCCATCCCGTCTGGGCATGGTGCTGGACATGACGCTGCGGGACATCGAACGCGTGCTGTACTTCGAAGCATACGTCGTGACCGATCCAGGCATGACCCCGCTGAAGAAGTGCCAGATCATGTCGGAAGACGACTACGCCGCCAAGTACGAAGAGTACGGCGACGACTTCACCGCCTTCATGGGCGCTGAAGGTATCCGCGAACTGCTGCGCTCGATCGACATCCACCGCGATGCCGAGACCCTGCGCGTGGAACTGAAGGAATCGAAGTCCGAAGCCAAGATCAAGAAATACGCCAAGCGCCTGAAAGTGCTGGAAGCGTTCCAGCGCTCGGGCATCAAGCCTGAGTGGATGATCATGGAAGTGCTGCCGGTGCTGCCGCCGGAACTGCGTCCGCTGGTACCGCTGGACGGTGGCCGCTTCGCGACCTCGGATCTGAACGATCTGTATCGCCGCGTGATCAACCGTAACAACCGCCTGAAACGCCTGATGGAGCTGCGCGCTCCAGAGATCATCACGCGCAACGAAAAGCGCATGCTGCAAGAAGCGGTCGATTCGCTGCTGGACAACGGCCGTCGCGGCAAAGCGATGACCGGCGCCAACAAGCGTCCGCTGAAATCGCTGGCTGAGATGATCAAGGGTAAGGGCGGCCGTTTCCGTCAGAACTTGCTGGGCAAGCGCGTCGACTACTCGGGCCGTTCGGTCATCGTGGTGGGTCCGCAGCTGAAACTGCACCAGTGCGGCCTGCCGAAGCTGATGGCGCTGGAACTGTTCAAGCCGTTCATCTTCAACAAGCTGGAACTGATGGGCCTGGCTACCACGATCAAGGCCGCCAAGAAGCTGGTCGAGATCCAGGAACCGGTCGTCTGGGACATCCTGGAAGACGTGATCCGCGAACACCCGATCATGCTGAACCGTGCGCCTACGCTGCACCGTCTGGGTATCCAGGCTTTCGAGCCGGTCCTGATCGAAGGCAAGGCCATCCAGCTGCACCCACTCGTCTGCGCGGCATTCAACGCCGACTTCGACGGTGACCAGATGGCAGTCCACGTTCCGCTGTCGATCGAAGCACAGATGGAAGCCCGCACCTTGATGCTGGCTTCGAACAACATCCTGTTCCCGTCGAACGGCGAGCCGTCGATCGTTCCTTCGCAGGATATCGTGCTGGGTCTGTACTACGCGACCCGCGAAGCGATCAATGCGAAAAACGAAGGCATGCTGTTCCCTGACGTGTCGGAAGTCATTCGTGCCTATGACAACAAGGAAGTGGAACTGACCACCCGTATCACCGTGCGTATCGTCGAGAATCCCAAGGATCCAGTGACGGGCGAATTCGTCCGCACCGTGACCCGCTACGAGACCACGGTCGGCCGCGCCATCCTGTCGGAAATCCTGCCGAAAGGCCTGCCATTCTCCGTGCTGAACCGCGCGCTGAAGAAGAAAGAGATTTCCAAGCTGATCAACACGTCCTTCCGTAAGTGCGGCTTGCGCGCGACGGTGGTGTTTGCCGACCAGCTGATGCAGTCGGGCTTCCGCCTGGCGACCCGCGCCGGTATTTCGATCTGCGTGGACGACATGCTGGTACCGCCTCAAAAAGTCACCCTGATTTCGGCTGCAGAGTCCGAAGTCAAACAGATCGAGCAGCAGTACGCTTCGGGTCTGGTGACCGCCGGCGAGCGTTACAACAAAGTGGTCGACATCTGGGGCAAGACCTCCGATGAAGTCGGCAAGGCCATGATGGACCAGCTGAAAGTGGAAGACGTCATCAAGCGTGACGGCACCAAGTCCACCCAGGAATCCTTCAACGCGATTTACATGATGGCCGACTCGGGCGCCCGCGGTTCCGCGGCGCAGATTCGCCAGCTGGCAGGTATGCGTGGTCTGATGGCGAAACCGGACGGTTCGATTATCGAAACGCCGATTACCGCGAACTTCCGCGAAGGCCTGAACGTGTTGCAGTACTTCATCTCGACCCACGGCGCTCGTAAAGGTCTGGCCGATACGGCACTGAAAACCGCGAACTCGGGTTACCTGACCCGTCGTCTGGTCGACGTGACCCAGGATCTGGTCGTTATCGAAGATGATTGCGGCACGACCAACGGCACGCTGATGAAGGCGATGGTCGAGGGTGGTGAGGTTATCGAAGCGCTGCGCGACCGTATCCTCGGCCGCGTGGTGGTCAACGACGTCGTCAATCCAGAGACCCAGGCTACGCTGTACGAAGCCGGCACGCTGATGGACGAAGACATGGTCGAAGAGATCGAGCGTCTGTCGATCGACGAAGTCAAGGTTCGCACTCCGCTGACTTGCGACACGCGCTTCGGCCTGTGCGCCAAGTGCTACGGTCGCGATCTGGGTCGCGGCATGCTGGTCAACGCCGGCGAAGCCGTCGGTGTGGTCGCTGCGCAGTCGATCGGCGAACCTGGTACCCAGCTGACCATGCGTACCTTCCACATCGGTGGTGCGGCGTCGCGTGCGGCAGTGGCATCGTCGGTGGAAGCGAAGTCGAACGGTACCATCCGTTTCACCTCGACCATGCGTTACGTTACCAACGGCAAGGGCGCGCAAATCGTCATTTCCCGTTCGGGCGAAGTGCTGATCACCGACGACCACGGCCGTGAGCGTGAGCGTCACAAGGTGCCGTACGGCGCGACCCTGATCGTCAAGGACGGTCTGGTGATCAAGGCCGGTACCGCGCTGGCAACCTGGGATCCGCTGACCCGTCCGATCATTACCGAATACGCCGGTACCGTGCGTTTCGAGAATGTGGAAGAAGGCGTGACCGTTGCCCGTCAGGTCGACGAAGTCACCGGTCTGTCGACCCTGGTGGTCATCGATGCGAAACGCCGTGGTTCGCTGACCAAGACCATGCGTCCACAGGTCAAGCTGCTGAACGAAGAAGGCCAAGAAGTGAAGATCGCCGGCACAGAACACGCCGTGGCGATCGGCTTCCAGGTCGGCGCGCTGATCATGGTGAAAGATGGCCAGTCGGTATCGGTTGGTGAAGTGCTGGCACGTATCCCGACCGAATCGCAGAAAACCCGCGATATTACCGGTGGTCTGCCGCGCGTTGCCGAGCTGTTCGAAGCACGTTCGCCGAAAGACGCGGGCATGCTGGCGGAAGTTACCGGTACTGTTGCATTCGGTAAAGAAACCAAGGGCAAGCAGCGTCTGGAAATCACCGACATGGACGGCAACAAGCACGAGTTCCTGATTACCAAGGACAAGCAAGTGCTGGTGCACGACGGCCAGGTGGTGAACAAGGGCGAGATGATCGTGGACGGCCCGGCCGATCCACAAGACATCCTGCGCCTGCTGGGTATCGAAGCGCTGGCTCGCTACATCGTTGACGAAGTGCAGGACGTGTACCGTCTGCAGGGCGTGAAGATTAACGACAAGCACATCGAAGTGATTGTGCGTCAGATGCTGCGTCGTGTTCAGATCGTTAATGCCGGCGACACCAACTATATCGTTGGCGAGCAGATTGAGCGTTCGGAACTGCTGGACGAAAACGATCGCGTTACCGCGGAAGGCAAACTGCCTGCCACCTACGAAAACGTATTGCTGGGTATTACCAAGGCATCGCTGTCGACCGATTCGTTTATCTCGGCCGCATCGTTCCAGGAAACTACCCGCGTTCTGACCGAAGCCGCAATCATGGGCAAGCGCGATGGTCTGCGCGGTCTGAAAGAAAACGTCATCGTTGGTCGCCTGATTCCAGGCGGTACGGGTCTGGCATTCCACCGCGCACGCAAAGAAAAAGAAGCGTGGGAAGTGGAAGAGCGTCAAGCCCTGCTGCTGGCGGAAAAAGCCTCGATGTCCGGCGGCGATGTGGAAGCAACCGAAACGGTTACTCCGCACGACGGCGAAGCGTAATTCAGCTTTTAGTCCCGCAAATAAAAACGGCACCTTCGGGTGCCGTTTTTTTATTTGCATTCGCGATTAACAACTTCGCCAGGTATTGCTGAATAGTTTAATCTCATCTGTCGACGGCTTTCGCCGGGCTCTAAAAGATTTAATATATCGCATACTCTTAGCCTTAAATGGCATATGCATGCTTTTCATCCACGCTGAGCCTGGCCCATTGTGGTTCGCTCGAGCAGTTTCGGCTTTATCGTAACCTCCGTTTATCTGTACGCATATCCAATATGGACGGGTCTCGTCTAGCGTGATTTGCTGGCCTGCAACCGCCAAGTCCGCCCGCAGCCTGGTCCGATGCAAGCTGGCCTGCAAAACCCATGTTAAACATGCCAGACAGCAGTTCGTTCATGCTAAGATTTGGCTCATGATCGCTCAAGCACTCTTTACCCCTGCCCAGCAAAAGCTGCTGGGCTTGCTCTTTGTACGTGTCAATCAAGGCTTCCACTTGAACGAGATCATGCGCCTGACCGGTTTGGGCAGCGCATCGGCTCAGCGGGAGCTCAAACGGCTGCATGAGTCGGGCGTCATCGTGTCCGAGCGGATCGGCAATGTGCGCCGGTTCAAGCCCAACAAGGAATGCATCGTGTTCGGGGAATTAAGCAACCTGGTCAAGAAAACCTTCGGACTGGTCAGCGTGTTGAATTCGGCGCTGGCGCCGTTGCAACACGTATTGAATGTGGCATTTGTTTATGGCGCCACCGCCAAGGAACACGAGGGCATGGATACGCCGGTGGAATTAATGCTGATCGGCGATAACACCAGCTACGGCGAATTATTATCCAGGTTGCCGGTCGCCGAGCGTTTATTACGCCGCAAGATTAATCCCAACCTGTACTCCATTCCCGATTTCAAGCGCCGCCTGCGCGAACAACAGCCATTTATTCTGCAAGTGCTACGCGAGCAAAAGATTTATGTATTGGGCGATGAAAACGATCTTGAGAAAATCAGCGGCGAAGACGTAGCCGTGAATTAATCCATCAGCTCGGCGGCGGCCCACATCGGCGTCGTGTCTTTTTGCGGGAATAATAAAGAAAAGCGCGTATATCGCCCCGCCTGGGATTCGCAATGAATCCTGCCGCCAAAAGCGGTAATGACACGCTGGCAGAATGCCAATCCCATGCCGGTGCCGCCGCCATTATGCCGGGTGCTATAAAACGGCTCGAATACATGCGGCAATACATCATCCGGAATACCCGCGCCGGTATCCGTCACCAGCAATTGCTTGCTATTCCCGTTCGTAAAGAAAGCAATCTCGACTTCACCCCGTCCTGCGGATTTGATCGCATGCAGCGAGTTTTTAAAGAGATTGTATAAAACATAGACCAGCAATACATCCGAGCCGAAAAAGGTAAAGTCCTCGGCCGCCTTCACCACCACTTTATCGCGCATCGAGCTCTCGAACGGATAACAGGCCAGCGCCTCCTCCACGCATTTTTTGATCGAGTGATGGGCGAAATCGCTACGGTTCAGCGTGCCGGCGCGCGCCGAGGCCAGCATCATGTCGACGATGAAATTGGAGCGGCTGATTTCGGCATCGATGTGCTGGGTCAGCTTGCCCAGGTATTGCAGCTGCGCCGGCTGCAGCCGCTGGTCGATGTGCTGGTGCTCGACCGCCATCTGGTAGCCGGCCAACAGTTCCGGCAGGCACTTGGCCAGCACCCGGGACTGGTTGCGTATGGTCGCCAGCGGCGTGCGCATTTCGTGGGCGATGGTGGCCGCCACCTCCATCGGGTCCGCCAGCAGGTTGTGCCGGACCATGGCCTGGGCGATCAGGCCGAGGCTGGCCGCCACGAACAGCACGCCCGGCGGATAGAACTGCATGCCGTAATTGCACAAATAATCGACCGAGGCGAAGAAATAGATCAGCATGCTGACCAGGCAATAGCGCAGCCGGGTCCTTTCGGTCGATACCGCCATCCGCTGGCGCCTGTAGAGCAGCCACAGGCCGCGGCTGACGACGATCCCGGTCTGCGCCAGGTGCAGCGGGTGCAGCGGGCCGGCCTTGGGGTAAAAACCGAAGAAATAGGGATAGAGGCCGGAAATCAGGTAGTTCGTGCTCAACAGGATCACGCCCAGCAGGCCGGCCAGCAGATAGGACAGCTCCACCCAGCGCCGCTCGCTGCGCTGCGCCGTCAATTCGGCGATGAAGTGGTACAGCGTGGTCGGCAGGAACAGGATCAGCAGATACCCCATCTTCGCCAGCGACATAGCCTCGTGTTCGTCGTGGATCTGGAACAGCACTGCCCAGGTGAACTGCCAGCAAAAGGTGGTTGTACACAACAGGAAAAAGGTCAGGCTGATGCGGCTTACCCCGCGCGAATGCAGCACGTAGGCGCCGTAGCAAAGGAATAGCAGGGAAACCACGGCGGGCAGGAGGGAATGCATGTGCTCTTTCCAACGGGCTTTGGATGGTAGCCCGAAGTATTGCGCGTGTTGATATAGTTCGCTTGTCTATTGAACAATAGTTTGCGCCAGATCAAACATGCATCACGCAAACCCGCTTTAAGTGATCGCATGCGGTCGGCCGGCCGCGGCGCTTCATTTTTAAAGGGGAATACTCATGTTGCTGCGCGCTACCGAAGTCGAAATGTCCGAAATCAACGCTGCTGTCGCCGCCAACGCCAGGCTGACCTTTATCCACACCCTGACGGTCTACCTGAAGGACTCGAATGCCTACGGCAATACCTACTTTGCGCGTTACTTCGAATGGCAGGGGATTTGCCGGGAAAAGTGGTTTTTCGAGTGTATTTCACGCGACATGCTGCAAAAGGAAGGGGTATTCATCACCAAACATGCGGAACAGGACTATTTGCAGGAAACCTTCCCGTTCCAGGATATCAGCTGCGAGATGAATACTTTTGACATAAAGAAGTGCTCATTTTGGCTGGAATTCCGTTTTTATGCGGATGGCAAGGCGGTCTCCGTCGGGCGTCAGCAGGTCGTCTTCGCCAATCATGCCAAACAGATCACGGCCTTGCCTGAACGGGTGATTGCTCGCATCAAGCGTTACGCCAAGTAAATGGAAAAGCGCGTTGACGACGCCGCCAGCGGGCGTCGTCACTTTCCCGGCAATTACTTTTGCGCCGCGATCCAGCGATCGACTTTTTCCTCCAGCAGCGCCAGCGGCAGCGTGCCGTCGCCCAGCACCACCGCGTGGAACTTCGGCAGGCTGAACTTGTCGCCCAGCGCCGCGGCGGCGCGCTGACGCAGCTCGACGATCTTCAGCGAACCGATCTTGTAGCCCAGCGCCTGGCCCGGCCACGCCATGTAGCGTTCGGTTTCGCTCTTGGCCACCGTGTCGTAGCCCAGCGTGTCGTGCATGTACTGGATGCTTTGCTCGCGGGTCCAGCCCTGGGCGTGCATGCCGGTGTCCACCACCAGGCGGGTGGCGCGCAGCAGCTCGTCGTTCAGGTGGCCGAAATACTGTGCCGGATCTTCAAACAAGCCCATTTCCTTGCCCAGCGTTTCCGCATACAGCGCCCAGCCCTCGGTGTAGGCATTGTTGCCGCCGTATTTACGGAAGTTAGGCAGATTCAATTCCTGCATCAGCGCGATGTGGAAGTGGTGGCCCGGCTTGCCTTCGTGCAGGAACAGCGTGGTCATGCCGGGGCTGCCGTACTTGGTCGGATCGTTGACCACCGACCAGAACACGCCCGGACGCGAACCGTCGCCGGCCGGCGCGGTGTAGTGGTCCGAAGCCGTCGCGCGGCTCAGCTCGGGCTCGAGGCGCAGGTCCAGCCTGGCTTTCGGCTGCAGCGTGAACATCAGCGGCAGCTTGGTGTCGAGCACGTCGTTGAGCTTGCGGTACACCGCCTGCACTTCATCTTCAGTCTTGAACGGGTAGAACTTCGGCTGCGCCGCCACCCACACCGGCAAGCCGGCGGCCGGGCCGTTGTAGCCCAGCTTGGGACCGAGCAGTTCGAACTGGCCCTGGATGCGCGCGACTTCCCTGAGGCCGATCGCGTGGATTTCATCCGGTTTCAGCGAGGTTGTCGTCGCGTTGGCGACACGGGCCTGGTACCAGGCGGCGCCGTCCGGCAGCGCGCCGAGGCCGGTCGTGGTGCGGCAGGCCGGCACGTATTCCGTTTCCAGGAAGTTCGCCAGGCGCGCCAGCGCCGGCATCACCTTGTCGGCGATGGCCTTGCGGTAGGCCGCGGTCAGGCGCTGCTTGTCGGCGTCGGAGAAGGCGGCCGGCAGCTTGGTGATCGGCGTGTAGAAGATATTGCTTTCCGGCGTGTCGCTGACCAGCTTCTTGAATTGCGGCAGGCCCGATTCCATGATGGCTTTCGGCTCGGTGATGCCTTGCTTCATGCCTTCGCGCATATTGGCGATGGCCTGGTCTATCCAGGCCGGCAGCTGCGCCACGCGGCTCAGGTAAGCCTGGTATTGCTTGACCGTGCCGATCGGCTGCGACGCCTCGCCGCCGGCGTAGTTGGCCAGGGTGACCGGCACGCTGTCCATCTGGTTGATCGGCAGCAGGTGCTCGGGGAAGCGCTCCATCGCCAGCAGGCCGTGCAGCTCGTAGCTGAGGATGTCGTAATTGATGCGGTCCGCGCTGTCGAGCTGCTCGCGCTTGATCGTCTTCAGGCGGGTGGCGAACTGGCGGTACAGCTTGAATTGCTGCGCGCGCTTGGCCGGCGCGATGCTCATGCCGAGCTGGTCGTCGAAACGGTTGTCGCCGTTCTCGGTGGCGCCGATGGGCTCGAAGCGCGCGCTGGCGTCGTAGTACTGGTCGGCGATGGCCAGCAAGGCCTTGTGCACGGGCGCGGGGCTGGCGTGCGGTGCGGCGGGCGCATCGGCGGCGTTGCTGTTGGCAACGGGGGCAAATGCCAGCGCTACGGCGGTAGCCAGCGCGGCGAGACGAAGTTGATGCTTCATAACTGTTTCCTGGTCGATAGTGAATCAAGCGGCGCTAAGCATAAGGGATAGCGCCGCCGGACCGGGAAAAAATTTGTATCAGGCCGCCGCCTCGGCGAAGCGGCTTTCGTACAGCGCCGCCACCAGGTCCGATTGCGTGATGAGGCCGGCGAACCGCTGCTCCTCGTCGACGATGGGGATGTGGTGGAAACCCGAGTCCGCCATCAGCGGCACCAGGTCGACGATGGGCGTGTCCAGCCGCGCGGTGGTCGGATGCTGGGTCATGATCTGGCCGACCACTTCGGCTTTTTCCGTGTGGGTGACGCCGGTCTTGCGCAGGAAGCGCTGCAGTTGCTGGCGGATGCCGCGATAGTCGTCCAGTCCGCCATGCTCGAGGAAGTCGGATTGCGTGACGATGCCGATCACGCGCCGCGCCCGGTTCAGCACCGGCAGCGCGGCCACGCGGTGCAGGCGCATCAGCTGCCAGGCTTCTTCCAGCGGTGTGCCGAACTCGGCGTTGACGATATCGCGCGACATGATGTCGGCGCAGGCGATGATGCCGAAGCGGCGCTGGTAGGCGCGCTGTTCGGTCTGCATGAACAGCGACTCCAGGTCGTCGCGGCTGATGTCCAGCACCTGGTTGTACTGCTGCAGCACCGCGTCCAGGTCCTCGGGCTTGAAGCCCAGCCGCACCGTCGGCACGGCGTCCCGGGTCGCGTGCGGATTCGGATGCGCGCCTTGCTGCGCATGGGGATAGCGGCGCCCGGTCAGGTTGTTGTAGAGGATGGCCATGACCGCCAGCAGCGTGGTGTCGGCCAGCACGGTCACCAGCGGGAAGGCGAAGCCGGCCGCGTGGATGGCCGGGCCGCCGATCACGGCGGTCAGCGCCACCGCGCCGCCGGGCGGATGCAGGCAGCGCAGCGCGAACATCGCGGCGATCGCCGTGCTGGCGGCCAGCGCGCACAGCAGCGGCACGGGCAGCACGTCGCCGAAGCAGCGCATGCAGATCACACCCATCAGCCCGCTGACGACGTTGCCGCCGATGGCAGACCACGGCTGCGCCAGCGGACTGGCGGGCAGCGCGAACAGCAGCACCGAGGACGCGCCTATCGGCGCCACCAGGAAGATGGAACCGCCGGGGAACAGGTATAGCCCGATCAGGGCGGTCAGCAGCAGGCCGAACAGGGCGCCGCCGGCGGCGCGCAACTGTTCGCGGCGGCTGGCGGTGCTGGGGCTGGGCAGCCAGGGGGCTAGCAATGCGCGCATGGGTTAAATCAGGTATTTGAAATGGGACAAATATTACCCCATGTCTGCCCCTTATTGGTGCGAAACAAGCTCAAGCGGAAGGGCGGTGGTGATCTTGATCTGCTCCATCGAGAACGCCGACGACACGCCGGTGAGCTGCGCGGCCTTGATCAGTTTCTTGTAAAAGCGGTCATATCCTTCGATATCGCTCGTAACCACCTTCAAAAGATAGTCGATGTCGCCGCTCATGCGGTGAAATTCCTGCACTTCCGGCAACGCGATGACGGCGGCGGCAAAGCGCGCCAGCCACTTTTCATCGTGCTGGCTGGTGCGCACGCTGACGAACACCGTCACCGGCAAGCCCACTTTGCGGCGGTTGACGATGGCCACGCGGCTCTCGATATAGCCTTCCTCCTCCAGCCGGCGCACGCGTTTCCAGCAGGGCGTGCTGGACAGGCCGACCTTCTCGCTGAGCTGGGCGATCGAGAGCGTGCCGTCCCCTTGCAGGGCGGAGAGGATGGCGTAATCGTAGCGGTCAAGTTGATTCATTCTCTTAATTCGTGAAATTGGGTATGAATATGCTACATGGCGTGCGCATGAAGAGTATTTTAGTACATATATTTTCGTTCGAATGGGTAAGCTATGTATACCGATTATTTAGCAGCCTGTTCCAACAGCTCAGCACCGACATGACTACCGAAATCTACCTTGACGGCAACGCCACCACCTCCGTCCTGCCGGCCGCCATCGCCGCCGCGGCCGATGCCATGGGGCAGCGCTTCGGCAACCCCAGCAGCAGCCACGCCACCGGCCTCAAGGCCAAGGCCCTGCTCGACCAGGCGCGCGCCTGCGCGGTGCGTCTGCTGGGCGTCGGCGACGGCCGCCTGATGTTCAACAGCGGCGCCACCGAAGGCATCCAGACCTCGGTGCTGTCGGCGCTGGTCGCGTTGCGCGAGCGCCAGGCGGGCGGCGAGGCCATCGGCAGCCTGCTGGTCTACGGCGCCACCGAGCACAAGGCCGTGCCGGAAAGCCTGGCGCACTGGAACCGCCTGCTGGGCCTGAACCTGGAGCTGTACAAACTGCCGGTCGACCAGCACGGCGCGCACGACCTGGCGCTGCTGCGCGACGTGGCGCCGCGGGCGGCGCTGGTGTGCACCATGGCCGCCAACAATGAAACCGGCGTCGTCACCGACCTGGCCGGCATCGAGGTCGTGCTGGCCGAGACCGGCACCGCCGCCTACTGGCTGGTCGATTGCGTGCAGGCGCTGGGCAAGCTGGACCTGGACCTGCAGTCGACCCGCATCGATTACGCGCCGTTCTCCGGCCACAAGCTGTACGCGCCGAAAGGCATCGGCATGCTGTACGTGCGCGCCGGCGCGCCGTTCACGCCGCTGATCATGGGCGGCGGCCAGGAGGGCGGACAGCGCTCCGGCACCGAGAACATGGCCGGCATCGCCGCGCTGGGCGTGGTGCTGGCCGCGCTGGAACGCGGCGACACCTTCCGCGGCCACGAGCAACTGGAAGGCTTCCGCGCCCGCCTGGCCGACAGCCTGCGCGCGGCCTTGCCCGGCGTGGTGTTCAACAATCCCTTCGACAAATCGCTGCCGACCACGCTGAACTTTTCCGTGCCCGGCCTGGCCAGCCGCGAACTGATGGATGTGTTCGACGCGGCCCAGGTGCGCGTCAGCTCCGGCAGCGCCTGCTCGGCCGCCAAGGCCGCGCCCAGCTACGTGCTCGACGCGATGCACGCGCCGCTGTGGCGCAGCGCCGGCGCGATCCGCATGTCCTTCGGCCCGCTGGTCGACGAGGCCACCATCACCGACGCCTGCGCCCGCATCGAGCGCTGCGGCGCCGCGCTGCGCGCCAGCTGCCTGATCCCGTCCGAGCGCACCGCCGTGCCGCACGACGGCCTGCTGCAGCTGGGCGTGGAGGGCGCCTGCAGCTGGATGGTGCTGGACGCCGCCAGCCGCAGCTGCATCGTCATCGACCCGCTGCCCGAAATGAGCGCCCGCATCGAATCGTATGTGCGCTGCCAGAACTACCAGGTGCAGGCCATCGTCAGCACCTTGCCCAACGCGGGCCGCGCCATGCTGATCGACGTGCTGGGCCGCCACTTCGACAGCCATGCCGAAACGGACGTGTATGGCTGGCCGGCGCACGCCGCCACTGTCGCGCTGGACGACGGCGCGCTGGTCGGCGCGATCAAACTCGGCGCGCAAGTGCTGGCCAGCGTGTCCGGCGGAGCCGGCGGCGAATTGCGCAACTACCTGCTGGGCGCCGCCGATGGCGCGCGCCTGCCTGCCGGCGCGGTGCGCTTCGCCTTCAGCGCGCGGCCAGCGCAGGAAGCGCTGCGCGCGGTCAGCGCCGCGCAGACCCTGCTGTGCCCGACGCGCGACGAACACAATCAATTCTGCATCAGCATGGCCGCCCAGCCCCAGGCCGGCCTGGCCGCCGATGCGCAGCTCGGCAGCGCCGCGCTGGATGCCTTCCTGCAAGCCCATCCCGACGCCATGCTGATCGACGTGCGCGAACCGTATGAGTTTGCCGCCGGCGCCATCGCACCGGGCGCGGCGGGGAGCGTGGTCCGCAGCGTGCCGCTGAGCCGTCTGGCCGAGCACGCCAGCGAGTGGCTGCGCGGCGAGCCGGCGCCGCTGGTGTTCTTTTGCCGCAGCGGCAATCGCAGCTTGAAAGCCGCCCAGTTCCTGCGCCGTCTCGGCCATCCCTATGCCTACAGCCTGGTCGGCGGACTGGCGCTGGCGCCGCTGCCGCTGGCCGCATAGGCCGCTCATTCAAGTTTCGTTTTTCTTCCTTTACAGGGCCGCGCAAGCGGCCCTTTTTTTTGTGCGGCGCACTATGTTCGCCACCGTACAGTCGCCTGCCGTGCGCCCCCGTACGATGCCTTGACAGATAATTTCCCATTCGCAGATTTAAGCGAGGTACCAGCTTTGAACCAACCCACCCCCCTCCTGCCCGAGATGACACTCGGGTTCCGCGAATCCCCCTCCGGCTCGCTGCTATCGGACGAAGACGACGAAGACTTGCCGTTGCGTGCCGAGTTGTTCAGCGCGGCGCAGATGGCTGCGCACGGCAAGACGCTGGCCATGCACCACGAGCTGAGCAAGCGTGGCGGGCGCGATCGCCTGTTGTCGCGGCTGGCGGAAAACGCCGCCGTCATCGACGCCACCTGCGACGAGCTGACCGGCGCCGTCAAGGCCGGCCGCCAGATCACGCCGGCATCGGAATGGCTGCTGGACAATTTCTACCTGATCGAAGACCAGATCCGCATCGCCCGCCGCCACCTGCCTAAGGACTACAGCAAGGAGCTGCCGCGCCTGGGCCGCGGCGCGCCGGAGGGCACGCCGCGCGTCTACAAGATCGCGCTGGAAATCATTTCCCACGGCGACGGCCGCGTCGATCCCGAATCGCTGTGCCGCTTCGTCGACGCCTACCAGGAGGTGGCCAGCCTGAAGCTGGGCGAGCTGTGGGCGATCCCCATCATGCTGCGGCTGGCATTGATCGAGAACCTGCGCCGCGTGGCCGCCCGCGTGGCCGACAACCGCATCCACCGCGACCTGGCCAACAGCTGGGCCGACCAGATGACCGACGTCGCCGACCGCAATCCCAGCGGCCTGATCCTGATGGTGGCCGACATGGCCCGCTCCAATCCGCCGATCACCAGCGCCTTCGTGGCCGAACTGGCGCGCCGGCTGCAGGGACAGAGCCCGGCGCTGACCCTGGCGCTGTCGTGGATCACGCACCGCCTGGCCGAGTCGGGCCAGACCATCGAACAGCAGATCCAGCTGGAGATCCAGCAGCAGGCGGCCGAGCAGGTGTCGATCGCCAACAGCATCGGCAGCCTGCGCTTCCTCGGCACCATGGACTGGCAGGAGTTCGTCGAGACCATGAGCGTGGTCGAGCAGACCCTGCGCGAGGATCCGGCCGGCGTCTACGGCGGCATGGAATTCGCCACGCGCGACCAGTACCGCCACGCGATCGAGAAAATCGCCAAGCGTTCGAAATATTCGGAAGCCGAGGTGGCGCAGCAAGCCTTGCAGCTGGCGCAGGCCAATTACCAGGGCGGCAACGTGCGCCATGGCCACGTCGGCTTCTACCTGATCGGCGGCGGCCTGGCCGCGCTGGAAAAACAGGCCGGCATGCGCCGTCCCTGGCTGGAGGCCCTGCAGCAAACCTCGCGCGCCTCGCCGCTGACTTCCTACCTGGGCGCGATCTCCGCCATCGCGCTGGTATCGACCTCGCTGCTGCTGGAACGGGCCGTGCACGACGGCGTCCACGGCGCGGTGATCGGGATCCTGGCCGTGCTGGTGTTGCTGGGCAGCAGCCAGCTGGCGCTGAACCTGGTGAACTGGGTGGCCACGCTGGTCACCCGGCCCCACCCCTTGCCGCGCATGGACTTCAAGGACGGCGTGCCGACCGACGCCCGCGCCATGGTGGTGGTGCCGACGCTGGCCTTCAGCAAGGAGAATATCCAGGACCTGTGCGAACAGATGGAAGTGCGCTTCCTCGCCAACCGCGATCCGAACCTGATGTTCTGCCTGCTGACCGACTTCGCCGACGCGCCGTCCGAGACGCTGCCCACCGACGCCGCGCTGGTGGAACAGATGCATCGCTGCATCGGCAACCTGAACCGCAAGTACGCCACCCATCCTAACGGCGAGCCGGCCTCGCCGTTCCTGCTGCTGCACCGCCCGCGCCTGTGGAATCCGCAGGAGGGCGTGTGGATGGGCTATGAACGCAAGCGCGGCAAGCTGCAGGACCTGAACCGCTTCCTGCGCGGCGGCGCGCGCGACAAGTTCAGCGTCGTCGTCGGCGACACCAGCGAACTGGAAAGCATCAAGTACGTCATCACCCTCGACACCGACACCCAGCTGCCGCGCGACGCGGCGGCGCAGTTCATCGCCACCATGCGCCATCCGCTGAACCAGCCGCGCATCGACGCCGCGCGCGGGCGCGTGGTCGAAGGCTACGGCATCCTGCAACCGCGCGTGACGGTGGCGCTGCCGAGCGAGAACGCCTCGCGCTACGAAAAACTGTGCGGCGGCGAACCCGGCATCGATCCCTACACCCGCACCGTGTCCGACGTCTACCAGGATGTATTCTACGAAGGCTCCTTCATCGGCAAGGGCATCTACGACGTCGACGTGTTCGAGCAGGTGCTGGGACAGCGCCTGCCGGAGAACCAGATCCTCAGCCACGACCTGCTGGAGGGCTGCTACCTGCGCGCCGGCCTGCTGAGCGACGCCCAGTTGTACGAGGAATACCCGGCCCGCTACAGCGACGACGTCAGCCGCCGCCAGCGCTGGATCCGCGGCGACTGGCAGCTGGTGTCATGGCTGCTGGGACGCGTGCCGGGAGCGAACCGCAAGCGCGAGCGCAACCCGCTGTCGCTGCTGTCGCGCTGGAAGCTGTTCGACAACCTGCGCCGCAGCCTGACCGCGCCGGCGCTGGTGCTGTCGCTGATCACCGCGTGGCGCTGGCTGCCCGACCCGTGGCTGTGGACCGGCGCCGTGCTGGCCGTGATCTTCGTGCCGCCGCTGGTGAGCGCGCTGCACGACCTGTTCCGCCGCCCGCGCGACACGCTGTGGAGCCAGCACGTGCGCGCCTCGATGCGCCGCAGCGGCCTGCAGTTCTCGCACGCCATCCTGATGCTGGTGTTCCTGCCGTACGAGGCCTACTTCAGCCTCGACGCGATCCTGCGCAGCACCTGGCGCATGCTGGTGTCGCGCAAGCGCCTGCTCGAATGGCGCGCCTCCAACCTGGCCCACGCCGACGCCGGCACCTGGCGCACCATGTGGGCCTCGCCGGTGCTGGCGCTGTTCGTCGGCGGCGCCTTGCTGGGATGGCGGCCGACCAGCCTGCCGCCGGCCGCGCTGTTCCTGCTGGCGTGGCTCGTCGCGCCGGCGGTGGCGGACTGGATCAGCCGCCCGATCGTGCGCAAGACGGCGCAGCTGACGCCGGAACAGCACCAGTTCCTGAACAAGCTGGCGCGTCGCACCTGGGCTTATTTCGACCGCTTCGTCGGGCCGGAGGACAACTGGCTGCCGCCGGATAACATGCAGGAGCATCCGGCGCTGGTGATCGCGCACCGCACCTCGCCGACCAATATCGGCATGGCGCTGCTGGCCAACCTGAGCGCCAGCGACTTCGGCTACATCACCGTCGGCCAGATGATGGAGCGCACCGCCGCCACGCTGGAGACCATGGACAAGCTGGAGCGCCACCAGGGCCACTTCTACAACTGGTACGACACCCAGACGCTGAAACCGCTGCACCCCGTGTACATCTCCACGGTCGACAGCGGCAACCTGGCCGGCCATCTGCTGACCTTGCAGGCCGGCCTGACCGGCCTGTACGACCAGCCGGTGCTGGGACCGCAGATCGTCGACGGCATCGTCGCCACCTGCCGCGTGCTGGAAGAAACGCTGGCCGGCACCACGCCGGCGCAGGCACCCGCCGCGCACCCGGCAACCAGCGTGGGCGCCACCGCCGCCGGCACCTCGCCGTCGAATCCGGTCTACGCCGAGCAGGACGCAGAGAGCGGCGCCGATCCGCGCGACATCAAGGCGCTGCTGGCGGCGTTGACGCCGGCGCCGGACACCGCCAACCTGCAGCAGCTGCACGGCTGGCTGAACCGCGTCGCCGATGCCGCCGACCACTACCAGCCGCAGGCCGAAGGGCAGGGCGAGGCCGCCGCCATGTGGGCCGCTGCGCTGGTCCGTCAATGCCGCGCCGCGCTGGCCGAACTGGCCGTGCTGACACCGTGGGCCGGCCTGCCGCCGGATACCGTGTTCGACACCAGCATGACGCGCATGCCGACGCTGCGCGAGCTGGCCGCCATGGCCGCCAGCTCGGCCGCCGTGCCGGTCACCGACCTGGCTCCGGCCGAACTCGAACGCCGGCTGCAGCTGGCCGGACTGTGCGAGCAGGGCGCCGTCGCCGCGCACGAACGCATGCGCGCGCTGGCCGAGCTGGGGCAGCGCAGCGGCGCCTACGCCCTGATGGAATATGGCTTCCTGTACAACGCCACCACCAACCTGCTGGCCATCGGCTACAACGTCAGCGAGCGCCGGCTCGATGCCAGCTACTACGACCTGCTGGCGTCCGAAGTGCGGCTGGCCAGTTTCGTCGCCATCGCCCAGGGACAGCTGCCGCAGGAGCACTGGTTCGCGCTGGGCCGCCAGCTGTGCATCGTCGCCGGCAAGCCGGTGCTGCTGTCCTGGAGCGGCTCGATGTTCGAGTACCTGATGCCGCTGCTGGTGATGCCGAACTATCCGAGCACGCTGCTCGACCAGACCTACAACGCGGTGATCGACGCGCAGATCGACTACGGCAAGCGCCGCAGCGTGCCGTGGGGGATCTCGGAGTCGGGCTACAACACGGTCGACGCCAGCCTCAATTACCAGTACCGCGCCTTCGGCGTGCCGGGCCTGGGCCTCAAGCGCGGCCTGGCCGACGACCTGGTCATCGCGCCCTACGCCACCATGCTGGGCCTGATGGTGCAGCCGGAAGCGGCCTGCCTCAACCTGCAGAAGATGGCGGGGCTGGGCTACATGGGCCGCTACGGCTTCTTCGAGGCGGTCGACTACACGGCCTCGCGCCTGCCGCGCGGCCAGAGCGCGGCCATCATCCGCTCGTTCATGGTCCACCACCAGGGCATGGGCCTGCTGGCGCTGAGCTACCTGTTGCACGACCGGCCGATGCAGCGCCGCTTCGAGTCCGACCCGCTGCTGCAATCGACCCTGCTGGTGCTGCAGGAGCGCAGCCCGCAGGTGGGCGCCTTCTACTCCAACACCACCGAGATGGCGGCCATCCGCGCCACCGCGCCGGAACAGGCCATGCCGATGCGCATCCTGACCCAGCACAGCACGCCGGTGCCGGAAACCCAGCTGCTGTCGAACGGCCGCTATCACGTCATGGTCACCAACGCCGGCGGCAGCTACAGCCGCTGGAAGGACCTGGCGGTCACCCGCTGGCGCGAAGACAGCACCCGCGACAACTGGGGCAACTTCTGCTACGTGCGCGACATGGACGACGGCCGCTTCTGGTCCACCACCTACCAGCCCACGCTGGCCGAGCCGCGCAAATACGAAGTGATCTTCTCCGAAGGCCGCGCCGAGTTCCGCCGCTCCGACCGCAACATCGACCTGTACACGGAAATCGTGGTCTCGCCGGAAGACGACATCGAGCTGCGCCGCACACGCATCACCAACAAGTCCGACCGCGTGCGCACCATCGAGGTGACCAGTTTCGCCGAAGTGGTGATGGCGCCCGCCGCCGCCGATGCCGCGCACCCGGCCTTCAGCAAGCTGTTCGTGCAGACCGAGATCCTGCGCGACGAAAACGCCATCCTGTGCACGCGCCGGCCGCGCGGCGACTCCGACGCCATGCCGTGGCTGATGCATTCGATGATGGTGCACGACGCGCCGGTGACGGACGTCTCGTTCGAAACCGACCGTTCGCGCTTCATCGGCCGCGGCAACACGCAGGCCGCGCCCAGCGCCATGCTGGGCGAGGGCGAATTGAGCGGCGGCGAAGGCTCGGTGCTCGATCCGGTGGTGGCGATCCGCTACACCATCACGCTCAAGCCCGACCAGACGGCCATCGTCGACATCGTCACCGGCATGACCGAGCAGCGCGAGGCCGCGCTGCACCTGATCGACAAATACCAGGACCGCCACCTGGCCGACCGCGTGTTCGAACTGGCGTGGACCCACAGCCAGGTCGTGCTGCGGCAGCTCAACGCCAGCGAGGCGGACGCCCAGCTGTACGGCCGCCTGGCCAATTCGGTCATCTATCCGAACGCCGCGCTGCGCGCCGATGCCGCCACCCTGATCAAGAACCAGCGCGGCCAGTCCGGCCTGTGGGCGTATGCGATTTCCGGCGACCTGCCGATCGTGCTGCTGCAGATCAAGGACCCGGCCAACATCGAGCTGGCGCGCCAGATGGTGCAGGCGCACGCCTACTGGCGCCTGAAGGGGCTGGTGGTCGACCTGGTGATCTGGTACGAAGACCAGTCGGGCTACCGCCAGCTGCTGCATGAACAGATCATGGGCCTGATCGCCTCCGGCATCGACGCCCAGGCGATCGACCGCCCGGGCGGCATCTTCGTGCGCCTGGCCGACCAGATCGCCAACGAGGACCGCGTGCTGCTGCAATCGGTGGCGCGCGCCATCCTCAGCGACAGCCGCGGCACGCTGGCCGAGCAGATCAAGCGTCCCGGCCCGCCGGCGCTGCGCATGCCGCCGCTGCTGACGGACAACCGCGGCGAGTACGCGGACGCCGGCCCGGTCACCCATCCGGCGCGCGGGCTGATGCTGGAAAACGGCATCGGCGGCTTCTCTTCGGACGGCCGCGAATACGTCATCACCACCAGCGAGGAGCAGCGCACGCCGGCGCCGTGGTCCAACGTGCTGGCCAACCCGCAATTCGGCAGCGTCATCTCGGAAAGCGGCCAGGCCTACACCTGGCACGAGAACGCCCACGAGTTCCGCCTGACGCCGTGGCACAACGATCCGGTCAGCGACGCCAGCGGCGAGGCGTTCTACCTGCGCGATGAGCAGAGCGGCCAGTACTGGTCGCCGACGGCGCTGCCGGCGCGCGGCAACGGCATCTATGTCACGCGCCACGGCTTCGGCTACAGCGTGTTCGAGCACACCGAGGCCGGCATCACCAGCGAGATGACGACCTTCGTCGCCATCGACGCGCCAATCAAGTACACGGTGCTCAAGGTGCGCAACGATTCGCTGGTGGCGCGCCGCCTGTCGGCCACCGGCTATGTCGAGTGGGTGCTGGGCGACATGCGCTCCAAGTCGGGCATGCACATCGTCACCGAGGCCGATCCGGTCAGCGGCGCGCTGTTCGCCAAGAACGCCTACAACACCGAGTTCACCGGCCGGGTCGCCTTCTTCAATTGCGACGCAACGCTGCGCAGCTACACCGGCGACCGCGGCGAATTCCTCGGCCGCAACGGTACGCTGGCCGCGCCGGTGGCGCTGCGGCGCCAGCGCCTGTCCGGCAAGGTCGGCGCCGGCCTGGACGCCTGCGCCGCGATCCAGGTGCCGTTCGACCTGCTGCCGGGCCAGGAGCGCGAGATCGTGTTCGTGCTGGGCGTGGGCGGCCGCCGCAACGCCGACGCCAGCAGCCTGGTACAGAAACACCGCGGCGCCGACGCCGCGCACGAGGCGCTGGCCGCCGTGCACGCGCACTGGGAGCAGACGCTGGGCGCGGTGCGCATTGAAACTCCGGAGCCCGAGCTGGACGTCCTCGCCAACGGCTGGCTGATGTATCAAACCATCGCCTGCCGCATCTGGGCCCGCAGCGGCTACTACCAGTCCGGCGGCGCGTTCGGCTTCCGCGACCAGCTGCAGGACGCCATGGCCACCATCCATACGCAACCGAAGCTGCTGCGCGACCAGCTGCTGCTGTGCGCCGCGCACCAGTTCATCGAGGGCGACGTGCAGCACTGGTGGCATCCGCCGTCGGACCGGGGCGTGCGCACGCACTGTTCCGACGACTACCTGTGGCTGCCGCTGGGGGCCTGGCGCTACGTCATCGGCACCGGCGACGCCAGCGTGCTGGACGAATCGCTGCCTTACCTGGAAGGGCGCGCCGTCAAGCCGGAAGAGGATTCCTACTACGACCTGCCGAGCCGCTCGAGCCAGAGCGGCACGCTGTACGACCACTGCGTGCGCGCCATCCGCAACGGCTTGCGCTTCGGCCAGCACGGCCTGCCGCTGATCGGCTCCTGCGACTGGAACGACGGCATGGACAAGGTCGGCGAGCATGGCCGGGGCGAGAGCGTGTGGCTGGCGTTCTTCCTGTGCGAGGTGCTGCAGCGTTTTGCCGAAGTGGCCGACCTGGTAAGCGACGTCGATTTCGCCACCGAGTGCCGCAGCGAAGCGAAGAAGCTGGCCGCCAACGTCGAGCTCAATGCATGGGACGGCCAGTGGTATCGCCGCGCCTATTTCGACGACGGCACGCCGCTCGGTTCGCACACCAACGAGGAATGCCAGATCGATTCGATTTCGCAGAGCTGGGGCGTGCTGTCCGGCGCCGCCGATCCGGTGCGCGTGCGCGGCGCGATGGAGCAGGTCAACCAGCGGCTGGTGCGGCGCGATTCAGGCATCATCCAGCTGCTCGATCCGCCATTCGACAAGGCCGGGCCGAACCCCGGCTACATCAGAGGCTACGTGCCGGGCGTGCGCGAAAACGGCGGCCAGTACACGCACGCCGCGATCTGGACCGCGATGGCGTTCGCCCGCATGGGCGACACGGAACGCGCGTGGGAACTGGCGCGCATGATCAATCCGGTCATGCACGGCGCGACGGCCGAGGGGACGGCGAAATACAAGGTCGAGCCTTACGTGGTGACGGCGGACGTGTATGCGGTGGCGCCGCACGTGGGACGGGGCGGCTGGAGCTGGTACACCGGCTCGTCCGGCTGGATGTACCGGCTGATACTGGAGTCGCTGCTGGGCGTCACGCGCACCGCCAACCATCTGGCGCTGGCGCCGCGCATGCCGGCGGAGTGGGACCGCTTCTCGCTGACCTATCGCCACGGCGCCGCGTCGTACGTGATCAATGTCGTCAAGTCGGCACAGGCCATCGTGCCGGAGATGACGGTGGACGGCATACGGCAGCCAGGCATGATGGTCGAGCTGTACGACACTCCCAGCGTCCATCAGGTCGAACTGCTGATACCGGCGAAGTCCGATTCTTAACAAAGTGTCCCATTCTGGACATTTTCAACATTGTCGCAACAGCACGGAAGATAATCTTTCGTGCGGTTGCGGCGCGCTTCCCGGGCGTCAGCGCATTTATTTGAAAGACATCTGAATAGCCAAGAAAATTCGAATTGGTTCGTCATCCTCTTGTCATGCATAGTTGCCAGAATTTTGGATCCCCAACCGCATAGAGAGAGAAAAAAGAATGAACAAATCTAAGATGCTGTCCCGGCTCGCGATGACGTTGCTCTTGTCTTCCGGCGTCATTGGCGCGGTCCAGGCGTCCAAGGCCGACCACCATGAATTCGAGGCCACGCTGTACGCGCCGTTCACCGCCGACGGCGCCGACCAGGACCGGCCGGAAGCCCGCACCTTCAAGCTGGTCTTCGATTTCCCGCTGCTCGAGCGCGAGCAGGACGTCAACTGGCACCTTGAGCTGGTCAGCCCGGACGGCGTCGTGGTGCAGCGGTGGCAGGGCGTGCAGGGCATCAGCGGCAAGCCGGTCGATGTCAGCATCGCCTGGGACGGCCGCGCCGAAGGCCTGATCCTGACCGACGGCGTCTACCAGGCGCGCATGCGCGCCGTCACCGGCGACGAGGCCATCGAACAAAGCTGGGACATCTCGGTGGGCCAGGCGCCCGCGCAGGCCATGCCCGCCTTCAAGGCCTTGCCGACTTCCGCCACGCGCGCGCGCGCCGCGCGCACCGACGGCCGCGTGGTGCAGGGCGCCGTCGCCGCCACCGCGTCGCTGCCATACACCGTCTACCTGGGCAACCTGCACAGCCAGACCAACCACAGCGACGGCGGTGGCGCGCTGTCCAGCTGCACCGGCGCGCAGAATCCGCAAAGCGCGGCGCTCGGCCCGGCCGACGCCTATGCCTACGCCAAAGGCAAGGGCCTCGATTTCCTGATGGCCTCCGAGCATAACCACATGTACGACGGCTCCGACAGCACCAACGCCTCCGCCGATCCGGCCGTGGCCAAGGCACTGTTCCAGTCCGGCCTGAGCGCCGCCGCCAGCTACAACAGCGCGAACCCCGGCTTCCTCGGGATGTATGGCCTGGAGTGGGGCGTCATCAACAACGGCGGCCATATGAACATCTTCAACACCACCGAGTTGCTGGGCTGGGAGAGCAACAGCAGCGGCCAGCTGATCGCCGACACGCTCACCGCCAAGAACGACTACGCCGGCCTGTACACGCTGATGCGCCAGCGCGGCTGGGTGGGCCAGTTCAACCACCCGGAATCGTCGGGCCAGTTCATCGTCAACGGCACGGCGCTGGGCTACACGGCCGACGGCGACCAGGCGATGGCGCTGTGCGAAGTGCTCAACACCTCCGCCTTCTCGACCAACACCAGCGAGACCGAAACCAGCCGCAGCACCTACGAAGGCGCCTGCAACAAGGCGCTGGAGGCGGGCTATCACGTGGCCTTCTCGACCGACCAGGACAACCATTGCGCCAACTGGGGCGCGTCGTACACCAACCGCACCGGCGTGTTGATCCCGACCGGCACCACGCTGTCGTCGGCCAGCATGATCGCAGCCATCAAGGCGCGCCGCGTGTACGCCACGATGGACAAGACCTCGCAGCTGATCCTGACCGCCAATGGCCACGTGATGGGCGAACGCTTCACCAACAGCGGCAGCCTGGCGCTGGTGGCCAACTTCGCCAGCAGCAGCGGCAAGACGGTATCGACGGTGAAGATGTACGAGGGCGTACCGGGCCGCAACGGCACGGTGACGCAGCTGTCGGCAACCGCCAGCACCACCGTCACGCCGGCTGTCGGCGAGCATTTCTACTACGCCAAGGTGACTCAGAACGACGGCAATATCCTGTGGTCGGCGCCGATCTGGGTGACGCAGACGACGGGCGGCACGCCGACGCCTACCCCAACACCTACCCCGACTCCAACACCAACGCCGACGCCGACGCCAACGCCAACGCCGACCCCGACGCCAACGCCGACTCCAACACCGACCCCGACCCCGACCCCGACTCCAACGCAGCTGATCGCCAACGGCGGCTTTGAATCGGGCGCTGCATCTTGGACGGCGACGTCCGGCGTGATCACGTCGGATTCAGGACAGGCGGCGCATGCTGGTAGCTACAAGGCCTGGCTGGACGGTTACGGCAGCGCCCACACCGACACGCTGTACCAGACCGTGACGATTCCGTCGTCCGCCACCAGCGCCACGCTGTCGTTCTGGCTGAAAGTGGATTCCAGTGAAACCACGACCACCACCGCCTACGACACGCTGAAGGTGCAGGTGCGCAGCAGCGCCAACGCCGTGCTGGCGACGCTGGCGACCTACTCGAATCTGAACAAGGGCAGCACGTACGTGCAGAAGAGTTTCGACCTGTCGGCCTACAAGGGTCAGACAGTGCGCATCTACTTTGAAGGCGTGGAAGGATCGACGGTATCGACGGCCTTCATTGTCGACGACGTCAGCCTGCTTGCGCAGTAACGTCTGGTAATCAGCTGAAACTCACTTGGTCCATGGCTCGTCGCGCGGGGCGTCGCGCCGCGCGAACAGCAGCAGGATGGCTATGCCGAGCAGTATCAGCTTGTAATGCGCCGGCTCCGGTACCGGAGCCGGTTCCACCTTGGCCGCCGCGGGATTTTGCGGTTTGACGCCGCCCCGGTCCCCAACTTGCGTCGGATCCGTGGCCGGCGGCCGGGCCGCCTTGGTGAAGGTTTCGGCCTGCGTCGTCTCCTGCGTCTCGACCTCGATCGGCTGGGCCTCAACGGTGAAGACGGTGGCGCACAGCAGCAGCGCTGCCGACTTGCTCAACAATGACATGTACCGCCTCAAGAAAATAACTGATTGGCAAGTATAATACAATGACAATTTTGATAAATCGGTGCGCAAGCTAACAGAGTGGCGTAAAAAGGTCTTGACGATCAGGCGCCCAGGCCGGCGCCCGCGCCCAGCAGCGTGGCCACGCCCAGCACCGCAAACACGGCGGCGGCGATGCCGTGCACCAGTTTGAGCGACACGCGGCCGGCGATCCTGTCGCCCAGGTAGACCGCCGGCACGTTGGCCAGCATCATGCCCAAGGTGGTGCCGCAGACCACGGCCACCAGGCTGTGATAGCGGGCCGCCAGCGCCACCGTGGCGACCTGCGTCTTGTCCCCCATCTCGGCCGCGAAGAACGCGATCAGCGTGGTCAGGAACACGCCGTACTTCGCCAGCGGCACGTCGTCATCGTCGATCTTGTCCGGCACCAGCGTCCACGCGGCCATCGCCAGGAAGGATACGCCCAGCACCCAGCGCAGGATGTCGGGGCCGAGCAGGCCGGTGATCCAGCTGCCGACGGCGGCGGCAAACGCATGGTTGGCGATGGTGGCGACAAAAATCGCGGCGATGATGGGCAGCGGACGGCGGAACTTTGCAGCCAGGACGAAGGCGAGCAGCTGGGTTTTATCGCCGATTTCAGCGAGGGCGACGATGCCGGTAGAGACGAAGAAAGCTTCCATGGGAGTGTGTGTAGTACGCGGGCCGGAAACGATTAACCAATGATCCAGGCGCGACTCCGGCCCATCATGGCCGCACCTCGATCATGGTCTCGTCAAGTTTTTCAACCACCTGCACCACGGTCTGCGGACCGATTATGTTGACACAGGTTCTTGCACCGGGCGGCGCAAGCCGACTACTCCCCACTTACGGCCGCCATCATACCATAGCCGACAGGCTGTACACATGCCCGATACATGGCTATGCTATTCTGCTTCGCGCTTGTGCAACTCATTGAAAAGAACACCATGCCCATCAAGAAGACCATGTCCGCGCTCGTGCTATCCGCACTGGCGGCGCTGGCGGCCCAATCTGCCCACGCCGATCCGCTGAGCTACGCCCGCTACGACCAGGTGCGCACCAGCGACCTGTATCTGGACCTGAAGGCCGATTTCGGCCACAAGACGCTGGGCGGCTACGCCGAGCTGACGCTGGACTGGATCGACAAGGCGGCCCGCACGCTGGTGCTGGACACCAATGAACTGAACATCTCCAAGGTGCAGGTGCAGAACCCGAACGGCCGCTGGAGTCCCGCCTCCTTCATGCTCGACAAGCTGGATGCGGAAAAGGGCCGCGCGCTGCGCATCTCGGTGCCGTTCCAGCCGAAGAAGGTGCGCGTCTACTACCGCACCGCGCCGTCGGCCGCCGCGCTGCAGTGGATGTCGCCGCAGCAGACCATGTCCGGCAAGCTGCCGTTCATGTTCAGCCAGTCCGAGGAAATCAACGCCCGCTCGTGGGCGCCGGTGCAGGACACGCCGGCGGTGCGCTTCACCTACAGCGCCCGCATCGAGGCGCCGGCCGGCATGCGCGTGGTGATGAGCGCCGAGAACGACCAGAAGGCCACCGGCAACGGCGGCTGGAAATTCAAGATGGCGCAGCCGATTCCATCGTACCTGCTGGCGATCGCCATCGGCGAGCTGGAAGTGCGCAACCTCGGCCCGCGTTCCGCCGTGTACGCGGAAGCGCCGCGCATCGAGGCCGCCGCCTGGGAGCTGGCCGACACCGAAAAAATGATCAGCGCCGCCGAAGGCCTGTACGGCCCGTACCGGTGGGAGCGCTACGACATGATCGTGCTGCCGCCGTCGTTCCCGATCGGCGGCATGGAAAACCCGCGCCTGACCTTCCTCACGCCGACCATGATCGCGGGCGACCGCAGCCTGGTCGACCTGATCGCGCATGAACTGGCGCACTCGTGGTCCGGCAACCTGGTCACCAACGCGTCGTGGAAGCACTTCTGGCTCAACGAAGGCTTCACCACCTACGTCACCACCCGCATCGTCGAGAAGCTGTACGGCGAAGAAGTGGCGGAGATGAACCTGCAGGTCGAGCAGGAAGAGGCGATGGCTTCGCTGCCGTCGATCCCGCCGGCCAAGCAGGCGCTGGTCACGCGCGATCCGGACACCAGCTCGGCCACCTACACCGACGGCGGCCTGGTCTATCCGAAAGGCGCCTGGCTGCTGCGCACGCTGGAACAGCGCGCCGGCCGCGACGTCTTCGATCCATTCCTGCGCGGCTGGTTCGACCAGCACGCGTTCCAGTCCGCCACCACCGACGAATTCGTCGTCTACCTGAAGAAGAACCTGCTGGACGCGCATCCGGAAGTGATGTCGCCGGCGGAGCTGGACGAGTGGCTGTACGGTCCCGGCATCCCGGCCAGCGCCAGGCACGCCGCCTCGCCGCGCCTGGCCGCGCTGGACGCGCAGCGCAGCGCATGGCTGAAGGGCGAACTGCCGACCGCCGAATTGAACGGCAAGCACTGGATCGCGCTGGAGTGGATGCACTTCCTGAACGATATCGACGGCAAGGCCAACGCCACCCAGCTGAAAGAGCTGGACCAGGCTTACGCGCTGGGCAAGAGCGGCAACAATGAAATCGCCTACCGCTTCTACCTGGCCTCGATCAAGGCCGGCTACGATGTGCGCGAACCGCTGAGCGCCTTCCTGATGAGCGTGGGCCGCCAGAAGTTCGTCGTGCCGCTGTACACCGCGCTGCTGAAAAACCCGTCCGACAAGGAGTGGGCCAAATCCATCTACGCCAAGGCGCGTGAACACTACCACCCTGTGACGCAGGGCTCCGTCGATAAACAATTCAAAAAATGATGACCAAGTTTTCCCATACCTTCGTTTCCGCCGCGCTGCTGCTGGCTTTCTCCAACGTGGCGCTGGCGGCCGATGCGCCGGCGGTACCGGCAGCGCCGGCGACCGCCGCGGCGCCAGTCTTCAACCTCGACGCCGACGTCGAGCGCGCGCTGAAGACCTTCGACATTCCCGGCGTGGCCATCGCCATCGTCAAGGACGGCAAGGTGGTTGCCGCCAAGGGCTACGGCGTGCGTCAGCGCGGCGCGACCGCGCCGGTCGACGGCAAGACGCAGTTCGAGATCGCCTCCAACTCCAAGGCCTTCACCTCCGCCGCGTTGGCGATGCTGGTCGACGAGGGCAAGATCGGCTGGGACGATCCGGTCACCAAGCACCTGCCGGGTTTCCAGATGTTCGACTCCTACGTCACCGGCCAGATGACGGTGCGCGACCTGCTGACGCACCGCAGCGGCCTTGGCCTGGGCGCGGGCGACCTGCTGTGGTGGCCGACCACCAATTTCAGCACCGACGAAATCATCGCCCGGTTGCGCTACGTGAAGCCGGCCACCAGCTTCCGCAACAGCTACGCCTACGACAACCTGCTCTACATCGTCGCCGGCAAGATCGTCGCGGAAAAATCCGGCAAGAGCTGGGGCGAAACCATCCACGACCGCATCCTGGCGCCGCTGGGCATGAACGGCACCACCACCAGCGTGGCGCAGATGCTGGCCTCGTCCAACTACTCGGCGCCGCACAGCAAGATCAACGACAGGAACGCCGTGGTCAAGCCGATGCCGGTGGAGAACGCGGTCGGCGCGGTGGGCATCAACACCAGCGCCGAAGACATCGCGCGCTGGATGAACATGCTGCTGGGCGGCGGCAAGCTGGAAGACGGCAAGCAGCTGCTCAGCACAAAACAGCTGAACGAAATGTGGTCGGAGCAGACGCCGATGCGCATCCGCGATCCGAAGCCGGCGCTGGCCGCCACCAAACCCAACTTCGCGGCCTATGGCCTGGGCTTCAGCCTGCGCGACTACAAGGGCCGCAAGATCGCCATGCACGGCGGCGCGCTGCAGGGCTTCTATTCGACGGTGCTGATGGTGCCCGAGGAAAAACTCGGCATCGCCATCCTGACCAACGCCGAGAACAGCCCGGTGATGGCGTCGCTGTACTGGCGCATCCTGGACCAGTACCTGAACGTGCCGGCCAGCGACTGGATCTCGCTGTACGCCGAGCAGGAAGCGGCGATGCACAAGGAGGAGCTGGAACGGCAGGGCAAGGAAGTGTCGGCGCGCGCGGCGAAGTCGTCGCCGTCGCTGCCGCTGGCTTCCTACGATGGCGAGTATGAAGACGCCTGGTACGGCAAGATCAGCATCCGCGCCGAGGGCAAGAAACACGTCATGAGCTTTGCCCGCACGCCGGACCTGGTCGGGGAACTGGAGCACTTCCAGCATGACACCTTCATCGTGCGCTGGAAGGAACGCAACTTCAACGCCGACGCCTACGTCAGCTTCGCGCTGAACCCGGACGGCAGCATCGAGCGCATGAAGATGGCGCCGGTGTCGACCGAGACCGATTTCAGTTATGACTTCCGCGACCTCACCTTCACGCCGGTCAAGGCCGAGGCCAAGAAGAAGTAATCCAGCTCAGGCCTGCACTTCCACGCGGTTGCGGCCACCGCTCTTGGCGCGGTACAGCGCCAGGTCGGCCGCGTGGAACAGGTCGTCCAGCGCCGCGTACGGACCGTGCGCCACCGCCACGCCGAAGCTGGCCGTCACGCGCAGAATGTGGCCGTCGGCCAGCGTCAGCGGCTCGCCGGCGATCGCATCGCGCAGGCGCTCCGCCAGCGCCCGCGCCGAGTCCATGCCGCAGTGCGACGGCATCACCACGAACTCCTCGCCGCCGTAGCGCGCCACGATCTCGCCGTCGCGCAGGAGGGTGCGCACCACGCCGGCGATGCGTATCAGCACCTGGTCGCCGGCGTCGTGGCCGTAGCTGTCGTTGACCGACTTGAAGTGATCGATATCGAACAGGATCACCGCCAGCGCTTCGTTGCGGCCGCAGGCGCCGCGCAAGCGCTGGTTGCCGGCCGCGGTGAAGGCGCGGCGGTTGAGGATGCCGGTCAGGTAGTCGGTGTCCGCGCTCAGCCTCAGCTCCTCGATCAGATGTCCCCGTTCCTGCTCCAGCCGCTGGCGCTCCATGCTGTTGGCGCGCAGCGTCGACAGCGCGCGCAGCATGTCGCCGATTTCGTCGGCGCGGTCCGCGCCGCGATGGGCCAGCGTGTCGAGCGTGTAGTCGCCGTTGCCCAGCCGGACCGCGGCGGCGGTGGCGTGCAGCAGCGGCACCGCCACGCGCCGCCGTACGATCAGCAGCAGCAATGCCAGCGACAGCAGGATCGCCGCGCCGATCAGCAGGGCCAGCATCAGTTCCCGGCGGGCCGCGTCGTAATCTTGCCGCGCCTGCTCCTGCGCCTGCTCCAGCAGCACGTCGCGCAGCGCCAGGATGGGCGCCATGCTGGGCACGTAGCGGCGCGCGAACTGCGCCGTGTCCATGTCGTAGCCCTGGCCCTCGCGGCTGGCCTGTTCGACGCCGGCCACCAGCTGCTGGCCGGGGCCGAAGTACACCATGTCCATGCGCGCCACCGCCGCCAGCACGCGCGGGTCGTGGTCGGCGTCGCTGCTCGGCATCTTGATCAGCTGGCGCAACTGCTCGATGCGGCCGCGCAGGAACTGCAGCTGCTGGCGGTCCGCCTCGGTCAGCGGCTGCCTGCGCGCCAGCGGCACCGTCAGCGCCGACCCCAGGCGCCCGGCGTATTCGCGCAGCTCGACGGCGAAGCGCACCTTCATCAGGATGCGGGCGATGCGCGGATAGATGTCCTCGGAGGCGCGCGTGTAGCCGGTCACCGTGTCCAGCGCCAGCGGCACCAGCCCGAACATGGCGTCGACGGCGGCCGTCAGGCGCTCCGGCGTGCGTTCGGCCGGCGGCAGCGCGGCCAGCCGGTCCACCGTCAGGCGGGCCGCGCGCAGCGCTTCGTACAGCGGCGCCAGCACGCTGGTGCGGGCGCCGCCGGCCAATGCCTGCTGCAGTTCGGCCAGTGCCTGGTCGGTGGCGGCGCGGGCGCGCAGCAAGCCTTCGCGCCGCGCCGGGTCGGCCGGTGCGCGGTCGCCCAGGACGCCGTTCACCGGGCCCCGTTCGGAGGAGAGTTTTTCGGCGGCGACCATCGAGTGCCGCATCAGTTGCAGCGTATGGCGGCCGCTGTCGGTGGCGCTGTAGTGTTGCCATTCGCCCCACAGCAGCCGGCCCAGCATGCCGCACACCAGCAGCGCGAGCACCGCACCGGCGACGCCGAATAACCGGGTTAGTCTCATGTTGCGGTCCACCTTCCGATTTGCTACTTAGCAATATGCCACAAAGCGGCGCCGGCGTGGTTGCGTATCAGCCCATGTGGTAGCATGTCGCCCGCGCGTCGGGGAGCCATGCTGGCCTGAATGCAAAGCTTGAATGTTTACTAATCGAAGGATGAAGAAGATGTCTATGCAAAGAGTGATGCTGCGGTCCAAGTTGCATCGGGTGACGGTCACCCAGGCGGACTTGCACTACGAAGGTTCCTGCGGTATCGACGTGGATCTGCTGGAAGCGGCGGATATCTGGGGCAACGAAAAAATCGAGCTCTACAACGTGAACAACGGCGAGCGCTTCTCCACCTACGCCATTCCCGGCCTGCGCGGCACCGGCGAGATTTCGCTGAACGGCGCCGCCGCGCGCCGCGCGCAGCTGGGCGACCTGCTGATCATCTGCACCTACGCGCCGATGACCGAGGACCAGGCGAAGGACTACAAGCCGAAAGTCGTGTTCGTCGACGACAAGAACAAGATCACGGGCATGAAGAAATAAGTGAAGAAGTAAACCGAAAAGAGCCGCAAGGCTCTTTTTTATTCCGGCTTCGATGCGTTGTCGTTGCGCAGCAACTGCGACATGTACTGCGGCGTGATGCCGAGGAACGATGCCACCACTTTCTGCGAGATGCGCTGCTCCAGCCCCGGGTACTGGCGGCGGAAGGCGTTCAGCCGACCCTGCGCCGGCGAGGCGTTCAGGTACAGGCGCCGGCCCTGCTCGATGATGCCGCGCTCGGACACCTTCAGGTAGTAGTCGCGCAACACATGGCTGCTGTCGGCCAGCTTGCTGAGTTCCAGCCAGTCCAGGCGGTAGCCGTGCACGGCCGTCTCGGCGACGACGAAATTGAGCGCGGGCTTTTCCTCGCGCGCGCGCAACAGGTCGTCGTGGGCGGCGGCCGGCTGGCCGTCGGTGAGGAACTGCAGCGTGACTTCGTTGCCGGTCTCGGTGATGAAGCCGGTGCGGGCGACGCCGCTGTGCAGCCAGTGGACGTTCTGCGCCACCGTGCCGATGCGTTGTAAAAATTCACCCTTGCGCAAGCTCACCGGCACCGCCAGCGGCGCCAGCTGGCGCGTCACCTCATCGTACATTTCAGTCGTCACCTTGTAGCGTTCGGCGATGATTTCCCGGTATTTTGCTCTATGTTCTAAGAATGCCTGATTCATTTTTTTGGTTTGCTGTGAAATCCCGGCATGTAAATGGCCGTACATAATATCCGGAAGTGTAAACGTTTTCTCAGCGGAAGGGACAATTTTCGTTGCGGATTGGAACTAAAAACGCAAATATATTTCAAGCTTAAAGCAATTGAAAGAGGTTGAGCGGGGCTGGATTTTGGCGTTACCATAAGACAGCACCAGCGCAGCCGGCGGCGCACGACCGGCCTACAATTCGGGAGACTCACATGAAAATCAGCGACCTCAGCATCGGACGCCGACTGTCCCTTGGCTTTGCTGTCATCCTTGCGATTCTGATATTGAACACCTGTGTCGGCATCTACCGCCTGCAAGGCGTCGCTGAATCCACCCGCGCCATGATGGAGGCGCCGCTGGCCAAGGAGCGCCTGATCGCCGACTGGTACCGTGTGGTGTTTGCCGGCATCCGCCGCACCACGGCGGTGGCCAAGAGCGCCGATCCGGCGCTGGCCACCTTCTTCGCCGAGGACGCCAAGGTCTCCACCGCCTACGCCCAGGGCCTGATCAAGAAAATCGAAGAGCTTGCCAACGACGGCGACAAGGCGCTGATGGCGGACCTGGTCAGCACCCGCAAGAACTATGTGGCTTCGCGCGACGGCGTGATGAAGGCCAAGGCCGGCGGCGACGCCGACGAGGCCAGCCGCCTGCTGGAAAGCGCTTACTTGCCGGCCTCCAAGGTCTACGAGACCATGCTGCAGAAAATGCTGGACCACCAGCGCAAGGAAATCGACAGCGCCGCCGCCCGCATCGACGAGGTGGCCAGGAACAGCCGCAACCTGCTGGTGCTGATGGCGGCGCTGGTGGTGGCCTTCAGCGTGGCGTTCGCGTGGTGGCTGACGGCCGGCATCACGCGGCCGATCAACGAGGCGGTGGCGCTGGCCGAGTGCGTGGCCTGCGGCGACCTGGTCGATCACAGCAACCATGCGACGACCGGCTACAACCAGGACGAGCCGGGCAAGCTGCTGCAGGCGCTGCACCGCATGTCCAGCGGCCTGGTGCAGATCGTCAGCGACGTGCGCAGCGGCACCGACACCATCGCCACCGCGTCGTCGCAGATCGCCGCCGGCAACCTGGACCTGTCGTCGCGCACCGAGCAGCAGGCCAGTTCGCTGGAAGAGACGGCGTCGTCGATGGAGCAGCTGACGTCCACCGTCAAGCAGAACGCCGAGAACGCGCGCCAGGCCAACCAGCTGGCGGCGTCGGCGTCGGAAGTGGCCGCGCGCGGCGGCGCCGAGGTGTCGGACGTGGTGCAGACCATGGCGTCGATCGACGCCTCGTCGAAGAAGATCGTCGACATCATCGGCGTCATCGACGGCATCGCGTTCCAGACCAACATCCTGGCGCTGAACGCGGCGGTCGAGGCGGCGCGCGCCGGCGAGCAGGGGCGCGGCTTTGCCGTGGTGGCGACCGAGGTGCGCAACCTGGCGCAGCGCTCGGCCAGCGCGGCCAAGGAGATCAAGGCGCTGATCGACGATTCGGTGACCAAGGTGGCGACCGGCACGCGGCTGGTGGGCCGGGCCGGCAGCACGATGGAGGAGGTGGTGGCCAGCATAGCCCGCGTCACGCACATCATGGCCGAGATCAGCAACGCCAGCAGCGAGCAGACCAACGGCATCGAGCAGATCAACAACTCGATCACGCAGATGGATCACGTGACGCAGCAGAACGCGGCGCTGGTGGAGCAGGCCGCGGCGGCGGCCGATGCGATGCAGGAACAGGCCGCCAAGCTGGCCGACGCCGTCAGCATCTTCAAGCTGGGCGACGCCGCGCCGCGGCGGCCGGCGATGCCGGCGCGCGGCGGCGCGCGCGCCATGCTGGCCTGAGGGGCAGCTGTAACGCTCAGGCCGTAACGCTCAGGCGGTAATGTTTAGGCTTTTTCCGGCGTGCCGATGAAGCGGTAGATCGCCGCGCCCAGCAGCGCGCCGGCGATCGGCGCGACCCAGAACAGCCACAGCTGGCTGACCGCCCAGTCGCCCACGTACAGCGCCACGCCGGTGCTGCGCGCCGGGTTGACCGAGGTGTTGGTGACCGGAATGCTGATCAGGTGGATCAGGGTCAGGCCCAGGCCGATCGGCAGCGGCGCGAAGCCCTTGGGCGCGCGCTCGTCGGTGGCGCCGAGGATAATCAGCAGGAACATCATCGTCATCACCACCTCGGTCACCAGCGCCGCCAGCAGCGAGTAGCCGCCCGGCGAATGCGCGCCGTAGCCGTTGGAGGCGAAGCCGCCCATGACGTCGAAGCCGGCCTTGCCGCTGGCGATGACGAACAGCACGCCGCCGGCGGCGATGCCGCCCAGTACCTGCGCGATGATGTAGGGCAGCAGCTTATTGGCGGGGAAGCGGCCGCCGGCCCACAGGCCGATCGACACCGCAGGATTCAGGTGGCAGCCGGAGATGTGGCCGATGGCGTAGGCCATCGTCAACACCGTCAGGCCGAAGGCCAGCGATACGCCCAGCAGGCCGATGCCGACACCGGGAAAGGCCGCCGCCAGCACGGCACTGCCGCAACCGCCGAGCACCAGCCAAAATGTTCCAAAAAATTCCGCGCCATATTGTTTCATGTTTTTCCTTCGATAGAATGAGCCAGTTTGCATAATGTATTTGCAACGTTGTCAATCTACCCGGGACGGAGCAAAAAGTCGAGCGCGGAATTTTCACGCGGCCGGCAGGCGCAGCAGCAAACGGGTGCGGCCGGCAGCACGCCGGCATATTCCAGCGACAGCGTCCAGCAACCGTCTTCCAGCGCGGCGCCCAGCACGATGGAGGTGCCCGCCGGCGTATGGGCCGCGGCGTTCAGCGCCAGGTGTTCGAACAGCGTCTGGCACAGCGTGCGGTCGGCCAGCACCGGCGCCGGCGGCAGCATCACCGGATGGGTGCGGGCGGTGGCGGCGGTGGCGCGCGCCAGCACCGCGTTCAGCGCCAGCGGCTCGCTGCCCGGCTGGCACACGCCCTGTTCGATGCGGCACAGTTCGAGTGACAGGCTGGCCAGCCGCAGCGCGGTGCGCCGCCTCGTCCAGCCGCTGCAGCGTGTCGCGCCGGGCCGGCGCCGCGGCCAGCGCGGGATCGGCCAGCAGCTGTTCGCCGGCGGCGATCACCTCGGCCAGCGGCGCGCTCAGGTCGTAGCGGCTCAGGCGCTCGACTTCCTCGCGCAGCTGGGCGTTGTCGGCCACGGCCGAGTTCTGCCGCTTCAGGTCGGCCATCATGCCGGCCAGCCGCAGGTGCGTGCGCAGGCGCGCCTTCAGGATGGCCGGATCGACCGGCTTGGTGACGTAGTCGACCGCGCCCAGCTCAAGGCCGCCGACGATGCCCCGGTCTGGTCCTTGGCCGTCAGGAAGATCACCGGGATGTCGGCGGTGGCGGGATCGGCCTTGAGGCGGCGGCACACTTCGAAGCCGTCCATCTCCGGCATCATGATGTCGAGCAGGATCAGGTCCGGCCGGTGCACGGGAATGATCTCCAGCGCCTTCTTGCCGGAGATCGCCACCTTGACGCCGTAGCCGTCCTCGGCAGCATGCCGGCGATGACCTTGATGTTGGTGGCGATGTCGTCGACCACCAGCACGGTCGCTTCGCGCAGGCGTTCCTCCAGCGGGCGTTCCATGCCGATCAGCGGCGCCGGCGCCGGCGTGGCGGCGGACGCGGCGGCGCGGCGCATGCCCGCGCGTTTGGCGGCGGCGTCGCCGCGCGATTGGAACATCGCCTGCAGCTTGCTGTGGAAGGTGGCCAGCGTGAAGGGCTTGATCAGGCAATCGGTCACGCCGGCCTGGGTCGCCGCCAGCAAGCCTTCGCGGTTGGCTTCGCCGGGCAGCAGCATGAACGGCAGCTCCTTGTCGGCCAGCGTGCTGCGCACCCAGCGCAGCAATTGCAGGCCGTTCATGCCCGGCATGTCGAGGTCCGAAATGACGGCGGCGATCGGCCGTTCGTTGAGGATGCGGCAAGCTTCTTCGCCGCTGCCGGCCAGGAACACGTTGGCGAAGCCGAGATCGGCGAGGATGCCTTTGACCAGGGAGCGCATTTGTTGATTGCCGTCCACCACCAGCAACGGTAGCGAGAGATCGATATTCGGCAGAGGAATAGAAGGTTCCAGCGTGATAGTGAGTAAGGTCGAAAGTAAGGCAATGCCGCGCTGGCTTGCTGCGGTGGTGCTGCTACAACAGTAGCAAGCAACATCCATCATGCAAGCATCTATCTTAACTTTACTTTATTTTTCTTTTGAAGCAATTTGAGGTGCTGTGGCTTAAAACTCCACAATACAATTGATTGTCGGCCACATTGTGGCGCAGGCTTTATTTCTGGGATACAGTTGGACTTCCACAAGGCCGCACATGCGCCTTGCGAGATGATAGTGGGGTGGCGTCCAGTGAAGAATAATGCGGGTATGGATAGCAGGATATTGATGCCCTTCGGCCTGGCCGGCGCGGGCGCGCTGGGGACCGTGGTTGCCGGCTGGAGCACCTGGGGCTGGTACACGCTGTTGTGGTCGGCGTTGCTGCTGGCCGCCGCCGCGTGGTGCGCGCGCGCGTCGGGCGCGGCCGGCATGGGCGGCGGCGAGCAGCAGATGATAGACAGCTACCTGGCCGGACGCGAGCAGTTCGGCGACGCCGTGCTGCCGATCTGGTGCCGCCACATCGAAAACTCGCGCACCCAGATGGAGGAAGCGGTGGCCGACCTGGCCGGGCGTTTCTCCAGCATCGTCGACAAGCTCGACAACGCGGTCCATGTGTCCAGCCACGGCGGCGGCCAGGGCGGCCCCGCGATGACCGAGGTGTTCGCGCGCAGCGAAACCCAGCTGGGCTCGGTGGTGGTGTCGATGAAATCGGCGATGGCTTCCAAGCAGGCCATGCTGGCCAAGATCAAGGACCTCGAAAGCTTCACGCGCGAATTGCGCGACATGGCCGAAGGCGTGGCCAGCATCGCCGCGCAAACCAATCTGCTGGCGCTGAACGCGGCCATCGAGGCGGCGCGCGCCGGTCCCGCCGGCCGCGGCTTCGCGGTGGTGGCGCAGGAAGTGCGCAACCTGTCGAGTCGCTCGGCCGAGACCGGCCGCAACATCTCCAACCGCGTCGGCCTGATCAGCAGCGCCATCCTGGCCGCCAGCCAGGCGGCCGAACAGTCCAGCGAGCAGGAAGACAAGTCGATGCAGTCGGCCGAAGGCATGATCGATACGGTGCTGCAGGACTTCCGCCGGATGACCGACGAGCTGGTGCAGTCGTCCGACCTGCTCAAGCAGCAGAGCGTCGGCATCCAGGGCGAGGTCGGCGAGGCGCTGGTGCAGCTGCAGTTCCAGGACCGCGTCAGCCAGGTGATGGCGCATGTGCGCGAAAACATGGAGCTGCTGCCGGCGCTGCTGCGCGACAACCGCGACCGCTACCACGCCGACCAGGTGCTGGAGCCGCTCGACCCGCAGCCGCTGCTGCACGAACTGCAAAAAACCTATGCGATGGCGGAGGAGCACGCGATCCACACCGGCTCGCGCCACGCCACCCCGGTCGCCGCCGCGGCCGATGAAATCACTTTCTTCTGAGGATAGCTAAACCATGGCAAAAACCATTATGGTGGTCGACGATTCCGCATCCCTGCGCCAGGTGGTCGGCATCGCGCTCAAGGGCGCCGGCTACGACGTGATCGAGGGCCGCGACGGCGTCGACGCGCTGTCCAAATGCACCGGCCAGAAAATCCATCTGGTGGTGTGCGACGTCAACATGCCGAATATGGACGGCATCACCTTCGTCAAGGAATTCAAGGCCCTGCCCAACTACCGCTTCACGCCGGTCATCATGCTGACCACGGAATCGCAGGAGAGCAAGAAGGAAGAGGGCAAGGCTGCCGGCGCCAAGGCATGGGTGGTCAAGCCGTTCAAGCCCGAGGTGCTGCTCGGCGCCGTCGCCAAGCTGGTGCTGCCCTAAACCGAACGACCGAACGACTGAACGGAGGCCGCGATGCCGGACCAATCACCGCAGGACGTCACCCGCATTGCCATCGACGGCGAGATGACGATCTACCGCGCCGCCGACCTCAGAGTCACGGTGCTGGAAGCGCTGCGCAAGTCGCGCGTGCTGGAGATCGACCTGGCCGGCATCACCGAACTCGATACCGCCGGCCTGCAGGTGCTGATGCTGGCCAAGCAGACCGCCAACGCCGACAAGCGCGAACTGCGCCTGCTGCACCACAGCCCGGCCGTGGTCGAGATATTCGAAATGCTGGACCTGGGCGCGTTCTTCGGCGACGCCCTGCTGATACACGACTGACCTGCGAGGCCACGCCATGAACCTGGACGAAGCGCTACAGACATTTATCACGGAAAGCCGCGAACTGCTCGAGGAAATGGAAAACGCGCTGCTCAACGTCGACCTTGCGGGCGACCAGAGCGAGGCGATCAACGCCATCTTCCGCGCCGCCCACACCATCAAGGGTTCGGCCGGCTTGTTCAGCCTCGATCACATCGTCGCCTTCACCCACGTGGTCGAGAGCCTGCTCGACGAAGTGCGCGACGGCCGCGTGGTGCTCAACGATGAAATGATCGTGCTGCTGCTGTCGTGCTGCGACTACCTGTCCGGCATGACGGACGCGCTGGCCGCCGGCCGGCTGGAGGCCGATCCGGACACCGCGCCCGAAGGCGAGATGCTGCTGCAGCAGCTGCGCCGCCACATGGAAGGCGGCGCGGACGCCGCCGGCACAGCCGCAGGTGCAGCGTCGGCGCCGCTGGCGGTGCAGGCCGAGCCGGGCGTCGAGCGCATCGCCCAGCACGGCGGCGACAGCGACTACTGGCACATCTCGCTGCGCTTCGGCCGCGGCGTGCTGCAGAACGGCATGGACCCGATCGCCTTCCTGCGCTACCTGGCCAAGCTGGGCCGCGTGGTGGGCATCGCCACCGTGCCCGATGCGCTGCCGCCCGCCGACGAGATGGACGCGGAGCTGTGCTACCTCGGCTTTGAAATCGCCTTCGACAGCACGGCCGACCGCGACGCCATCGCCGGCGTGTTCGAGTTCGTGCAGGACGATTGCGAGATCCGCATCATCCCGCCGCACAGCAAGGTGTCGCACTACGTCGACCTGATCCGCGCCTTGCCGGAGCAGGCCGCGCGCCTGGGCGAGATACTGGTGCGCTGCGGCAGCGTGACCGCGTTCGAGCTGGAGGGGGCGCTGCACCAGCAGTCGACCGAGGAGCGCCCGGCCGACGAGCCGCAGCAGCAGCTGGGCAGCATCCTGGTCGGCGCCGGCAACGTGCCGCCGGTGGTGGTGGAGGCGGCGCTGGCCAAGCAGAAGCAGGTCAGCGAACAGAAGGCGCAGGAGAGCCGCTCGATCCGCGTCGATTCCGACAAGCTGGACCGGCTGATCGACCTGGTCGGCGAGTTGATCATCGCCGGCGCGCGCGCCAACATGATAGGCCAGCATATCCAGAACGCCGAGCTGCTCGAATGCACCTCGACCCTGACCGGGCTGGTGGAGGACGTGCGCGACGCCGCGCTCGAGCTGCGCATGGTGAAGATAGGCGCCACCTTCAACCGCTTCCAGCGGGTGGTGCACGACGTCGCGCGCGAGCTGGGCAAGGACATCGGCCTGATCGTCGACGGCGAGGATTCGGAACTGGACAAGACCGTGGTGGAGAAGATCGGCGATCCGCTGATGCACCTGGTGCGCAACGCCATGGACCACGGCATCGAGCCGGCCGACGTGCGCGTGGCCAACGGCAAGTCTGCCAAGGGCATGATCAAGCTCAACGCCTTCCATGAATCGGGCAGCATCGTCATCGAAGTCAGCGACGACGGCGGCGGCCTGCGCAAGGAAAAGATCCTGGCCAAGGCCGTCGAGCGCGGGCTGGTGGACGCCGACCGCAAGCTGACCGACAGCGAGATCTACAACCTGATCTTCGAGGCCGGGTTTTCCACCGCCGAGAAGATCACCAACCTGTCCGGACGCGGCGTCGGCATGGACGTGGTCAAGCGCAACATCACCGCGCTGCGCGGCAGCGTCGACGTCAGCAGCAAGGAAGGCGCCGGCACCACCGTCACCGTGCGCCTGCCGCTGACGCTGGCCATCATCGACGGCTTCCTGGTGCAGGTGGGATCGTCGGTGTTCGTGATCCCGCTCGACATGATCGAGGAGTGCATCGAGTACGCCACCGAGCCGGGCCAGGACTATTGCAACCTGCGCGGGCAGGTGCTGCCGTTCGTGCGTCTGCGCGAGCTGTTCCGCATCGACGGCGCCGCCACGCGGCGCGAGAGCATCGTCGTGCTCAAGCTGGGCAACCAGCGCGCCGGGCTGGTGGTCGATACGCTGCTGGGCGAATTCCAGACCGTCATCAAGCCGCTCAGCCCGATGTTCAGCGAAGTCAAATGCATCAGCGGCTCGACCATCCTGGGTAGCGGCGAAGTGGCGCTGATCCTGGACGTGTCGGCGCTGATGCAGGCCGTCAGCGGCAAGGGCGCCGCCGTGGCGCTGGCCGCCTAGCCTGAAAGAGGAAACCATGAATACCGCCGTCAACAATGTCGTGACTTACGGGAGCAGCGCCATCGTCGCGCTGCAGAGCGGCGCCGCGCTGCCCAGCCAGTTCCTGACCTTCATGCTGGGCGAGGACCAGTACGCGGTCGGTATCCTGCACATCAAGGAGATCATCGAGTACGGCAGCCTGGCGACCGTGCCGATGATGCCGGACTGCGTGCGCGGCGTGATCAACCTGCGCGGCGCCGTGGTGCCGGTGATGGACCTGTCGGCGCGCTTCGGCCGCAGTCCCAGCGTCATCGGCAAGCGCAGCTGCATCGTCATCGTCGAAGTCGACAGCGGCGACGGCGAGTGCAAGCAGGTGCTGGGCATGCTGGTCGACGCGGTCAACGCGGTGGTGGAGATCGCCGCCGGCGACATCGAACCGGCGCCGTCGTTCGGCACCCGCATCCGGCCCGACTTCATCGCCGGCATCGGCAAATTCAACGGCAAGTTCGTGATCCTGCTCGACATCGAACACGTGCTGTCGAACGAGGAAATCGTGGAAATGGCGCGCGACACCGTCGCCGCCCGCAGCAACTGACCATCGAAGCAAAGCAGCCCATGCCCGTCACCGCCATCACCGACCGCGAGTTCATGCAGTTCCAGCGCTTCATCTACGATGCGGCGGGTATCTTCATGGCCAACGGCAAGCAGGCGCTGGTCAGCGGCCGTCTGGCCAAGCGGCTGGCCCACTATCAGCTCAACAGCTATGGCGACTATCTGCGGCTGCTGGAAAGCCGCACGCAGCCGGCCGAGCTGCAGGTGGCGGTCGACCTGCTGACCACCAACGAAACCTATTTTTTCCGCGAGCCCAAGCACTTCGCGCTGCTGCGCGACCTGGCCACCGAGGCGCGCGACAAGAAGCAGACCCTGCGCGTGTGGAGCGCCGCCAGTTCCAGCGGCGAGGAACCGTACAGCATCGCCATGGTGATGGCCGACGTGCTGGGCGACGCCGCCTGGGAGGTGCTGGGCACCGACATCAGCACCCGGGTTCTGGAGCGCGCCCGCAGCGGCCACTATCCGATGGAGCGCGCCAGCCAGATGCCGCCGGCCTACCTGAAGCGCTTCTGCCTCAAGGGCCAGGGCTGCGAGGCCGGCACCATGCTGATCGAGCGCCCGCTGCGCCAGCGCGTGCAGTTCCGCCACCTGAACCTGAACGAGCCGCTGCCCAAGATCGGCAGCTTCGACGTGATCTTCCTGCGCAACGTGATGATCTACTTTAACCTGGAGACCAAGCGTCAGGTGGTGGCGCGGCTGCTGGCGCAGCTGCGGCCCGGCGGCTACTTCCTGATCGGCCATTCCGAGACGCTCAACGACATCAACGATACCCTGCTTGCGGTGGCGCCCTCCATCTATCGCAAACCATGACGGCGACGCTGACCATGGCCGATTCCAAGCTGATCGATATCTTCCTGATGCCCGGCGATTTCTTCGTCGGCGACCAGCGCTACCGCGTGCGCACGCTGCTTGGCTCCTGCGTGTCGATCACCTTGTGGCATCCGGCCCTGCGCATCGGCGCGATGTCGCATTTCCTGCTGCCCGGCACCGGCCGCAGGAAGGCCCACGACAAGCCCGGCATCTACGGCGCCGACGCCATGGCGCTGATGCTCGAAGGGATGGCGCAGCACGGCGCGCCGCCGATCCAGTGCCAGGGCAAGATCTTCGGCGGCGCCGCCATGTTCCCGCGCAACGCCAAGGTGCGCGACATCGGCATGCAGAACGGCGACTACGCGCGCAGCCTGTTGCAGCAGCACGGCATCCAGGCGGTGTCCGAAAGCCTGTTCGGCGAAGGACACCGCCAGCTGATTTTCACCATCCGCAGCGGCGAAGTATTGAGCCGCCAGGTGGCGCCCGATACGGCGGCGCCCCGCAAGACCAAGGAAAAGGCATGAGTGGAATCAAGGTCATGATCGTCGACGACTCGGCCGTGGTGCGGCAGGTGCTGAGCGGCCTGCTCAACGCGGCGGCCGGCATCACCGTCACCCACGCAGTGGCCAATCCGCTGCTGGCGATCGAGCGCATGAAGGTCCAATGGCCGGACGTGATCGTGCTCGACGTCGAGATGCCGAAGATGGACGGCATCACCTTCCTGCGCAAGATCATGGCCGAGCGCCCGACGCCGGTGGTGATCTGCTCGACGCTGACCGAGAAGGGCGCGCAGACCTCGGTCGAGGCGCTCAGCGCTGGCGCGGTGGCCATCATCACCAAGCCGCGGCTGGACCTGAAGCAGTTCCTGCACGACAGCGCCGACGAATTGGTGTCGGCGGTGCGCGCCGCCGCCGGCGCCCACGTCGGCAAGCTGGTCAACCGTCCGCCGCCGGTGCCGGCGCCCAAGCTCAATGCCGACGCCGTGCTGCCGCCGTCCGACCACAAGCCGATGACCGCCACCACCGAGCGCGTGGTGGCGATCGGCACCTCCACCGGCGGCACCCAGGCGCTGGAAGAGGTGCTGACGTCGCTGCCGCGCGTGTCGCCCGGTATCGTGGTGGTGCAGCACATGCCGGAAAAATTCACCGCCGCCTTTGCCGCCCGCCTCGACAGCGTGTGCGAGGTGCGCGTCAAGGAAGCCGCCAACAACGACCGCGTGCTGCAAGGCCAGGTGCTGATCGCGCCGGGCGGCAAGCATATGCTGCTGCGCCGCACCGGCGCCCAGTATTTCGTCGAGGTGGTCGACGGCCCGCTGGTCAACCGCCACCGGCCGTCGGTCGACGTGCTGTTCCGCTCGGCGGCGCGCGCGGCCGGCGCCAACGCGCTGGGCGTGATCATGACCGGCATGGGCGACGACGGCGCGGCCGGCATGCTGGAGATGTTCAAGGCCGGCGCGCGCACCGTGGCGCAGGACGAGGCCAGCTGCGTGGTGTACGGCATGCCGAAGGAAGCGGTCAAGCGCGGCGGCGTGGAGAAGTCGGTGCCGCTGAACGCGATCTACCGTGAAATCCTGCAGCAGCTCGGCTACTGACCTTTTACCGCATATGGAACCAGCGCGCACCATGCCGACACAAACCGCCACCGTCAACGAGACCGCCGTCGCCCGGGCCTGGGCCGGCCAGCGCGTGCTGGTGGTGGAGGACAGCGCGGTGCAGCGCGGCTACCTGGTCGGCCTGCTGCGCCAGCTCGGCTTCGGCGACATCCTGGAGGCGGGCGACGGCAACGAAGCCTTGCAGATGCTGGAGCGGCAGGACGGCGAGCCGATGTTCCTGGTGCTGACCGACCTCGAAATGCCGGGCATGGACGGCATCGAGCTGACCTGCCAGCTGCGCGACCGTCGGCTGGCGCAAAACCTGATCGTGGTCAGCGCGCGCGATCCGCGGCTGCTGGAGATCATCGAGAACATGAGCTTTGACGATGCCTGCCTGGACCTGCTGGGCACCTTGCTCAAGCCGGTGCAGCTGGACGCGCTGACGCAGTTGCTGGAGCGCGCCGGGCGTGCGGTGGCCGCCAAGCCGGCCTGCGCGCAGCCGGACCAGCCGCTGCTCGACGAACTGGCGCAGGCGCTGGCGCGCGGCGAATTCCTGCCTTACTACCAGCCCAAGATCGCCATGCAGAGCGGCCAGCTGAAGGGCATGGAAGCGCTGGCGCGCTGGCGCCATCCGGTGCGCGGCCTGCTGGCGCCGGCGCATTTCATCGATGCGCTGGAAGGCACGCCGCTGATGGAGGACTTCACGCTGGCGATGGTCGGCCAGGTGCTGGCGCAGCTGGAGGAATGGCAGCGGCACGGCCTGCCGCCGCTGACGGTGTCGATCAACCTGTCGGCCGACAACCTGGCCGAGCGCAGCTTCATCGACCGGCTGACGGCGCTGGTGATGGCCTCCTCGGTGAAGCCGGCCACGCTGGTGTGGGAAGTCACCGAGACCAGCGTGATGCGCCAGCTGTCGCAGGCGCTGACCAATATGGGCCGCTTGCGGCTGATGGGCTTCGGCCTGGCGATGGACGATTTCGGCATCGGCTATTCGTCGATGCAGCAGTTCGCGCGTTGCCCGTTCACCGAACTGAAGATCGACCGCGCCTTCGTCAACGGCGCGTCGCAGCGGGCCAACCGCCACGTGGTGTTGAAGAGCGCGCTGGACCTGGGCCAGAGCCTGGGCGTGGCCACCGTGGCGGAGGGGGTGGAGACGATCGAGGACTGGAAGCTGCTGCGCGAGCTGGGCTGCGACATGGCGCAGGGCTATCTGCTGGCCAGGCCGATGCCGGCGGAGGATCTGGTCGGGTGGATGAGGCAGGACCGGCGCCGCTTGCGGGCGCTGGCGGTGGACGAGCAGGGCCAGGGCGCGGCATCGCGTCCTGATTAAATATATCTAAAAAAACGGCCTAACTGGAGAGCTATTATGTTTGCAACGATTACAGTCAGGACCAAGATTTTGACGCTGCTGGGCGTCGCAGTGCTGGCACTGCTGGTGGTGGTGATCATTTCCTTCATGGGTTTGAAAAAGGAAGGCGAGATGCTGCGCGAGATAGGCGTGGTGCGCCTGCCGTCGGTGCAGGCGCTGATGGCGATGAACGAGGCCAAGACGGCGCTGCGCTCGTCGGCGCGCGCCGTCGATGCGCTGGCCAACTATCCCGACCAGGCCGACGAGCTGCCGCATGAGCTGAAGCGGCAGGGCGATATCATGGCGCAGTTCGAGAAAGCCTGGAAAATCTACGAGCCGCTGCCGCAGACGGTCGAGGAAGAAAAGGTGTGGAAGCAGTTCATCAAGGAGTGGGACGACTGGAAGCAGAAGAACACCATGTTCACCGATCAGCTGTCGAAACTGATACGTACCGACAAGGACAAGCGCAAGGAGGAATTCGTCGAGCTGCACAAGGTGCTGCTGGCCAACCGCGACGCCTTCCACGCGATTGAGAACAGCCTGGGCAAGCTGGTGCAGATCAACGTCGACGTCGGCAACGACTCGGTCAAGGAGGCCGAGATCGCGTCGTCGCGCGCCCAGACCCAGATGTACACGGCGTCCGCCATTTCGCTGGCGCTGCTGGTTTCGCTGGGCCTGTTGATATTGACGGGCATCCTGCGCCAGCTGGGCGGCGACCCGAGCTACGCCGCCGAGATCGTGCGGCAGGTGGCCGACGGCGATTTGAGCGCCGACGTCGAACTGAAATCCGGCGACAGCACCAGCCTGCTGGCGGCGATGAAGGGCATGATCGAGAAGCTGTCGCACGTGGTGCAGGAAGTGAACAACGGCGCCGAGTCGCTGGCCAGCGCTTCGGAAGAGGTCAGCGCCACCGCGCAGTCGCTGTCGCAGGCGGCCAGCGAGCAGGCCGCCGGCACCGAGCAGACCAGCGCCTCGGTCGAGCAGATGACGGCGTCGATCTCGCAGAACACGGAAAACGCCAAGGTCACCGACGGTATCGCCAGCAAGGCGGCGCTGGAGGCGGCCGAGGGCGGCGAGGCGGTGCGTTCGACGGTGGCGGCGATGCAGCAGATCGCCAAGAAGATCAGCATCATCGACGACATCGCCTACCAGACCAACCTGCTGGCGCTGAACGCGGCGATCGAGGCGGCGCGCGCGGGCGAGCACGGCAAGGGCTTCGCGGTGGTGGCGGCCGAGGTGCGCAAGCTGGCCGAGCGCAGCCAGGTGGCGGCGCAGGAAATCGAGCAGGTGGCGTCGAGCAGCGTGGAGCTGGCCGAGAAGGCGGGCCGGCTGCTGGACGAGATGGTGCCCAACATCCGCCGCACCTCCAACCTGGTGCAGGAGATCACGGCGGCGTCGGAAGAGCAGTCGGCCGGCGTCGGCCAGATCAATTCGGCGGTCACGCAGCTGAGCCAGACCACGCAGCAGAACGCGTCGAGTTCGGAGGAGCTGGCCGCCACGGCCGAGGAGATGAGCGGCCAGGCCGAGCAGCTGCAGCAGACCATGTCCTTCTTCAAGCTGGCCGGCTATGGCGCCAGCACGCGCAGCGTGCGCGCGGTGGCGCCGGTGCGCGTGGCACGGGCCAAGCCGAAAGCCGGCGCCACGGCCGGCAACCGCCGCATGGCGGAAATGAGCGATCCAGACGAAAGCAATTTCACTAAATTCTAAGCGAGGCCGGCATGAATACCTTGAGCGTAGCGGAGCCGCGGCAACTGGCGGCGGGTCCAGCGCAATATCTCAGCTTCATGCTGGGACCGGACATGTTCGCCATCGGCATCCTGGCGGTGCGCGAGATACTCGAGTATGCCGGCGTCACGCCAGTGCCGCAGATGCCGGCCTGTATCAGCGGCGTGATCAACCTGCGCGGCACGGCGGTGCCGGTGCTGGACCTGGCGCGGCGGCTGGAACGGGCGCCGTCGCCGATCGGCAAGCGCACCTGCATCATCGTGGTCGAAGTGGACAGCGACGACGGCCCCTTCGTGATCGGCATCCTGGTCGACGCCGTCAACGCGGTGCTGGATATTCCGGCCGCCGATGTCGAGCCGGCGCCCAGCTTCGGCGCCCAGGTGCGCGCCGAGCTGCTGCAGGGCATAGGCAAGGTCAACGGCCGCTTCGTGCTGCTGCTGAACGTGCAACACGTGGTATCGGCCAGCGAGATCGCCGCGCTGTCGGCCGGCGGGGCCTTGCCACAGAATTCATAGCGCCACTCTTCAGGAGACGGATATGTTTGCACAGATAACCGTCAGGACCAAGATCCTGACGCTGATCGCGATCGCCGTGCTGGCGTTGTTGATGGTGATGGCGATCGCTTTCCAGGGGCTGAAAAAAGAAAGCGAGATGCTGGCCGAAATCGGCAAGAACCGCATGCCTTCGGTGAAGGCGCTGATGGCGATCAACGAGGGCAAGACCGGCATCCGCTCGGCCAACCGCGCGGCCGAGGTGGTCGCCGCCTATCCCGAAGATACGGCGGAAATCGCGCAGCAGATCAAGCGTCGCACCGAGATCTTCGCCGAGATCGACAGCGCCTGGAAAGTCTACGAGCCGCTGCCGCAGAGCACCGATGAAGCCGCGCTGTGGAAGACCTTTGTCAAGCAGTGGGACGCCTGGCGCCTGAAGGACGCGGAGTTCGGCGGCCTGCTGAGCCAGATCCGCGGCGCCGATCTGGCCCGGCGCAAGGAGCTGTTCCTTGAGCTGCACCGCAACCAGGCCGACAACCGCCCCGTCTTCCGCGAGGTCGAGGCCAGTCTCGACAAGCTGGTCGAGTTGAACGTCAAATACGGCGACGACTCCGTGCAGGAGGCGGATGCGGCGTCGTCCAGCGCGCTGACCAGCATGTATGTGGCGTCCGGCGTGGCGCTTGCGCTGCTGGTGGCGATCGGCCTGCTGATCCTGAGCGGCATCATGCGCCAGCTGGGCGGCGATCCGGGCTATGCGGCCCGGATCGTGCGCCAGGTGGCCGACGGTGACCTGAGCGCCGACGTCGAGCTGAAGTCCGGCGACAGCACCAGCCTGCTGGCGGCGATGAAGGGCATGATCGAGAAGCTGTCGCACGTGGTGCAGGAAGTGAACAACGGCGCCGAGGCGCTGGCCAGCGCTTCGGAAGAGGTCAGCGCGACCGCGCAGTCGCTGTCGCAGGCGGCCAGCGAGCAGGCCGCCGGCACCGAACAGACCAGCGCCTCGGTCGAGCAGATGACGGCGTCGATTTCGCAGAACACCGAGAACGCCAAGGTCACCGACGGTATCGCCAGCAAGGCGGCGCTGGAGGCGGCCGAGGGCGGCGAGGCGGTGCGTTCGACGGTGGCGGCGATGCAGCAGATCGCCAAGAAGATCAGCATCATCGACGACATCGCCTACCAGACCAACCTGCTGGCGCTGAACGCGGCGATCGAGGCGGCGCGCGCGGGCGAGCACGGCAAGGGCTTCGCGGTGGTGGCGGCCGAGGTGCGCAAGCTGGCCGAGCGCAGCCAGGTGGCGGCGCAGGAAATCGAGCAGGTGGCGTCGAGCAGCGTGGAGCTGGCCGAGAAGGCGGGCCGGCTGCTGGACGAGATGGTGCCCAACATCCGCCGCACCTCCAACCTGGTGCAGGAGATCACGGCGGCGTCGGAAGAGCAGTCGGCCGGCGTCGGCCAGATCAATTCGGCCGTCACGCAGCTGAGCCAGACCACGCAGCAGAACGCGTCGAGCTCGGAGGAGCTGGCCGCCACCGCCGAGGAGATGAGCGGCCAGGCCGAGCAGCTGCAACAGGCGATGTCCTTCTTCAAGCTCGCTGGTGTGTCGCGCAGCGTGCGCGCGGTGGCGCCGGTGCGCATGGCGCCGCGGGCCAAGCCGAAAGCCGGCGCCATGGCCGGCAGCCGCCGCATGGCCGAAATGAGCGATCCGGACGAGATGAACTTCATCAAGTTCTGAGTCCCGGCGCGTGTGGCGTGGATCGTACGCCACAGCGTGAGTATTGGTTAGATTTGGTGCTGCGGATTGGTTCACAATGGCTAGTGGCTACACGTTACCTCGGAGAAACCCCTCATGTTCAAGCAGATGAAAATGGAAACCCGGCTGCATGCCGGTTTTGGCGGCATCGTGTTGCTGGTGATATTGCTGGGCGTAATAGCCTTCGCCAAGCTGACTTCTCTGCATGATCACTGGAACGAGTTCGAGACCGTGACCCTGGCGCGCAAGAACGCGGTGCTGGAAGGCGTGACGGCGCAAGGCCTGGCGGTGCACCACTTCAAGAATTACATCCTGCGCGGCGGCGACTACAACAGCAAGTTCCGCGCCGACCTGGCCACCATCGAGCAGCATATGGCCGGTTACAAGAGCGCCGGCAGCGTCACCGCCGAGGAGCAGGCGCTGTTGAACGAGGTGGCGGTGAGCACCAAGGCCTATGGCGACAGCATGACCCAGCTGGAGGCCATGCACGAGAAGGGGATGACCCCGGTGGAGATGGACAAGTCGATCAAGGGCGCCGACGAAGCCATCGCCAGCGCCTTCCGCAAACTGCTCAAGGTCAACGCCAGCGAAACGCAGGCTGAATCGACGGCGATGACCGAGGTGACCAACTCCGCCAAGCAGATGATATTGGCGGTCGACGTCTGCATCGCCATCCTCGGCTGCGTGCTGGCGGTGTGGCTGGCGCGCAGCCTGTCGGGCATCGTGCGCGAGGTGCAGTCGGTGGTCGCCAGCCTGGCCGGCGCCTCGCAGGAAGTCAGCGCCACCGCGCAGTCGCTGTCGCAGGCGTCCAGCGAGCAGGCCGCCGGCGTCGAGGAAACCAGCGCCTCGATCGAGCAGATGACGGCGTCGATCGCGCAGAATACGGAAAACGCCAAGGTCACCGACGGCATCGCCACCCAGGCGGCGGTGGACGCGACGCGCGGCGGCGAGGTGGTGAAGGCGACGGCGGCGGCGATGAAGCAGATCGCCAGCAAGATCAGCATCATCGACGACATCGCCTATCAAACCAATTTGCTGGCGCTGAACGCGGCGATCGAGGCGGCGCGCGCGCATGAACACGGCAAGGGCTTCGCGGTGGTGGCGGCCGAGGTGCGCAAGCTGGCCGAACGCAGCCAGGTGGCGGCGCAGGAAATCAGCAAGGTGGCGTCGGACAGCGTGGAGCTGGCCGAGCAGGCCGGCCAGATGTTCGACGCGCTGGTGCCCAACATCCGCAAGACGTCGGACCTGGTGCAGGAAATCACGGCGGCGTCGGAGGAGCAGAGTTCCGGCGTACGGCAGATCAACAGCGCGGTGATCCAGCTGAGCGAGACCACGCAGCTCAACGCGGCCAGCTCGGAGGAACTGGCGGCGACGTCGGAAGAGATGAGCGCCCAGGCCGAGCAGCTGGGCGCCTTGATGGCGGTGTTCAAGCAGTACGCGGTCGACGAGGCCCCGCGCGGCACGCGCTCGACGCGTCCGACGATGCTGCGGCCGGGCGTCGCCTCGGCGCGCGCCGCCCGCCCGCGCAACCTCGGCCTGGTCGCCGACGGTTCGCCGGACGAGACCAAGTTCACCCGGTTCTAGGCTGGCGGCGGGGCGCTAGGCGAGCATGGCGACTTGATGCAAGCCCGGCCGCGGCCCCTGCCGCGGCGCCTGCGCGGCAGGCGTCAGCTGGAATACGCTGACGGTGCCGAGCAGGCCGGCGGCCTGCTCCTGCAGCGATTGCGCGGCGGCCGCCGCCTCCTCCACCAGCGCGGCGTTCTGCTGCGTGACTTCATCCATTTGCGCGACGGCCTGGTTGATCTGGTCGATGCCCAGCGTCTGTTCGCGGCTGGCGTTGCTGATCTCGGCCATGATGCCGCTGACGCGCTCCACGCTGGCGACGATGTCGGACATGGTGGCGCCGGCCTGCCGCACCAGGCGGCTGCCGGCATCGACCTTCTCCAGCGAATCGCCGATCAGCGCCTTGACCTGGCGCGCCGCGTCGGCGCTGCGCTGGGCCAGGCTGCGCACCTCGGTGGCCACCACGGCAAAGCCGCGTCCCTGCTCGCCGGCGCGCGCCGCCTCGACCGCCGCGTTCAGCGCCAGGATATTGGTCTGGAACGCGATGCCGTCGATGACGCCGATGATGTCGACGATCCTGTCGGAGCTGTGCTTGATGTCGTCCATGGTGCTGACCACCTGGCCGACCACGCCGCCGCCCTGCGCCGCCACCTCCGACGCGGATGCCGCCAGCTCGTTGGCGCGGCGCGCGTTGTCGGCGTTTTGCCGCACGGTGGCGGTCAGCTGTTCCATCGAGGAGGCGGTTTCCTCCAGCGAGGCGGCCTGCTGCTCGGTGCGCGCGGACAGGTCCAGGTTGCCGGCGGCGATCTGGCTGGACGCGGTGGCGATGCTGTCGGTGCCGCTGCGCACCTGGCCGACGATGCCCACCAGGTCCCGGTTCATGGTGCGCAGCGCCTGCAGCAGCTGGCCGGTTTCGTCGTTGCTGCGCACGGCGATGTCACGGGTCAGGTCGCCGGCGGCGACGCTGCGCGCCACGCTGACGGCGTGCGCCAGCGGCCGCGTGATGGCGCGCACCAGCCACCAGCCGATGCCGCCCGCGAGCAGCAGGCCGAGCGCGATGATGCCGGTGGCCAGCGCGCGCCGCACGCCGTAGTTGTCCTGCGACTGTTGATACTCGGCCTTGGCGACGTCGAGTTGCAGCGCGATCAGGTCGTTGAGCGGCGCGCGCAGGCTGTCGTACATGGGCAGCATGGTGCCGCGCACCAGCTGGTCGGCCAGTTCCGGCTGGCCGTGCTCCAGCGCCGCCAGCGTGGTGGCGATGGCCTGCGTCTCGAAAGCGGCGCGGCGCGCCACGAACAGCGCGGCCAGTTCCTTTTCGCGCGGCGTCAGGTAGGTGGCCGCGTAGGCGGTCCAGTTGTCGCGCTCGCGCTGCAGCGTCTCGCGGATCGCCGCCAGCTGCGGCGGCGCGCCGGCCTTGGCGGCCAGCGCGATCTGCAATTGCGCCCGCACCAGCGAGCGCGCCACCTGGTCGAGCTGGCCCAGCGCGACCAGGCGGTCGTCGTACACGGTCTTCAGCGAAGCGTTGACCTGCGCCATGCCAGACAGGCCGTAGACGCCGATGGCGACAAGCTGCAGCGACAGCAAGGCGAGAACAAAAATCAAACGGGCGCGGATGCTGAGATTGCGTAGCATGGTTTCCTTCAAAGGCTAATTTCCGACTGGAAATAAACGCCTGAGTGTAGGACCGGCCCCTTCGACAGGATATTAACTAGTGACTGACTTCAGCAAAAAATTTGCGGCATCAAGGCTTGACGAACTTGAGCGTCATGCGGTCGCTCTCGCCGATGGCCTGGTATTTGGCGCGGTCTTCATCCTTGTTGGCGTAGGTCGGCGGCAGCGCCCACACGCCGCCCTTGTGGTCGGCGTTGTCCTTGGGATTGGCGTTGATTTCCGACTTGGCCGCCAGCTTGAAGCCGGCCGCTTCGGCCAGGCCGATCACGTATTTCTCGTGCATGTAGCCGGAGCTGGCGTCGGCGTCCTGGGTTTTGCCTGCCGGCAGGCGGTGCTCTTCCACGCCGAGTATGCCGCCCGGCTTCAGGCTGGTGTAGAGGCTGGCGAACAGCGTCTTCATATTGTCGGGCCCGGTTTCCATCCAGTTGTGGACGTTGCGGAAGGTGACCACCATGTCGACGCTGCCGGCCGGCGCGAACTCGTACTTGCGCGGCGGCGAGAACACGCCCAGCGCCACCTTGTTGTAGACGGCCGGATTGGCGTTCAGGCGCGCCATGAAGCGCTCGGCCGCCTTGCGCTCGTTGGCGTCGGGCGAGGCCAGGTCGTTGCCGCCAGTGATCAGCTTGCCGTGGTCGCGCAGGTAGGGCGCCAGGATCTCCGTGTACCAGCCGCCACCCGGCGCCAGCTCCACCACCGTCATGGTCGGCTTGATGCCGAAGAAGGCCAGCGTCTCGTACGGATGGCGGTAGACGTCGCGCGCCACGTTGGCCGGCGTGCGCGACGGCGCGGCGATGGCGGCCTTCAGCGCGGCGTCTTCGGCGGCGACAGCGGCGCCGGCGCCGGCGCCAAGCAGCATGGTGGTGGCCAGCGCGGCCAGTATGGTTCGTTTCATGCAAAGTCTCCTGAAGGTTCGTGGGCTCGGGGCGACGCGGGGACGGTCGCCCTGCCGGATCATCTGTCAAGCTTGCAGGGAGGTCAAGCTAATTGGCTGCGGACACCGGCCGGACACTTTGCGGACACTTGCCGGACAGATGAGCGGACACTTCGATCCGTTTCGCTCCGCTTCGGTCTTGCATATCAGTCACTTGCATAATGATTTCGGTGGCACGTATTTTGCTCTTATTGCCTCTTCGGGCGGCTGGCCCGCAATCCTGTTGGAGATACTATGGAACGACGTGCATTCCTCAATGTGAGTAGTCTGGCGCTGGGCACGATGCTGCTGCCCGCCTTCGGCCGCGCGATCGCGGCGGAAGAGTTGTTGAAGCCGGTCGCCCTGCAGTTCAAGAAAATGCTGGCCGATACCGCGATGACGGCGGCGACCCAGGCCGGCGCCTCCTACTGCGACGTGCGCGTGGGCCGCTACCTGAACCAGTTCATCACCACCCGCGACCTGAACGTTGAGAACGTCACCAACACGGAATCTGCCGGTGTCGGCGTGCGCGTGATCGCCGGCGGCGCCTACGGCTTTGCCGCCACCAACGACATGACGCCGGACGGCGTGGCCGGCGCCGCGCGCCAGGCGGTCGCCATCGCCAAGGCCAACGCCAAGCTGCAGACCGAGCCGGTGATCCTGGCGCCGGTCAAGGGCGTCGGCGAAGTGGCGTGGGCCACGCCCATCGTCAAGGACTGGCGCACCGTCGCCATCAAGGAGAAGGCCGAACTGCTGATCGCCGCCAACAAGGCCGGCATGGAAGGCGGCGCCAGCTTCATGCAATCGCTGCTGTTCCAGGTCAACCAGCAGAAGTACTTCGCCTCCACCGACGGCTCCTACATCGACCAGGACGTGCACCGCCTGTGGATGCCGGTGTTCGCCACCGCCGTCGACCAGAAGACCAACAAGTTCCGCTCGCGCCAGGGCCTGTCGTCGCCGGTCGGCATGGGCTATGAATACCTCGACGCCCGCCCGGAGCACAAGATCAAGGCCGCCGGCGGCGTGACCACGCTGTACACCAAGTCCTACGACCTGATCGAGGATGCGCGCGCGGCCGGCAAGCAGGCCAAGCAAAAGCTGACCGCCAAGTCGGTCGAGCCGGGCAAGTACGACCTGGTGCTGTCGCCGGAACACCTGTGGCTGACCATCCACGAATCGGTCGGCCACCCGACCGAACTCGATCGCGTGCTGGGCTACGAGGCCAACTACGCCGGCACCAGCTTCGCCACGCTGGACAAATGGCAGAGCAAGAAATTCAAGTACGGCTCCGACCTGGTCAACATCGTCGCCGACAAGACCACCCCGGGTTCGCTGGCCAACGTCGGCTACGACGACGAGGGCGTCAAGTGCAAGCGCTGGGACATCATCAAGGACGGCATCCTGGTCAACTACCAGGCCACGCGCGACCAGGCGCACATCATCGGCGAGAAGGAATCGCACGGCTGCTCGTACGCCGACAACTGGGCCAACGTGCAGTTCCAGCGCATGCCCAATGTCTCGCTGCAGGCGGGCAAGAAGAAGATGACGCCGGACGAAATGGTCAAGGACGTCAAGAAGGGCATCTACATCGTCGGCGACGGCTCCTTCTCGATCGACCAGCAGCGCTACAACTTCCAGTTCGGCGGCCAGCTGTTCTATGAAATCAAGAACGGCAAGATCGGCGCCATGCTGGAAGACGTGGCCTACCAATCGAACACCCAGGAGTTCTGGAATGCCTGCGTCGGCATCTGCGACGAGCGCGATTGGCGCATGGGCGGTTCCTTCTTTGACGGCAAAGGCCAGCCGCCGCAAGTGTCCGTGGTATCGCACGGCGCTTCGACGACGCGCTTCAACGGCATCAACGTCATCAACACCGCGCGCAAGATCGCCTAAGCCCTGGAGACCACGAGATGAAGAATTTGAGTCAAGAAGAAGCAAAACGTATCTGCGACAAGGTGCTGTCCTATTCCAAGGGCGACCAGTGCGAGGTGAACATCACCGGCAGCCGCAAGGGCAATATCCGCTATGCGCGCAACGCCGTGTCGACCGCCGGCCTGATCGAGGACATGCAGCTGGCGGTGTCGGTCGCCTTCGGCAAGAAGCAGGGCGTCGCCACCATCAACGAGTTTGACGACAAGTCGCTGGAAAAAGCCGTGCGCCGCGCCGAGGACCTGGCGCGCCTGGCGCCGGAAAACCCGGAGTTCATGCCGACGCCGACCAAGCAGGAATACAAGGCCAGCGACACCTTCTCGCAGAAGACCGCCGACATCGATCCTGAATTCCGCGCGCAGGTGGCGGCCTACAGCATCGAGAACAGCAAGAAGAACAAGCTGGTGGCGGCGGGCTTCTTCACCGACAGCTCGCAGTTCACCGCCATCGCCAATTCGAACGGCGTGTTCGGCTTCCAGCGCGACACGGGCCTGGACTTCACCGTCACCGTGCGCACCGAAGACGGCCGCGGTTCAGGCTGGGCCAAGCGCAGCGTCGGCGACGTCAGCAAGTTCGACCCGCGCGAAGCGTCCAACGTGGCGATTGAAAAAGCGCTGCGCTCGGTGGACGCCAAGGCGCTGGAACCGGGCCGCTACACCGTGATCCTGGAGCCGGCGGCGACCTCGGACGTCCTGGCCTATATGTTCAACGGCTTCGACGCGCGCCAGGCCGACGAGGGCCGCAGCTTCCTGTCGAAGAAGGGCGGCGGCAACCGCATGGGCGAGAAGCTGTTCGACGAGCAGGTCAACGTCTGGACCGACCCGTGGGACAAGGACGTCGCCGTGCTGCCGTGGGATGCGCAAAACATGCTGGCGCGCGAACGCCAGGACATCATCAAGGGCGGCAAGATCGCCAACCTGGACTACTCGATGTACTGGGCCAAGAAGCAGGGCAAGCGCGCCATCGGCTCGCCGGGCAACATCATCATGGCCGGCACCAACAAGTCGACCGAGGAGCTGATCGCCAATACCAAGAAGGGCGTGCTGGTCACCCGCACCTGGTACATCCGCATGGTCGATCCGCAATCGGTGCTGCTGACCGGTTTGACCCGCGACGGCACGTTCTATATCGAGAACGGCAAGATCAAGCATCCGATCAAGAACTTCCGCTTCAACGAAAGCCCGGTGACGATGTTGAACAACATCGAGGAACTGGGCAAGCCGGAGATCCTGTCGGGCGACGAGTCGCAATACCAGCTGCTGATCCCGGCGATGCGGGTGCGCGACTTTAACTTCACGTCGCTGTCGGACGCGGTGTAAGGTAGCAAGGGCCGGAACCCAGGTTCCGGCCCTGTTTCATTTATTGGGGAGTTATTGTGGAACGACGTTCATTTCTGAAGGTAGGCGCGGCCGCCGGCGGCAGCTTGCTGATACCGGTATTCGGCAACGCCATCGCAGCTGAAGAGCTGATGAATCCCATGGCGGTGCAGTTCAAGAAGACCCTGGCCGACGCCGCGATGAACGCGGCCACCAAGGCCGGCGCCAGCTACTGCGACGTGCGCATCGGCCGCTACATGAACCAGTTCATCACCACGCGCGACCTGAACGTGGAAAACATCGTCAACACCGAATCGTCCGGCGTCGGCGTGCGCGTGATCGCCGGCGGCGCCTACGGCTTCTGCTCGACCAACGTCATGACCTTGGACTCGGTGGCCGCCGCCGCGCAGCAGGCCGTCGCCATCGCCCGCGCCAACGCCAAACTGCAGACCGAACCGGTGCAGCTTGCCCCCGTCAAAGGTGTCGGCGTGGTGGCCTGGGCCACGCCGTTCAAGAAGGATTGGCGCACCGTGCCGATCAAGGAAAAAGCCGAGATGCTGATCGCCGCCAACAAGGCCGGCATGGAGGCGGGCGCCAGTTTCATGTCGTCCAACCTGTTCCAGGTCAACCAGCAGAAGTACTTCGCCTCCACCGACGGCTCCTACATCGACCAGGACATCCACCGCCTGTGGGCGCCGCTGACGGCCACCGCGGTCGACAAGGCCAGCAACCGCTTCCGCACGCGCGACGGCCTGTCGTCGCCGGCCAGCATGGGCTATGAATTCTTCGACGCCAAGCCCGCCAACAAGGTCAAGGCCGCTGGCGGCGTGACCACGCTGTACAAGGGCGCCTACGATTTGATCGAGGACGCGCGCGCGGCCGGCCGCCAGGCCAAGGAAAAGCTGACGGCGAAAACCGTCGAGCCGGGCAAGTACGACCTGGTGCTGTCGCCGGAGCACCTGTTCCTGACCATCCACGAATCGGTAGGCCACGCCACCGAGCTGGATCGCGTTCTGGGCTACGAGGCCAACTACGCCGGCACCAGTTTCGCCACGCTGGATAAATGGCAGAGCAAGAAATTCAACTACGGTTCGGAGCTGGTCAACATCGTCGCCGACAAGACCACGCCGGGATCGCTGGGCTGCGTGGGCTACGACGACGAAGGCGTGGCCTCGAAGCGCTGGGACCTGATTCGCAAGGGCATCCTGGTCAACTACCAGGCCACGCGCGACCAGGCGCACATCATCGGCGAGAAGGAATCGCACGGCTGCTCGTATGCGGACAGCTGGAGCAGCGTGCAGTTCCAGCGCATGCCGAACGTTTCGCTGGAAGCGGGCAAGAAGCCGCTGACGCCGGACGACATGGTCAAGGATGTCAAGAAGGGCATCTATATCCTCGGCCGCGGCTCGTATTCGATCGACCAGCAGCGCTACAACTTCCAGTTCGGCGGCCAGCTGTACTTCGAGATCAAGAACGGCAAGATCGCCAATCAGCTGGAAGACGTGGCCTACCAGTCGAACACGCAGGAATTCTGGAACGCCTGCACGGCGCTGTGCGATGAACGCGACTGGCGCATGGGCGGCTCCTTCTTCGATGGCAAGGGACAGCCCAGCCAGGTCAGCGCCGTATCGCACGGCTCGCCGACCACCCGCTTTAACGGCATCAACGTGATCAACACCGCTCGCAAGATAGGATAAACAATGAAGATGCTGAACCAGGAAGAAGCAAAACGCATTTGCGACAAGATCATGTCGCTGTCCAAGGCCGACGAGTGCCGTGTGCAGATCAGCGGCAGCCGCAACGGCAATATCCGCTATGCGCGCAACGCGGTGTCGACCGCCGGCTTGATCGAGAACACGCAGCTGTCCGTCAGCGTCGCCTTCGGCAAGCGCCAGGGCACCGCGTCGATCAATGAGTTCGACGACAAGTCGCTGGAAAAGGCCGTGCGCCGCGCCGAAGACGTGGCGCGCCTGGCGCCGGAAAATCCGGAGTTCCAGCCGGCGATCAAGAAGCAGGAATACAAGCTGTCCAATACCTACAGCGACGCCACCGCCGCCATCGATCCGGACTACCGCGCCGAAGTGGCCGCCGTCAGCATCAACGCCTGCAAGAAGCAGGGCCTTGTCGCAGCAGGCTTCTTCAGCGACACCACCGGCTTTGAAACCATCGCCAACTCGAACGGCGTGTTCGGCTACCAGACCTTGAGCAATCTGGGTTTCACCGTCACCACCCGTACCGAGGATGGGCGCGGTTCCGGCTGGGCTACGCGCTCGGCCAACGATGCGAAGAAATTCGATGCGCGCGAAGCGTCCGAGATCGCCATCGAGAAGGCGTTGAAGTCGGTCGAGGCCAAGGCGCTGGAGCCGGGCCGCTACACCGTGATCCTGGAGCCGGCTGCGACGTCGGAAATCATCGGCCGCATGTTCGGCGCCTTCGACGCGCGCCAGGCCGACGAGGGCCGCAGCTTCCTGTCGAAGAAGGGCGGCGGCAACCGCCTTGGCGAGAAGCTGTTCGACGAGCAGGTCAACGTCTGGGCCGATCCGTGGAATCCGGACGTGCCGGTGCTGGCCTGGGACGGCGCTTCGATGCTGGCGCGCGAGCGCACCGACGTGATCAAGGGCGGCAAGATCGAATCGCTGGACTACACCCGTTACTGGGCGGAGAAGCAGGGCAAGCGCGCGGCAGGCCGTCACGGCAACATGATCATGGCGGGCGGCGGCAAGTCCACCGAAGAGCTGATCGCCTCGACCAAGAAGGGCGTGCTGGTCACCCGCACCTGGTACATCCGCATGGTCGACCCGCAATCGCTGCTGTTGACCGGCCTTACCCGCGACGGCACGTTCTACATCGAGAACGGCAAGATCAAGCATCCGATCAAGAACTTCCGCTTCAACGAAAGCCCGGTGTCGATGCTGAACAATATCGATGAACTGGGCAAGCCGGTGGTGATCGGCGGCGACGAAGTGCGCTTCCAGATGCTGATACCGCCGATGAAGGTGCGCGACTTTAACTTCACGTCCCTGTCGGACGCGGTTTAAGGGGCGGGGCAAAGGGAACAGGGAACGGCGTGGCCAACTACGATTTTTATTTCACCCGCCTGACCTACGAGTCGGGCGACTGGGACGTCGATATCCGCATGCCCAGCAACGTGCTCAACTCGCTGGTCGAATATACGACCTTGCGGGTCGACCCCGTCGAGCGCATCGTCGCGCTGTCCGATCCGAAAATGCTGGAGGCGCCGTTCTGCTATTTCGCCGGCCATAAGCTGGTGCAGTTCACGCCTGCGGAGCGCAAGAACCTGGAGCGCTATATCAAGGGCGGCGGCTTCCTGTTCGTCGACGACTGCAATCACGATATCGACGGCCTGTTCTCGAAATCGTTCGAGGCGGAGATCGCCCGCATCTTCGGGCCCAAGGCGCTGCGCAAGATCCCGAACAACCATCCGGTGTATTCGAGCTTCTTCCATTTCGACGGCCCGCCGAACACCAGCGTCGAGCTGAACGGCTGGGGCGACGACCTGGTGCACGACTACCTGAAGGCGGTGGAAGTCGGCGGCCGCGTGCGGCTCTTGTACAGCAACAAGGACTACGGCTGCGAGTGGGACTACGACTTCCGCAACAAGCGGTGGCTGGTGGTCGACAACACCCGCTTTGCGGTCAATATCATTCAATATGCGTTGGGAGCTTGATCTTGGATAGTGCAATCGCCTGGAGCGAAAATGAAATCGGCGCGCTGAGCGCCAAGGTGGCGGCGCTGAAGAAGAGCATGTCCCGCGTGATCATCGGCCAGGAAAACGTGATCGATTCGCTGATCATCTGCCTGCTGGCCGGCGGCCATGCGCTGGTGGAGGGCGTGCCGGGACTGGGCAAGACGCTGTTGGTGAAGTCGTTGTCGCAGGCGACCGACATGGACTTCCATCGCGTGCAGTTCACGCCGGACCTGATGCCGTCGGATATCGTTGGCACGGAGATCCTGGAAGAGGACCATGCGACGCGCAAGCGCGAATTCCGCTTCCAGCAAGGGCCGGTGTTCACGCAGGTGCTGCTGGCCGACGAGATCAACCGCGCGCCGCCTAAAACCCAGTCGGCGCTGCTGGAGGCGATGCAGGAGCGCAGCGTGACCTTCGCCGGTCAGACGCACAAGCTGCCCAAGCCGTTCTTCGTGCTGGCGACGCAGAACCCGATCGAGCAGGCCGGCACCTATCCGCTGCCGGAGGCGCAGCTGGACCGCTTCCTGCTGCGCATCGACGTGGTCTATCCGACCGAGGAGGAGGAGATCGCGATGGTCTCCGCCACCACGCACACCGGCCTGAAAGATGCGGAGCCGGTGATGGACGTGGCGACCCTGCTGCGGCTGCAGCAGCTGGTGCGCGACATCGAGATCGGCGATCATCTGCTGGCCTACGCGACGCGGCTGGTGCGCGCCACGCGTCCGGCGCTGACGACGGTGCCGGCGGTGAAGAAGCATGTGGGCTGGGGCGCCGGTCCGCGCGCCGGACAGGCGCTGGTGCTGGCTTCCAAGGCGCGCGCGTTGATGCACGGACGGCTGGCCGTCACGCGCGAGGACATCGCCGAGATGCTGCTGCCTGTGCTGGCGCACCGCGTGATCCGCAACTTCGAGGCCGAGGCGGACGGTGTCGCGATCGCCGACATCCTGCTGGCGTTGCGCGAGCATATCCGTCCCGACTAAGCTGTTATGCAAGCGACTTCGACATCGTCCGTGCCAGGTTCGGCGACGGCCGCCATGACTGCGATGATGGCCCAGACCAAGGATCTGGAGCTGGTCATCCGTCACGTGCTGGCAGGGCTGGGCCATGGCTTGCATGCGGGGCGCGAGCGCGGCGCCGGCGTGGAGTTCTCCGAGTACCGGGCCTACGCGCCGGGCGACGAGTGGCGCCGCGTCGACTGGAAGCTGCTGGCGCGCGCCGACCGCTATTTCGTCCGCGAGGCGGAGCGCGACAGCCACGTCGCCACCTGGCTGTGGCTGGACGCCAGCGCGTCGATGGCGGAGCCCAGCCGCGAAATCAACGGTGTCGACAAACTCTGGTTCGCCTGCACCGTGTTGGCCTGCGTGGCAGCCATCGCGCAGCGGCAGGGCGATGCGTTCGGGCTGGTGATATGCGGCGGCGGAAAAGTCGAATTCACGCAAGCCTCGCGCGGGCCGCGCCAGTTGCAGCGGGTGCTGGCGCAGCTGTCCAAGGCCAAGCCGGAAGGCAGTTTGCCCAGTGCCGAGGTGCTGCGGGCGAATCTGCATTTCGCGCGTTCGCCAAGCCTGATCTTCGCCGCCAGCGACTTCCTCGACTGGCCGTCGCCGTTGAGCGAAGCGCTGGTGCGCCTGCGCAGCCTGCGGCATGACGTTCGATTGCTGACCTTACGCACACAGGCGGAGGTGGATGCCAGCTTCAAATCCGGCACGGCCTACCGCGATCCCGAACAAAGCGACGGCTTGCATCGCTTGAGCAATGCCGACCGCGAGAGTTACAAGCAGCAAAGCCGCGCGCACTTCGATGGCGTGTCGGCCAACTGCCGTCAAAACAATATCGTCCACTACGAGGCGCGCATCGAGCAGCCGCTGCATGCTGTGCTGCGCAGCTGGCTGCAGTTGGCGGGAGCGCGGGCAAAATGATGTTGAGTTCCTATCCCTTCTGGTGGCTGGCGCTGCCGGTTTTGCTGCTGCCGATCTGGTGGCATCGGCAGAAGCGCCAACGGCTGAAAGCCGAGCCTTTGGCCACCGCGCGCTTCCTGCCTTCCGCCGCACCCGAGCAACTGCGGGTGTGGCAGTGGCGGGATCGCTTGCTGTTGCTGGTGCGCTGCCTGATGCTGGTGGCGCTGATCGCGTGGCTGGCGGCCACCATCTTCCCGTGGCGCGGCGATACCGTGCTGGTTGATGCCGGCGCCGACAAGGCGTGGATGGATCAGCAGATCATTGCTGCCGGCATGAACGCGGCGCAGCGCATTGAGCTGCCGGCCACTGGTCAGCAAGGTTCGCATGGCCTGCAATGGCTGCGCGAGCACGAACGCGACTGGCGCCCCAGTGCGCGCCTGCTGGTCGTCGCCCGCGCCGACCAGATAGCGATGCCGGCCCGCGTGCCGCAATTCAGCCATCAAGTTGAACTGCGCACCAAGTTGTCGCCCGTCGCTGCCGCCGCGCCGGTCCAGCATCGCGTTGCGCTGACCGCCGTTGCGGAGCGCGCTGCCACATGGCGCTCGCTGTTCACCGCCTTCGACAGCGCCGGCACTGGCGCCAGCCGTTACGTCATGGCCTCCGAGCCGGACGTCAACACAGAGCTGATTGTCTGGGATTCCCCGGACGCGCCACCCGCCAACTGGCGCGCGCCGCACTGGTGGATCGCCGCCCCGGCAGCTGCCGCCTTCCCCGAATTGGCAAAGGCCTCGACGCTGGTCATCAACGGCATCGCGCTGAAATACGTCGACTCGCCTCGCGGCCGCCTGTGGGTCTCGGACGCCTGGCCCGCGCGCGATGCCGACACCGGGCGCGCCATCTACGACGCCTGGCAACTGCTGGCCGCATCTCCCGCGCCAGCCTACCCGACGCCGTCGCAAACCTTCGGCGCCGCCCGCAGCGCGCTGCCGGCCATCACCAACGCAAAGCCAGCAACCTGGCTCGCTCTCGCCCTGCTCGCGCTTTTTGCATTAGAACGGATACTGACCCATGCACGGCGAAACTAAGCATTTGCGCAGCCGGCTGTGGTCCGCCGTCCTGCGTCGCCGTGCCCCGCAATGGCTTGCCGCCGTGGCACCGCTGGTCATCGCCGCGGCCTTGCTCCCACCCGCGCGCCCGATCGTCCTGACGGCGGTCGCGCTGTGGGCCATCTGGCTGGCCGCCGACATTTACCGCTGGCGCCGGCGGGTCGACGCCGAATGGACATCGTGGCTGAACGCCGCCATCCCCGCGCTGGAAGACAGCAGCATGTTGCTGGCGGCCGACGCCAACACATCCATCGCCAAACTCCAGCGACAGCGACTGCAAACCCGCCTTGCTGCTGTTCTGGGCGAAGGCGACTATCGCGGCATCGCCCGCAGCCGCGTGCGCATCGGCATCCTGCCCGTTCTGCTCAGCCTTGCGGCGGCTGGCGTCGCCTGGGGCTACCACGGCAAGCAATCCGCCTCCGCACCGGTTGCGAGCGCGCCGGCCAACAAGCCGATCGTCGATGGTGAAATTTATCTGCGCGTTACGCCGCCGGCTTACACCGGCGTCAAATCGTTCGACACCGCCGCCCGCGACATCCAGGTGCCGGAATTCTCCGAGGTGCGCTGGTGCGTGCGCAACCCGAGTGGCGCGCAGCCGGTAGTGGAACTGGGCGACGGACAGACGCTCCCCGTTACCGAAGCCTGCGCATCGCAGCGCGTGAAAGAATCGCTGTTCTGGCGCGCGCGCGGCAAAGGGGGCTCGCGCTACAACATCCGCGTCACGCCCGATCAGCCGCCGCAAGTCACTATCATCGAGCCGACCGAATTGATACACATCCTGCCGAAGGAAACCAAGACCTTGCAGCTGTCCGTCATGGCACGCGACGACTACGCCATCGCGCGCGCCAGCCTGCACATGACGTTGGCGCGCGGCAGCGGCGAGAACATCCGCTTCAGCGACCGCGAAGTGCCGTTGCCGCAGTCGGCGGACCCGAAGACGCGCAACTGGAAAAAACAGTGGACGCTGGCGGAACTCGGCATGGAGCCAGGCGACGAGCTGTACTTCTTCGTTCGCGCCACCGACAACGCGCCGGACAATCCGCACACCACGCAATCCCCGACCTACACGCTGCGCCTGCCGGCGCCGGAGGCGGAGAGCCTGGATTCGACCGTGCTGCCGTCGATGGTCAAGCCGGAAAACCTGCGCAGCCAGCGCCAGATCATCATCGACACCGAACAACTGGTCGCCGACATGAAGGCCAATCCGAACATGGCTGCCGCCACGGTGCGCTCGCGCAGCGAAGGCATCGCTTCCGACCAGGCCAAGCTGCGGCTGCGCTACGGCCAGTTCCTCGGCGAGGGATCGAGCCTGTTCGGCGACGAGCATGAACACGAAGGCGAAGAGCACCACGGCGGCGGCATGGCGGGCGGCGGCGAGATCGCCGTCATGAAGGAATTCGGCCACGCGCACGACCAGGAAGACAATGCCACCATCTTCGATCCGAAGACCAAGGCCGTATTGAAACGCGCGCTGTCGGCGATGTGGGATGCGGAGAAATCGCTGCGCGCCGTCGAACCCAAGCCCGCACTGCCGCCGGAGTACAAGGCGCTGGATGCGATCAAGGAATTGCAGGCAGCCGAACGTATCTACCTGCATCGTACTGCTTTCGTTCCGCCGGCGCTGAAGGAAGAGAAGCGCATGAGCGGCGATATCGTCGGCGTGCTGAGTTACAAGCGCGAGCAGGGCGCCGCCGGCGATACGGTGCCGGCCGAAGTGCGCGAACTGGTGCAGGCGCTGGCGCAGGACGGCGCGCTGCCCGCATTGTGGAGCAAGGCGGCGCGCGAGACCATCGCCGCGCGCATCGGCGACCAGGAACAGAAGCTGAGCGCCCAGCGCGCGGTGCAGGATGTGCAGGATGGCTGCGCCGCCTGTCGCGGTGAGCTGCGCGCCTGGCTGCGCGGCACGCTGACGGATGCGCCGGTGCTGCTGCAGGCGCGCCCTTCGACGGATACCCCGTTCCGTCAGGCCTGGAGTGGCAAGGAGCAGTCGAAATGAGTATCGCAGTGAATTCGTCGATGGATCTGGCGGCGGTTGCCCCGCCATTGACTGCGCTAGCGGTTGGCGTCGTGAGTGCCGCCATGCTGTACGCCCGCAGCCATAAATGGATCGATGTGGCGCTGGCTGCGGTGGCCGGCGCATCGCTGGCGGTGGCGCTGGCGGACATACGCTTGCTGGAGGCCGGCGAGAACACTCTGACGGTGACCACCAACGCGTCGGGCGGAATCAGCGAGGCTGACTGGCTGGCCATTCCGCGCGCGCAAGGCATCTCGCTGGTTGGCGATGGCTTGCGCGAGGCGGAGTGGCGCGATCTGCCTGCGCGGCCTTTGCAGTGGAAGCCTGCCGCCGCCGATTTGTTGTGGCTGGATTTTCCGCGTTCGATGTCGCTGGGCCGGATTTTTACGCTGTCGGTGCGCCGCTCGCAGGCGCAGGCCGGCTGGCGCTTGCAGCTGCTGGCGGAAAACAAGCAGGTGCTGGCGGAGTCCTCGACGACCGCCGCCGCGTCGCAGTTGAGCGTGCAGTGGCTGCCGCCGGTGGCGGAGGCCATGGTGCTGCAGGCGCGTTTGCTGGACGCCGCCGGCGCCGTGATCGCCCAGGGGCCGATTCCCCTGCAGGTGAAGGATGCGCTGCCTTTGCAGATACAGGGCCGCTTCGATGCGCCGTCATTCGATGCGCGGGCGCTGAATCAGCTGCTGGCCGATGGCGGCGCGATCCTGGACTGGAGCGTCACGCTGGGCAAGGCGGTGGCGCGCAGCGAAACGGCGCGTGTGCCGTTGACCGCGCCAAACGCAGTCGTCGTGGATGCGGCTTACGTGGAGCATTTGAATCCGTCGGCGCGCGATGCGTTGTTGGCGCAGGTGCGGCAGGGCGTTCCGCTGGTGGTCTTGGGCGGTAATGCGGCCGACGCGTCGTTGTGGCAGCGTCAGTTCGACTTGCGCTTGCACCCGCAGTCGCCAACCACCGAGAAGGAAGACACGCGGCAGTTCAGCGTTGCCGGTGCGTCGTTGGCGATGCCGCCGGCCGGCTTGAATCCTGATGATCGTGCCGGAGGACCATGGTCAGTGCTGGCGCGCGACGGCAAGAAGCAACCGTGGCTCTGGCAGCGCGATTTGCAGCAAGGGCGCGTAGTATGGATCGGCGTGTCGGACTGGCACAAATATGCGATCAGCGCGCCTCAGGCGCTGGCCCTGTGGTGGCAGGGGGCGATGGATAGTATCGCGCTGGCCAGCGTACAAAAGGCGGGCTGGCAGATGACCGATCCGATGCCGCTGCCGGGTTTGCGCAGCGAAGTGTGCGCGCAGGGCGTGAAGCCGGGGACGATGATTGGCGTAGCCGGTGCGGCGGAACTTCAATTGCAGGCGCGCGCGGACAAGGCGGACGCTGTGTGTGCGGCGATGTGGCCGCAGAAGGCGGGATGGCTGGCATTCAAGGCGGCTGGCATGGCGGAGGCGGGGGCCGAGTATGTCTACGCGCGCGGCGACTGGCCGGCGTGGCAGAAGGCGCTGCGGCGCGATGCCACCGCGTTGTATGCGGCCCGCTCGCCAGGCACCACCACGAAGAGCGGCGTCACCGGCAGCAGCCGTCCGCTGCCGGTGGCGCCATTTGGCGCGCTGTTCGCGCTTTGCATGCTCGGCCTGTGGTGGCGCGAGCAGCGCAAGACGTAGCGCTTATTGCGGTCAGCCCGCCCTTACCACTTCTGCCATCCGATGACGTAGGCCGGCGCGTCGATGGTGCAGGCCGGATCGGCGACAGGCTTCATCGGCACGCGGGCGAACGGCAGCACGCCCGCCCACGCCGGCCAGCTCAGGTCTTCCTCATCATCGGTCGGACCACCGGAGCGCACCTTGCAGGCCGCTTCGTCGAGTGCGATGCGCATGATCGTTGTGGCCGCGTATTCCTTGTCCGAACCGGGTCGTACCTCCGCCTGCCTGCCTGGCGCCAGCTTCTCCATGAACGCTTCCATCGTGCGATGGCGCTCGGCCTCGTCGGTCACCACCTCGAAGCGCCCATAGATCATCGCCGACCGGTAGTTCATCGAATGGCTGAAAGCCGAACGCGCCATCACCAGTCCGTCCAGGTGCGTGATCGTCACGCAGGTCTCGCTTTCGGTCAGGCGCTTGAGCATGCGGCTGCCGTTGGAGCCATGGATGTACAGGTGTCCGTCCTCACGCCAGCAGGCGGTAGGAATGCAGTGCGATCCATGGTCGTCGGTGAAGGCGATGTGGCACAGGTAAGCGTCGTCGATGATCGCATGCAGCGTTGCGGTGTCGTAGTGCGCGTTGGTTGAGACGCGGCGCATGCGGGTGCGTGCGCTCGGTGCGGCTGGGGTTGCTGGTTCGGTCATGATCTCCATCCAAAAAGGTTGAAATGACAATATAATGGGATGCTGGCTCCTTAAACAGATCCAGTAATCGTTAATTTGATGGAGCCACGAATGGATTTCACGCTGCTGATCGACGGCTATGCCGCGCAAAACGCCCATCGCGGCTGGCCGCGCCAGCGGTTGCTGCACGAATGCCTGCGCAACGCGATCCGTAGCGGCACGCTGGCTGCCGGCACCCGGCTGGCCGCATCGCGCGTGCTGGCCGAGGAATTGGGACTGGCGCGCAACACCGTGCTGTACGCCTACGAGCAACTGGCCAGCGAGGGCTACGTGACCACCGACCGGCGCGGCACCGTGGTCGCGGCGCTGGCGCCGGATCACAAGCCGGCCGATGGGCCGGCCGAAGCTGCGACCGCAGGCGGGCATACGTCGAAGCCGCCGCAGGCCGGCCTGTCGCAGCGCGCCCGCGCGCTCAGGTCCTTGCCGGGACCGGCCGAGATGATGGGCGCCTTTGTTCCCGGCGTGCCGGCGCTTGAACACTTTCCGCTGACGCTATGGCGCCGCATGCTGGAGCGCGCGTTGCGCGGCATGACCGTGGCGCAGCTGAACTACGGCGATCCGGCCGGCGAGCCGCTGCTGCGCGAAGCCATCGCCGACCACCTGCGTGCCGCGCGCGGCGTGGTGTGCGACGCCGCGCAAGTGTTCATCACCGACGGCACCCAGAGCAGCCTGACTGTCTGCGTGCAGGCCTTTGCCGACCAGGGCGACACCATCTGGATCGAGAATCCCGGCTACGGCGGGGCGCTGGCCGCGTCGCGCGCGGGCGGGCTCAATGTCGCCGGCATCGATGTCGACGATGACGGCATCGCCCCCAGGCCGGACGACTGGCTATTGCGTCCGCCGCGCCTGATCTACACCACGCCGTCGCACCAATACCCGACCGGCAGCGTGCTTAGTTTGCGCCGCCGGCTGGCGCTGATCGAGGCGGCGCGCGGTGCCGGCGCCCTGATCGTCGAGGACGACTACGACAGCGAATTCCGCCACGACGGCCCGCCGTTGCCGGCCATGCAGGGATTGGCGCCGGACGCGCCGGTGATCTATCTCGGCACCTTCAGCAAGACCATGTTCCCGTCGCTGCGGATCGGTTTCGTGGTGGTGCCGCCGGCGCTGGCCGAGCCGTTCGCGCTGATGCGCGCGCAGTCGTCGGCACGCGGACGCGTGGCCGAGCAGCTGGCACTGGCGGAGTTCCTGCGCAGCGGCCAGTTCGCGCTGCATCTGCGGCGCATGCGGCGCCTGTACCGGCAGCGGCGCGACGCGCTGGTGGCGGCGCTGGAAAGACATCTGGGATCGGTGGCGAAGGTGCACGGCGGTTCGGCCGGCATGCATCTGGCGCTGCGCTTCGACGACGCGGCCATCGACGACGTGGCGGTCGCCGCGCAAGCGCTGGAACACGGCATCGTGGTCAATTCCCTGAGCAGGCAAGATACGCAAGGGGAGTCCGGGTGGAAGGGACTGATGCTCGGCTACGCGCAGGTGCCGGCCGAGCGGATGGAAGGGCTGGTCAAACAGTTGGCGGCGATCGTGCACCTTGCGGCCTACGCCGCCAACCGTTCAAACGCTAAACGACGGGCCGCTTAGAACGCCGTATCGGCGCGGATGTACATCGAGCGCCCGTTGACGCCGATCGGGCAGGTTTCCCAGCAACGGGTGAAGCCCAGTTTCGGGAAGTCGCCGCCGTTGGTCCATTCCGACGGCAGCTGGTTGAACATATTGTTCACGCCCACGCTGAGGAAGGTGCGTTTGCTGAACGCATAGCGTACCGACGCATCGACCAGCCAGCGCGCATCCCACTTCTGCAACGGGCTGAAGTTTTCCGCTTCAACCTCGCCGTAGTAGTTGGCGCGGGTGTTCAGGTTCCATGCGCCCATCGTGTAGTCGGCGGCCACCACATGGTGCTTGCGCGGCTGGCCGTGTTCGATCAGCGTCACCTGCGACTTGTCGAACAGCTTCTCGCCGCTCAGCACCGTCGACGTCGAGTGGCGCTTGGTCACCTCGGTCTTGTTGAAGCCCAACTGACCCGATAGCACCAAGGTCGACGCGGCGAACTTGCTGGTGTGCTCGGCCACGATATCCAGGCCGCGGGTGCGCGTGTCGACGGCGTTGGTGAAGAACTGTGCCTGGCCCACGCCCAGCGGCTTGAGGATGTTGGCGATCGGGCCGCCGCCGGCTTCCGGTGCGATCTCGCTGGAGAAGACGATGCGGTCCTTGATCTTGATCTCGTACAGGTCGGCCGTCAGCGACATGTTCCTGGCCGGACGGATCACGGTGCCGATGCTGCCGCTGGTCGAGGTTTCTTCCTTCAGCGGCGCGATGCCGAAGGCCTGGGTCACGGCGCTGCCCTGGCGCGCGGTCAGCGTCTCGGTCAGCACGCCGTTATTCAGATTGGTCGACACGGAGCTGTAGAACTCCTGCTGCACGCTCGGCGCGCGGAAGCCGGTGGACAGGCTGCCGCGGAAGCCGATCTGCCTGGTCGGGTCGAAGCGGGCGCTCAGCTTGCCGGTGACGGTGCTGCCGAAGTCCGAGTATTTTTCATAGCGCACGGCGCCGCCCAGGGTCAGCGTGTCGACCGGCTTGTGTTCGGCGTCCAGGAACAGCGCGATGTTGTGGCGGCCCGAATCGACGGCGGTGGCCGGCGTGTAGCCGGGGAAGCCCTGGATGCCCGCGCCGGCGGTGGCGCCGCTCGGCGTGGTGATCGCGATGGCCGGGTTGTTGGTGCGGCCGTACTGGTAGGAGACCGGATCGCCGGCGATGATCTGGTAGTTGTCGGCGCGGTACTCGAAGCCGGTGGCCAGGAAGATGCTGCCGTCGCCGAACTTGACCGGCCCCTTGATGTCGGCGTTGAAGGTGGTTTGCGAGAACTTCAGCTTGCCGGTGTCGGCTTCGCGCGGCGATTCGGCGTAGATGCCGCCGCCCGGCTTGGGCTCGTACCAGTAGCTGGTGTTGAGGCTGTTCGATTCGTGGAAGCCCAGTTCGCTGTTGCCCTGGTTGATGCTGACGTCGGCCTTCCAGTCGTTGGCCAGGTCGCGGCGGTAGCCGAAGGCGAACGAGGCGTCCTTGATGTCGGTGTGGATGGCCGGCAGGAAGCCGTTCGGGTACACCGACGGCACGGTGCGGTCGTCGCCGGCCGAGCGGAAGAAGCCGAAGGAATCGCTCTTGCGCTTGGACAGGCCGCCGAAGGCGTAGAACTCGCTGGCCTTGTCGATCGGCAGCGCGGCGTTCCACCACAGGTAGACATCCTTGGTGTTGCTGTCGCCGATGTGCTGGGTCACGCGCGGCGGGTTGACGCGCAGCGAATCGGGACCGGCGCGGTTGGTCTCGCCGCGCTTGCGGGCTTCGACGGTGAGGTTGAGGAAGCCGCCGTCCTGGCCCAGCGCGAAGCCGGTGTTGGCGCTGCCCGAATAGAGGTCGCCGTCGCCTTCGGAAGTGGTGCCCAGACTGCCGCTGAGCGAGGTCTCGTTGACGTTCGACTTGAGCACGATGTTGATCACGCCGGCGATGGCGTCCGAGCCGTATTGGGCGGCGGCGCCGTCGCGCAGCACTTCGATGTGGTGGATCGCGGCCAGCGGAATGGCGTTGATGTCGGTGCCCGCCGAGCCGCGGCCGATGGTTTGCTGCACGTTGACCAGCGCCTGCTGGTGGCGGCGCTTGCCGTTGATCAGCACCAGCACCTGGTCTGGGCCGAGCGAGCGCAGCGTCGCCGGGCGGATGCTGTCGGTGCCGTCGCTGATGAAGGTGGACGAGAAGTTGAACGACGGGTCCAGCGTCTGCAGCAGCTTGCCCAGCTCCAGCGGGCCGGCGGTTTGCATGTCCTTCAGGCTGATCAGGCCGACCGGCGCGGAAGTGTCCAGCGCGGTCTTGGCGACCGAGCGCGAGCCCAGCACCACGACGGTTTGTTCTTCGGGCCTGGCGGCGGATGCGGCGTCGGCGCCCGATTGCGCCTGGCCGTGGCCGGCCGCCAGCAGCAGGATCGCGCTGGCCAGCAGGGTACGTTTGAATTGCGGTGCTCTTGTCATATTTTCTCTCTCATTGTTTTACGGCTGCGGATGGCGCCGTGGAGAAAATACTAGCTTGCGGGCTTGAAGAGCTACAACGCGGCTTGCACCATTTTGTTGCGTTTTATGCACATTTGATAATATTGCGTGCTTTGTATCCGAATGTACCGTAATCTGACCAACCGTCGGTATCAATCTTGCTGCATAAGGGTGCAAAAGTGTGGTGCGCACGCATCACTATGGCCAGTTTATTGCTGGTCCAGCATCCAGCCCTTGAGGCCGTTGACCCAGGCCTTGGCCGGCAGGTTCAGGCTTTTCTTGATGGCGCCGGCGCGCTCGTACAGCACGCTGAAATCCAGCACCGGCGACTGCTTGAACGCGATCACGACGATGTTGGCGTCGTGGACCTCCGGCAGCCAGACCACGGCGTCGAACACCAGTTCCATTGCCTGCAGGTTCTTGTCGTAGTTGGAAAAATCGCCGAACACGTTGGTGGTCATGATGCCGCCGTCACGCAGGCAGTCGAAGCAGGCCTGGTAGAACTCGGGCGAGTCCAGCACCGGGCCGCGCGCCTCCTCGTCGTACAGGTCCACCTGCAGCACGTCGACCGTGTTGCGGTTGGCTGGATCGAGTACGAAATCCATGGCGTTCATTTCCCGCACACTGAGGCGCTCGTCGTCGGACGGCAGCGCGAACTGCGCGCGGCACATGGCGATCACGTTGGGATTGAGCTCGACGGCCGTGACGCGCGCGCCGGGCAGGCGGCGGTAGCAGAACTTGGTCAGCGCGGCGCTGCCCAGGCCGAGCTGGACGACGTGCCTTGGGTTGTCGTTGAAGAGCAGCCACATCATCATCATCTGCACGTACTCGAGCTCGATGTTGTCGGGCTTGGCGATGCGCATCGCGCCCTGCACCCAGGAGGTGCCGAGGTGCAGGCTGCGCACGCCCTGGTATTCGGTGATGGTGGCGGGAGGGTGGCCGGGCTGGTCGTAGCGGGTTGGAGTTTTTGCGGACATGGCGCCAGTTTACCAGCCGGCGAAAAAAAAGACGCCGCAGCGTCTTTTCAGGGTGAGCGCCGGAGCGGTCAGGACTGTTTGCGGCGGCGCGCGACCACGCCCAGCAGCGCCAGGCCACCCAGCATCATGCCGTAGGTGGCAGGCTCCGGCACGGCCGTCAGCACGCTCAGCGTACCGCTGTACGAAGCCGGTGCGTCGAGGGTCTTGCCCTTGATGAGCAGTTCGATTGTGCCGGAAACCGGTACGTTGAAGAAGGCGGAACCCGACAGCGGACCGAAGTTGGCAGCCGGAATCGTCGTGCCGTCCAGCTTGGCCCAGTTGAAGTTGATGTCGCCGACCGGATTCTTGATGTTGAGGAAGAAGCCGTAAGCGGTGCTGGGCAGGCCGGAGTAAGTGAACGTGTAAGTATCGGTGAAGGTTCCCGTCACCGTGTGCGTATGGCCGAAGTCGATCGACCATTCCATCGGCCCACCGTTGAGCGCCACCACCGGTGCCGTCCAGTTGTCCGTGGCCGCATGCGCTGCGCCGAGCGACCCTGCGGCCAGCATGGCCGCGAATAAGATTGATTTTAATTTCATAGTTTTCCCCAAAAGAAGACCCAAAGTACCTTTTCGGTTGCCGGGTGTCCATTTGCTATTTTCTTATCATGTAGCTAATTATCATAACTAAATGCTATCGAACGGGCTGAGCAGTACTGGAATTGCCAAAATTCAATTTCCTTGCATAAATTCTAAAATTCATTTCTCTTGATGCAAGGCGACTTAGTTGTTGGCGGACGACACCGGCAAGATCAAGGTCACGGTCAGGCCGCCGCCGTCGCGGTTGGCCAGCGTGATGCGGCCGCCGTGCGCCTCGGCGATTTCGCGTGCCAGCGCCAGGCCCAGGCCGGTGCCGCTGCGCTTGGTGGAATAGAAGGGCACCAGCGCGTTGGTCAGCACCGTGTCGCTCATGCCCGGGCCGCGATCCTGGACGTCGATGCGCACCGCGCCGTGCAGCCGCCGTACTTCCAGGCTGACGTCGCCGGCCGGCGAGCCGGATTCGTGGGCGTTCTTCAGCAGGTTCAGCAGCGCCTGCTCCAGCTGGGACGGATCGAAGGCGCAGGCTTCGGCCGGCGGCTCGCCGCTGATCGTGAAGTCCACCTGCGCCGACAGCTGCGCCAGGAACTCCGGCCAGGTGTGCAGCTCGAGCCGCGGCGTCGGCAGCTTGGCGAAGCGGGCGTAGCCGAGGATAAAGCTTTCCAGGTGGCGCGTGCGTTCCTCGATGGTGGCGAGGATTTGCGGCAGCCGCTCGGTCTGGCCGCGCCGCACCAGCTCGGCGCCGGAGTGTGCCAGCGAGGTCAGCGGCGCCAGGGAATTGTTCAGTTCATGGCTGATCACGCGGATGACTTTTTTCCAGGTCTGCACTTCCTGCCGGCGCAGCTCCATGGTCAGCTGGCGCAGCAGCAGCAGCTCGTGCTTGCGGCCGTTGAGGTTGAAGCTGCGCCGCGCCAGGTGGTACACCTCTTCCTCGTCGATCGCTTCTTTGTCGCCGTCGCCTGCTTGCTTGGTGGTGAACAGGCCGTCGCCGCCGCGCGCCATCGCCTCCACCAGCGCCGGCGCGGCGTGGCTGAGCACATCGTCCAGCCGGTGGCCTTCCAGCTTGCGGCCCTGGTTGAGCAGCTGGCGCGCGGCGATGTTGGCGTAGACGATGGGACCGGCCTCGTTCACCAGCAGCATCGCCACCGGCGTGTTCTGCACCATGGTGTCGAGCAGCAGTTCGCGCTGCACCAGGTCCAGCCGCTGCTGGCGCAGCACGTTGCCCAGCGCGTTGTGGGCGGCCACCAGGTCGCTGAGCTCGTCGTTTTGCGGCCAGTGCAGGCTGAACGAGAAATCGCCGTCCTTGTAGCTGGTGACGGTGCCGGTCAGCGCGCGGAACAAGGACAGCATGTATTCCAGCTGCGCGCGGATGGTGATGATGGAGATCGGCAGCACGCACAGCAGGCACACGGCCAGCACCATGCCGGGATGGTCGGGGAAGAAGTGGGTCAGGGTCAGCGCGATCAGGATGCCGACCGTCAGCAGGGTGCCGACCATCGCCGTCCAGCGCGTCAGCAGCGAAAGCCGCGTGCCCTTGCCGCGCGCCGAGGCGTTGTGCTGGTCCATCAGGAGCGGGCGATGCCCAGCCGTTCCATGCGCCGGTACAGCGCCTGGCGCGACAGGCCCAGCTCGGCCGCCGCCTGCGCCACCACGCCGCCGGCGCGGCTCAGCGCCAGGCCGATGGCGTCGCGGTCGGGTTCGCGCACGCCGTCCTCCATGGCGATGGCCGCGGCCGCCGGCAGGCCGAGGTCGCCGACCTTGATGACGTCGCCGGAGGCCAGCAAGCCGGCGCGCGCCATGATGTTTTTCAGCTCGCGCACATTGCCGGGCCACGGATGGGCCAGCAGCGCCGCCTGCGCCGACGGGTGCAATTCCTTGCCGGCGCCGAGGAAGTGGCGCGCCAGTGGCAGGATGTCGGCCGGACGGCCGGCCAGCGGCGGCAGCCGCAGCTCGATTACGTTGAGGCGGTAGAACAGGTCTTCGCGGAAGCTGCCGGCCCGTATCATCGCCTGCAGGTCGGCGTTGGTGGCGCTGACCACGCGCACCTTCACCTGGCGCTCGCGGTTGGAGCCCAGCCGTTCGAAGCGGCCCGTTTCCAGCACCCGCAGCAGTTTCATTTGTCCCGCCAGCGGCAGGTTGCCGATTTCGTCGAGGAACAGCGTGCCGCCGTCGGCCGCCTCGAACTTGCCTTCGCGCGCCTTGGAGGCGCCGGTGTAGGCGCCGGCGTCGGCGCCGAACAGCTCGGCCTCGATCAGCTCGGCCGGCAGCGCGCCGCAGTTGAGCACGACGAAGGGGCCGTCGCGCACCGAGGAATTGGCCTGGATGATTTCAGCGATGCGTTCCTTGCCGGTGCCGTTGGGGCCGGAGATCAGCACCGGGACGTCGGCGCGCGCCACCTGGCAGGCCAGGTGCACCACGCGCTCGGTGGCCGGATCCTGCCACACCATGCCGCGCAGATCGTAGCCGCGTTCGAGCTCGCGGCGCTGGCGCAGCTCGGTCTGCAGGCGCTGCTGCAAGGCGCGCTTGGCCTGGCCCAGCTCGATCAGGTTGTTGACGGTGGCGATCAGGCGGTTGTCGTCCCACGGCTTGGCCAGGTAGTCGGCGGCGCCGGCCTTGACCAGGTCGACCGCCGCGTCCAGGTGGGTCCAGGCGGTCAGCAGGATCACCGGCAGGTCCGGGTGCTGTTCGCGGATGGCGCGGAACAGCGCCGTGCCCTCCTCGCCGGAAGTGGTGTCGGCGCTGAAGTTCATGTCCTGGATCACCAGGTCGACGTTGTGCCGTTTGAGCAGCGCCAGGCCGGCCTCGGGCGAGGCGGCGCGCAGCGCGTCGATGTCGTGCAGCGAAAACAGCACTTCGAGGGCGATGGCGACGGCGGAGTTGTCGTCAATAATCAGTACGGTAGGCATGCCGCAAGCATAACATTGTCGCGGCATGCCGGGTGCTGCAAACATGGTGTCAGGCGCTGCGGGTGGCAGTCGCCGGCGAGATGGTGGCGGCGCGCCATGCCGGGCCGTACACGGCGGCGATGCCCAGCGCCCAGAACACGCCGGCGCCTGCCAGCAGGTAGCCGGCCGGCAGGCGCGCCATTTCCAGCTGGCTGACCAGCAGCTGGTTCAGGCCCAGCGCCAGCAGCACGCCGGCCGCCACGCCGACGCTGGTGATCATGATGTTCTCGGTGACGAAGTAGCGCAGGATGTCGACCCGGCGCGCGCCCAGGGCGCGGCGCACGCCGATCTGCTTGCGCCGCTGCGTGACCCACAGGCTGGCCATGCCGACGATGCCGCTCGAGGTGATCAAGAGCAGCAGCACGCTGACCGTCACCAGCATCCACGCCAGCGCGTTGTCGGCGCGGTAGCGGTTGGTGCGCATTTCATTCATGCTGCGGGTCCGGATGACCACCGGCGTCGGCGAGGCCGCGCGCACCGCCGCCTCGGCTTCCTTGATGACGCGGTCCAGCTGGCCCGGTTCGGCGCGCAGCGTGTAGTTGTCGGCGTCGTCGCCGGTCAGGCGCACCGGCACCAGCGACGAGAACTCGCCGGTTTCGTCGATCTGGGCGCTCGGCGTCTGCAGTTTTTCGACCACGCCGACTATGCGCGCGTCCTTGGCCTTTTCACCGGTGCCGAAGTAGATGGTCTTGCCGACGAAGCTGCTCTGTCCCGGCCACATTTTTTCGCCCAGCTTGCGGGTGATCATGATCACCTTGGGGAATTCGTCGCTGGTGTTCTGGTCGATTTCCGGGATCTCGTTGGGCATGAAATCGCGTCCCTCGACCACCTGCAGGCCCCAGGTCTTGACCAGCGAATCTGCGCCGAAATAGGTGGTCGATTGCGCGGTCGACTTGACCTGCTTGCGGTCGACCGCCAGGCCGGTGTAGTTGCCCGAGCGGGACAGCGGCATCTGCGAGGTGCCGGCGACCGACATCACGCCGGGCACTGCGCGCAACAGCGCGGTTTCGCGGTACTGCACCGCCAGCTTGTCCTGGTGGCTGCCGTTCTTCAGGTGGCGGATCTGCAGGGCGAACACGTCCTGCTCGTTGGCGATGCCGCTGGTGCGGGCCGACACCGCCTGGCGCACCTGCACGATGTGCAGCGCGTTGGCCAGGATCGCCAGGCTCAGGGCGACCTGCACGGCGACCAGTATCGGGCCGGTTTTATTGCGCAGCAGCGCGGAGAGAATAGGGCGGATTTCCATGATGCGGCTCCCTTATTGTGATTTGAGTTGCAGCGCCGGCGTGACCTGGCAGGCGCGCCAGGTAGGCAGCAGGCCGGCCAGCACGGCCGACAGCACGGCCATCGCGAAGGTCGTCAGCAGCATGATCCAGTCCATGTGCGCGACCACCGTCAGCGCCTTCGACTGCATCGCGATCAGCGCCAGCGCGCCGAAGGCCAGCACCAGGCCCAGGAAGCCGCCGACCAGGCCGACCACCGTGGTCTCGATCAGGAACTGGTTGAAGATCTCGCGGCGCGAGGCGCCCAGCGCGCGGCGGATGCCCACTTCGGCGGCGCGCACCGAGAACTTGGCCAGCAGCAGGCCGATGGTGTTGACCAGGCACAGGACCAGGAAGCCGAACGCCAGCCAGGCCGACAGCTTGTTGTCGTTGCCGACCACCTTCATGTAGTCCAGCCATTCGCGCACGTCATACAGCTTGTTGGCCGCGTTGCGCTTCAGGCGGCCCAGCTTGCGCTGCTCGATGGCGTAGCTGTCGAGGAAGCTTTGCAGCTCGCCGCGGTCGGCGCTGCTGCGCATCTCGATCCAGCCCTGGATCCAGGTGCATTCGGAATCGATGAAGGCCTGGAAGCCGGGGCCGACGTCGACGGAGCAGCTGGTGCTGCCGTTGCGCTGCATTTCGTGGCGGATGGCGCTGGTGAAGGGGATGAACAGTTCATCCTCCTCGCTGAAGGCGCCGTCGTTGCTGCCGATGATGCGGTGGAAGCGCGGCACCACGTTCCAGGTGTCGAGCACGCCGACGATCTGGTACTGCATGCCGGCCAGGGTCATGCGCTGGCCCACCGGATCGGTGTCGCCGTACAGTTTTTCGGACAGCTTGCGGCTCAACACGACGACGTCGGCGCCGGCCTTGTCGTCGGCCGGGCTCCAGCCCTGGCCGTGCAGGAAGGGCGCCTCGAACATGTTGAAGAAATCGCCGTACGGCGCCAGGCCGCGCGCGGTGAACACACCGATGTCCTTGCGCTGCGGCTCGACCGGCACGCCGATGCCGTATATCGCGGTGCGGCGCTCGCCGATCTTGCTGTTCATCAGGTTGACCGCGTCGCGGTAGCTGAGCTGGCGGTCGTTCGGCTCGTCGCCCGGCTTGTAGCCTTCGGTCGGGCCGTTGTCGACCAGCGGCACGAACAGGCGCGCGCTCTTGTCCGGGATCGGGTCGCCGGACATTACGTGCAGGATGGTCAGCGTGGCCACGCTGGCGGCCACGCCGACGGCCAGGGTCAGCACCATCAGCGCGGTCAGGGCCGGGTTGCGACGCAGGCTGCGCAGGCCCAGCAGGAAGTAGTATTGGAACATGCTGCGCTCCTTAAGCGACATGGGATTTGCCGTCGGCGGCGTGGGCGTTGGCGTCGAACAAGGAAGGCGCCTTGCGCACCAGGTCCGACACCTGGCCGTCGATGATGTGGACGTTGCGCTGCGAGCGCACCGCCAGTTCGGGATCGTGGGTCACCATCAGGATCGTCGTGCCCTGGGCGTTGATCTCTTCCAGCAGCTCCATCACGCCGCGCGCCATTTGCGTATCGAGGTTGCCGGTCGGTTCGTCGGCCAGCAGCAGCTTCGGCGAGCCGGCCAGCGCGCGCGCGATCGCCACGCGCTGCTGCTGGCCACCGGACAGTTCGGCCGGGTAGTGCTTCATGCGCGAGGCCAGGCCGACCTTGGACAAGGCGTCCTCGATGCGCTCCTTGCGCTCGGCCGCGTTGAAGCCGCGATAGCGCAGCGGCACGTCGACGTTGTCGAACAGCGACAGGTCGGGAATCAGGTTGAAGCCCTGGAAGATGAAGCCCAGCTTTTCATTGCGCAGGCGCGAGCGGGCGTTGTCGTCCATGCCCTTGACGTTGATGCCGTCGAGGATGTACTCGCCGCCGGTGAATTCTTCAAGCAGGCCGGCGATGTTGAGGAAGCTGGTCTTGCCGGAGCCGGAAGGGCCGGTCACGGTGACGAACTCGCCCTGCTTGACGTTGATCTCGAAGCCGCGCAGCGCGTGGGTTTCGATCATGTGGGTACGATAGACTTTGCTCAGGTTTTGCATGCGCAGCATGGAGGGCCTCTTTGCTTGGGATGTACGTTGGATTATTGGTTGATCGAGACGCGCTCGGCGTTCTCGAACGTCTCGGTACCGGAGATGACGACCTTGTCGCCCTGTTTCAGACCGCTCAGGATCTCCACCGCGGAGACGCTGGTGGCGCCCATCTTGATCGGGGTGCGGATGGCGATGCCGTCCCGTACTACGTAAGCGAAGCGGCCGCCTTCGGATTCCACGAACGGGCCGCGCTGGATCATCAGCGTGTTGGGTTTTTCGTCGATCAGCAGGCGCGCGGTGACGCGCTGGTTCTGGCGCAGGCCGGGCGGCTGCTGGCCGGCGAAGCGCACGCGCGCCAGCACCTGGTTCTTCACCACTTCCGGCGACAGCGCCGACAGCTTGGCGGTGGCGGTGCCGGTGCCGAAGTTCACTTCCGCGTTCATGCCCAGGCCGATGTCGGACACATAGGTCTCCGGTACTTCCAGCTCGACTTCGAGGCGCGACAGGTCGACCAATGTCATCAAAGGCGTATTGGCCGGCACCACGCTGCGGTTGGCCACCGACAGCGTGCCGATGAAGCCGTCGACCGGCGCGCGCACGGTCAGCTCGTCGACGCGGCGCTGGGCGTTGGCCAGCGACAGGCGCTGGCGGTCCAGCTCATTGATCTTGGTCTTCAGCTCCAGCGCGACGTTGTCGCTTTCCAGCTCGGCCGCCTGGCCGGCGTGCTTGGCGCGGATCTCGGCCGAGTTCAGCGCGTCCTTGGCTTTCTGGTATTCGATCTTGGCGATGATGCCTTCGTTGGACACGGCGTTGTAGCGCTCCAGCGTGCGCAGCGCGGACAGGCGGTCGATTTCGGCGGTGTCGGCGTCGCGCCGGGCCAGCAGCTTTTGTTTGCGGGCCAGGATCTGCTGGCGCGCCACTTCCGCTTCCAGCTGCAGGTAGCTCGATTGCTCGCGCTTGAGCGCGTCGGTCAGGTCGGGCGATTCCAGCACGGCGAGCACGTCGCCTTTCTTGACGGTGTCGCCGGCGGCCGCCTTCAGGGTCACGGTGGCGGGCGAGGCCGAATACAGCGTCGGGCTGATGGCGGCGACGATGCGGCCGTTGACGGCGGCGTCGCGTATCAAGGTGCCGCGTCCCACTTCGGCGATGCGCAGGCGCGAGATGTTGACCGAGTGGTCGCTGCCGCGCCAGGTGTGCACCAGGCCATAGGCCGCGGCCAGCAAGGCGACGGCGCCGGCGGCGATGACGAGGCGGCGTCGGGTTGCCTGTCCTTTGGGCGGGGCGATGACGGCGTCTTGATTGGAGGTGTCACGTATCATGGTTGGCTGGGTAGTGTGAAAAGACAGGCAACTTTATGCAGGAAGCGTGCCACTTCTTAAGTAGCTGATTTAAAAGGAAATTGAGGCAGCTGTCCGCTGTCCGATGGGTGTCCGCTTTGTCCGCTGCGCGTCCGTCCGGACTTGATAGTTTGATATCCGGGGCCATATGCCGGGATGTCCCGTTCATCTGGCCCGCCATGACCCTGATCTCCCGTTTGTCCCGCTTCCTTTCGCCTGCCGCCGATGACGCGGCGATAGCCGATTACCCGTTCGTCCCCAGCGATGTCGCGCTGTACCAGCGCACGCTGCACGGCGAGTCCGGCGCGATCGATGCGCAGACCTGGGACGATATGCTGCTGCCGCAATACAGCGCCCACCTGGCGCGCGAGACCAGCATCTTCGGCCAGCAGGAGCTGCATCGCCGCTTGCAGGCGGGGGAGGACGGCGCCGCGTCCGCCGTCCGCGTGCGGACACTGGCCGGGGATGCCGGACAACGGCTGCAGCTGCAGGCGGCCTGCGGCGGCCTGCGCCGCAGCGATCGCGAGATCAGCGCCACCCTGTTCGGCCGCGCCATGGCGGCCGCCCCGCGCTGGACCGCTTTGCTGCCCTGGATGCCGATGGCCTTCCTGCTGTCGGTGGCGCTGGCGCTGGTGACCGGTTTCATGCCGCTGTGGGGCGTCGCGCTGGGATTATGGCTGGCGCTGTCGCTGGTGCAGGTGCGGTTTCACGAAGCGGCCGAAGAATGGCGCCGCATACTGGAGACGCTGCAGCAGATGCTGCGCGCCCATACGCTGCTGGCCGAATCCGGCTTGTCTTCGACCGCGGCCTTCAGCGAAGACGCGGCGCGTGCCGGCAAGATCAACCGAAGCCTGGCGCGCTCGCCGCTGACCGGCATGGCCGGCATGCGTGAATACGGCGACTGGCTTTGGCTGCTGAATATCCGTCACTACTTCAACAGCCGGGAGGTGGTGCGCGCGCAGGCGGACTTCCTGCGCTCCAGCTTTGCGCGCGTCGCGACGCTGGAGGCCGATCTGGCGCTGGCGCGGCACCTTGCCGGTACGCCGCGTTATTGCTGGGCCGAGCGCGGCGACAGCGTCGCGTTGACGCAGGTTGTGCATCCGCTGCTGGCGGAGGCGGCGCCGCTGTCGTTCGCGCCGCGCGAGCGGGGCGCCTTCATCTCCGGCCAGAACGGCATCGGCAAGAGCACCTTGCTGCGCACGGTCGGCCTGAACCTGATCGTCGCCCGCGCGTTCGGCTTCTGCTATGCCGACACGGCCACGGCGACCATGCTGCCCGTGTATTCGAGCATGCAGGGCGAGGACACGCTGGAAGGCGGCGAGAGTCTTTACATCGCCGAACTGCGCCGCGCGCAGGAGCTGCTGGCGCTGGCCGCGCGCGGACCGGCGGTGTTCATCATCGACGAGATTTTCCGCGGCACCAACCACCTCGAATCGATATCGGCGGCGGCGGCGGTGCTGCACACGCTGGCCGAGCGCGGCACGGTGATCGTGTCGTCGCACAACCTGGTGCTGGCGCCGCTGCTGGAAGACCGGCTGGCGCCGTGGTGCGTCAGCCGCGTGGACGGACGCCTGCAGCTGTCGCCCGGCGTGCTGCGCGAGACCAACGGCATCGCCTTGCTCGGGACCCGAGGCTTCGACGACGCCATATCGGCCAAGGCCAACCGCGTGTTCGACTGGCTGAGCGACTACATGGCGCATCCGGCCGATTGCGAAGACGTCCGAAATAGTCTTTGACTTCCGGCGTTGGGAGTTCTATTATTTCTGTAACGACAGAAATAAAGGAATTGCCCATGACGCTCGCACCGACCATCCAGAAATACATCCTGCATTGGGGAGAGATGGGCACGCGCTGGGGTGTCAACCGCACGGTGGCGCAGATCCACGCGCTGCTGTTCCTGTCGAACCGCCCGCTGCCGGCCGAGGAAATCGCCGACACGCTGAACGTGGCGCGCTCCAACGTCAGCAACAGCCTGAAGGAATTGCAAAGCTGGGGCCTGGTGCGCATCACGCATATGGCCGGCGACCGCCGCGACCACTTCGTCGCGCTGCAGGATGTATGGGAGATCTTCCGCGTCATCGTCGAGGAGCGCAAGAAGCGCGAGATCGATCCGACGCTGACCGTGCTGCGCGAGTGCGCGCTGGAAGCCGAGGGCGATCCGGCGCTGGAGCAGGCCACCAAGGTCAAGATGGAGCAGGTGCTGGACTTCCTCGAAATGCTGACCGCGACCTACGGCGATTACAAGCACCTGCCGCCGGCCACCATGCAGCGCTTCCTGAAGATGGGCGGCAAGGTGGCCCGGCTGCTGGGCGGGGATTAAAAGCTGTATTTTTTTGAGCATTAATTTCTGTTTTTACAGAAATAACAGACGGAGACGGTATGAAAGTGCTGATACTTGGGGCGACGGGACTGATCGGCAGCCACGCCTTGCGTGCCTTGCGCGCGGCGGGCTGCGACGTGGTCGGCGCCAGCCGCCGCCGTCCGGCGGACGAGCGTGCGCAGGACTGGATCGAGGTCGATTTCGGCCGCATGACCAGCGAGAGCGACTGGCTGCCGCTGCTGTCCGGCGTGGATGCGGTGGTCAACTGCGTCGGCATTATCCGCGAAGCGCGCGACGGCGATTTCGATCGTCTGCACCGCGCCGCGCCGGTGGCCGTGTTCGCGGCCTGCGAGCGCCTCGGCGTGCGTCGCGTGGTGCAGGTGTCCGCGCTGGGCAGCCATCCGGACGCCACCACCGGCTACTGGCGCAGCAAGGGCGCGGCCGAAGCCGACCTGCTGGCGCGCCGGCTCAGCGTCACCATCATCCGGCCGTCGCTGGTGTATGGCGAGGATGGCGCCAGCAGCGTGATGTTCCGCATGCTGGCGACCTTGCCGGTGCTGATGATGCCGATGGCGCACGGCGCCAAGGTACAGGCGATCCACGTCGACGACCTGGCGGCGGTGTTGGTCAGGCTGGTGCTGGCGGAGGGCGGCGTGCCGCGCGAGCTGGCGGTGGTGGGGCCGCGCGCGACGACGATGGCCGGTTACCTCGGCGCGCTGCGCAGCGGCATGCAGGCCGCGCCGGCGCTGGTGCTGGATTTGCCGATGCCGCTCGCGCGCGTGGTCGCCCGCGTCGCCGGCATGATTCCTTCCAGCGCGCTGACGCCGGAATCGCTGCTGATGCTGGAGCAAAGCGCCGATGGCGGCAATACCGCCGACGCCGGACCGGCCGCCGCGCTGCTGGGCCGTCCGCTGCGCGACCCCGTGCGGTTTGCTCGCCCCGACCAGCGCATCGCCGCCGCCTGGACCTGGGGCGCGCCGCTGGTGACGGCGGCGATGGCCTTGCTGTGGCTGATCACCGCCTACGTGTCCTGGTTCGGCTGGCCGCGCGCGGACAGCATGGCGTGGCTGGCGGCATGCGGCGTGCCCGCGGGTGCGCAGCAGCCGATGCTGCTGGCCGCCAGCCTGGCCGACGCGGCGGTCGGCGTGCTGTTGTTGCTGTATCCGCGCCGCTGGGTGTGGGCGCTGCAGCTGGCGCTGGTGGGCGGCTACACGGCGATCATGAGCGTGTGCCTGCCCGGCTTCTGGCTGCATCCGTTTGGGCCCCTGAGCAAGAACCTGCCCTTGCTGGCGTTGATGTTGCTGATGTGGAGAGCGAGCAGATAATGGACTACCTGGCGATCAAATGGCTGCACATCCTGTCGGCCACGCTGATGTTCGGCACCGGCTTTGGCACGGCGTTCTACATGTTCTTCGCCAACCGCAGCGGCAACGTGCAGGCGATGGCGGTGGTGACGCGGCTGGTGGCCAGGGCCGACTGGTGGTTCACCACGCCGGCCATCATCATCCAGCCGCTGTCGGGCTTGTGGATGATCCATCTTGCCGGCTTCCCGTTCACATCCCGGTGGATCGTCTGGTCGGTGGCGCTGTATGCGCTGGCGGGCATCTGCTGGCTGCCGGTGGTCTGGCTGCAATTGAAAATGCGCGACATGGCGGCGCATGCCGCGCTGGCCGGCGAGCCGCTGCCGGCGCGCTACTGGCGCCATGAAAAAATCTGGATCGCATTGGGCATCCCCGCTTTCGGCGCGCTGCTGATCGTCTACTGGCTGATGGTGCACAAGCCGGCCTGATCCCCGATTATTTCTCCTGCTTGAGCGGCTTGCCCTTGTCGATCACCTCGCGGCAGTCGCCCTTGAAGCTGGCGTTGTCGTAGTTGCTCCAGCCGTAGCTGTCGACGTAGCGCTTGTGCTGTTTGAACTGCTTGTTGATGAAGCTCCATTCCAGCCGCTCGTCGGGGTACTCGATGTTGCCCAGGTCCAGCAGCGTGTGGAAGATGTTTTCCGTGGCCAGCCGCGCCTTGCGGTGGCGCATCAGCTGCTTCACTTTCTCCGGATAGCGGTCCTTGTATTCGTCCGAGTACCAGACCAGCGCCGGCACGTGGAATTCGTACTGCGTGTTGTGGCCGTGGAAAGCGAGGTTGCAGCTGTTGTCGTACAGCGTCTGGCCGTGGTCGGCCACGTAGACCATAGCCGCCAGCTGCTGCGTGCCCTTCAACTGGCCGATCACCTGCGACAGGAACCAGTCGGTGTACAGGATGGAGTTGTCGTAGCTGTTGTTGAGCTGCGGCTTGATCTTGGTGTCGGTGTAGACCGGTTTGTCGACGCCGAACAGCGACGGCTGCCATTTGTCGAATTCCTTCGGATAGCGCTGGCTGTAGTTCCAGTGGTTGCCCAGGGTGTGCAGCACGATCAGCTTTTTCGGCGATGGATCGGCGATCGCGTGCTGCAGCGGCTCGAGCAGGATCTGGTCGAAGTTGGAGTTGTTGGTGAAGCCGCCCAGGTTCATGAACTGGATCACGTCGGCCTCCTTGGCGAACACCGACACCGGCGTGTCGAACTGGCCGAACGAGATCTGGTTCGACAGCCACCAGGTCTTGAAGCCGGCTTCCTTGTAGGCGGTCAAGAAGGATTTTTCCGAGAAGCCATCCTTCAGACTCTGCGTTGCCGGCTTGCGCGAGATGATCACCGGCACCGACAGCCGTGTCGCCGACACCGCCGTGATGACGTCCGGCAGCGTGACCAAGTTGGCCTCCTTCTTCAGCAGCGGGTTGGTGTCGCGCTCGTAGCCGTTGACGCCCCAGCGGTCGTAGCGAGACGATTCGCCGATCACCATGATGACGATTTCCGGCCTGTCGTTCTTTTCCGGCTGGTGCGCCTTGAAGGTGAAGCTGCTGCTGCGCCGGCCCAGGTCGGCCAGGTATTCGCGCTCCTTGTAGAAGTCGACGCCGCGCGCGGCCAGGCCGAACGGCCACGACGAGGCGAAGTCGTCGAAGCCCAGCGGCGAGCGGGCCCACCACGGCATAGGCGACCACTTCCAGCCGCTGCGGCCGGCGCCGGGGATGGCGGCGTGCTCGGGCGCGCTGTCCTCTTCGGCGTCCTCCTCTTCCTCCTCGTCGGAGGCGTCATCGCTGGCCGATGCCGGGGCGGTGATGCCCACATGGCTGAGCGCCGAACTCAGCGCGGATCCGATGGCCGAGCCCAACGCCGAACCGGCCGGCTTGGCGCTGGCGGCCTTGGCCGCCGCCGCTTTGACAGCAGGCCTGGCGCGCACGCCGAATTCCCAGCCGTAGATCCACAGCCCGGCCAGCGCCACCAATATAAGCAGCACGCTCCAGCGGCTCTTGCCGCGCCAGGCCAGCATCGGGCTGCGCCGCGCCGCCACCTGCACGGCGATCCACCAGGCCACGACCAGCAGCATCACCAGCCCCATCAGCCAGACTTTACGGCCGAGGAATTCCAGCGCCTCCCGCGGGCTGGTCTCGGCGATGATGCCCAGGTGGTGGGTGGAGATGCCCTGGCCGTAGTACATGAACAGGTAGAGTTCGGTCGGCAGCGCGAGGAAGGCGGGGATCAGCAGCCAGTGGAACCAGGCTGGGCGCTGCAGCACGCCCCACACCGCGGCCCAGGCCAGCAGTTCGACCGCCAATATATGCGCCAGACCCGGCACTTGCCTTCCCAGCAAGATTGGCACGCAGGGCACCAGCGACAGCAGCAGATAGCTTGCGAGGACGAACAGGGGGGCGGGGCGCAACAGGGATCGCATAGAAACGGAGACAATGATATTGTCTGCTATTATCAAGTGTTTCTTGACCTTGCAGCGAGTTTTTACAGGCCGTCCCGGCCGCATGCTGCCGCGAAATAGATTGACTGGCGCTTCGACCACGTCTATACTCGCGAGTTCTCAATTTATTCTGCACATCGTATACGCTGTTTCAGGCCGCTCCTTGCGAGTGGCTGTTTGCGCCTCCGTCGTGAAATCAATTGGGACTAGGTTTTAGTCCCCGGACATCCGTCCGGGTTATCAACGTTGTAATTTAGTTGGGTTTAGAACGATGCCAACCATCAATCAACTGATTCGCAATCCACGTGTCGCTCTGACCGTGAAAAGCAAATCGCCGGCGCTGGAAAACAGCCCGCAAAAGCGTGGTGTTTGCACCCGTGTGTACACCACCACTCCTAAGAAGCCTAACTCGGCTTTGCGTAAAGTCGCCAAAGTGCGTCTGACCAACGGTTTCGAAGTCATTTCGTACATCGGCGGTGAAGGCCACAACCTGCAAGAGCACAGCGTGGTTCTGCTGCGCGGCGGTCGTGTAAAAGACTTGCCGGGTGTTCGTTACCACATGGTTCGCGGTGCACTGGATACCCAGGGCGTTAAAGACCGTAAGCAAGCTCGCTCGAAGTACGGTACCAAGCGCGCCAAGCAAGCCAAGAAGTAATCTGCAATAAAAGTTTTCGCTCAGTGGCAGCTAGCTAAGTGAATGTAATCGACCGTAGTGGTCGAGTAAGTGGATGGCTATGATGGCCCTCCGCGAGAGTGCGAATCCCATATCTGCGCACCTCAACTGAAGATTGAAAGGAATTGATATGCCACGTCGTCGTGAAGTACCCAAGCGCGAAATTCTGCCGGATCCAAAATTCGGTAACACGGATGTCGCCAAGTTCGTGAACGTTCTGATGCTGTCCGGTAAAAAATCGGTCGCAGAAAACATCATCTACGGTGCCTTCGAGCACATCGCCGCTAAATCCGGCAAAGACCCGCTGGAAGTGTTCGCTACCGCGATCAACAACGCCAAGCCGCTGGTTGAAGTTAAATCCCGTCGCGTCGGTGGTGCAAACTACCAGGTGCCGGTCGAAGTGCGCCCAGTGCGTCGTATGGCTCTGTCCATGCGCTGGCTGCGTGAAGCTGCCAACAAGCGCAGCGAAAAATCCATGCCACAACGCCTCGGCGGTGAGCTGATGGAAGCGGCTGAAGGCCGCGGCGGTGCGATGAAGAAGCGTGACGAAGTCCACCGTATGGCTGAAGCGAACAAGGCGTTCTCGCACTTCCGCTTCTAATAAAATCGGCCAGGTCCTTGGGGATCTGGTTGTTATCTGTTGTTCGAGGCCGGGCTCATTTTTGTCAGCAAAAATGGCGCTCGGTTTTGTCCATTCAAAGATTTAGGAATAATTATGGCCCGCAAGACCCCCATCGAGCGCTACCGCAATATCGGTATCTCCGCTCACATCGATGCAGGTAAGACCACCACCACCGAACGCGTTCTGTTCTACACGGGCGTGAACCACAAGATCGGTGAAGTTCACGATGGCGCCGCCACCATGGACTGGATGGAGCAGGAACAAGAGCGCGGCATTACCATTACCTCGGCAGCGACGACCTGCTTCTGGAAAGGTATGGCCAACAACTTCCCAGAACACCACATCAACATCATCGACACCCCGGGCCACGTTGACTTCACCATTGAAGTTGAACGCTCGATGCGCGTGCTCGATGGCGCTTGCATGGTTTACTGCGCAGTCGGCGGCGTGCAGCCGCAGTCGGAAACCGTATGGCGTCAGGCCAACAAGTACAAAGTGCCACGCCTGGCCTTCGTCAACAAGATGGACCGTACCGGCGCCAACTTCTTCAAGGTCTACGAGCAGATGCGCGCTCGCCTGAAGGCGAACCCGGTCCTGATCCAGATCCCTATCGGCGCTGAAGAAAACTTCAAGGGCGTGATCGATCTGGTCAAGATGAAGGCGATCCTGTGGGACGACGCGTCGCAAGGCATGAAGTTCGACTACGTCGATATCCCTGCGGAGCTGGCCGAATCGGCCGCCGAGTGGCGCGAGAAGATGGTTGAAGTCGCTGCTGAAGCGTCCGAAGAACTGATGAACAAGTACCTGGAAGAGGGCGACCTGTCCGAAGCCGAGATCAAGAAAGCGCTGCGCGAACGCACCATCGCTTCGGAAATCGTGCCGATGATGTGCGGTACCGCTTTCAAGAACAAGGGCGTACAGGCCATGCTGGACGCGGTCATCGAGTTCCTGCCTTCGCCGCTGGACATCGAAGACGTCGCCGGCACGGACGAAGACGACCAGCCGACCACCCGCCGCCCTGCGGACGACGAGAAGTTCTCGGCGCTGGCGTTCAAGATCATGACCGACCCGTTCGTCGGCCAGCTGGCCTTCTTCCGCGTGTACTCGGGCGCCATCAACTCGGGCGACACCGTGTACAACTCGGTCAAAGGCCGTAAAGAGCGCCTGGGTCGTATTCTGCAGATGCACGCCAACCAGCGCGAAGAGATCAAAGAAGTGCGCGCCGGCGACATCGCCGCCGCAGTGGGCCTGAAAGACGTGACCACCGGCGAAACCCTGTGCGATCCATCGTCGATCATCACCCTGGAAAAAATGATCTTCCCAGAGCCGGTGATTCAGCAGGCTGTGGAACCGAAGACCAAGGCTGACCAGGAAAAAATGGGTCTGGCACTGAACCGTCTGGCTCAGGAAGATCCTTCGTTCCGCGTCAAGACCGACGAAGAGTCGGGCCAGACCATCATCGGTGGTATGGGCGAGCTGCACCTGGAAATTATCGTTGACCGCATGAAGCGCGAATTCGGCGTCGAAGCGACCGTCGGCAAGCCACAGGTTGCCTACCGCGAAACGATCCGCAAGACCTGCGAAGAATCCGAAGGCAAGTTCGTCAAGCAGTCGGGTGGTCGTGGTCAATACGGTCACGTGGTGCTGAAGATCGAACCGCAAGAACCAGGCAAGGGCTTCGAATTCGTTGACGCGATCAAGGGCGGTACCGTTCCTCGCGAATACATCCCTGCGGTGGAAAAAGGCGTGCGCGGCACCCTGAACACCGGCGTTCTGGCCGGCTACCCAGTGGTCGACGTCAAGGTCACGCTGTTCTTCGGTTCGTACCACGATGTGGACTCGAACGAAAACGCGTTCCAGATGGCCGCTTCGATGGCGTTCAAGGAAGGCTGCCGTAAAGCCAACCCGGTCATCCTGGAGCCGATGATGGCTGTGGAAGTGGAAACGCCGGAAGACTACGCCGGTACCGTGATGGGCGACCTGTCGTCCCGCCGCGGCATGGTGCAGGGCATGGACGAGATCCCAGGCGGCGGTGGCAAGATCATCAAAGCTGAAGTGCCTCTGTCGGAAATGTTCGGTTACTCGACCACCCTGCGTTCCGCAACGCAAGGTCGTGCTACCTACACGATGGAATTCAAGCACTACTCGGAAGCGCCTAAGCACGTTATCGACGCGATCGTTACCGCTAAAGCTAAGTAATTTTTGTATTTTTGCGGGCGGGGAGATCCTCCGCCCGCATATTTAAAACATTGTTCTAAGGAAGAATAAAATGGCAAAAGAGAAATTCGAACGGACCAAGCCGCACGTCAACGTCGGCACCATCGGCCACGTCGACCACGGCAAGACCACCCTGACCGCTGCTATCGCGACCGTTCTGTCGAAGAAATTCGGCGGCGAAGCTAAAGCCTACGACCAGATCGATGCTGCTCCAGAAGAAAAAGCACGCGGCATCACCATCAACACCGCGCACGTCGAGTACGAAACCGCCGGCCGTCACTACGCTCACGTTGACTGCCCA
>NZ_BPWI01000020.1:0-89430 GCF_040369125.1 Duganella hordei
GCAATACCGCAGGCAATGGCGCGGCAGGCGGCGCGGCTACCGGCGGCACGGCCAGCAACGGCGACACGACCAGCGGCAGCGCCACCGGCGGCGCCGGCGGCGCGGGCGGCGCGGGCGGCGGCAGCAACACCGCCGGTGCAGGCGGCGGCGGCGGTACCAACTCGGTCGGCGCAGCCACCGGCGGTGCTGGCGCGGGCGGTACCGGCGGCGCGGGCGGCGATGTGACCGTGAATGCGGGCACGTTCAATATGTCCAACACCATGAGCAATGTCGGCCAGTCGGCCGCGGGCATCATGGTCACGGCGCAGAACAGCGGCATCGCCTCGCTGGTGCAGCAGAGCGTCAACGTGCAGGCCAATCTGTCGGTCGGCAGATAAAAAGCTGCAAGCGGGATGCGCGCGCCTGGGGCGTGGCGCATCCCGTCATCGACAGGGGGTACGGTATGCAACTATTCAGTATGAGCTTGTGTGCGGCGCTGCTGGCGGCGCCGGCGATCGCTCCGATCGAGGAGCCGTCCGCGCGGCCTTTGCCGCCGCTGGTGCGGGACATCGTCATCACGGCGGCCGATCCCGCCGGGTTTGACGGCACGGCCGTGTCGGCCGACAGGCTGGCAGGCAAACGCGCCGGCACCGACACGGTGACCAGCGACATGCAGTTGAACGGCGCAGTCAGCGGCAATACGGCGGTTAATGTTTTCACCGGCGCCAATTCGATCAGTACCGGCTCGTTCAGCAACGCTTCCGGCCTGCCGGTGGCGATACAGAACTCCGGCGCCAATGTGCTGATCCAGAACGCCACCATCATCAACATCCAGATGCAATGAAAAAACTCGTCAGCGCCTTATTGGCTACCTCACTGGCCGCCGTGTGCGGCCAGGCTGGCGCGGTGGACTTGCCCGGCGTGACAGGCGGCAGCTATGCGCTGCATGTCACCAGCATGAAGGAAGCGCGCTTCCGTTCCACCGTGCGCCAGCAATTCGATTTCAGTTGCGGCTCGGCGGCGGTGGCAACGCTGCTGAGCTACCACTACGACACGCCGGTCAGCGAGCGCCAGGTGTTCGACGCCATGTACGCGCTTGGCGACCAGCAGAAAATCCGCCGCGAAGGCTTTTCGCTGCTGGACATGAAGCGCTACCTGGCGCAGCAGGGCTTTATCGCCGACGGCTATCAGCAGCCGCTGCAGAAGCTGGCCGAGGCCGGCTTCCCCGCCATCGTGCGGGTCGAGGAAAACGGCTACCGGCACTTCGTCGTCATCAAGGGCATGGACGACGGCCGCATCCTGCTGGGCGATCCGGCCGGCGGCACGCGCGCGATGACGCGCTCGGCCTTCGAAGCCATCTGGCAGGACCGGCTGCTGTTCGTCATTCACAACTGGCGCGGCCAGCCGCATTTCAACCAGGCGGCCGACTGGAGCGTCGCGCCGCGCGTGCCGCTGGGCGAGGCGATCAGCCGCGCCAGCCTGACCGACATCACGCTGCCGAAAAACGGCAACGGCAATTACTGAACGGAGGCGCCATGCGCATCGCTTTAATGATACTGCTGCTGGGCTTTGGTGCCGTGCATGCGGACCCGACCGACGGCTGGACCGCGGTCGATGATGCCCAGCTGGAACAAGCGCGCGGCGGCTACGACCTCGGCAATGGGCTGCTGGTCTCGCTAGGTGTCGAACGTTTGGTTTCGATCAATGGAACTGTTGTAGCAAACAGTAGTTTTGCGATCGCCGATGTGACAAAGTTGAGCGCTGCGGAAGCACAGATGGCCAGCGATGCGCTGGCCGCCGTGGTGGTGCAAAACGGCGCCGGCAATGCGATCGATCCGGTGCCCGCCATGCAGGGATTGGGCGCGCTGTTGATACAGAACAGCGTCAACGACCAGGCCATCCGCAGCCAGACCACGATCAGCACCACCGTCACTAACCTGGCGATGCTCAAGGCCGTCAATTTTGAAAGCATGTTGCGCGATTCCTTGAGTGGTGCGGTGGGCCCGAAATGAAACCTGCTGCGGAGGGTGGTAATGCGAAGTGCTCGATGGAGGATGAACGCGATGGCCGGCGCGATGGCCGGTCTTGCCTGCGTGATGGCGCAGGCCCAACAACAACAGGGAAGTGACGCGCGGCCGCCGGCGGTGGCGCCGCTGTTCGAGCAGCCGGGCGTGCTGACGCCGCGCGGCAAGTTCGTCTTCGAGCCGTCGGCGCAGTTCGGCTATTCGTCGAGCAACCGCGTGGTGCTGGTCGGCTACACCATCATTCCAGCCCTGCTGATCGGGCTGGTCGATGTGCGCGAGGTCAAGCGCAACACGCTGACCGGCACGGCCAGCGTGCGCTACGGCCTGAGCAACCGCGCCGAGCTGGAGCTGAAGGTGCCGTATGTGTACCGCAGCGATTCGACCGTCAGCCGTGAAATCTTTACCGGCACCGGCGTCGACAATGTGTTTGAAACCAGCGGCAAGGGCGTCGGCGACGCCGAAGTGGCGCTGCGCTACCAGCTCAACCAGGGGGCGGCCGACAAGCCGTATTATGTGGCGGGCTTGCGCGTCAAGTCGCGCACCGGCACCGATCCGTTCAGCGTCATCACCGATTGCAGCAAGCGCTGCGTCGGGCCGAACGCCACCGGCACCGGCCTGCCGCTGGAATTGCCGACCGGCTCGGGCTTCTATGCGATCCAGCCGAGCCTGACCTGGCTGTATTCCAGCGACCCGGCCATCCTGTTCGGCAGCGTCAGCTATCTGCACAACTTCAAGCGCAGCAACGTCAACCGCAAGGTGCTGAACGGCGAGTGGGAGCCGCTGGGCACGGTCGAGCCGGGCGACGTGGTCGGCTTCAACTTCGGCGTCGGCCTGGCGCTGAACGACAAGGCGCTGATGAGCTTTGGCTACGACCACAGCTCGGTCGCGCGCACGCGCCAGAACGGCTTGCCGGTGCCCGGCTCGGTGCGCACGCAACTGGGTACCTTGCTGGTGGGGTTCTCCTACCGCATCAACGACAAGCGCACGCTCAACGTCGCCGTGGGGGCGGGGCTGACGCGCGACACGCCCGACGTGCAGCTGTCGGTGCGCCTGCCGATGACTTTCTAGCGAGCGCCGGCCAAAAAGTTAATTTTGCGGTATCGTAGCGATTCTCATAATTCACAACAATAAGGGAAGCTATGATCACGACCAAATTGACCCGCTCGGCCGCGCTCTTCGCGGCCGTGGCCGCTGCGTGCTCGCTGGCGCAGGCCGCCGCGCCGATGGCCAAGTTCCAGGCGCCGGGATTTTACCGCACCACGCTGGGCGATTTCGAAGTCACCGTGCTGAACGACGGTACCCTGGATTTGCCGGTCAACAAGCTGCTGAAGCAGCCGCCGGCAAAGACCGACGCGGCGCTGGCCAAGGCGTTCGAGAAAAGCCCGATACAGACCTCGGTCAACGGCTTCCTGATCAATACCGGCAGCAAGCTGGTGCTGATCGACACCGGCGCGGCCAGCCTGTTCGGTCCGACGCTGGGTCAGTTGCTGGGCAATCTGAAGGCGTCCGGCTACAAGCCGGAGCAGGTCGACGAGATCTACATCAGCCACATGCACGGCGACCACGTCGGCGGCCTGGCGGCCAACGAGCAGCGGGTGTTTCCGAACGCCATCGTGCGCGCAGGCAAGCTTGACGCGGACTACTATCTGAACCAGGCCAACCTGGACAAGGCGCCGGCCGAGGCCAAGGATAATTTCCAGGGGCCGATGGTGTCCATCAATCCCTACGTCAAGGCGGGCAAGTTCCAGCCCATCGTCGCCAACAGCGAGCTGGTGCCTGGCATCAAGTCGTATTTCAACGGCGGCCATACGCCGGGCCACATCACCTACGTGATCGAGAGCAAGGGGCAGAAGCTGGTGCTGCTGGGGGATCTGCTGCACGTGCAGGCGGTGCAGTTTGACGATCCGGGCGTCGGCATCGAGTTCGACACCGACAGCAAGGTGGCCATTGCCGAGCGCAAGAAAGCGTTCGCCGCGGCGGCCACGGGCGGCTACCTGATCGGCGCGCCGCACCTGTCGTTCCCGGCGCTGGGCCATGTGCGCGCCAACGGCAAGGGCGGTTACGTGTTCGTGCCGGTCAATTACACGCAACCGCGTTAATGAACAAGGGAGCCGAGGCTCCCTTTTTTCATTACGCCAGGGCAGGGTAGTCCGTGTAACCCTCTTCCGCTGGCGCGTAGAACGTTGCGGCGTTCCATGGGTTCAGCGGCGCGCCGGTCTGCAGGCGGCGCGGCAGGTCGGGATTGGAAATGAAATCCTTGCCGAAGGCGATGGCGTCGGCGGTGCCGGCTTCCAGCACCTGCTGCGCGGTCTGCTTGTCCATCTTTTCATTGGCGATGTAGACGCCGCCGAATTCCTTCTTCAGCAACGGACCCAGGCTGTCTTCGCCGACGGCTTCGCGGGCGCAGATGAAAGCGATCTTGCGCTTGCCCAGTTCGCGCGCCACATAGCCGAATGTTTCCGCCGGATTGGAGTCGCCCATGTCGTGCGAGTCGCGGCGCGGCGCCAGGTGCATGCCGACGCGGTTGGCGCCCCATACTTCGATGCAGGCATCGGTGACTTCCAGCATCAGGCGGGCGCGGTTTTCAATCGGGCCGCCGTAGTTGTCGCTGCGCTGGTTGGTTTTGTCCTGCAGGAATTGGTCCAGCAGATAGCCGTTGGCGCCGTGGATTTCCACGCCGTCGAAGCCGGCTTTCTTGGCGTTTTCCGCGCCTTGCTTGTAGGCGGCCACGATGCCGGCCAGCTCTTCGGTATCGAGCGCGCGCGGCACAGGGTAGGGGCGTTCCGGACGCAGCAGGCTGACGTGGCCCTTGGCCGGGATCGCGCTGGCCGACACCGGCGCTTCGCCGTTCAGGAAGCTTGGATCGGAGATGCGGCCCACATGCCACAACTGGGCGAAGATCACGCCGCCGGCTTTGTGCACGGCCGCCGTCACTTGCTTCCAGCCTTCGACCTGCTCGTCGGACCACAGGCCCGGGGTGTCGGCGTAGCCCACGCCCTGCGGCGTGACGGCGGTTGCTTCGCTCAGGATCAGGCCGGCGCTGGCGCGCTGCTCGTAGTACCTGGCCATCAAGGCGTTCGGCACGCGGGCGCCGCCGACGGCGCGGGCGCGGGTCAGGGGGGCCATGACGATGCGGTTTTTCAGCGTGATGTCGCCGATGGTGATCGGGTCGAAGAGATTTGCCATGATAAGTTTCCTATAGTGACATTTGATCGATGAAAGCCTGGATAAGGGCTTCATCGCGTTTAAAGTAATTCCACTGGCCGACGCGGTGCGAGGTGATCAGGCCGGCCTTGAGCAGGGTGGCCAGGTGCGCCGACACGGTCGACTGCGACAGTTCGCAGCGGCGGTCGATCAGACCGGCGCACACGCCCAGGCTCAGCGGATGCTGCTGGTCGGCGAAATACACCTCGGGTTCCTTCAGCCACGCCAGGATCTGGCGCCGCATCGGGTTGGCGAGGGCTTTGTGTATAGCGTCTATGTCCATCTGCATGTAACGATATATAGATCGTGTTTTTCCGATTTCAATATCGTTATCTTACGATATAAAAGAAAAACGTGCTGGCGGCCGAAAAATCCTTTATGTTACGGGAACATTGTTTGAATCCTAACGAGGCTCATATGACCAGTCATTATCTGGATGTGGCGATCGGGCTGTCCTACACCTTCCTGGCGGTGAGCCTGCTGTGCAGCGCCACGCGCGAGGCGATCGCCTCGCTGTTCCAGACCCGCGCCAAGGTGCTGCTGGACGGCGTGCTGACGCTGCTGCACGAGCAGGGCGGCAAGCCGCGACTGCGCGGCATCGTGCCGTCGATCAAGCGTTTCCTGCGGCGCGACGACGGCTTCGGGCTGGCCCGGCTGGGCGCGCATTCGCTGTCGGCCGCCGTCATGACGCATCCCCTGATCACCGGCATGGCACAACAGGGACGCATGCCGTCGTATATTCCCTCGTCGATTTTCGCGCGCGCCTTTGTCTCCACGTTGACGACCAGGTACGGCAAGGCGCAAACGGCCGCCATCCTGCTGGCCAATGTCGGCAACGAAGGCTTGAGCCGCACCTTGCTGGCGATTATGGGCGAGGGGCCGGACGACCTGGCGGCGCTGGAGAATGCCGTGCGTATCTGGTATGAGACGGTTATGGAGCGCATCACCGGCTGGTACAAACGGCGCTCGCAGTTCGTGCTGTTCTGCGTCGGGCTGTTTTATGCGTGCGCGATGAATATCGACGCGCTGGACTTGAGCCAGCGGCTATGGCGCGACGACGGCGCGTCAGCCAGGCTGGCGCAGCAGGGCGCGGACAGCGTCGCGGCCGGCCGCATGACGCCGCCGCCCGCGGCGCCCGCCGGCGCGCCGCCCGCGGCCCCGCTGGTCAAGGCCATGGAAGTCAAAAAAGATGTGCAGGCGGTACAGGCGTTGCCGATAGGCTGGCCGTCGCCGCGGTTTGAAGGCGCCGGCGGCAAGAGCGTGGGCGCCTTCCTGGCGGCGCTGGCGTTCGCGTTGATGGGCTGGATCGTCACCGCGTTCGCCTCGTCGCTGGGCGCGCCGTTCTGGTTCGACGGCATCGGCTGGCTGCTGGCCCTGCGCGGCACCGGCGCCAAGCCGCCGGCCGAAACCGCCCCGGTGGTGATCGAAGCGATCAAACTGCCGCCGCTGTCCGGCGGCAAACCGTCGGCTTAGGCAGCGAAGTGCAGGGCCAGGCCGATCACGGCCGGCAGCGTCTGGATCAGCAGGATCGAGCGCTTGACAGTTAGTCCACCCCACACGCCGGCCACGGCCACGCAGCTCAGGCCGAACACCGTGAACGCGGAAGCGATCGCCGGAACCGGATGCACGAATCCCGCCACCAGCGCGGCGACCAGGAAGCCGTTGTAGCAGCCCTGGTTGGACATGGCTGGCCGCACGATGTCGGCCTTTTCCTGGCTCAAGCCGAACACGCGGCGGCCGCGCGTCTGGAACAGCACGGTTTCCAGTAAAACGATGTAGACGTGTATCAGTGCCACCAGGCCGGTGACGATCTGTGCCAGTAACTGCATGGGCGCTCCTCTTCTTGTAGTTGAAGGAACATTATCACCCATTTGTTGCTGATGATATAGTTTCGGCCCTGGAATGGAGACACTAATAATGACCTGGATTATCCTCATCCTGGCCGGCCTGCTGGAAGTGGCATGGGCGGTCGGACTCAAATACACCGACGGCTTCAGCAAGCTGGTGCCGACGGTGTTGACCCTGTCGGCGATGGCCGGCAGCGTCGGCCTGCTGGGCCTGGCGCTGCGCGCGCTGCCGCTGGGAACGGCTTACGCGATCTGGACCGGCATCGGCACCGTCGGCACCGTCATCTACGGCATCGCGGTGCTGAACGAACCGGCCGGCGTGCTGCGCCTGGCCTGCATCGCGATGATCGTCGGCGGCATCGTCGGCCTGAAGGTGTCGACCGTTTAAAAAGCCGGGTTGGCGCGCGTCAGGTAATACCACTCGCTGTTGGCGCCAGCCGCGCTGTCGGGGAACAGGATGCGGCCGTCGAACTCGGCCAGCACCGGCGTGCCGTCCGCGCGGGTGCCGATCAGTTCGCCCTGCTTGACCGGGTCAAAGCTGGACCATGGGCGGCTGAAGGCATCGTCCGCGTGCTGCTTGTCGTAGACGGCGGCCATGCTCAGCGCTTCCATGACGTCGTCGGCGATTGGCTGCGGTTGCGGCGCGTCGATCAGGCCGAGGAAGGCCAGCGTATTGACGATCGCGCGGTAGCCCACTTCCGGCGCCTGCGGATCGGCGTGCTGGCCGCACTCCAGCGTCAGCGCGTAGCCGCCGGTGCTGCGCATGTATTCGGTGGTGCCCATGCCGTAGCGCAGCACGGTTTCAAGCTGGCTGTCGCCGCGCAGGCGGCGTTGCACGCCGGCGCCGTAGGTGCGCAGCCAGCCGTCGACAAACCTCCTGACCCCGAGCCGGCGCGCCATCGCGCGCTCCTGCCGCTCGTGCTTGAACGGTTCCAGCGGGCCGTCGTTGTTGCGCGGACCGACCATGACGAAGGGCTCGCTGGCGGCGTTGAACGAGTGCAGGTCCAGCAGCACATCGTGCTGCGCCAATAGCGGACACAGCCAGTTGGCGATGCGATCTTCGAAGTCCTGCGGGTTCGCATTCGGGAACAGGTTGCGGTTGAGGTTGCGTTCGCCGGAGCGTTCGCCCTTGGCGTAGGCCAGCGGATTGGTGACCGGCACGAAGGTGACGCTGCCGCTGCGTATCAGCAGCCGGCCGCTGTCGAGTTCCTGCATCACGCGGCCGATGGCCTTGGTGCCGCAGGTTTCGTTGCCGTGCACGGCGCCGGTGACGATCAGGCGCGTGCCGGGCTGCTGGCCGCCGTATTGGATGGATTTGAATTGCAGCTTGCTGGCGTCGATCATGCGGATTCCGGTCTGTGGCAAAGCCGCAGTTTATACCGATTTACACCTGCGCCAGCAACTGCCGATCGGCAGTTGCTGGCCTGTGGGATCTGGCTCAAATTCCTGGTTAACCTTCAGGCTCGTTCTGAATCTGAGGATCGTGCGAGAATTTGATGCCGTCTTTGTCTTGGAAATGAAGCTTGATACTCAAGGTCATTTTTTCGGTATTGGCATCGATGAATGCCATTAATTTTCCGTCAATGCTGATGGTTTCCTTGCTAAACTGGTTGTTGTCCTTGGGGTGGACAGTCATGCCTGTGAATACAATCGGATAGCCGTCGGTGTCAACAATTTGGTAGTTAATGACAGTATCTTCGTTGAGAACTTGTACGGTTGGCGGTTCAGTGCTGACTTCGTAGTGGCCGGGTTTGTCGGCTTTCGGTTGGACCGAAACCAGGATGTTGATGAATGTGGCTGGAGGAACGAGCGTAGTCATTGGATCGCTTTCTTTGGTGGGTGGTTGGAAAGATACTGCAGATAAGACGGCTCCTGGTAATTAATTGATTCCAAGAGTTTTCGCGACGGCGCTACTTCGGCATACTCATTCAGGCAGACACTGGCTTTTACCCATGGCGCGAGCAAATGAAAATCACTGCTGTTGGGGATCAGGGGCTGGAGAATCGCCTTCGCGGCTTTACATCCTTGGCGGGCAGTTTCAATATCTCCCAACGCCAATCTGATGTCCGCATTGAGCATCAATGCATCCACGAGGTAGTTGCGTATCATCTGGTCCGCAGGTGCCGCGGCGTGAATGTTCTGTAATTGAATGAGCGCTGGCGTCAGCGTGGTGTCCGCCTTGTGGGCTTGGCCGTGCTGTAGTTCCAACGCGGCCCTGCGTTGCGCGACACCTGCAACCAACATCTGCAAATTCAATTTTTTAGGCTCCAATAGACTAAGCGCTGAAAGGTTGTCATGTAGCTTTTCCAGTTGGGAGAACGCCTGAAGCTTGTTTGTGTCTTTATCGGCCAAATCAAATGCCTTGAGTTGGGCGATATACAGATTCTTTTGCCAGGTTCGATTACTTGGATCTCGGTCAACTATGGTTTTCAGCAAGCTTTGTGCGCTGTTCAAGTTTTCCCGACTTACAGTCAAGTCGCCGCGAGCCTGTTTCACATCCGCTTGGTGGGACCAGGCTGACGCGAGCCTATTTAGCCAAAGCGTGTCATTCGGATGAGTTCTGTGGATAGTCTGCAGTAGTGCTAATTCCTTGTCATACAACGATTCTGCTTGAGTTAGTTGCCCTAACTGTAATTGTGCGCTGGCCTGCCACGAAAGGCTGTCTGCCAGGTCGGCGGCCAGACGCTGGTCGTTTGGCGACTTCGAAAAGGCGCGTGTTTTTAAGGCAACTGACAGCGCAAATTCGTTTGCAGCCCGTAGCACATCGCCACGGCGAAGAGCCACCGTACCCAAACTGTTATGTGCGTAGGATTGCTCCATCCAGCTATCAGCGTCGTTTGGAGCGAGAGCTGCCATTGCATCGCTATGTGCCCTATATTCCTCAAAGTATTGCTGCGCCTTGGCCCACTCTTTTCTGTCCGAGTCGATTTGCCCAAGCCAGAAAGCATTTTCGCCAGCGCTTTTAATCAGGGACATATCAGTGGGACGCGTTTGCAGTTGCCGATGCAGGATTTCGCGAGCGGCAAGCAATGCGGTGTTGGCGGCAACCGGATCTGCGCGTGCGATCTTGACTTCGGAAATGAGCAGTAGCGATTTGATGCGTTGAGCCAGGGCAGCGTCACTATCGTTCACTCTCGACGCATCCGACAAATAGGCGAGCGCACGGTTGCTCACGCTATCGAGCAAGTCCAGTTTGCCAAGTGGGCGCAGCTTGTCGACGAACTCGCCGAGCATGTAGCCCATCAGATCTTCGGCTTTGGCGCGATGCTGTTCTGCCAGCATTTGAGCCTTGCGGGCCACCAGGCCGAGACCTCCGGCAAGCAGTGCCAGACCCATTACGACGCACATGACGACGAGCCGGAGACGTTCACCGCGCCGTTCGCTTTGTAAGGAGGCTGCGATGAAAGTGTCTTCTTGTGACGTGAAGCTGAAACCCCTTGTCTTCAGCAACTGGCGCGCCTGATTGGTCTGGGTGCCGGACGGCAGCAGCATGTCGCGCGCGCGGCCGCTGTCCTGCCAGCGCTTGGCCTGTGCGCTGATGCGGCTGCGCACCTGCAAGGTCTGCCGGTGTTCTTCGATCCACGCCACCACGCGCGGCCAGCGCCGCAGCAGCGCCTCGTGGGCGAGGCCGAAGGCGGGAGCGCCGCCCTGCAGGTCGCTGACGAACAGGTGGGCGTCGACCAGCGCCTGCACCAGCCTGGTCTCGGCATCGCTGCGCAGCGCCGACCACGGCACGCGGCGCGACGTGACGGTGGCTTCGTCCTCGGCCACCAGCACCAGCTGCGACAGCACATGGGGCAGGGCGGCGATCTGCGCCGGCCCCAGGGCCGAGATCACCTGTTCGGCGCGGGCGCCGATCGCGCCTTCGAGCCCGCCCAGCTGGTGGAAGCTGGCGTGAGTCAATTCACCGTCGGCAGAGCGCAGGCGGTACAGCTCCTGCAGGCAGTATTGCAGCAGCGGCAGCGTGTCCGGGCCGGACCGCGCGGCGCTGATCAGCAGTTCGTCCAGGCTTTCGCCCCGCTCGTCGGTCGTGTAGCGCAGCTGCGCCACTTGCGCCGGGTGGCGGATGATCTGGGCGATGTCGGCGCTGCCGGGCGGCGCCAGGTCGAAGTGGCCACCGCGCAGTTTCAGATTCATCAGCGCCGGGTAGGCGGACAGGTGAGGGTAGAAATCGTTGCGGCAGGCCAGCACCAGCAGGACGCAACCGGAACGGGCCAGCTGGTCGAGCACATTGATGAACACGGCGCGCTCCTGCTCGCCCACGTGCGGCAGCCTGAACACGGCTTCGAAGCGGTCGATGAAGACCATCAGCTGGATCGCCGGCATTTGCTTTTGCAATTGCTCGATCACACCCGGCAGGTCTTGCGCCAGCCGCTGGGCCAAGGCCACCGCGCTGGTGTTGTCAAACAGTTGGTGGCCGTCGAGCTCGGCATCCAGCAGCACGCTGGCGAGGGTGTCGAGCAGGCCGGCCTGGCCCATGTCGGCGCAATCGAGCTGCAGGTGGGCGCTGATCGCCAGGCCGGCGTCGGCCGGGGCGGCGCCCGCCTTCAGCGCCGGGATCAGGCCGGCCTGCACCAGCGAGGTCTTGCCAGCGCCGGACGGGCCGAGCACCAGCACCATCGCGCAGGCGGCCTGGGCCTGGGCGACCACCACTTGCACCAGTTGGTCGACGTTGAGCTTGCGGCCAAAGAAGATGGACGCGTGCTGTTCTTCGAATGCTTCCAGCCCGCGGAACGGCGAGGCGTGCAGCCAGCTGCCGTTGCTGACGTCGTCGTCGTAGCTGAGTTCGGCCAGCAGGCGGTAGCCGCGCTTGCGGATGGTTTCGATGTAGCGCGGCTCGACCGCCGAATCGTCCAGCGCGCGGCGCAGCTGGGTGATGATTTTGTGGATGGCGTTGTCGCTCGGCGCGACGTTGCCCCAGCAGGCGTCCAGCAATGTTTCGGCGGAAATGACCACGTGCGGGTGGTGGCATAAATACAATAAAACATCCATGGCCCGCGGCTCCAGCTGCCGGTTGAGTTCACCGCAGCTGAGTGTATTGGTGGCGGGATCGACCCGCCACTGCCCGAAACGGAAGCTTTTGTGGTTCACACGCACCTTCTTCTACTAAGAAATAGTACTTAGAAATCAATGACTTGGTCTTCGGAAGGTTTTCGGAAGGCCATTTCTATACTAAATGACTACAGTTGTTTCATAACTACACTTTTTGCAAATATTAACATTTTCGCGTGGAAACGCCACCCCCAACTTTGAGGAGTCGACATGGTTGTCCTGACTGGACTGAAAGCGCCGTTTGAACTGACGCAGCATGCAATTGCAATTAAGCAACAAGGAATAGACTTCGCCATCCGTTACTACAGCCACCATGCCGGCAAGAGCCTGTCGCTGGCCGAGGCGCGCTCGCTGACCGACGCCAGCATCCAGATCGGCGCGCTGTGGCAGGCCGGCGGCGATCATCTGAGCTATTTCAGCCGTGCGCAGGGGTGCGCCGACGGCGCCGCCGCCTACCTGATGGCGCACTCGGTCATCACCCAGCCATCCGGCTCGGCGATCTACTTCGCGGTGGATTTCAACCCGGGCGACGAAGATATCGACGGCGCGGTGACCAGCTATTTCGAGGGCATCAACCAGGCGTTCCAGGCGGCCGGGCCGGGCGAGGCCAGCTACAAGATCGGCGTCTACGGCTCGGGCGCCTGCTGCCGGGCGATGACGGAGCGCGGGCTGGCGGCGCTGAGCTGGCTGGCGCCGTCGGCCGAGTTCTACGGCTCGCGCGACTACGCCAACTACAACCTCAAGCAACTGGCCGCCACCACCCTGCCTGTCGACGACGGTAAGCGCATCAGTGTCGACCTGGCGCGCACCAACGACGGCTACCCGGCGGGCCTGTTCAGGGTGCTCTGATGATGACGATAGATTTCACCGAAAAGACGTCGATGAAGACGGTCAAGCCTTGCAAGACCATTTTCCTGAACAATACGGGACAGGATGTGGTGCTGAAATTCGTCACCGCGCCGGACATGCTGCTGGCCGCCTACACCATCAGCACCGGCATCAGCGCGGCGATCGACAGCATCCGGCTGGGCACCGTCGATTACTACTCCAGCCACGGACACAACGTGGCGATCGCGGCGGAGAGCACGGCCGTGCTCAGCTTTGCCAACCGCGTTGTTACCATGTTGATATCGCCATGATTTGTTAAGATGGCGGCATGAATCCATCTTTAACGGGCCGCAACGCTGGCCTCGACACCCTGCGCGCGCTGGCCATTGTGCTGGTGTTTACCAATCACTACATGTTGTTCGTCAGCGGCGGTCCGACCTTCGGCTGGTTCGGCGAGATCGGCTGGACCGGCGTCGACCTGTTCTTCGCGCTCAGCGGCTATCTGATCGGCAACCAGATCCTCGGCGGCATCCGCCGCCAGCAGGGGACGGGCGGCGAGCGCTTTTCGCTGGTACGGTTTTACGCGCGGCGGCTGCTGCGCACCTTGCCGAATTTTTATGTGGTGCTGGCGCTGTATGCCTTGTGGCCGTATTTTCGCGGCAACCTGGTGCTGCCGCCGCTGTGGAAGTTCCTGACCTTTACTCAGAACATCGCGCTGGTTCCCGGCACCGCGTTCTCGCATGCATGGTCGCTGTGCGTCGAGGAGCAGTTTTATTTCCTGCTGCCTGCCGTGGCGCTGGCGATCGCCGCCTGCCGCCGCTCGCTGCTGCTGGCGTGGCTGACAGTGGCCGGCGCGCTGCTGGCCGGCATGGCGATACGCAGCTATCTTTGGACTCACCATGTTGGCCCGGAGGAGCAGGGCGGCTTCAACTATTACACGCTGATCTATTACTCGTCGCTGTGCCGCTACGATGAGCTGGTGGCGGGCGTGGCGCTGGCGCTGCTGAAAAACCATCACGCCGGCATCTGGACGCGCATCACCTCGTTCGGCAACTGGACGCTGGCCGCCGGCGCGGCGCTGCTGGCGCTGACCTGGACGCTGTTCCTCGAAGACCATTACGGCTATGCGATGACGGTCGTCGGCTATCCGATGCTGGGCCTGAGCTTTTCGCTGCTGCTGGTTGCTGCGCTCAGCCCCGGCTCGCTGCTGCAGCGGCTGCGGGTGCCGGGCGCCGCCAGCATCGCGCTGTGGTCGTACGCGATCTACCTGACGCACAAAACCTTGTGCGTGCTGCTGCGCGCGCCGTTGCAGGACGCGGGCTGGGGGCCGGATTCGTGGCAGGCCATCGTCCTGATGAGCGCCGCCAGCATCCTGGCCGGCTGGCTGCTGCACCTGCTGGTGGAGACGCCGTTTATGAAGCTGCGCGACCGTTTCGTGCCGGGCAATTTTTCCCGGCCGGCGGCGCCGGCGGGGGCTGTCGCCTAATTAAGTTCGATGACGTCGAACGGCGACTGCATCGATCCCAGGAAGGCCATCACGCTGCGCGCCCGCTCGGGCATTTCCTCGTGGCGGGTGGCGGCGATGGCCGCGCGCAGGCCGGGCACGACTTCGGTGATGTGCGGGCTGTCGTAGGCGGCCACCAGCAGCGCGGCCAGTTCGGTGGCGCGGCCGCGGTTGTTGCGCATGCGCTCCTCCAACATCGCCAGCAAGGCGCGCTGCATGCGTGGCGTGGGGTTGGTGATGTAGCCGAAGACCAGCGGCGTGTTGCCGATCGCCTCGCACAGCCTGCTTTCAATCTGATCCGGCTTGACGTCCGACGCGATGTCGAAATACGCGCCGTTCCAGCGCGTCCGTTCGTACGGATGGCCGGGGGGGAAGGAGTCGGCCGTCTCAAAGCCGAGGATGTGGCTCAGGTAGCGCAGCCATTTGATTAGTGTGGGCATCATGGCCACATTTTAGCCTGAGACGCTGTACTCTGCGGGGCCATGATGTGAGTCAACCGGCCCCAGCGTTGGATATATATGCTTGGACCAGCGGCAAACCGAGCCGTCCTTCAGCGGAGGAAATCATGTCATCCGATTTTTACAAGTATTTCAAGCAAAACATGGACGGTCTGGGGTTGGATTGTCCTGAAACGCTTTTCGCCAGCAACGGAACCGCTGTTCAGACTGCGACGGTCATTCTCGCGGGGATTAAGCAGTTTGGCCGCAATGTCACGTTAGCTGAATTGATCGGTGCCGGGACCGGGTTGGAAAAATTGATCTATTTGGGTGCGTTGCGTGCATCGTATTACGCAGGTGCCGTGATTGGCAGCATTGCGGTTGCGGCTGGGCGCTCGTTTGCTGGCGGCATGTCCATATCCGACGTGCTGACAAACGCACAGAGCAATCATCTTCATGAGCCTTGGCTACCTTCTGTGCTGTTGCAGTGGCCAGGTATCTATCGGCAAGACCAGAAATCGCGGAAGAATTACAAATTTGCGTGGAGCCGGTGATGGTCGATCGCTTTGCTTTGTTGATCACAGGGCTTTTTTGCGCTGTGCTGGCCTGGGCCTCCTGGCACTTTGCAGGAGAGTTAGTCAGCGGCGTCACGGTGTCTGTCCTGCTGATCGCTTACGCGGTCGACAATTTTCAACTTCGACGTCAACTACGCGGCCTGCTCGCTGACAGGGACAAGCGCGAGACGCGCGAGAGGGAAGCTGGACTCAGGCGCTTAATGCGCTGCTTGCTTGTCGCGCGTGACAAGCGCAGGGGCGGCTAATACGGGAAGACAGCCCCGGGCGTCACACGCCCGGCGGCTGTTGTAAAGCTTAAGCGTGGGCTTCCTCGCCCAGCTTGCCGGCGCGGAAGTCCTCGACGGCGGCGAAGATTTCAGCCTGCGTGTTCATCACGAACGGGCCGTACTGCGCGATCGGCTCGTTCAGCGGCTGGCCGGCGATCAGGATCAAGCGGCTGGCCTCGGAAGCATGCACGGTCACGCCATCGGCTCCCGGCGTGTTCGCCAGGATCGCCATGCGGCCAGACGCCACGTCCTTGTCGCCGATCTTCACCGAACCGCGATAGGTGAAGATGAAGGCGTTGTGACCTTCCGGCACCAACTGGCTGAAGCTGGCGCCGGCGGGCAGATGGATGTCGAGATAAATCGGTTCCGTCACTTCGCGCTGCACCGCGCCGGCCACGCCGTGGCTGCTGCCGGCGATGACTTTCACCGCCACGCCGTCGGCCGTGGTGTAGGCCGGCACGTCGGCGCCGTTGAAATCGCGGTACCACGGCGCCCGCATCTTGTCCTTGGCGGGCAGGTTCAGCCACAGCTGGAAGCCTTCCATCACGCCTTCTTCCTGCTCCGGCATTTCCGAATGGATCACGCCGCGGCCGGCGGTCATCCATTGCACGCCGCCGTTGGTCAGCAAGCCTTCGTTGCCGGCGCTGTCCTTGTGGCGCATGCGGCCTTCGAGCATATAGGTCACCGTTTCAAAGCCGCGATGCGGATGGCTGGGGAAGCCGGCGATGTAGTCGTTGGCCTGGTCGCTGCCGAAATTATCCAGCATCAAAAATGGATCCAGACGGCGCTGCAGGGGCTGCGTCAACACGCGATTGATCTTGACGCCCGCGCCGTCCATGACGGCCTGGCCCTGGATGATGCGTTCTACGCTGCGTTCGTTTTTTACTTGATCAGTCATGACACTCTCCTATGTGGTTTGCTGCGCCGCCCGTCGGTTATACCAGAACGGCGTTGATTTCCGCTTCGGCCTGCGCTTGCGCCTTGGCCACTGCTTCCGGACCCATGCCCAGGCCTTCGGCAAAGATGTATTGCACGTCGGTCAGGCCCACGAAGCTCAGGAACATCTTGATGTGAGCCAGCTGGGTGTCGGTCGGACCATCGCGGTGCATGCCGCCACGCGACAGGGCGACGTAGACTTTTTTGCCGGTCAGCAGGCCAACCGGGCCGGTTGGACCGTACTTGAAGGTCACGCCGGCGCGGGCAATCGCGTCGAACCAGCTTTTCAGTTGGGCGGTGATGCCGAAGTTGTAGGTCGGTGCACCGATCACCACCACGTCTGCCGCTTGCACCTGGGCGATCAGCGCGTCGTCCAGCGCCACGCGGGCCGCTTGTTCGGCGGTGCGCTGGTCGGCCGGGGTGAACAGGGCCTGCAGCGTAGGCTCGTCGATCACCGGATGCGGATCGGCGGCCAGGTCGCGGCGGGTCAGGGCGGCGGTCGGGTGGGTGGCGCGCAGTTTGGCGACGATGGCGTCGGCCAGGCGGGTCGATTCGGAACCGGTGCTGCGGGCGCTGGAATTGATTTGCAGGATGTTCATGGTGTTGCTCCTTCGTGTCGGGTTGGTTGCTGCGATGGAGTAACTTTAGCAGTTCCAATTTCGATGCGGAAGGCGTTAAAATGGATAACATTAATCCACTGATGGAACAATGAGGGAGGAAATGCGTGGAAATCGATCCTGGCGACCTGCTGCTGTTTGCCCGCATCGTCGAATGCGGCAGCTTCAGCCTGGCGGCGCAGCGGGTGCAGCTGCCGAAATCGACGGTGTCGCGCCGGATTTCGCTGCTGGAGGCGCACCTGGGCGAGCGCCTGCTCCAGCGCACCACGCGCAAGCTGGTGTTGACCGAGTTCGGCGCCAGCCTGCTGGAACATGCGCGCCGCGTGGCCGATGAAACCGAACTGGCCGGCGCGCTGGCGCAGCACCGGCAGGGCGCGCCCAGCGGCTTGCTGCGCGTGTCGATGCCGGCCGATTTCGCCAATATGGCGATGGGCACGGTGATGGCCCGCTTTCTCAACGACTATCCGCAGATCGCGCTGGAACTGGATCTGTCGCCGCGCAGGGTAGACCTGGTGGCGGAAAATTTCGACCTGGCCATCCGCATGGGCAATCTGCCGGACGATTCCTCTTTGGCCGCTCGCCGCGTCACCCTGAGCAAGATCGCGCTGTATGCCGCGCCAGCCTACACCTCGTTGCGCGGGCTGCCCGAGCATCCGGACGACCTGTTCAAGCACGATTTGCTGAGTCTGCCGCCGCGCCTGAACGGCCTGATACGCTGGAAGCTGCTGCGCGCCAAGACCGAATGGGAGCGCGAGCTGCCGGTGCGGTTGCTGGCCAATTCGCCGGAGTTGCTGGTGCGCATGGCGACCACCGGCGTGGGCATCGCCGCGTCGACGGAGATGTTTGCCAAGGAATACCTGGCGTCGGGGGAGCTGGTGCGGGTGCTGCCGGAATGGTCGTTCCCGACAGTGACGGGCTGGGCCGTGTTCCCGGGCCGCCGGCTGATGCCGGCCAAGACCCGGGTGTTCCTCGATGTGCTGCAGGCCGCGTTTGACGACGGCATCACGCAGTTCGGCGGCGTGTAATTACTTCTTCAGGTTGGCCATCATCTCGCCGAGGCGCACCGGGCCGGCCGGTTGCCAGGCCGGGTTGAAGCCCAGCGTATCTTTCGGGAACAGCATGACGACGGTGGAGCCGAGCAGGAAGCGGCCCAGCTCCTCGCCTTTTTTCAGCACGATGTTCTGGTCGCCATACTGCCATTCGCAAATCTGCGGCGCGCGCGGCGGGTTGACCACGCCGTGCCAGACGGTGGCCATGCTGCCGACGATGGTGGCGCCCACCAGCGTCATGACGAACGGACCGTTGGCGGTGTCGAACACGCAGACCACGCGTTCGTTGCGGGCGAACAAGCCGGGTATGCCGCGCGCGGTGGTCGGGTTGACTGAGAACAGCTCGCCCGGAATATAGATCATGCGGGTCAGCTTGCCGTCGCAGGGCATGTGGATGCGGTGGTAGTCGCGCGGGCTCAGGTAGAGGTTGGCGAAGCTGCCGTGCTGGAACTTGGCGGCCAGCGCGGCGTCGCCGCCGACCAGCGCGGTGGTGCTGAACTTGTGGCCCTTGGCCTGGAAGATCTGGTCGTCCTCGATGGCGCCGAACTGGCTGATGCGGCCGTCGACCGGGCAGATGAAGTCGGCGTCGGCCAGCGGGCGGGCGTCCGGGCGCAGCGCGCGGGTGAAGAATTCGTTGAAGCTGGCGTAGTGGCTGATGTCGGGATCGAGCGCCTCGTCCATGTTGACGTCGTAGCGGCCGACAAACCAACGGATCAGGCGCGTGGTCATGGCCCCGCCCTTGGCGCCGGCAACGCGGCCGGCGAAGTTGGTCAACGCTCCCTTGGGAAGCAGGTATTGCGGCAGCACGGCAAGGCGAGACACGATAGGGGATCCTGGCAATTAACGATCGCGCATTATAGCGCCCACATTTATCTTTTCCTCCATGGCAGTTTATGAAATCGGGCTAAACAGCGCGCCGAACTTGTTTTTTTCTGAACATTTTAATAAACCAAGGCATAATGCAAACTCCCCCACTTGTCTGACAACTTACCCCCTTTTGTACTGAGCCATGAAGCCACCACGCCTGACGCCGATCGCCGCCGCCGTTTTTTCCATCTGTTTCTCCGCCGCCGCGCATGCCGACGAGGCTCAGGCAGCCAAGGAGGCCGCGCCACCCGTCATGCAAAAGGTGGAGATCAAGGGCGCCGCAGCCAGCTATGACGCGCGCCGCGATGATACCGCTAGCAAGACCGTCGTCGGCAGCGAGGAAATCCAGAAATACGGCGACACCTCGGTCAACGACGTGCTCAAGCGCCTGCCCGGCATCACCGTCGGCGGCGCCGCCGGCCGCGGCGGCGGCGAGATCCGCATGCGCGGCCTCGGCAGCGGCTACACCCAGATCCTGATCAACGGCGAACGCGCGCCGGCCGGCTTCGCCATCGACAGCCTGGCGCCGGACGTCATCGAACGCATCGAGATCCTGCGCGCCGCCAGCGCCGAGTTCAGCACGCAGTCGATCGCGGGCACCATCAATATCGTGCTGAAGAAGGCGCTCAAGGCGGCCCAGCACGAGGTCAAGTTCAGCGAGGGCAAGGGCAGCAAGTTCAGCTCGCCGTCCGTCAGCCTGCAGATGTCGGACAAGGACGGCCGGATGTCGTATTCCTTCGGCGGCAACGCCTGGCGCTATATGTACAACCGCATGACGCCGTCGTTCGACACCGGCACCGACGCCGCCGGCATCCCCAACCTGGACCGCTCGGCCACCTCGCGCGACCAGGGCCGCTCGGACGGCTTCAACCTGTCGCCGCGCATCAACTGGACGCTGGACGGCGGCGATACGCTGACCTCGCAATCGTTCTTCAACCTGAACCAGTTCGCCGGCAACAGCCACCGCCGCATCACCACCGACCTCGGCGCGCCGCCGGACTACGACCGCGTCGACAGCACCTTCAGCAACCATAACGGTTTCGGCCGCACCGACCTGAACTGGGTGCACAAGCTGGCCGAGGGCGCCAAGCTGGATCTGAAGGCGGCCGTCAGCGAAAACCGCAACACCGCAGATTCCTTCCAGCTTGGCGGCAACAACGGCCTGCCGGCGACGCTGGCGCGCACCGTCGTGTCGGAAAGCAAGGAGACCGGCTTCAGCACGCAGGGCAAATATTCGACGCCGCTGACCTTCGGCTCCGCGCCGGCGGACGGGCAGGGCGAGGCGCCGACCGAGCACGCGCTGGCGCTGGGCTGGGATGCCGGCGTCACCCAGCGCGACGACGTCCGCAACCAGCGCGAAGCGCCGCTGCCGGGCAGTTCGCCGGTCAACACCGACGAGGGCTTCGGCGCCAAGGTCACGCGGCTGGCGCTGTTCGGCCAGGATGAATGGAATGTCACGCCGCTGTGGTCGGTCTATACCGGCCTGCGCTGGGAAGGCCTGGACACCCGCAGCGATGGCAACAACTTCGACGCGGTGAGCCAGCGCTCCAGCGTGCTCAGCCCGCTGATGCAGACCTTGATCAAGCTGCCGAACAAGAAGGACCAGGTGCGCCTGGCCCTGACGCGCACCTACAAGGCGCCGTCGACCGCCGCGCTGATACCGCGCAAGTTCACCTCGACCAACAACAGCCCGACCGAGCCCGACCGTCGCGGCAATCCGAACCTGAAGCCGGAGCTGGCGCTGGGCCTGGATGCGTCGATCGAGCATTACTGGGGCGAGGGCGGCCTGCTGAGCGCCAGCGCCTCGGTGCGCCGCATCGAAAACTACACCCACCAGGGCTTGCTGTATGAAGACCAGCGCTGGGTCTCGACCTCGATCAACGACGGCCGCGCCGAAACCCGCGGCATCGAACTGGAAGCCAAGTTCCCGATGCGCGCGCTGCTGGACACGGCGCCGGCGCTGGACCTGCGCGCCAGCGTCAGCCGCAACTGGTCGCGCGTGGAAAGCGTGCCCGGTCCGGACAACCGCCTCGACCAGCAAACGCCGATCAGCGCCACCCTGGGCGTGGACTACAAGAGCCCGAGCGGCGTGCTCAGCACCGGTAGCAATTTCAGCTTCCGCAACGGCGGCCTGGCCCGCCTGAGCGGCAGCCAGGGCGGCTATTCGTCGGTGCGGCGCGACCTGGACGTGTATGCGCTGTGGAAGCTCGATCCGCAAAACAACTTGCGCGTGGCGGTGTCCAACCTGCTGGCCCAGGACTACACCACCGAAAGCCTGTACAGCGACGCCAACGGCACGCAGAACCGGATGTCGGTCGCCAGCGGCGAAACCCAGCTGCGGGTAACGGTAGAGAAGCGATTCTGAGGATGGTATGATGCGGCGGTGAACTTATTTGCCGTGGGACTATCCTGAAAAAGCCTAAAGTTACCGAGATCATCCAGGTCGACGACGACAGTCTGCGTCTGGCGCTGGCCGAGGTGCGCGATTTGCAGCGCACCGTGGTCGTGCTGCGCTCCGAACTGGAGGCGGCGCACCAGGAACGCCAGCGCGAGGTGCAGGATGCGCTGTCGTCGGCGCACAGCGAATCGCAGCAGGTCAAGGCCACCGTGACCTCGTTGCGGACCACGCTGGAGCAGGCGCAGGCCGAGCGCGAACTGGCGGTCAAGGCCGCCACCGCCGCCGCCCAGGGCGAGATCACCCAGTTGCGCGACACCGTTTCCGCCTTGCGCACCAGCCTGGAAAAACTGACGCAGGAAAAAATCGACGCGCTACAGCAGGCCCATACCGCCCATCACGCCGAGATCGCCCAGTTGCACGAGACCATACGCGCGCTGCGCGACGAGCTGGAGGCTCGCGTATGAGTGCCAAGCCGACCATCCGCAGCGTGGGCGAAAAAGCGGCGAAGCCGGTCGCCATCCGCGCCGCGGCCAAGACCGCCGCCAACGGCAGCGACGCCGCCTCGGCCCAGGCCGTCGCCGGCGCGCAACGCAAGCGTTTGCGTCAGGTCGAGCTGCTGCTTGAAGTGTCGCGCCGCATGGCCGCCTACGACACGCTGGACGAAATCCTGACCGCGCTGGTCGAAGTCACCACCGAAGAGCTGGACGCCGAGCGCGGCACCTTGTTCCTCAACGACGCCGAAACCGGCGAGCTGTTCTCGCGCGTCGCCCAGGGCAATATCCAGCGCGAAATCCGCTTCCTCAACCATACCGGTATCGCCGGCCACGTGTTCACCACGGGCGAAGCGGTGATGATCGCCGACGCCTACGCCGACGCCCGCTTCAACCGCTCGATCGACGAGCAGACCGGCTTCGTCACCCGCAACATCCTGTGCGTGCCGATCAAGACTTTCAAGGGCGAGATCATCGGCGTGTCGCAAACGCTGAACAAGCGGCGCGGCAAGTTCACCCGCGCCGACCTGCAGTTGCTGGAGGCGCTGACCACCCAGGGCACGCTGGCGCTGCAAAGCGCGCGCTTCCTGGAGAGCATGAAGAAGATCCGGCGCCAGGAGATGGAGTTCATCGACGTGGTGTCCGAGGTCACGGCCGACATCAAGCTCGGCTCGCTGCTGCAAAAGGTGATGGGCGAAGCCACGCGCCTGCTCAACGCCGAGCGTTCGACCCTGTTCCTGAACGACGAGAAAACCGGCGAGCTGTGGTCCGAGGTGGGGCAGGGCCTGGAGTCGCTGCAGATCCGCCTGCCGAACACGGCCGGTATCGCCGGCGCCGTCTTCACCTCCGGCAAGACCATCAACATCCCTTACGCCTACGCCGACCTGCGCTTCAACCCGGCGTTCGACAAGCGCACCGGCTATTTCACGCGCTCCATCCTGTGCGTGCCGATCGTCAACAAGGCCGGCAAGATCATCGGCGTGACGCAGGTGCTCAACAAGCGCGGCGGGCCGTTCACCCATGAAGACGAATCGCGGCTGCGCGCGTTCACCGCGCAAATCTCGATCGCGCTGGAAAACGCCAAGCTGTTTGCCGACGTCCAGCAGATCAAGAACTACAACGAAGCGATGCTGGAGTCGATGTCGAACGGTGTGATCACCCTCGACAGCCAGGAAAAAATCGTCACCTGCAACGCCGCCGGCCTGCGCATCCTGCGCACCGACAGCGGCAGCATCGTCGGCAAGAGCGCCGCAGATTTCTTTGGCGCGGCCAACACCTGGGTGATGGACAAGCTGCACCATGTCGAGGAAAACCAGTCGGCCGAGCACCTGATGGACGCCGAACTGGCGGTCGAGGGCGAGACGCTGTCGGTCAACTTCAGCGTGCAGCCGCTGCTGTCGATGGAGAAGAAACGCATCGGCTGGATGCTGATGATCGAAGACATCTCCAGCGAGAAGCGGCTGCGCTCGACCATGTCGCGCTACATGGATCCCGGCATCGCCGACCAGATGGTGGCCAACGGCGCCGAAATGCTGGGCGGTAAAAACGTGCTGGCCACGGTGCTGTTCTCGGACATCCGCAGCTTCACCACCATCACCGAGCAGCTCGGCGCGCAGGGCACGGTGACCCTGCTGAACGAATACTTCACGATGATGGTCGATTGCATCCAGCGCGAAGAGGGCATGCTCGACAAGTTCATCGGAGACGCCATCATGGCCGCCTTCGGCATCCCGGTCGGCCACGACGACGACGCCGACCGCGCCGTGCGCAGCGCCATCGCGATGATGACCGAGCTGCGCGCCTGGAACCAGGTGCGCGTGCGCGAGGGCAAGCTGCCGGTGGAGATCGGCATCGGCCTGAATTCCGACCAGGTGGTGTCCGGCAATATCGGCTCCAAGAAGCGCATGGACTACACCATCATCGGCGACGGCGTGAACCTGGCGGCGCGGCTGGAATCGGCCTGCAAGCAGTACGGCGCGCACATCCTGATCAGCGAATTCACCTACCGTGCGCTGCGCGGCACCTACCGCATGCGCGAGGTGGACATCGTGGTGGTCAAGGGCAAGACGCAGCCGGTGTCGATCTACGAGGTGATGGATTACCACAGCGAGGAAAGCTATCCGCAGCTGATCGACGCCATGGGCTTGTTCCGCAACGGCCTGCAGAGCTACCGCAGGCGCAACTGGGCGGCCGCCAGCAAGCTGTTCGAGGAAGTGCTGGCGCTGAATCCGAACGACCAGGTCGCCATTCTCTACATCGACCGTTGCGCCCACATGGCCGACAACCCGCCGCCGGACGACTGGGACGGCACCTTCGTCATGGAATCCAAGTGAAGATACCGCGCAGTACGCTGGAGCAGTGGCAGGTGTTGCAGGCGATCGTGGAATGCGGCGGCTACGCGCAGGCGGCCGAGGCGCTGCACCGCAGCCAGTCGTCGGTCAGCTACATGGTGGCCAAGCTGCAGGAGCAGCTGGGCGTCGAGCTGCTGGAAATCGACGGCCGCCGCGCGCGCCTGACCAGGAACGGCGAAGCCTTGCTGAACAAGGCGCGTGAGCTGCTGGGCGACGCCTTCCAATTGGAGCAACTGGCCGGCAGCCTGGCCGAGGGCTGGGAGCCCCAGGTCAGCATCGCCGTCGACAGCCTGTTCCCGGTCGAGCTGCTGGTGCAGGTGCTGCGCGAGTTCGAGCCGTGGGCCAAGCATACGCGCGTCAACCTGGAGGAGACGGTGCTGTCCGGCTCCGAGGACGCGCTGATTGAAAAACGCGTCGACATCGCCATCGCCAGCCGCATTCCATCGGGCTTCCTCGGCGATGCGCTGATGGATATCGAATTCATCGCCGTGGCCCATCCTTGCCACCCGCTGCATGCGCTGGGGCGCGAGCTGGAGGTGGACGACCTGAGCCGCAACCTGCACATCGTCGTGCGCGACTCCGGCACCCTGAATCCGCGCGACCACGGCTGGCTCAACAGCAACCAGCGCTGGAGCGTCACCAGTCCGCACACGCGGATGGAAATGATCTGCAACGGCATCGGCTTCGGCTGGCTGGCCGAGCACAAGATCCGCAGCCAGCTGGAGCAGGGCTTGCTGAAGCCGCTGCCGCTGCGGGTCGGCCAGCGCCGCAAGCTGTCGCTGTCGCTGGTGGTGGCCAATCCCGAGGTGGCCGGCCCGGCGACCTGCCGCCTGGCCAACCTGATCCGCAAGGTGGTGCACGAAGGCCCGCAGCCGCAGGCGCTCTGCGGTTGATCTGCGGTGAGAATTACGCGCACCTTCACTCATCGCCCACGCCGCAGCCTGCGCCGTGTCATCCGCCCGACCGTGCAATGGTTGCACCGCTGGCTGGGCCTGACCCTGGGATTGCTGCTGGTGCTGGCCGGCCTGAGCGGCAGCCTGCTGGTGTTCAACCATGAACTCGACGAGCGCCTCAATCCGCAGCTGTTCCACAACCGCGCGCCATGCGCGGCGCCGCTGGATGTGGCCGGCGCGGTCGCCAGCCTGCAGCGGCAATGGCCCCAAGCCAAGGTCGGCTCGGTCTACCTGCCATCCCACCCCGGCGCCAGCTACGGCCTGTATTTCAAGGCGCCCGGCGTCGGCGATGCCGAGGCGATGCTCGATTCCTGCAGCGGCGCCGTGCTGGGCAGCCGCAGCCGCGAGGAGTTCGGCCTCGACGCGCCGCGCCTGATGCCCAGCCTGCAGCGCTGGCACGCCAATCTGCTGCAGGGCAAGCCCGGCCGCGCCGCGCTCGGCTGGCTGGCACTGGCCTGGGTCGCGCTGCTGGCGGCCGGCCTGCTGCTGGCATGGCCGACGCCGGCCCAGGGCTGGAAGCGGGCGCTGAACGTACGCTGGCGTCAGAACGCCTACCGCGCCAATTTCGACCTGCACCGCTCGGCCGGGCTGCTGGCGATCGTGCTGATGCTGGTGATGGCGGTGACCGGTTTCTACAACGGCCTGCCGGAACTGGCGCGCGCGCTGGTCGGCCAGGTGGCGCCGGTCAGCGCCGAGCACCGCGCCATCGCCTTGCCGGCGCTGGCCAAAGGCGAAGCAGGCATTTCGTGGAACGACGCCAAGGCCATCGCCGAGCAGCACCTGAGCGATGGCGCGATCCTGCTGGCGCTGAATCGCTTGCCCGACCGCGGCCTGTACCAGGTGCGTTTGCGCCGCGCCGACGACTGGCAGCGCACCGGCACGCTGCGCCTGCTGATTGATATCCGCAGCGGCGCGGTAATTGAAACAGTTAATCCTTTGGCCGGCCCGGCCGGCGACCGCTTCCTAGCCGCCTTATTCCCGCTGCATTCGGGCCAATTCGGCGCCGCGACCGGCCGCGCGGTAATGGTTGGCGCCGGTTTGCTGCCGGCGTTATTCTTTATTACCGGACTATCGACCTGGATAATGCGGCGCCGTCGTAAAACCGCCTGAACTGCGTTCCGATTGAACGACAGTTGTGGAAAATATTCATTTTTCTAGCTATATTGGTATTTATCACGACTATCTCTGGAGAATTTTCGTAAAGTTATGGTAAATTGCGGATATAAATTCTCACACATTGTCACAAGTGGTTTTTATTTAATCTAACCCGCCGATACGAAGGAAATAAGATGACGACTTACCAGGAATACAAAGCCAAGATCGCCGAGCTGGAAAATCTGGCCGAGAGCGCGCGAAAAAATGAAATCGCACAGGCCAAGGAAAAGGTTACCGCCATCATGCGTGAATACGGCCTGACCGTGGCGGACCTGGGCGGCGTGGCCAAGGTCAAGCCCGTTAAGACCCGTGCGCCGGTGCCGACCAAGTACCGTGACGATGCCACCGGCCAGACCTGGACCGGCCGTGGCCGCGCGCCAAAATGGCTGGAAGGCAAGGACAAAGCGCAGTATCTGATTAAGTAATTTCTCCGCAAAGCCGGGGCGCCAGGGTTTATATCGATTAAACCCGGCCCCGGCTTTTCTTTTTTCGGACGCCATCCATGATGAGTAGCCGCGCCGCAGTCTTATTCTCCGCTTTCGTCTCCGTATTCTCCGCGTTTGCGCCTGCCGCGCGCGCTGCTGACATATTATTAAGTCCGGACCGCGTATGGACCGGCGACGGCCAGCCGCATGCGAATTGGGCCGTGCTTATCGCGGGCGGCAAGATCGCGGCGGTCGGGCCCGCCGATAAAATGAATATCCCGGCCGGCGCCGAGCGTATCGGCCTGCCGGGCACCACGCTGATCCCCGGATTAATGGATTTGCACTCCCACGTGCTGCTGCATCCGTATAACGAGACCTCGTGGGACGACCAGGTGTTAAAGGAATCGGTGGAATACCGGACCTTGCTGGCCGGGCGCCATGCGGCCGCCACATTACAGGCCGGATTTACCACGCTGCGCGATTTGGGCACGGAAGGCGCGCTGTATGCGGATGTCGCGATTAAAAAGGCGATTGAAGACGGCATTATTCCCGGTCCGCGTTTATTCATCGCCACGCGCGCCATCGTCGCCACCGGCAGCTACGGCCCGTCGCCGCGCGGCTACCGCGCCGATGTCGATTTGCCGAAAGGAGCGCAGGAAGCCAGCGGCGTCGACGAGGTGACCCGCGCGGTGCGCGAGCAGGGCGCCCGCGGCGCCGACTGGATCAAGGTCTACGCCGACTACCGCAGCGGCGCCGACGGCAGCGCCCACGCGACCTTCTCGCAGGCCGAATTGAATGCGCTGGTGGCCGCTGCCCACGAATCGGGCCGCAAGGTTTCCGCGCATGCGAGCACCGACGAGGGCATGCGTCGCGCCACCTTGGCCGGGGTCGACAGCATCGAGCATGGCTACGGTGGCAGCGAGGCCACCTTCCGCCTGATGGCCGAGCGCCACGTCGCGTATTTCCCGACGCTGACGGCGCCGGAAGCGACCAGCGAATACTTCCAGAAGTACCAGCGCGGCGGTCCGCCGACGCCGTCGATGCAGGCTGCGGCGCGCGCCTTCCAGCTGGCGCGCAAGCTGGGCGTGACGATCGGTAACGGCAGCGACGTCGGCGTGTTTGCGCATGGAAGCAACGAGCGCGAACTGGAGTGGATGGTCAGGCTGGGCATGACGCCGGTGGAGGCGCTGAAGGCCGCCACAGTGGTCAACGCGGCCGTGCTCGACAAGGCCGCATCGCTGGGCCAGATCCGCGACGGCTACCTGGCCGACATGGTGGCGGTGCAGGGCGATCCCACGCAGGATATCGCGGCGCTGCGCAGCGTTGCTTTTGTGATGAAAGCAGGCGTGATTTATCGCCGTCCCTAGGTTTGCGGCAAGGATAGTGGCCGCCGTCTAATCCGATCTCGGCAATTTCATGCGATGATAGCGGAATGTCATCGATTCCGCTCTTTCCGCTCAATACCATCCTGTTCCCGGACGGGCATTTGCCATTGCAAGTGTTCGAAGTACGCTACCTCGACCTGATCAAGCGCTGCATCGCGCGCGGCGAGGAATTCGGCGTGGTGCCGCTGCTCGAAGGCAGCGAAACCCGCGTGCCGGACAAGCAGGAAACCCTGTCGGGCGCCGGCACCATGGCGCGCATCCTGGACTGGACCGCGCCGCTACCCGGCCTGCTGCAAATCTCCTGCGTCGGCACCACGCGCTTCCAGATCAAATCGGCCGAGCAGCTCAAGCACGGCCTGTGGATGGCGGAAGTCGACGAGGTGGCCGAAGACATGGTGGTGCCCGTGCCGAGCGAGCAGCAGGATGTCGCCAACGCGCTGGGCGCGCTGATACGGTCGCTGCAGAAGAAGCAGATCTCCACCGCCAACATGCCGCTGGCGCCGCCGTACCGGCTGGACGAAGCCGGCTGGGTGGCGAACCGCTGGTGCGAGCTGCTGCGGCTGGACCTGGAAGAGAAACAGCGCCTGCTGCTGCAGGAGAATCCCGTGCTGCGGCTGGAGCTGATCCAGGACGTGCTGAGCGAAAACGGCCTGCTGGATTGAACCGCCATGTACTTGCCCGCCGCCTTTGCCGAAGACCGCCTTGAAGTCCGCCATGGCCTGATGCGCGCCCGGCCGCTGGCCACCTTGATCCTGGCCGGCGCCGACGGCGTCACCGCCGACCTGATTCCGTTCATGCTGTACGCCGATGAAGGACCGAATGGCCTGGGTTTGTTGCGCGCCCACGTGGCCCGCGCCAATCCCTTGTGGCGCAAGCTGGAAGCTTCCCCGCAATGCCTGGTCGTGTTCCAGGGGCCGGAGGCCTACATCAGCCCGACCTGGTACGAAACCAAGCGCACCACGCACAAAGTGGTCCCGACCTGGAACTACGCGATGGTGCAGGCGCGCGGCGTCGGCCGCACTGTCGACGATCCGCTGTGGCTGCGCCGCCAGCTGGACGACCTGACCGCCTCACAGGAAGGCCGCATGCCGCAGCCCTGGGCGCCGGCCGACGCGCCGGCCGACTTCCTGGCCGCGACCATGAAGGGCATCGTCGGCATCGAAATCCCGATCGATAGCCTGGTGGGCAAATGGAAGGTCAGCCAGAACCGCGGCGCGGAAGACCAGCGCGGCGTTGTCGAAGGCTTGAAGGACGGCGCCATGGCCGCATTGGTGGCCGAGCGCATCAAGCCGGACTAGCCGGCGTGGGGCTCGCTGTTTTCGTCCAGCGCATGCACGCGCAATGACCACATCACGCCCGCGGCCAGCAGCACCATGGCCGCCACCTCCAGCCCGCGCGGCAGCTGCTGCTTGTAGATAAAGCCGTACAACAGCGCGAACAGCGTCTCGAACAGGATCAGCTGGCCGGACAAGGTCAGCGGCACCTTGCGGCTGGCGACGTTCCACAGGTGATTGCCGATCACCGAGGCGCCCAGTGCCAGCAGTGCGTTGACGCTCCAGAACAGCGTCCAGTCACGCCCGCTGGCCACGGCGCCGACGCCGGTCACGTCGGCATGGAACAGCGCCAGCGCGGCCAGCGCGATGGCCAGCGCGATCAAGCCGCTCGACACGCCGTACAAGGCCGACCACTCGCCGCTGCTGAAATGGGGATTGCGCTTCAGGTAGCGCGCGTTGTCGACCGAATACCAGGTCCAGCACAGCAGCGCGCCGACGGCGCACAGCACGCCGACGATCTTGTCGAACAGCGGCGCGGCGTTGCCGGTGTCGTGGGTGAACACGTCGATGTTGATGCAGGCGATGCCCGCCGCCACCAGCAGCAGCGGCAGCATCAGCTGCTTGAGCGGCACCGAGCCGTGGTCCTTCTGGCCCATCAGCGTGACGGAGATCGGCAGCACGCCGATGATCAGCGAGGTCGCCGCCACGCCGGCAAACTTCACGCCCAGCGCGAGCAGCATGTAATAGACGATGTTCCCGGCCAGCGCATGCTTGATCATCGCGATCACGTCGCCCCGGTCGAGGCGGCGCAGCAGCGCGGGCAGGCGCGGCGCCATCAGGCCGCCGGCGATCAGGCCGTAGGCGATGTAGCGGCCGCAGGCCATCTCCAGCGGCGTGAACGCCGTCAGCAGCTCGGGCACGATGAACACCATGCCCCACATGGCGCCCGCCAGCAAACCGCATAACACGCCATGCCACATGATGGAAATCCTTAGTCGAGAGTGCGTAGCCACAGCAGGCCGGCGACGGCGGCGATGTTCACCACTACGCTGGCCCAGTAGGCGATCCGGAACGACGGCTTGACGGTCTTGTGCCGCAGCCACCGTTGCGCCAGCCAGCCGCCGGGCCAGCCGCAGGCCAGGCCAAGCAGCAGCAAGGTGCGCTCGGGCGTGCGCTGGCGCTTGTGGATGGCGGCTGACTTGTCGACCGCGTAGGCGATAAAGCAGATGATGCTGGCGACGCCGTAGACCGCCGCAAGCCACGGCGCCAGCTGCGGCAGGGCGTCCGGCGTCACCGGGTTCAGAAGTAGCTCAGGCCGAGGGCGGCCTTGACTTCGTCGGCCGTCCGCGCAGCCACTTCGCGCGCGTGCATCGTGCCTTCTTTCAGCATCTGCATGATGTAGCCCTTGTCCTGCGCCAGTTCCTCGCGGCGCGCGCGGATCGGCGCCAGCATCTCCTGCAGCACCAGTTCCAGGCGCTTCTTGACGATGGAGTCGCCCAGGCCGCCGCGCACGTAATGCGCCTTCATTTCCGCCAGCTTGTCTTGTTCAGGATCGAAGGCGTCCAGGTAGATGAAGGCGACGTTGCCTTCCAGGTGGCCCGGGTCTTCCACGCGCAGGTGCAGCGGATCGGTATACACCTTTTTGACGGCGGCGGTGATTTCGGCCGCGGTGGCGCCCAGGTTGATCGTGTTGCCCAGCGATTTGCTCATCTTGGCCTTGCCGTCGGTGCCTGGCAGGCGGCCGATTTCCGGCACCAGCGCCTTGCACTCGACCAGCACTTCCTTGTTGGCGATGCGGTTGAAGCGGCGCACGATTTCGTTGGTCTGCTCGATCATCGGGATCTGGTCGTCGCCGACCGGCACGATGGACGCCTTGAATGCCGAGATGTCGGCCGCCTGCGAGGCAGGGTAGGTCAGGAAGCCCGCCGGGATGTCGCGCTCGAAGCCGCGCAGCGCGATCTCGGTCTTGACGGTCGGGTTGCGCTCGAGGCGGGCCACGGTGACCAGGTTCAGGTAATAGAAGGTCAGCTCCGCCAGCTCCGGGATCTGCGACTGGATCAGGATGGTCGACTTGGCCGGGTCGATGCCGACGGCCAGGTAGTCCAGCGCCACTTCGACCACGTTGCGGCGCACCTTGTCGGTATCGTCCATATTGTCGGTCAGCGCCTGGGCGTCGGCCAGCATGATGAACTGCTTGTATTCGTGCTGGTAGGCGACGCGGTTGCGCAGGCTGCCGACGAAGTGGCCAAGGTGCAGCGGGCCGGTGGGGCGGTCGCCGGTCAGGATGACGGTCGGTCCCTTCGGCGAGGCGGGGGCGGTGGAGATTACTTCGGACTGTTCGGTCATGCTCATCAGGGTTCCTTTACGTTGCCCCGGTCCGGCGCGACGAATATAAAAACGCCACCAGACGAGGGCGGCGTAGGTGGTGCAAAAGCAGCGAAAAACGTATGGTTGCAGTTCAGGGACGGTCTGTCAAGGTGCTGAGCGCCCGCAAGGCGGCGCGGCGGTTTCGGAACTGGATTGGTGATTCGGCGGTCTAAGCAAACGTGGGCTAAAATGAGCGATGTTTTCGACGCGGTGACGTTTATGGATACGCTGATTGAAGGCGGCATGCCCGAGAAACAGGCCAAGGCGCTGGCGTCGGCGATGTTCCAGCTCATCGAAAGCCATCTGGTGACAAAAAACTATCTCGACATGCGCCTGGCGCAACTCAAGTCAGAATTGATACAGTGGGTGGTCGGTGTGATGCTCGTGCAGACCGGCGTCACGGCTGTCCTTTTCAAGCTCATGCATTAAACCCAACATTCGGTTAGTATGCTCCTTTCTGGGTGATCCCTTTCTGGAGCGGTTATGCGCGTACCTGCAGTTGCCTTGTTGGCCACATTGATAGCCACCGCCGCCTCGGCGCAAACGCCTCCGATGGCGCCCGACATCCCCGCCAAGTTCGAGCCCCAGATCCCCAACGCCGACTACATCAAGCGCGAAGTCATGATACCGATGCGCGACGGCGTCAAGCTGCACACCGTCCTCGTCATCCCCAAGGGCGCCCAGCACGCCCCCATGGTCCTGAGCCGCACACCCTACAACGCCAGCGGCCGCGTCACGCGCAACAACAGCCCGAGCATGCTGGCCACCGTCGGCCAGGGCGACGACGTGATGGCGGAGGCGGGCTACATCCGCGTCATCCAGGACGTGCGCGGAAAATACGGCTCCGAAGGCGACTACGTGATGACCCGTCCCCTCAAGGGGCCGCTCAACGACACCCGCACCGACCACTCCACAGACGCCTGGGACACCATCGACTGGCTGGTCAAGAACACGCCCGAGAGCAACGGCAAGGTCGGCATGATCGGTTCGTCCTACGACGGCTTCACCGTGCTGATGGCGCTGGTCGATCCGCACCCGGCGCTGAAGGTCGCGGTGCCGATGAGCCCCATGGTCGACGGCTGGCGCGGCGACGACTGGTTCCACAACGGCGCCTTCCGCCTGCCCAACCTGTCATATATCTCCGGCCAGACCACGGCCAAGGGCAGCGGCAAGCCGATGTCGACCGGCGTCTACGACGACTACGACGGCGTGCTGCGCGGCGGTTCCACCGCCGACTACGCCAGGCAGTTCGGCCTCGATCAGCTGAACTTCACGCGCAAGATATTCGAGCACCCGGCCTACGACAGCTACTGGCAGCACCAGGCGCTGGACAAGATCCTCGCCAAGCGCCAGCTGAAGGTGCCGACCATGACCGTGGTCGGCTACTGGGACCAGGAAGACATCTACGGCGCCTACGCCACCTACGCCGCCGTCGAACCGCAGGACACCGCCAACAACAAGAACTTCCTGGTGGTCGGCCCGTGGCGCCACAGCGGCGTCAATGCCGAAGGCTCCGGCCTGGGCGTGTTCAAGTTCACCGGCGACACCGCGCTGGAATTCCGCCGCGACGTGATGCAGCCTTTCCTCGATCAATACCTGAAGGACGGCGCGCCGGTGGCCGACACGCCGCCCGTGCTGTTCTACCAGACCGGCGTCAATCGCTGGCAGCGCCTGCAGCGCTGGCCGCTGGCCTGCGCCGAAGGCTGCCCGGCGCCGCTCAAGCCGATCTACCTGAAGCCTGATTTCAAATTGGACTTCGAGGCGCCCAAGGCCGGCGCCGCCTACGACGAATACGTGTCCGACCCGGCCAAGCCGGTGCCGTTCGTGCCGCGTCCCATCCATATGAACGACGCCAATGTCTGGCGCCCGTGGCTGGTCAGCGACCAGCGCGGCGTGTCGGACCGCCCCGACGTGCTCAGTTACGTGACCGAGCCGCTGAAGGCCAGGCTGCAGATAGCCGGCGCGGCGATGGTCAACCTGTATGCCTCGACCACCGGCACCGACACCGACTGGGTGGTCAAGCTGATCGACGTCTATCCGGACGAGGTGCCGTCGCAGCCGGAACTGGGCGGCTACCAGCTGGGCATCGCGATGGACATCTTCCGTGGCCGCTACCGCAACAGCTTCGAGCATCCGGCGCCAATCACGCCGAACGCGGTCGAGAAGTACCGTTTCGCGCTGCCGAACGCCAATCACGTGTTCCTGCCCGGCCACCGGGTGATGGTGCAGATCCAGTCCAGCTGGTTCCCGCTGTACGACCGCAATCCGCAGACCTACGTGCAGAACATCTTCTACGCCAAGCCGTCGGACTACCAGAAGGCCACGCTGCGCGTGTACCACGCCGGAGCGGAGAGCAGCGCGCTGGAACTTCCGGTGGTGGAAACGAAATAAACCGTTTGGTCAGTTCGCTGGGCGCGGACGCACGCTGTCGCTGAGCATGTCCGCGCGGAAGTAACGCAGATAGCCTTCCATCACCTGGTTGGACTTGCCGACCTTCTCCAGCATTTCGGTCAGCGTTTGCTGGTCCTCCGGCTTGAGCGCGTGCGACACGTAGGCGCCGCTCGCGCTCCAGGGCAGTTCGGGGATCGCCTCGAAGCGCAACTTCTCCTGCATGCCGTGGACGCGCGGATCGCGGCGGATCGCGGCGGCCATCAGCGTCGGCCCCATGATGGTGACGTCGGCCGAGCCGGCGTTCAGCAGGCGCGCCACCGCCACCACGTCGACTTCGACGAACAGCCGGTTTTGCCGCGTCAGTTCGGCCATCAGCGCAGAGTAGGCCTCGCCGTAGTCGAAACCGCGCACCACCGCCACCCGCAACTCGCGCCGCTCCAGCAGGTTCTGCGCGCTGGTGATGGGCGCGCGGTTGCCGGCCATCGAGATCAGCATCGCGCGGTGGTTGATCATCGGAATAAAGGTGCCGTATTGGTCGCGCGATGCCGTGCGCGAGGCGGGCACCAGGATATCGGCCTGGCCCGCCTTGTACATCGCCACCTGGCGCGCGCGCGGCACCACGCTGAAGTTGAAGGAGCAGCCGTTTTTCGCGCTCAGGGCACGCAGCAGGTCCGGGTAGATGCCGCCGACTTGCGGCCCGTCGGTGATGACGCTGGCGCCGCTGGCCGACACCGGCACCGCGATCTCGCGGGTGCAGTGGTGGCCGCCGGCGCTGGCGGCGCGCGGCAGGACGCAGGCAGCCAGCGTCAGCGCGATCGCCGCCGCCAATTCGCTACCGCGGCCGTTCATGGCTTGGACGCCCGCATGTGATGGGCGCCGAAGTAGCGCCGCGCCACCAGGATCGCCAGCGCCTGCATCGCCGCGCAGACGAAGAAGGTGCTGCCGATGCGCCAGTCGCCGGCCGGCAGGTGGCTGACCTTGCCGAGGATGGCGGTGCCGATCAGCGGCATGAAGATCACGCCCAGGCTGCTGATCGATTGCAGCGATCCCATCAACTCGCCCTGTTCGTTGGGCGGCGTCGCCTTGGAGATGATGCCCTGCAGCGCCGGGCCGACCGCGAACGACAGCACGTTACACAGGATCAGCACATACATTATCCAGCCGTGCGTGGCCAGGCCGTAGAACAGATAGGTCAGGCCGCCGGAGCACAGCCCCAGCAGCGACAGGCGCACTTCGCCGAAGCGCTTGATCAGCAAGCCAAGCAGGCCCGCCTGCACCACGGCCGCCGTCAGGCCGACGCAGAACAGCGCGGCGCCGTTCTGGCCCGGCGTCCATTCGAAGCGGAAGGTGGTGTACAGCACCCAGGTGGTTTGCAGCATCATCTGCGCGCAGGTGACCAGCGCGAAGGTGACCACCAGGCCGCGGATGTCGGTGCGGCGCGCCAGCCGGAACAGCGCGGCCAGCGGATTGATCTTGCCCAGGCTGAACGGCGAGCGGCGCGATTGCGGCAGCGATTCCGGCACCACGAAATAGCCGTAGACGAAATTGGCCGCCGACAGCGCGCCCGCCACGTAGAACGGCAGGTGAAGGTTGACGCTGCCCAGCAGGCCGCCCAGCATCGGGCCGCAGATGAAGCCCAGGCCGAAGGCCGCGCCGACCTTGCCGAAGCTCTTGGCGCGGTTGTCCGGCGTCGAGATGTCGGACGCGTAGGCCGACGCCACCGACATGCTGGCCGACGACATGCCGCCGACCACGCGGCCGATGAACAGGCAGGCCAGGTTGGGCGCCCACGCGGTCGACAGGAAGTTGATGCACATGCCGGCCATCGAATACAGCAGCACCGGGCGGCGGCCGATGCGGTCGCTGATCGCGCCCAGCATCGGCATGAAGATGAACTGCATCAGGCCGAACACGGCGCTCATGATGCCGAACCAGTAGGCCTGGTTGTCGCGCGAGCCGGTGAATTCGCCGACCAGCACCGGTAGCACCGGCACGATCAGGCCGATGCCGAGCATGTCGATGAAAACGCAGATCAGGATGAAATTGAGGTTGCCGGGAGCGGCGGCGGCGGTGGCGGCCTCCGGCGCGGCCGGAGCAGCGGAATCTGGTGTGGTCATGAGGGATTTGTAAAGTGTCAGGGCGCCGCCGGGCTGGCGGCCCATTCGGCGATGAAGCTGTCGCGGAAGGCGGTCAATTCATTGAGGCGGTTCTGCGCCAGGCGGCGTCCGGCCGCCGTTTGCATCTTGCCGGGCAGGGTGGCCAGCTTGGTGTCGATGTGGTCGAGCGCATAGGCCTTCTCGTCGAGATCGCGGTGCAGCGCCATCGGATCGTCGGCGTGCGCCAGCGCGGTGCCCATGCGGCCGGCCGTGTAAAACAGCCGCGCCAGGCCGACCGCGCCCAGTGCGTCGAGGCGGTCGGCGTCCTGCACGATCTTCGCTTCGATGGTTTCGGGACGGATGCCGGCGGAAAAACTGTGGCTTTCGATCGCGTGGGCGACGGCGGCCAGCTTGTTCGGCGGGAAATCGAGTCCGGCCAGCTGGCGGCTGGCCAGCAGCGCCGCCTTGCGCGAGGCCAGGTGGCGCTCGGGATCGTTCTTCGGCAGGTTGACCAGGTCGTGCAGGTAGCAGCCGGCCAGCACGATCAGCGCGTCCGCCTCGGGATAGTCGTCCAGCAGCAAGGTGGCGTTGCGCCAGACGCGGTGCAGGTGGTTGGTGTCGTGCGCCCCGTCAAGTCCGGAGGCTGCGCTGGCCAAGGCAACCAGGCGCGGGTGCCAGCTGTTCAGCAAGCTATTCATCGGTCTCCCGTCGTGTTTCGACTGTCTGTCCAGATGATACAGCCTGTCGACTCCCTTGTGCAGCCGAACTTAATGAGGGGTAAAAATTGTTTGCTGGACAAGTATAGTGGGATTGTGCAAAATACAATGACTTTTAACAATAAAGGCCTGCCATGCGAATTGCCCCGGTGCTCGCAACGATGCTGTTCGGCTTATCCTGCTCCGGCGCGCTCGCGCTCGACGATACGCCGACCCACGCGCCGTACCTGCAGGCCAAAGGGGAGGACGGCCGGGCCGCCATCCGTCCCGCCGGTGCGGGCATCGGCGCCGGTGCGATCGTCGCCATAGCCGCCGGCAAACGCGATGTCCGGCCCATCGCCACGCCGCGCGCGGCCGTGGCCGGTCCGGCTCCCACTCCGGTTCCTTCGCGTCCGGTCGCCGTGTCCTCCTCCATCATTGTCGAAAAGCCAATCTGGAAATTGCAATAACTCTATTTGTTGCTTGTACGTATTTATTTGGTGCGTTTGATCTTGACTTGCGGTAACATTGCTCATAGTCACTTTAGCAATGAAGGAAAACCCATGTCCAGCAACGTCAGCGAACTGCACGCAAATTCCCCGGCCAGCGAGTATCTGGCCTTCACCCTGGGCCAGGAAGAATACGGCATCGATATCCAGAAAGTCAGCGAAATCCGCAGCTACGAAACACCGACCCGCATCGCCAATGCGCCGGCCTTCGTCAAGGGCGTGGTCAACCTGCGCGGCATCATCGTGCCGATCGTCGACATGCGCATCAAGTTCAACCTCGGCACGCCGTCGTACGACCAGTTCACCGTGGTCATCATCCTCAATATCGGCCACCGCGTGGTCGGCATGGTGGTTGACCGCGTCTCCGACGTCACCACGCTGATGCCCGAGCAAATCAAGCCTGCGCCGGAAATCGGTTCGGCGCTGAACACCGACCATATCGTCGGCCTGGGCACCCTGGACGAACGCATGCTGATCCTGGTCGATATCGACAAGCTGATGTCCAGCGCCGACATGGGCCTGATCGAAAACACCGCGCTGGCGGCCTGACCGATGACGATGCTGGAGAATATCAGTATCGGCAAGCGCCTGACGTTGGGCTTTACCATTATCCTGGCCTTCGCCATGCTGATCACCGGTATCAGCGTGTGGCGGCTGCAGGGCGTGGCCGCGGCCACGCGCGACATGATGCAGGTGCCGCTGGCCAAGGAGCGCATGATCTCCGACTGGTATGGCAAGGTCGATAGCGGCATCCGCCGCACCACGGCCATCGCCCGCAGCAGCGATCCTGCGCTGGGCGCATTTTTCGCCGACGAATCCAAGGCTTCCTCCGCCATCTCTTCCGAGCTGCAGAAAAAAGTCGAGGAACTGATCGTCGACGCCGACGAGAAGGCGCTGTTCGTGCGCATCGGCGAGCAGCGCAAGGTGTACCTGTCGTCGCGCGACCAGGTGGCCAAGCTGAAGGCGGCCGGCGATCTGGAACAGGCCGACAAGATCTTCGAGACCGTGTTCCGTCCGGGCGCCGCCAGCTACCAGGCGCTGATGATGGACCTGCTCAAGATGCAGCGCGCAAAGATCGACGCCACCGCTGCCCATATCGACGACATCGCCGCCAGCAGCCGCAAGCTGCTGTATGTGCTGGCCGCGCTGGTGCTGGCGTTCGGCGCCGTCAGTTCGTGGCTGCTGACCACCGGGATCACCGGTCCGCTGCGGCAGGCGGTAACGGCCGCGCGCCGCGTCGCCGGCGGCGACCTGACCGGCCATATCGACGACAGCGCGCGCGACGAAACCGGCCAGCTGCTGTCGGCGTTGAAGGACATGAACGCCAGCCTGCTGGGCATCGTCAACGAGGTGCGCAGCGGCACCGACCATATCACCACGTCGTCGAGCGAAATCGCCGCCGGCAACCAGGACCTGTCGCGCCGCACCGAGCAGCAGGCCGGCGCGCTGGAGGAAACCGCGTCGTCGATGGAGGAACTGACGTCGACCGTGAAGCACAACGCCGACAACGCGCGCCAGGCCAACCAGCTGGCGTCGTCCGCAGCGCAGGTCGCGGTCAAGGGTGGCGAAGTGGTGGCGCAGGTGGTCGACACCATGGATTCGATCAACCAGTCGTCGCGCAAGATCGTCGACATCATCGCTGTCATCGACGGTATCGCGTTCCAGACCAATATCCTGGCGCTGAACGCGGCGGTGGAAGCGGCACGCGCCGGCGAACAGGGGCGCGGTTTCGCGGTCGTGGCATCGGAAGTGCGCAACCTGGCGCAGCGCTCGGCATCGGCGGCGAAAGAGATCAAGGAACTGATCGGCGATTCGGTGGAGAAGGTCAACCAGGGCAGCAAGCTGGTGGCCGACGCCGGTACGACGATGGGCGAAATCGTCAGCAGCGTGCATCGCGTCAGCGACATGATTACCGAGATCACCGCCGCCAGCAACGAGCAGAGCGCGGGCATCAACGAGGTGTATCAAGCCATCGGCGCCATGGATGCTGTGACCCAGCAGAACGCGGCATTGGTCGAGCAGGCCGCCGCCGCCGCGGAGTCGATGCAGCAGCAGGCCGCGGCGCTGGCGCAGGCGGTCAGCGTATTCAAGGTCGGCAATGCGGCGATGCCGTTCCGGACTCACGCCCCGGCGCGCGTCGCGCCATCCCGTCCGGCGCTAAAAATCGCTCGCCGCGCCTAAGCGGTCGGCGCACACCGACCGATCTATCGCCTGCTGCGACAGGCGGTCCGCGTCACCGTTGCGGTGGCGCGGCACCCAGCGCAGGCTGACGGTGCCCATCGACTCCATCAGTTCCACCACCCGCGCGCGATGGGCTTCCAGTCCCTTGGCGCCGCGACCAGCGGCAATCGCCTGCGTGCCCAGGTTGACGTCGTTGACCACCACCTGGCTGTCGCCATAGACGACCAATCCTTGCGCGCCTGCCTGCGCGGCCGCTTCCAGCAAAGCCGTCAACGCCATGTATTCCGCTTCGCCGCTGTTGCCATGGCCCGAGCGGCGGCTGATCTCGATGCGTTCGCCGGCCGGTCCGCACAGCAGTGCGCCGATGCCGATCTGTCCCGGATTCGGATGCGCGGAGCCGTCGAACCAGCCCCGCCAGGATTCGGCGGCGGGTTGCATGCGCTGCTTGCGCAACGCTAGTTGTTGCGCCTTCTCTTCGATTCTCGCCACGCGCCGCTGCTCGTCGCGCTGACGCAAGGCCGAACGCTCGGCCAGCAAATGCGGCAGTCCCTGCGCGCCGGCCGCCTGCGTCAGCACCTGCAGCAGCGCATCCGATTCCGGCAATTGCGAACGGCCCGCCAAACGGCGAGCGGCCACGCGCTCGCCCTTGTAGGCGGCCGTGGCCAGTACTTCAAATCCGATATCGCCGTCGTTCATCGAGCGGCCGCTCAATCGCGGCGCGGATTGTCGGGGCGGCGGTCGTATCTGTTGGGCACCCCGTCGCCGTCGCGGTCACGGTCGTAGCGGTTCGGCACACCGTCGTGGTCGCGGTCACCGCGTCCGTAGCCACGGTTGTCGTGGCGGTCGTATTTGTTGGGAATGCCGTCGTGATCGCGGTCGCCGTTCGGGCCGCGCTCCCAGCGCGCTTCCTCATGCCACCAGCGGCCCTCACGCTGCACCCAGCGCGGTTCCGTGTAGACGTAGCCGGGACGTTCGACGACCCAGGTGCCGCCTATCCATACATGGCGGTGGTCGCGCCAGTCCCAGTAACCCGGCGCCCAGACATAGCCGCGCCGTGGCGGCGGCACGCTTTCAAAACGTGGAGGCGGCGGGGCATTTCCGATCACCACGCTGACGCCGACTTGTGCTGACGCGATGGCCGGAGCGAATGCTGCCGCGCTCAGGGCGAGCATGGCGGCGGCGTAAAGAGTGTGCGAGCGCTTGATCATGATTTATCTCCTTGTGTGCGTCTTCCTGCAACGCTTGAATAAACTATAGCAAGCGGCGTAAGGCGTTGCGCTGACTGATGCAACTTTTTACATATGACACAAACATGCGGATGCAGTGTGCGCTGGCGCACAAAGTCGGACAAGTTGGGATTGTAGCGCGGCTGGACAGCCGGTGGCGAGGAGGGGGAGTGCGGGGGGGCGGAAGATGAGCGGCTTCGCCTGTTACGCGGCAGGGCTGCTGTGCGTACAGGCGAAGTGCTTACGGGCGTTCAAATTTTGCTCGCTGCGGTGGAGTCTGCCGCCAGCGCGGTTTTGCTTTCTTCGATCAACGATTGTTTTTTCTGTTCGGCGGTCAAGCGCTTGGCGCTGATGACCACTACTTGCATGTTGCGTGCGGCGGCAGGCGCGGTGTAGCTGGCTTGCGCGGGCGCTTGCGTCGTTTCCGCGTCGTCCAGCGAGTAGGTGGCGGCGCAGGCCAGGCCCAGGGTCACGACAAACAGGGCTTCGAAGTTTTTCAGGACGTTCATTTTGCTTCCTTTCGGTGGTGAGTGGTGTTTCGATGTGCTCACTTTATGCAAAGGCCCGTCTAGCCGCCACGGGATTGCGACGAGCCGCGCTTTTGGCGGCGCGAAATGCAAATTGGCGCGATAAAGGGATGGTTTTTCGACCACGGAATGGCCGGACAGCGCGGCTTTCCATGGCCCTCCGCTATGCATGGGCAGACACCGACCACCAGCGCGAGGGGCGTATGCCGCGATTCATCACAACCATCCTGCAAGCCTGGGCCGAGCGCCGCCGCGCACGCCGCCGCCAGGCCAATTTGCGTGCCGGCGCCCGGGGCGCCAGCGATCCTCGCAGCCGCCCCGCGTTGCGCCTCGTGTCGCGAGGCCCGGCAGGCGCCGCGGAGCGCAGCGGTCATCGCGCCGTCTGGATCGCCATCGCCGGCGTCGGCCTGGTGGCGGGCGGGGGCGCGCTGATCGCCGGTCATGCCCGCCACCTGGCCGCCGCAACGGCCAACACGCCGCAAGCGGCCAACAGCGTGCGCGCGGCCAACGCCTATCAGTCCGTCCTGCCGGGCATTGCGTTCTCGGTGCCGTCGCAACCCGGCGTCAGCACCAGCACGCACGCCGGCGGCGCCTTGCTGGTGGCGGCCGGCATGCAGGCTGCGCCGCCGGTGCGCGTCGACCTGTGCAGCCAGATGCGCAGCCCGACCGACACCCGGTTGCTGCCGCTGCGGCTGGGCTACCGCTTCGACGACGTGCAGCGCTGGGTCAAGCGCAACCAGGAATCGAATGTGCAGATATCGCTGCGCAACGTGCTGCTGGTGGCCGATCGCGGCACCGGCGCGGATGCCATGCCCGAAGTGCAGATCGAAGGAACCGCCCGCGCCGACTTCAGCGATCCGCTCAGCGAGCCGCTGCAACTGAGCTGGCACGGCACGCAGGCTGTGCGCTGGATCAGCGACGCGGGCTTCGGTCAGGTCGAGCAGGGCGCCAGCGGCCAGGTGGCGTTGCGCCAGCAGGGATGGCTGGTATGGGGCACCGCGTCCGCGCTGCGCATCGAGCGCCGCGCCAACGTCATGTGCCCGCAAGCCGGCGAGTTGCTGGTGCAGATGTATCGCCAGGCGCCAGCCACCGCCGACTCGCAACCCTTGCCCGCGCTGGTGATCGCCTTTCCTGCGCGCGGCCGGGCGGTGAGTGCCTACCTGGCCCCCGGCGCCTACCAGGTGCCTGCCGCCGCGCCAGCCGCGCTGGAAGACCAGTCGCTGTTCGGCGACCTGCAGGACCAGGGCTTGCTGCGCCTGACCGCTGTCGGCGCCATCGAAGTGGCGCCGCGCGATCTGCCGCAATGGCAGGCAGCCGGCAGCGCCGACCGCGTCGGCGAATTGGACGACTGGAAGCAGGTCAAACCCGGCGCCGCCACGCAAAAACTCTTCAAGCGCCTGTACTATCAAGCCGACGGCGCCTACGTCCGCCAGCAAATCGATATCTACAACAGCGAACGCCGTCTGCTGGCCTGGCGCGTGAAAGCCCCGGCGGGCCTGGCGCTGGACTGGAGCGCCAGCACGGGCGGCAGCAGCGCCGGCAGCGCGCCGGCCATGGTCGCCACCACCAGCCAGATGCCGGTCGCCGCCTCGCGCCTGTTCGCCGCGCTGCCGCAAGGCTGGCAGCCGTGGACACGCGTTGCGCGCTGGCCGCAAGCCGGCGAAGTGCAGGGCGCGCGTCCGCTGGTCCATCTGAGTCTCGCGCTGCCGCGTGCCGCTGCGGGCGGCGAAGTGCTGCAGCTGATGCTGGCTGGTCGCCTGACCGGCGGCATCAAGGGCGCGAGCGCCCAATTGGCGCCGGCCTGTACCGGCCGCGCCTGCGCCACGCCGGCCGACGTCCAGCAAATCGCACTGACACTGCAAGCCGGTGCCCGCAACGTGCAGCTCGACGTCCAGCCGCTGGACTTCACCACGCCAGAAGACCAGAAATACCGCCACCTGCGCGTGGTCAACGGCCGGCTGGCCTGGCAGGCGCTGGCTCCGGCCAACGGCGATGCCGCATCCGGCCTGCCACGCCCGGCCGCCGTATCGCCGGTCCAGCTGGAGGACCGCAACGGCAACCTGTTGTGGACCGACGGCGCACCCACACTGTCGGCGATCGATGCCGGGCTGGCGCCGCTGCTCGGCATCGGCAGCGATCATGTCAACAGCATCTCGGGCATGCTGGCGCGCCTGCCTGTCTCGGTCGCGACAACCTCGCAGGCATCCGCCAGCGCGGTCGGCGCCCGCCTGACGCTGGACTTGCCGTTGCAGGCGCTCAGCCAGCAGGTACTGGACTGCATCGGCATGCGGCGCGGCCGCTGGAACGGCAAGGACTGCAGTGGCGGCCATGCCGCGCCGGAAGGCCGCCACGCCGGCCTGGTCATCCTCGACACGGAGACCGGCGACATCCTGGCCGCCGCCGGCGCCGGTGCGGGCGAAGTCAACACCGCCAACTGGAGCGAGGTGCGCGACTTCGACCGCACCAGTCCCGCACGCAGCCCGCTGCGCCTGCCGGCGCTGCAGCATGACGGCGGCGCGCATCAAAGCCCCGGCTCCACGTTCAAGGTGGTCAGCGCGCTGGGACTGGAAATGGCGGCGAAAAGCGATCCGCAAATCGATGCGCTGTTGGGCGGCATGCCGCTGCCCGCCATCAACCGCCTGGCGCAGCAGCGCGGCTTCGGTTTCCAGACGGACGCCGCCAGCTATCCGCTCAATCCGCGTCTGGCCCACATCACCAACTACCACGAGCAGAGCGTGGACCGGCGCGCGCAGGATGGCCGCCTCGGCCTGGCGCAGGCCCTTACCTACAGCATCAACACCTGGTTTGCCTGGTCCGGCGAGTTGAGCGACCATAGCCTGTTCGGCCGCGCCGACGGCGGCGCACCCGACCTGCAGGCGCTCGACGCCGACGCCCTCGATTCGGTACGCCCCATCGTCGCCGCCGCGCACCGTCTCGGCTTCGAGCAGGCGCTGCGTCTCGACGGGGGGCTGCTGCCGGCCGATTTCACCTGGCGCAGCTGGGATGCGCTGCAAGCCACGCCATCCCATCTCGATCCCATCCACACCCGCCATGAGCTGCGGCAAATGTCGATCGGCCTGCGCATGCAGACCACGCCGCTGCAGATGGCGCTGGCCGCCGCCGCGGTCGGGCAGGGCAAGGTGGTGCAGCCGCGCATGCTGCTGACGCTGGGCCGCTCTGCCAGCACGGTGCCGGAGATGAAGCCGATCGGCATCCGGCTGGACCGCATCAAGGCCGGCATGAAGGGCGTGGTCGATGTCGGTACCGGCGCCGGCGCGTTCGGCGGCGCCGCGCTTGCCGGCGTGCGGCCCGGCCTGTACGGCAAGACCGGCACCGCACCGAGCGGCGAGGACACGGCCACCGTCTGGTTCACCGGCTGGCTGGAACCCGGCAGCCTGCCCGGCCAGACGCACAGGCTGGCGATGGCGGCCTTCGTCAGCCACTCGGAAGCGACCGGCGGCGAGCATGCGGCGCCGGTGCTGGCGGCGGTGTTGTCGACGCTGGCGGCGCAGAACCGCGAACAGAAGGGGAAATAGCCTTGTAAACGGGACAATGAAATCGCTCCGTTTGTGGCATGATTTTGAGGCGTCCGCCATAGCGCGCTTATTTTCGTTTTTCTATTATTGACAGGACTGTATGCGCTTGCCAGGAACCCGGTATCAGGAGCACGGCTGGGAACAAGTGCGCAAGCTGCTGGGATATTGCTCGTTACAGGCATTCCGGCAGCTTGAGATGCACCACGTGTCCGACCCCGGGCAGCATGCTCCGCTGCTCGATGCCTACACCGATGCGGTAGCCGCAGCCTTGCGCGCGGGCGCCCGTTCGGCGCGCGCCGAGGCGGAAGGCAATAGCTACGGCGACAGCGTCTACGAGCTGTCGCTCAGCCTGATGTTTGAATTGCAGGCGCAGCCGGCGTTCTGGCTGGCGTTCATGGCGGCCGTGGCTAGCGAGCATGCGCGCAGCGGCACCTTCTGGCACGATGCCGCCGCCGAGGGTGTGATGCGCAAGAAGATCAACGACATGTACGCCAGCCTGCGCGACAAGGTCGACGCCGACAACTACATCGTCGCTACGGGCCGCGACTGCTCGCCCAATAAAATCTACACCTACCGGATGCTGGACACGGCCTACCGCGAGATCGCCGGCTTGTTCGCTGACTGGCGGCAGCACGCGGCGCAGGTCGGCGCGATACTGGGGCGTCCGCTGGACGGCAACCCGATCGAGGTGCGGCAGATGAAGGCCATCGGCGGCTGCAAGGCCGAGTGGATCATTCGCTGGAGCGAGACGTTGGAGCGGTTCGGCGGCTCGCCGGGCCCGCTGCATACCAAATCCAAGCGCTTCGCCAGTCTGAAAAACAGTCCGGACAAGATCGCGGCGATGTTGACCGAAATCGGCGATTATGAGGAATTGTCGGCCAATATGGACCGTGCCGACGACTGGCAGGGCGAGGCCGGCGAAGCTGCCTTGTGGCTGGAAGACTACTGGCGCGTGATCGGCGAGTCCGAACAGCAGGAAGTGCAGGGCGGCTTGCAGGACGAGGACCGTCTGCTCGATGCACCCGCCACCGACGAATTCGACGTCGACGCCGATGCTGAGAGCCTCGACGACGGCGCGCTGGCGGATGCGCCGCCGGCAAGCGCGGAACAGCTGGTGGCGGAGCAGTCGGTTGCCGGCACGCTTTCCTTGCCCCCCCGCTATCTGGAATTGGCGCGGGCCGCGCAGGAGGCCGGCAGCTGGACATTGCGCATCCTGCGCGACGAAACGCTGCCGATCCGGCTGGCCGTGTACCAGAAACTGCTGGGCGCGGCCGACGACACCTACCCGGACGCCTGGCTGGACCCGGCCACCGGCGAGCTGCCCACATTGCAGCAGCTGGCGGCCTTGGACCAGATTTCGATGCCGACGCTGCGCAAGCGCCGCAATGAAGCGATCGACAAGCTGTACGCGGCCAACACCAACACGGCGTTGGCGGCGAAATGAAGGAGAACGAATTGAAATCAGCACAAGATGAGCAAGACGCACGGCTGCGGGAGCGTATGCTGCTGGCGCGCGCCGCCCCGGGCGACCGCCTGATGCTGGCCGACGCCACGCTGCTGGCGGCGCTGGACGGCAGCCGGGTGCTGACACCGAACGAGCGGCAGGCGCTGGCGGCGTCGCCGTTGACGCTGCGCCGGTTCCGTCAACTGTCGCTGGAGCGTCGCGCCGCAGGGGCACAGTCTCAGTCGCAGCCGCAGGCCGCCAACGATCCGGTATGGAGCGGCAGCAGCGGCATGCTGCGCGCGGCCTCCAGCGCGGTGGCGCTGGAATCGCTGGTGACCGACGATAACTGCTGGACGCTGCACTTCCTGCCGCAGGGGGCAGGCTGGCAGGTGATATTGAGCCTGTCGCCGGAAGCGCCGTTCGCGGCGCGCCTGCTGCGCGAGCAGGGTTTGCTGCGGGTGATAGACGGCGGCGGCGCCATCGTGCTGCAAGGACGGCTGGATGCCGACGGCGAGTGCGAACGCAGCTGGCCTTTCGCCATCGCGCCGGCGCAGCACTTCCAGCTGTACGGTGCGGGATTCGCCGTCGAACCGGTAGCGCCGTAGACCATGGGCTTATTTTCCCGGCGCCGCAAACCGGCCATCGATACCGATGGCCTGGGAGTCAACCTGATCGCGCTGCGGCTCGATCAGGGCGACGTTGCGCCGGCCCAGAGTACGGTGGTGATCTTCAACGCCGGCGGTCATGCGCGCCGCGCAGGCGCCGGCAAGGTGTCGTGCGAGCAGGGCGAGACGGTGTTCTGTTTTCATCCGGGACCGTACACGGTGGACTTGATCCCGTTCGCCGCCGCGCCGGAATGGGGCTTGCGCCTGCGCTTCGTGGTCGATTCGGCCAATCCGCGCGTGACCCAACAGCGCTTCGACCTGTATTTGTACAGCGAAGCGGCGGGGCGCCTGCTGCTGGACGATTTCGCCGCCGCTGCACAGACGGCGTTGCAAACCGAGCTGGCACAGGGCGCACTCGATCTGCCGCCATGCACATCGGTGGAGGAATGGCACGCGTTTCGCGCCGGACTGAATCGACTGATGTACACGCGCTACGGCATCACGGTGGACGATTGCGTGCCGGTTGACCTGGGCGAGCAAATCGACTTCGCCGACGTACTGAAAGCCCGCGCCGCCGCCGAAGCCATCGCCCACAAGGCCGCCGAAGCCGTCGCCCACACGGCCGCGCAAGCAGTTGCCGCCGGCGCGGCTACCGCAATGTCGGCCGCCGCCACAATCCCAGCCGCGCCGACCGACTTCGCAGCGCCCACCACCGATCACTCGCTGCCAGACCTGCCGGTCGCTGCCCCTGCCGGCCCTGCGGGCACCACGCCGCAGGCCCCGCAGCAGGATGCCCGTGGCCTGCGCCGCCTGTTCATCGAACTGCCCATCCTGAGCAGCGAACTGCGGCTTCTGACCCTGCCAGGCGGTTTGCCGGTCTTCCAGCAGCACCAATCCCTGCTGCTGCGCCTCGGTATGGCAGTCCTGAACGTGAACACGATGCCGGTCCTGGCCTGGGCCGCCCCCGACCAGCCGCTGGAGCCTGAGATACAAGTCCGGCGCACCAACCAAACCATGATCGCAGTGGCGGCGATGGACGAAGCCTGGTCCCTGCTGGCCCGCCTTCAGCTGGCCAGCCACGCGCAATGGCCGGCATTGCTGGACGAAGCGGACCGCATTTGCGCCAACCTGGAAACCGGCCTCGCGCTGCGCCGCGCCACGCAGGCTCCCGAACCTGGCACTGGCATCGGGCGCAAGGAACCATCGCTATGAACACATTCTCCGCCAGCGTGGTGCCCACCAACGCCGAGTGCCGCTGCGTGCTGGCCGACGACCGCGTCCTGACGATTACCGCCAGCCGCCGCCCGCGTGCCAACCGCGCCGACGTCAAATGCACGGCGCCCGGCGCGTCCGCCGCCGCACAACGGATGCAGGAAGTCGTCCGCCTGGCGCGCCATACGGAGGCACGTCTCGACAGCCGCGACCAGGTCGTGCTCAGCATGGACATCGCCCCGGCCGCCACCGATCGTGATTGGGAACTGGCGGCCGTACTGGCAGACCGCATGGTGCGCGGCCTGTTCGAGCCCGATCCGGCAGCAAGAATCCACGCGCATGGCTGGTCCGACCACTGGCAGACCGGCCGCGTGCAGGGCGATCCGGTGCTGGCCGTTGCCCGCGCCTCGGCGCACCTGGCGGCCGAAGACAGCCTTATCGCGGGCGGCACGGCGCCCGGCGACAGCGCCAGCCGCAGCGTGCAGATATCCCATCTTGGCGCGCTGAGCGGCCATGCAGACCCGTCGGCCAGCGTGTCCACCGTGCGCGCCTGGTTCCCCCTGCACAGCGGCGGCGTCAACGACAGCCTGGCATGGGTGGAGGTCAGCGTGTTCCCGATCGACGCCGATGCCGCCGTTGCTGCTGAAGAAGACACCATCGCCGCGCCCGGCCTGGACCCGAGCGCCCAGCTGGAAGTGCGCCAGACGCTGGCGGCCGCCCGCCACTTCGACGGCAAGGGACTGGGCCGCTGGCGCAGCGTGGTGCGCTTCGGCCAGCCGCGCTTCCAGGGCGGCTCGTACCAGTTGGCGCTGGTGATGGCGGACCGCCTTGCCAGAGGGCGCGAGTTCGTGCCGCGCGGCCGCATCATCGCCACCGGCTGCTCGAATGCCTGGCATGCGGGCCGCGTCGAGACGGTCGAGGGGCGCGAACCCAAGCTGGACTTGATATTGAAGCAAGTGAATGCAGGCGACCGGGTGCTGCTGCCCAGGGACTGGCAGGACCAACTGCCAGCCGGGTTCAGCGCCGCGTTGCGGCAGAAAGGCGCGAGCCTCGCCTGCATAGACCGTATCGGCATGATCTGATGATGGGTTGAATCGTGCGCAAGAATGAAATCGGGCCCGCCCTGCTAAAATCGGCACAAGCGAGGGCAGCCCGGAAGATGAATCGAAGAAGGAGTCTGACATGTTCCAAATGTTTGGTTTTGGCGGCGTTAAATGCCCGCGGTGCGAGCACAAAAACGACGACCAGTCGGGCTACTGCAAGCACTGCGGTTTGACCTTGGGCGCCCCGCGCAACGAACCCGTCCTGCGCGACAACCGCTGGATCCCGGGCGACGACGAACTGGCCGTCTACTTCGGCGTCAGCGCCTTGTCCGGCATCTTCACCAAGACGCTGCGGGTGCCCGCCACCGCGCGCGCTTACATCCTGCAAGCCGACAAGGCCACCGAAGTGCCTCAGGGCGAATATGAAATCGAAGGCTTCTTCACCCGCCTTAACCATCTGCTGCGCAGCCAGAGCGCCGAGATCCTGATCACCCGCAGCGCGGCGCTGCCGGTGGAGTTCTCGTTCAGCGACCTGCATACGTCCGAGCACCTGAAGGTGTCGGCGCGCTTCACGGTGTCCATCCGCATAGAGAACGTCCCCGCGTTCGCCCAGCATTTCATGACCGTGCCGGGTACGGTCAGCACGCTGCATCTGCACGATCTGCTGGAACCGTCGGTGCGCCAGCTGGCGGCCGAATTCGTCGGCGGCCGTTCGATGCGCGACATGGCGCACAACGCGGACCTGCGCTTGCAACTGGACGAACGCCTGCAGGCCGCGCTTAAACTGCGCCTGGCCAGCTACGGCCTGGCCGTCGACCGCGTGGAAACCGCGGCGCTGCGCCACGATAAGTTCGACCACAATCGCGAACGCATCGGCACCCTGTGGCTGGTGGCGGACGAGCGTCACGTGCAGCTGGAACACGTCAAGCAGCTGGATCAGATCTACGACGAAGAGGAATGGCAGGCCATCTGGCGCGAAGAGCAGAAGATGCGTTCCGAGCTGCGTCGCGCCGAACTGCGCCAGGACGCCAGCGTCAACAAGGCCGAGCTGACGTTGAAGGAATCCGAGCGCATACAGGCGCTGCGCGCGCGCGAGGTGGACCTCTACAGCCGTGTGATGGAGTCGAAGACCCGCAAGGTCGCGCTGGACAAGGGCGCTGGCACCGTGCTGGCCGATCTGGAACATGAACTGGCGAAGAACAAGTCCCACCGCGCGGGCGAGCAAGCCGACTGGGAGCATGTGCGCCACCTGGCCCAGATCAAGATGCGCACCGAACTGGAAGTGCTGCAGCAGACCGCCGCCGAGCAGCGCCAGTTGGCCCAACAGCGGTTGTCGCACCAGTTGCGCCAGCAGGCGATTGAAAACCAGATCGCGCAGGCGCTGCTGATCGAAGATGAATCGCACCGCCGCAACGAGCTGCTGGCCTTGCGCGAGCGCGAAAAGGCCGAGAAAGAGCGCGAGCTGCAGATCGAGGCCGAGGCGCACAACACGCGCATCCAGGGGCTGACCTTGGCCAGCGCCGCCCGCCGCCGCGAGGCGGAACGGGTGCAGGAATGGGAAGACCAGCTGCAACTGGCGCGCCAGCGCGAACTGCTGCGCGGCGATGCCGTCAAGGACGCGGCCAACGCCGTGCAAGTGGCCGAGATCAGCCAGAAGATCGAGGACTTGAAGCGCTCCGGCGCCCAGGCGGATGCAGTCGCCCAGTACGAAAAGCTGTTGCGCACCATCGAAGCGGATGGCATCCACGCGCGCCAGAACCAGGCGCAGAACAAACAGGCCATGCTGGACCAGCTCGAAGTCGAGGAACAGCGCCAGATCCTCAAGCAAAAAGAGCAGGAGGCCGCCTGGCAGCATGAGCTGAAAAAACTGGAGCACGAGCGCGAGGAGAAGGCCGCCCGCTGGAGAGGCGAGTACGACGTGCTGCTGGCGCAGCAGTCGCATGAAATCACGCGCATTGAAACCATCGGCCGCTTGAGCGACAGCGCCAAAGTAGCCACCGCCGCCGCACCGAATGCCGAAGCGCTGACGCAGATCATGAAGTTGCAGATCCAGGGCGGTATGACGCCGGAGCAGATCCAGGCGCTGGCGCAGGTGGTGGCTGCCGAACATGGCGTGACGCCGGCCGAAGCGGCACGCCTTGCGCACGAGCGGGTGCTGGAGGAGCGCGGCCATCGCGACGTGGAAATGGACAAGGACCGCCGCCACCAGCTCGATCTGCTCAATCTGCAGAACGCGGCCAGCGCCAGTGCGCTGACCACGCAGAGCCAGTTGGGCGTGGGCGTGGCCCAGGCAGGCTCCGTACCGCCGCCCGCACCGGTGCCGGTCCGCTACTGCGCCAACGGCCATCCGACGCGGCCCGGCCATCCGTACGACAAATTCTGCGCCGAATGCGGCGTACCTTTAGGTTAAACAGCTTTTGGCAGGAACGGTTACACTTCGTTTAATGATGCAAACAGCAAGAGACAAGATCCGCGAATTGCGGGCCTTACATGATGACGGTCTGCTTAGCCTGCAGGAGTTCGACCGCCGCAAGAACGCCATCCTGGATGCGGAGTACGCGCCGCCGGGAGGCAGCGTCACGGCCTCGCCGTTGCAGGTGCGGCAGGGCACCGAACTGGGATTGATGTCCGGCCAGGAGATCGGCCCGCAGAACCGCCGCTACCGGCTGGAGCGCCTGATCGGCATGGGCGGCATGGGCCAGGTGTGGCAGGCGACCGACCTCGCCACGCACGCGGAACTGGGCCACAGCGAAATGGTGGCGCTGAAGATCCTGCCGCCGCAACTGACCCAAAGCGCCACCCACGCCAAGCTGCTGATCGAGGAAGCGACGCAGGCGCGCAAGCTGGCGCATGAAAACATCGTCCGCGTTTATGAATGGGCGCAGGACCCGGCCACGTCCAGCTATTTCATCATCATGGAATATCTGGAAGGCCAGGACCTCGACGCCTACCTGGCCGCGCAAGGCCCGCTGCCGCTGGAGGCGGTCTACCGCTTGCTGTCGCCGGTGGGCGATGCGCTGCAATATGCGTGGGACAAGCACAAGCTGGTTCACCGAGACCTCAAGCCCGGCAACGTGTTCCTGACCCAGCGCGGCGAAATCAAGCTGCTCGATTTCGGCATCGCTTCGCGCGCGCGCAGCGCCGGCAGCAGTCTCGGTTTGCAGACGCCGAATGCGGGCACCGTCGGTTACCGGGCGCCGGAGGCGGGCACGCATCAGCGCCAGCCGTCGCCCAAGCTCGACGTCTACGCTGTCGCGGTGATGATCTATCAGCTGCTTGAAGGGCGCATGCCGTTCGACGACATGCGTCCGGCCGACTTCCATCCATCGCCTCCGCAGGGTTTGAATCCGGCCCAATGGAAGGTGCTGCAAAACGGCTTCGCCTACGCGCAGGAGCGCCGTCCCGTCTCGGTGAACGAACTGCTGGCCGAGTTGCATCGGGCCGCCGGACCAAGTGAGGAGGAACTGGCCGCGCAGACAAGGCAGGCGCAGGAACGTGAGCAGCAGAAAAAGGCGCAGCAGGAGCAGCAGCTGAAGGAACAGGCGTCGCAGGCCGCCGCCAAGGCCGCCCAGGCCGAGCAGGCGCGCGTCGCGGAACTGAAGCGGCAGGCGATGGCCGCCGAACTGGCGGCGCGCCGCCAGGCGGAAGCGGCGGCGGAAAAGGCCAGGCTCGATCAGCAGCGCCGCGCGATGGAAGCCAAGCAGCGCGCCGAAGCCGAAGCCGCCGCGCTGGCGCGCAAGCAGGCCTTGCGCGAGCAACTGCAGGCGCGGCGCGATGCCGATGCCAAGAAAGCCCGCGACGAACAGGAAGAGCAGCAGCGCAAGGCCGCGCAGCTGAAGGCCGAAGCGGCGTATCGCGCCGAGCAGGAGCGCCATCGCAAGCAGCAGGCGGAGCGCAACGCGGCCGAACTGGCGGCGCTGATGCCGACGCCGGGCAGCCCGGTGGCCGATCCGAAAGGCATACTGCGCGACCGCTTCGTCGACGGCACCGGTGTCGGTCCCGACCTGGTGCTGATCCCGACCGGCCGTTTCCAGATGGGCTCCCACGAACACGAACAGGCGCTGGCGATCAAGGCCGGCGCGCAGAAAAACTGGCTGGACCGCGAAATGCCGCAGCACTGGGTGGGCATCGAACATCCATTTGCCATGGGCCGTTTCCCGGTCACGGTCGGACAGTGGCGCCAGTTCGTGCGCGCGACCGGCTGGGAATCGCAGTCCGATACCGACTGGCGCGCTCCGGGCTTTGCGCAGAACGACGAGCATCCCGTGGTCGGCGTCAGCTGGATGGACGCGCAGCAGTACCTGCGCTGGTTGTCGGAAATGACCGGCCAGCTGTATCGCCTGCCGTCCGAATCGGAATGGGAATACGCCTGCCGCGCCGGCACCAAGACGGCATTCAGCTTCGGCGACACCATCTCCACCGAGCAGGCCAACTACGACGGCAACTACACCTACAACGGCAGCCGTCGCGGCACTTATCTGCAAGGCACCAACAAGGCCGGCATCTTCCAGCCCAATCCATGGGGCTTGTTCGACATGCACGGCAACGTGTGGGAATGGACGCAGGACGTGGTGCACGATAACTACGCCGGTGCGCCTGCGGACGGCAGCGCATGGGAAGAGGGCGGCGATCCGGTGCGGCGCATCCTGCGCGGCGGCTCGTGGCTGTACAACCCGCGTTACCTGCGCTCCGCGGTGCGCAACGGCTTTTCCGCAGTGCTGGCCAACGACATCGTCGGCTTCCGGGTGGCGCGCAAGCTCGTATAGAGTATACTTTCGCCTTCTTTTTAATACCTGGATCAAAACGATGAGCGCCTTGCCACCATGCCCGAAATGTAATTCCGAATTCACCTACGAAGACGGAGCCCAGCTGGTTTGCCCGGAATGCGCGCACGAATGGAGTGCCGCCGCGGGCGAGGCCGCCGAAGAGGGCGCCCGTGTCTACAAGGATTCCGTCGGCAACATCCTGCAGGACGGCGACACCGTCACCGTCATCAAGGACCTGAAACTGAAGGGCGGCGGCGGTACCGTCAAAGTCGGCACCAAGGTCAAGAACATCCGCCTGGTCGACAGCGACCACGATATCGACTGCAAGATCGACGGCTTCGGCGCGATGAGCCTGAAAACCGAGTTCGTTAAAAAAGTCGTGTAATCAGCCCAGCCGCTCCAGCGCGAAGTCCACGAAACTGCGGACCTTGGCGCTGGGCCTGGACTCCGGCCGCCGCACGATGTGCAAAGGCCGCGACGGCAGTTCCCATCCGGCCAGCAGCCGCACCAGCGTTCCCTTTTCCAGCGCAGGTTCCATCAGCAGATCGGCCTGCGCCACCACGCCCATGCCGGCGATGGCCGCCGTCACCAGCGAGGCGCCGGTGTTGCTGACGAGGGAGCCCTGTGCCATCACCTCCACTTGTTCGTCGCCGCGCCGGAAGCGCCATGTCGTGCTGGCTCCCGCAAACGCCAGGCAGTTGTGGCTGGCCAGTTCCGCTGGATGGCCGGGTGTGCCGCGCCGCCGCAGATATTCGGGGCTGGCGGCAACCAGCACATGGCCCGGTTTCAGGGCGCGCGCGATCAGGCCCGTGTCGGCCAGCGGGCCTGAACGGATCGCCACGTCGACGCCTTCCTCCACCATGTCGACCACCCGGTTGCTCAGCACCAGATCGATCTTCACCTGCGGGTACAGGGCCGCGTAGGCGCCGATGACGGGCGCCAGCCGGTGCTCGCCGTAGGTGGCGGGCGCCGAGATGCGCAGGCTGCCCTGCGGTTCCGCGCGCAGATGCTCGGCCACGCGGTCGGCCGCCTCCACGCCGGCTAGCACGTCGCGGCAGCGCTCCAGGTAGACCGCGCCGATTTCGGTCAGCGACTGCCTGCGCGTGGTGCGCTCGATCAGGCGCGCTCCCAGTTCCCGCTCCAGCGCCTGCACATGCTTGCCGACCATGACCGACGACATGTCCAGCGTTTGCGCGGCGGCGGCGAAGCTGGGCGCCGTGGCGGCCGCCACGAACACCTGCATGCTACGGAGTTTGTCGCTCATATTCGGAATTAAAAGTTACGAGTATCCGAAATATTAGCTCATTTATGCCTTGAATGCTTTGAATAATACTGGAGCCTCATTCAACAGCAAGGAGGTCATCATGGCAGCATATGCAATCGGCTCGCTCACCCTGCGCAACTCGGATTGGGTGGCGGAGTACAGCGCGCACATGCCGGCGCTGGCGCAAAAACACGGCGGCAAGCCATTGGCTAAGGCCGCGCCGGTAGTCCTGGAGGGCGCGCCGGCGGTGCCCGAAACGCAGATCATCGTCGAGTTCCCGTCGATGGAACACGCGCAGGCCTGGTACGACGATCCGGCGCACGCGCCGCTGAAGAAACTGCGGCAGGGCGGCTCCGACTTTTCGATGGTGCTGGTGAACGGCCTGTAGAGCGATTGCAGGCATTTGGGGGAGGCGCAACCCGGCCAAACGGTGTAAATTGACGGTTTTGACAATACCGCTTTCGAGGAACACTGTATGACTATCAAAGTACTGCGCGACCAGTCGCTGCCGATGCGCCACATAGTCCATGTGCGCAACCACATCCTGTCGACCGATGGTTCAGTCGAGGAGGGCGGCAGCGATGCGGGTCCTTCGCCGCATGACCTGTACGATGCGGCGCTGAGCGCCTGCAAGGCCCTGACCGTGGTCTGGTACGCCAAGCGCAAGAACATCCCGCTGGAGCACGTGGAAGTGAGCATGGAACGCGACGCCAGCGAAGAGCGCCAGGGCACCTACCGCCTGGCCGCGACGCTGCACCTGACCGGCGACCTGTCCGAGACGCAGCGCGCGGAACTGCTGGCGGCCGCGCAGAAATGTCCGATCCACAAACTGATGACTTCCGTGACCACCGAAGTCACCACCGTGCTGGGATAAGATCATGACGATTTCAAATCTGCTCAAGGGCCATGAAAAAGATCTGGGCGGCGGCTTTGTCGTGCGCCGCTACCTGCCGTCTTCCGTCAAGCAGGCGGTCGGCCCGTTCATCTTCTTCGATCATTTCGGTCCGGTCGACGTGCCGCTGGACGCCGACCACGACGTGCGTCCGCATCCGCACATCGGCCTGTCCACCGTGACCTACCTGTTCGAGGGTGCGATGGATCACCGTGACAGCATCGGTTCGGTGCAGCGCATCGAGCCGGGCGCGATCAACTGGATGACCGCCGGCCGCGGCATCGTCCATTCCGAGCGTACGCCGAAGGATCTGGTCGGCAAGCCGCACCGCACGCACGGGCTGCAGCTGTGGGCCGCGCTGCCGCTGGCGCATGAAGAGGACGAACCGGGCTTCTGCCACACGCCGGCCGGCGATATTCCGGAGTTCAACGTCGACGGCGCGCGCGTACGGGTGCTGGTCGGCGCGGCCTTCGGCAAGACCTCGCCGGTCAAGACCTACAGCCAGACCTTGTACCTGGACGTGACGCTGAAAGCTGGCCACGAGCTGGCCCTGAGCAGCCTGCCGGCCGAAGCGGCGATCTATCCGATCACCGGCGAGCTGGCGATCGACGGCACGCCGCTGGCGCTGCACACGATGGCCTTGCTCGATACGGCCAGCACGCAGCTGGTCAAGGCCGGCACGGATGCGCAGTTCGTGGTGATCGGCGGCGAGCCGCTGGACGGCCACCGCTTCATGTCGTGGAACTTCGTCTCGTCGAGCAAGGAACGCATCGTCAAGGCCGGCGAGGATTGGGAGGCGCAGCGCTTCGACAAGGTGCCGGGCGAGACCGAGTTCATTCCGCTGCCGGCCAAAAAACCGCTGGCCTGACGCCAGGCGCTAGACGGAAGCGTCCAGCGTCGAATCGGCGGGAGCCTTCTCCTGCCGGTCGAGTGCCGTAATCGCCTGGCGCAGCACGCCGCGCAGGTTCTTGGCGGCGTCCGCATCGATGCGGCCCATGTCCAGATACAGGTCCAGGCCGTCGCTATGCTCGCTGAAGACCTGCAGCGTGCTGCCGTCTTCGTCGAGCATGCCGTCGATCGCGTAAGGCACCACCTCGCGCGCGATGCCCTTCATGCTGACCGGCGCCAGCGCGTGGCCGGCCACGATGTCGCGCACCAGCGCATAGGTTTCGTAGCTGACGACGATGCCTCCGGCCGGCGCGATCGATTGCAGCCGCGCCGCCAGGTTTGCTTCCGCGCCGAGGATCGTATAGTCCATGCGGTCGTTGCTGCCGAAATTGCCCACATTGCAGAAGCCCGTGTTGACGCCCATGCGCACGCGGAACGGCGCTTCCACGCCCAGCTTGCGCCATTGGACGTTGAGCTTGGCCAGCGCATGCTGCATTTCGATCGCCATGCGCAGGCAGTTGCGCGCATCCTCCGCCGCCCCCCTGGTTTCCGGGTCGCCGAAGAACACCAGGATGGCGTCGCCGATGAACTTGTCGATGGTGCCTCCGTGGCGGATGGCGATGGTCGACATGGCGGTGAAGTATTCGTTGATCAGTTCCGTCAGCGCTTCCGGTTGCAGCGATTCGGTCAGTTCGGTGAAGTCCTTGATGTCGGAAAAGAAGATGGTCAGTTTCTTGCGCTGCGTGTTCAGCGCCACGTCCATCTCGCCGCTGAAGATGCTCTTGTAGATTTGCGGCGACAGGTAGTGCGAGATCTTCATCGACACGGCGGCCAGGAAGTCGTTGGCGCCGGCCAGGTCGGCATTCATGCGCCGGATCACGGCGTTCTGGCGTCGTTGCAGCAGGATGAAGCCCAGCCCGGTGGCCGCCGCGAACAGGAAGTAGGCCAGGCTGTATTTGAAGGACCACAGGCTGGTGCTGACCTCGTCGTGTATCGTCACTTCCTGCAGGCCGCGCACGTCGCCGATCTTCCAGTCCTTTTTCATGCTGTCCGGGTGGTTGTTGTGACACTGAACGCAGGCTGCGCTCATCAGCACCGGCGCCACCAGGCGCACGCGCGTGTCGCTGCCGCTGGAACTGGCCGATATGATGGGGGGCTGGTCCGGACGCGCGCGCAATGCCGTCAGCGAGTTCTTTTCGAACTCGTCGAGTGAGTGCGGTGCGCGGCCACGGAATGGATAGTCCGAGATGAAGCGGTAGCTGACGTTGGACTGCCGGTCGGCGATGACGCGGCCCAGTTCCAGCGACAGCGTGGCGGGGATGGGAATCGCGCCGGGCACCGTCTCGTAGTTATGGATGACCTGTGTGTCCTTGCCGTGGTTGCCGAGGACGCGCCCGACCACGGCGCTGCTGTAGTAGCCGCGTATGCTGGCGATCATGGAGTTCAGGTCGACCGCCTGGCTGCGCAGGCGCGCGGCGGCGATATTCTGCATGTCGAGCCACACCGCGAGCGGCAGGCCCGCCAGCAGCAGGATCAGCGCCGCCAGCGCGATGCGCTCCCAGCGGCGGGTATGAAGACGGCTTGGTGCGCGCACGGTGATGCCTGTCTGGTTGTGATAATGTTGACGATATTATCACGAGGCAACACAAAAAATATAAAATTTACAATTATTTTAAGCGGTGGACATGGCGTTGGCAGCCAGCGTGCTATGCAAGTCGGTGGCGCCGGTGCGGATGATCCAGTGTTCCGGATATGGATCGCTGGCGAAGCGGTTGTGACGGGGGATGCGGCTCAGCTTATCGAGCGGCGTGGCCGTGGCCAGCGCGGTTTCCTTGCCGGTCAACTGATCCAGATGCCAGAAGCCGCCGTCGCGGTGCAGCAGCAGCGGCAGCGCGGCCGCGTGCGGCGCGGCGGCAAACTGCTTGAGCGGATAACCCGGATGCGTTTCCGGCATCAGCAGGTAGAAGCATTCGGCGTTGGCGCCCTGGTCGATACGGTGCAGGATCACGCCGTGCGGCATGATGGCCGACACCGACAGCACCACGATGCCCTTGATGCTGGCACTGAGTTCGATGCGCATGCCGAGGCGCAGCGCGGTCGGCTTGTGCTTGCCCGGCCAGACGCCGTCCAGCAGCGTGCCGTAGCGCGACACGTCTTCGATTTCAAAGCCCTGGCCCGAGCGGCGTATCACCGCATGGCGGCCGGACAGGCGGCGCGTGAGGCCGTTGGTGTCCTGGCCGTCGGCGCTGTAGTGGGTCAGCAGCACGTCCGATTCCGGATCGACCAGCTCGAAGCGGCCCAGCACACATTCTTCCATCGCGAACAGGCGGATCTGGCGCTGGGCGCCGGCTTCCGGCGCGGCGTTGACCAGGCAGGCCGCGCGGCTTGGGTGCGGATGCATGGCGGCGCCGACCGGCATGTCGATCTCGATCAGATCCTCATCCCAGGCGATGGTAGAGAAGCCCAGGTCGACCTTGCCGGCCGGGGCGTTCAGGTCCAGGTGCGCGATGCCGGCGTTGCGGGCGGTGACGTCGATGTCGAGGCTGTCGCCGCCTTGCGCGCTGACGCGGGCGATCGAGGCGTCGTCGGCCATCACGCGCACGTTCTTGTGGGTGCTGAGGAAGATGCGGTGGATTTCGGTCAGCGTCGCATCCAGGCGCGGCACCAGGATGACGAAGGTGCACACCCATTTGCGCGACGCCAGTTCGGCATGCTGGCTAAGCAGCTCAATGCTGATCTGGTATTGGCCGTGCTCCTTGCCGCGCGACGAAAACTCGACGAACACCGGCCGCCATTCGCCGTTGGTGGCGCGCACGAAGTGCTGGCGCGCCGCGCCGTTGGGGATCAGGTCCGATTGCAGTTGCAGCGTGAGCTGGGGCGCGCAGGCTTCCGGCATGCCGCGCAATTCCATCTTCAGCGTCTGGCGGCCGCCGGCGGCGCGCGGGTCGAAGCCGCTGATGTGCAGTTGCGGACGCTCGGACTGGGCCCGTTGCAGCGGGCGGGCGTAGGTTGACGGTGCGAGGTTGGCTGAAGCAGCAGGGCTGGCATCGAGCACCGTGCCGGGCTGGCCGGAACGGGTGCGGCGCACGGCACTCAGCAGGTCATAGCTGGAGGGCTCTGCTTGGGCGTGACCGCCTTCACAAGCTTGCGCTCCTGGCATGACCCAATAGGTGCAATGCGGGTGCTGGGCATTACTGCATTTTTTCATGGCTAACCGACCGATGGGATACCCGTCAGTTTATGCGGTTTACACTCTGTTTGGCAATCAAACGTACATCTGTTTGACTTATTTCCGGCCGATGGCGGGCACTGCGTGATCGACGCAACACCCGGTCGGCGCGCCGCGTCAAAAATGCGACGGTATTGATGCGGTGGGTAGTGCCGTTTCGTCAACGTTGCCATCGTGTGGCGCGGCGGCCGGCGACGCACAGCGCAGCACGATGGCGCTGAGATTGTCGATGTGGAGCTGGGGCGGCGGATGGTCGGCGTAATCATTGAACAACGCGTCCAGGCCGGTGCCGGCGGAATGGCCGGGTTGGGCCAGCAGCGCCGGCCAGCGCGCGATCCATTCCAGCGGCCGGCCGCAGGACCAGAAGCCGTCGGTGGCGAGCAGGTAAGTGGCGTCCGGGCGCAGCGTCAGCGCGCGGCGGTCGGCCAGCTGGCGCAGGAAGGGCGGCAGGTTGGCCGGGCCGAGCGGCAGCAGTTCATTGTCGAGCACCTGCGGATTGGCGAAGGCGTTGCCGAGGATGTAGGCCTGCGAGATCTGCGAACGGTGCTCGCCGTGCACCTGCTGCCACCATTCCTGCTCGCCGAGCAGGCCGTGCATGGCGAAGGATGTGGCAGGCACGTGGTCGACCGTCAGCGGCCGCGCGCCGTCGGCGGTGATCTCATACAGCCGCGAGTCGCCGGCGTGGTACAGCATGGGCGCGGCGCCGGGCGGGATTTCCAGCAGCGTCAGCGTGGTGCCGGGGCGGCGGAAGCTGTCGTTGTCGCCGTGCTGGCGGAACTGGCTTTGCAGGCGGCGATGCAGGTCGTCGAGACGGCTGTCGAGGTCTTGCTGCGTGCCGCAGGCGGGAATCAGCAGCAGGCCGGCGGCCACGGCTTCGGCGGCTTCGCGGCCGTGGCCGTGGCCGCCCATGCCGTCCATCACGGCCAGGCGCACGTGGCCGCGCGGCCAGTCGGTCAACTGCACGCTGTGCGGCACCTGGTTGTGCAGGAAGACGGCGCGGCCGGCGGCATCGATGACGAGCAGGTTGTCCTGGTTTTCCGGCACCTGCAGCTTGCTGATGCTGGCGCTGCTGCGGGCGGCGATGTCGAGGCCGGGGCCGAAGTCGAGCGGATCGGTAATTCTGGTCATCGGTGCTGGCGTCGTGACGCGGGATGCGAAAGGCCACAGCTTAGCCGAAAACAGGCTGGCGGCGGGAGAATGCGGAGCAGTGCGGGCCGGCGTCATTCGCCGCTCCGGCGCAGCCACAGGCTGCTGACCCAGCCGGTGCTTTCGCGCCCGGCCACGCTGGCCTTGATTTGCCACCAGTCGCCGCGCTGTTCGCCGGTCGGCGTGACGACGGAGCCGGCCGGCACGATGACCAGTCGCGCCGCATGCACTCCGGCCGCGGTACGCAGGTTCAGGTCGCGGTGGACGGCGAATGGCTGGCCCGCGATGAGCGCGGGCGATGGTTCGCCGGCGTCGCGCGCCGCCGCTGCGATCGCAGCAGTGGCGGCAATGGCGGGTTCGGTCGTGCCGGGGAGCGGTGCAGGTCCGGTTGCAGCCCTGCCGTGCGCCGCGTACAAAATCAGGCTGCCGAAGCCCCATGCGCCGACCACCATGATCAGCAATGCGCGGGCATTGGGACGGCGCCACCACTGGCGCGGCGTCAGGTAGGCGGCCAGGAACAGCGTGATCACCAGTCCCGCCGCGAACGCGCCCACCGCGTAGAGTTTAGCCGTTTCCATGCAGGCTCCTCGTGTGCTTACGCGTCGAAGCGCAGCACGTAGTGGCCGGCCACCAGGTGATGGCCATGCGGCAGCAGATATGGCACATCCGTGCTGGCGTCGCCGATGCTGGCGACGAATTCCAGCTTGTCGTCGAGGTGGTACAAGGCCTGCGTGGCGCTGAGCCGGCCGATCTTGTAGCCCTTGGCCGACGTCTCGAAGCTGAACGCGTTGCGCGACAGGCCGATGCGGTCCGCGCTGGCGGTGTTGGGTCCGTCGGCACGCTTCATGAAGGACGGCGAATCGAGCAGGCGCAGCGCGGCCAGCATCGGCGAATTGCGGCCGAAGGTAAAGCGCGCGCCGTTGGCGACGGCGGCGCCGACCGGCCGCGCAAGGCAGACCACGGCGCGATAGCGGTCGGCCATTTGCGGCGCGGCGGGTAGAAGCCGGATCGCATGCGAATCCACCGGGGTGAAGGTGGCCGGGGTGCCTATGCGCTGGCGGCCGTCGGCGGTGCAGGCATACAGCTCATCGGCGGCATCGACGATGAAGCTGATCACCGGCGTGCCCTCGGCGGACAGCGCCAGCGAACGGTTGAACGGCAGCTCCAGCGATTGCGCCCCAGTGTCGCGGTAACGGCTCAAGCGCGGCAACGCCAGCGCCACCAGGCTGACGCGCTGCTGCGACACCGGGGCGTAGGTGGCGTCGCTCTCGCCGAAGTTTTGGCCCGGCTTGTTCGCCGGCTTGTGGCTGACGGGGACTGCGGTCTGGTCCAGCGGAGCGCCGTCGATGCGGCTCTGCCAGACCGCCGGTTTGGCGGAACGGGCGGCGTCGCGCGTGGTGCCGGCGGCCGGAATGCTGATCGTATCACCGGCTGCGGCATGCGCCGGCGGCGTGGCGGCGGCGGTGGCTGTGCGGGCGATCTTGAGCAGCAGGCGCGGACTGCCGCCGGGTACTTCTCGCGTGGACTTGATGGTGTAGCAGCCGCTGCGCGGATCGAAGCGGCAATCGTAGGCGTCTTTCGGGCGCATCTGCACCACCGGCGGCGCATCCGGACCGTCGTTGATGACCAGGATGGCGCCGTCCGGTCCGAACGGCCAGCCGCTGGCGACGAAGCTGGCTTCGCCGCCTTCGCCGCCGATCAGGGCCAGGCGCTGGTTGGGGTAAATCGGGCAGACCGGATGCCAGATGGCGCTGTCGCGCGACACGCTGACGTTGTACAGGATCTTTTCGTCGGCGGCGGGCAGGTACACCGCATGACCGAACTTGACCTCGATTTCGCCCGGCGCCAGCGACGATGTGCCGACCACGTCGTAGCGCACCTGGTCGCCGCCGAGCAGGTCGCCGAAGTCCTTCTGGTGCAGCGCCGTCAGTGTTTGCGCCAGGTCGCGGGCGCGTGCGCCGCGCGTGAGGTGGTAGTCGTCGTCGACTTCTTCTTGCGGCAGCATCAGCGTGACATGGGAGAAGCAGCGCGTGGCGGCGCGGCCTTTGTGTTCGCGCGGGCTGCGCTCCAGCAGGTCGCGCAGCAGCGGGCGGCGCGAAAACAGCGCCAGGCCCGGCGCCTGCCAGATCGCTTCCGCGTTGAAAACGTCGGGGATGCGGCCCAAAACCTGGTGTTGAACATAGATCGGCATGATTCATTCTCCTTCTAAAGATGGCGCGCTGATGGCACTAAACGCTAGCAGGGGGCAAAGGAAAAACAGCAAATGGCTGCCGCCGGCGGACAGGAAACTCATGGGCTGGCCCATGATGGGGAAGATCGCCAGGTTGGTGCCCCAGGACAGCAGGAAATGGCCCAGCACGAAGGCGCCGCCGCCGCACAGCATGAAGTAGCGGAAGCGGCCTGACCATGCGTGGCGGAAGCCGCCCGCGCCGGCGCCGGCCTTGTAGGCGCGGGCGGCGCTGATGGCGATGCCGGCCAGGAAGGCGGCTTGCGCCACCCACAGCAGCAGTCCGCCGGCCAGTCCGTGGCGGTTGAGGAAGAACGAGGCCGCGAAGTCGTCCTGCACGGCGGGGATCTGCACCGCGCTGCCGGCCGACATGCCCAGCGAGCGCAATCCCATCCAGTGGTCGGCGCCCAGCCAGCCGCCGTCCGCAATGGCGCGGGCGCCCAGCAGCAGCTGTTGTCCGGTGTGCGGGTGCTCGGCGGGATTGAGCCAGACCAGGAAGCGGTCGGCGTAGAAACCCCAGCGTATCAGGTCGTCCGTGCCGACGCAGCGCAGGTAGACGATGGCGCCCGCCGCCGTCAGCGCCATGACGATCAGCGCTGCGGCCAATTTGTGGTTGCGGGCGGCGACGGCGTAGGCAAAGGCCATGACGGTGCTCCAGACCAGCAGCAGGATCAGCGGCGAGAAGTCGTCCACCTGCACCAGCGACAGGCCGAGCAGGGCGACAAACAGCAGCGCGGGGGCGATCAGCTGCAGCCAGCGCGCGCCTTGTTCCGCCAGGTGCTGCGGCCCGCTGTGCCAGTTGAAGCGCAGCGCGAGGCAGTGGGCGGTGAGGGCGGTCAGGGCCAGCTTGGCCAGTTCGACCGGCTGCAGGTCGAAGACGCCGGTTTCGTCGCCCCATAGTACCTGTGCGGCCAGCGCGGCCAGCGCCACGGTGGCGAATGCGGCGAGCATCCATTCGATGCTGCGTTGCCGCAGGTGCGTTCCGCGCGCCGCCTGGCGTAGTGCCCAGAGGCGCAGCATGGCGCCGAGGCCGAGACCGATGGCCAGCAGCGCCGCGCTTTTCTGGTAGTAGCGCAGCCAGGACGATTCCGGCGCGCCGAGGCCGAGCTCCAGCTGCGCCAGCAGGCCAGCCGCCAGCAGCACGACGCTGGCGGCGGCCAGCAATGTCAGGCGGCCGGGAAGTGCAAGCCACAGCAGCAGCGAGCAGGCGGCCAGCAGCAGCGAACTGGCGGCGCTGGGCGCGTAGCCGGCGCGCTGCAAGATCAGCGCGATGACGCCGGTGGCCAGCACGCAGCCGGCGGCTGGCAGCATGCCAAGGTTCGCCGCTCCGCCCCGCACTCGCACGGCGGTCCACGCGAGGCCGGCGGCGATGCAGGCAATGCTGGTTGCAAGTCCGATCCAGACCGCCTTCACATGGCCATCGTCCCACAATGCGCGTTGCTGCCATTGCCAGCTGACTTGCTCCGGCAGTTTCAATTCCGGCCCACCGAACAGCTTGATGTGGCGGCTTGGCTTCAATGTGAGCCGATCGGCGTCGGCGCTGAGCTGAAAGCGCGTGTGGCCGACCACGATCGCGGTCACGCCGGCCAGCGCAGCCTCCTGCTTGCGCAGATCGCTTTGCGCACCGCCGTTCAGCACAAGCACCGTAGCGCGATCGCCATCCGGATTGCCGGCCGAGAGCTGCAAGCGTCCATTGCTGCGCGCCAGTTGCGCGGCACCCGGCGTGACTTGGGCCAGGCCAAGCCGGTTGTCGCAATACAGATTGCCGCCAAAGGAGAGTGGACGAGAAATCGTCAGCACGCCCGGCGCGTAGCGGTTCCAGACCGACAGCATCTTCGACGCCACATGCGACTGCGGGCAGTTGGCCTGCTGGCGTCCGTCGCGGTACAGCACGGCGCCGTTGTAGCGCCATTCGTGGCCGTCGCGGGAAAAGGTGACGCTGCCGGCATCTGCGGCCTGCACGTCGAACAGCGCGCTGTCGATCTGGAAGCGTTGCCCCGCCTGCAGGGGCACGCTGCCCATGCGCTGCTCGCCGGCGTCGCGCATCAAGACGACCTGGCGCGACGCGCTCAGATTGCGCAACATCCAACCGTCCTGCGCGTCGCGCCGCAACGACAGGTGGTTGCGGTCCGCTTGCGGCGCCGCCAGTTCGTGCTGGCCTAGCACGATGCTTTCGCCGGGCGCCAGTTTGACGGTGATGGCGGCCGGCAGCCAGGCCTCGGGAGCGCGCAGCAAGGCCAGTACCTGCAAGCCGCATAGCGCCGCCAGTATCGCGATGGTGGCCGCCAGGCCCGCGTTGCGCGCGGCGGCATCGGCCACTGAGGCGAAGATATCGGCCACGGAGAAGGGCGTCCGCCGGACCTGCGGCGTAGCGCGCGCGGTATTGGAAGAGAAACGCAGCGAGATCGCCATCATGCCCCCTGTATGCCGCGCCAGCCGTTTTCGGCGGTCGGACGGTTCATGTTAAGAACAGGATCTGCGGCGCCGAAAGTGCCGCGCACAGGCTTGACGCCCTGTATCGCATTGAGCATGCGGCTGATCTGGATCGCATGGCGAGGACGCTGGGCCGGATCGATATGCAGCAACGTTTGCAACAACTCCAGTGCCGCGTCGCGCATGGATACGGGAATGGCGGCGGCGAAGCGCGCTTCCTCCTCCGCCTGCAGCGCAGCAGGTATCGCTCCGCCATGCATCTGGCGCAGCAGGTCCGCGCCGGCGGTGTGATGCTCACGGTAGGCCTGCCCGCAATCGCTGCAGAACCGCAGCGGCAGTCCGCCGGTGACCAGGAAATAGAACATCGCCCCCAGCGAAAAATAGTCGCTGCGGGCGCCGGTGGCATACCCCCCGCCGTCCACAGGGAAGAACTGCTCCGGCGCCTGCCAGTTGGCGGTGCCTGCATACGAGTGCGCCTGCAGGCTGCCCAGCTGGCGGTTGGTGCCGAAATCGGCCAGCTTGACGGCATTCAGATGCCGGTCCAGCAGCACGTTGGCAGGTTTCAGGTCGAGGTAGCGCCAGCCGTATTGATGCACCTTGGCCAGCGCCTGATTGATCTGGGCTATCCACCCCAGCACCCTCGGCAGCGGAACCGCCTCGCCACGGCTTTTCAGCGCGACCATGTGCTTGCCCAGGTCCGTTGCCATCAGTTCCAGCGCCAGCACCGGCAGGCCTTCGTGCCAGCCGCTGTCGAGCAGGCGTACGATGTGGCGCTCGTCCCATGGCTCCAGCGACTGTAAAAAAGCGATTTCATTGCTCGCGCTGGCGATCCAGCGTTCGCGCTGGGCCGGCAGCGCGCGCGCCATTTGCTCCTGGTTGATGAACTTGAGGGCCACGTCGCGGGTGGCGTGCGGGCCGCCGGCGCGCCAGATGATGCCGTAGGCCGAACCGCCGATTTGCTCGCGCAGGCGATAGTGGCCCAGTTCCAAAGCGATGATTGCGTCTGCTGTCGTCATGATTTCCCCAGGCTAGCGCCGATGCTGCGTGCTAGCGGGGGGAGACGAAAAAAAAAGCCCTTCGCGAAGGAAGGGCTTCTTGGGACTGCCGGGATTAGCGGCCGTAGTGACGGTGATGTTCCCAGCGGTCGCCGTAGTAGTCGCGGCGATATTCGCGGTAGTAAGGACGCGGCTCAACATACACCACTTGTGGCGGCGGAGCGTAGTAGCGCGGCGGCGGTGCGTAGTACACCGGGGCCGATTCGTAGTACACCGGTGCGGGCTGCGAGTACACGCGGGTCTCTACGTAGCGGCCACCGCGGCCACGGTCGTAATAACGGTCGTTGGTGTTGATGCTGTTGCCAACGGCCGCGCCAACCAGGCCGCCGACGATGGCGCCATCGCGGCCACCGGCGCTGTTGCCGATCGCGGCGCCGACCACAGCACCTGCCACCGTGTTGAAATCACGGTCGCCTGCGAAGGCCGACGTCGATACTGCTGCTGCGGCCAGTAACGCTACACCCAGAAATTTTTTGTTCAACATGGTATTTCCCCTTGCTGCGGCCCGGATCGGAATTAATCCGTTGGCCAGTGACTTCACTATAAATGTTCGGGAAAAAAGCGCCACGCCTTATACACATGCTTACAAAGCAGCCATTCCGGTAATGGCTTGTAACAATTAGCCTTTCGAGGCTTCCCACTCGGGGCGCAACAGGCTGAACACCTGCACGTCCCGGTATCTGCCGTTGATGAAAAAGCTCTGGCGCAGCGTGCCCTCGGGGCTGAAGCCGCATTTTTGCGCGACGCGGATCGATGCCACGTTCTCCGGCGCGGACAGCAGTTCCAGCCGGTGGTACTGGTGCACATTGAACAAGTAATCGACCAGCAGGCGGCAGGCCTCGGTGACGTAGCCACGCCCGGACAGCTTGGGATCGAACAGCCGGTAGCCAAGTTCGCGCGCGACCGGCGTGCGGCTCTTGAAATGCGTGATGACGCCGACGATGTGGTGCGCGTTGTCCTCGATGACAAACAGTTCGCTGTCGTCGGTGACGAAGCCGTTCTGCGCGAACTCCTTGCGCAGCGTCTCCGGCGATTTGAAGTGGCTGGAAAAATAATCGCCGCGCGAGGGCAGGTCGTTGGCCAGCGCGATGAAGGTGTTCAGATCGGCGGTCAGCAGGTGGCGCACGGTGCAGATTTGACCTTTGAGCATGGCTTCCTTAAGGCAGTTTGTTCAAGCAGTTGAACTTTCATGGTAGTGCAACGGCCATGACAAATCAACATTGATGACAAGTTCCTCACGATGGGTTATCGTTTGGATCGCTCTTGTAATTCCCCCTACACATTATAGGAAACGCATGAAATCCGTCTTCAAGTCCCCGCTGTCCCTTACCTTGCTTGCCTCCTGCCTGCTGAGCGCCGGCGTGATCGCCGCGCCGGCCAACGATCCAGCGACGCTGGCGCAAATCCGCGACAGCGCGATGAAGGATGACTGGACCTACGAACGGCTGGCCGACCTGACCGATCTGGTTGGCCCGCGCCTGTCCGGCTCCGCGGGTGCGGCGGCGGCGGTGGAGCAGGTGGCAGCGGCGATGCGCAAGCTGGGCGCCAAGGTCACGCTGCAGCCGGTCAAGGTGCCGCATTGGGTGCGCGGCGCGGAGACGGCGGAACTGGTCGACTACGCAGGCCGTCCGGCCGGCATCTCGCAGAAGATCGTGCTGACGGCGCTGGGCGGTTCGGGCGCGACGCCCGCCGCCGGCCTGACCGCGCCGGTGCTGGTGGTGCACAGCGTGCAGGAGATGAAAGAGAAGGCGGCTCAGGTCAAGGGCAGCATCGTGCTGCTGGACGTGCCGTTCGACCAGGAGATGGCGGATCGTGGTCATGCCGGTCCGGCCTACGGCGTCGGTTCGGGCGCGCGCTTCCTGGGACCGAAAACGGCGGCGGAGCTGGGCGCGGCAGGAGCGCTGGTGCGCTCGGTCGGCGGCGCCAATTTCCGCATTCCGCACACCGGCGCCACCGGCGTGGTTGACGGCGCGCGCATTCCGGCAGCCGCCATCACCACCGAAGACGCGATGCTGCTGGACCGCCTGCTGGCGCGAGGCCCGGTCAAGATGCACCTGACGCTGACGCCGCAAAACCTGCCGGAAGCGGACAGCTTCAACGTGATCGCCGACTGGCCGGGCACCGACAAGGCCGATGAAGTGGTGATCGTGTCCGGCCACCTCGATTCGTGGGACCTGGCCACCGGCGCGCATGACGACGGCACCGGCGTGACCGGCGCGATGGGCGTGATCGAGACGCTGAAAAAACTGGACCTGCATCCGCGCCGCACCATCCGCGTGATCGCCTGGATGAACGAGGAGAACGGCACCCGTGGCGGCCGCGCGTACTTCGACGCCAACAAGGACAAGCTGAACAAGCACTTCGCCGCGATCGAGTCCGACAGCGGCGGCGGCCGTCCGTTCGGTGTCGTCGGCAGCGTGACGCCGCCGATGGTGAAATACTTCGCGCCGCTGAAAGAGTCGCTGGCGCCGATCGGCGCCGGCATCTTCGAACGCCGCGACATCGCCGGCGCCGCCGATACCGGCCCGATGGAGCGCGCCGGCGTGCCGGTGTTCGAACCGCTGGTCGATTCGAGCTTCTACTTCAACTACCACCACACGCCGGCCGACACGCTGGACAAGGTGAACCCGCTGGAGCTGAAGCGCCACGTCGCCGTGATGACTTCGCTGACCTGGTTCCTGGCGAACATGGAGCAGCCTATCGGCCGCACCATCGGCGCCGGCGAAGAGTAGTCTTCCTGCTGTGATCGCCGCGCATCCGTGCGCGGCGATGATGCCTCTTCATGATAGTCTGGCTACATCTCAAGGAGAGCATCATGGACAAGATCCACTACAAAGGATGGGAAATCGTGCCGACGGCGCTGCCGACCACCGACCGCCGCTGGACCGCCAGCTGCGACATCGAGCGGGCTGGTGTGGACGGGATTGAAGTGTTCGAAGGCGCGACCATGCAGTTCGTGCGCGACAACGAGGACGAAGCCATCGCCGCGGCCTGCGAAGAGGCGATCCGCCAGATCGACAACATCATCGCCAACCCGCTGGTGCGGCTGGCTTGAGGCGGGTTCAGGATAACGTGATGAGTTTGGCCGAGAGGCCAACCAGGAACAGGACCACGGTGATCTGGCTGCCGACGATCCAGCGAGTCAATGTACGCAGTTCCGACCGTAGCTCTTTGGTCTGGTCAACTTGCTCGGCAAACCGACGGTCCATATCTTGCCTTAATTCTGCAATTTGGCGTCCTTGCGCATCCAGTTTGCTTTGAATAAGTTCGGTATCGGCTTTTTGCCTACGCAGTTCGACCAACTGCGCCTCAACAAGCTTGAATCGATCATTCATGTCAACTCTCAATTCAGCGACCGCTGACACGGTGCTGTCGGATACCGCTTCCAGTTTTGCAAGACGCTCTTCCATCACACAATACTCCCGCCGACCTGAATCCAGGTCAATAACGCGCTGACAAGGTGTTAGACCCATCTGGCCGCCTTTTGATCCATCTCAGCAGGCCGATTGTCGCCGCCGGTCTTATTTGCTAGTATGCAAGCCAATGAGATCATCCCGCTACCCAGAGCAAATCGCCTTGCTGCCGTACATCGGCAAATGGACCTTCATCGCCGGACTGATCGCCGTGCTCAGCGGCACCGCGTCCGCCTTGTTCCTGTTCGCGCTGGACCTGGCCACCAACTGGCGCGAGGCGCACCGCTGGATCATCTGGCTGCTGCCGCTGGCCGGCTTCGCGGTGGGCTGGATCTATCTCAAGCTCGGCAGCAGCGTCGAGGCGGGCAACAACCTGCTGATCGACGAAATCCACGATCCCCAAAAAGTCGTCCCGCTGCGCATGGCGCCGCTGGTGCTGGCCGGTACCGTGATCTCGCACCTGTTCGGCGCCTCGGTCGGGCGCGAAGGCACGGCGGTGCAGATGGGGGGCACGCTGGCCGACCAGCTCACGCACGTGTTCCGCCTGCGCCACGCCGAGCGCCGCATCCTGCTGATGGCTGGCATCAGCGCCGGCTTCGCCTCCGTGTTCGGCACGCCGCTGGCCGGCGCCATTTTCGGGCTGGAAGTGCTGGCCATCGGCCGCCTGCGCTACGACGCCATCTTCCCTTGCATGGTCGCGGCCATCGCCGCTGACCAGGTGGGCATGGCCTGGGGCGTGCATCACACGCATTACGCGATGAACGCGATGGTGCCGATCGGCCTGTTGAGCGTGGCCGCCGTGCTCGTGGCAGGCATCGTGTTCGGCCTGACGGGCATGCTGTTCGCCAAATCCACGCACGCCGCATCGGCCTTCATGAAGCGCCATGTGGCGTATGCGCCGCTGCGGCCACTGATCGGCGGCGTGGTGGTGGCGACGGCGGTATGGCTGGTCGGCACGCGCTACATCGGCCTTGGCATCCCGGTGATCGTCGAGTCGTTTGCGCAGCCGGTGGTGCCGTGGGATTTCTTCGGCAAGTTCGCCTTCACCGTCGCCTCGCTGGGTAGCGGCTTCAAGGGTGGCGAGGTCACGCCGCTGTTCTACATCGGCGCGACGCTGGGCAACGCGCTGGCGCCGTTGCTGCATCTGCCGTTTGCGCTGCTGGCGGGACTGGGCTTCGTCGCCGTGTTCGCGGGAGCGGCCAACACGCCGCTGGCATCGACCATCATGGCGATCGAATTATTCGGCCCGCAGATCGGGCCTTACGCCGCGCTGGCCTGTGTGGTGGCGTATCTGTTCTCCGGCCACGCGGGCATCTACCGTGCGCAAAAGATCGGCCAGTCCAAGCACCGCCTGCCGCCGGTGGCGCGCGACCGCGAGCGGCAAGACAAATCCTGACCGCACTGGCTAGCGTGAAGCCTCGTCCTGCGTGACGTCGATAGGCGCGACGGCCGGTGCAGGATGCCAGTCCTCCTTCGGGATCACGTGCGCCGTCGCCGGCTCCTGCGTGAAGTGCGGCGACGTGATCGCCACGCCGTATTCGTTGAATACGTCGATGATCTGCTGGTGCAGCTGGTTGAGCACCTCGGCGCGGCGGCGCGGCGTCTCCACAGTGGAATAAGCCACCAGCCGGTATTCCGGATAAAAGTCCGACAGCGCGATCTGCATGACATACGGCTTCGGCGTCGTCGCGATGTCTTCGGTGCGCGCGGCCGCCAGTTCCAGCATCGCATGCACCTGACGCCACGGCGTGTCGTAGCCGATGGTGACGGTGGTGTCGAGCACATAGCCGGTGCCGGCATGGGCGCGCGAATAGTTCTTGCTGGTGTTGGACAGCACCCAGGCGTTGGGCATCGTGATCTCTTCACCGAGGCCGGTGCGCAGACGCGTTTCGAACATGCCCACCTCGACCACCGTACCTTCGGATTCGCCGATGCGCACGTACTCGCCTTTGCGCAGCGAGCGCGCATACATCAGGATCAAGCCGCTGGCACCCTGGCCGACGATGCTGGACGCGCCGATCGACACCATCAGGCCGACCAGCACCGACACGCCCTGGAACGCGGCCGTGTGTGCGCCCGGGAGGTAGGGATAGGCCATCGCCAGCGCGAACAGCCAGACCACCACGTTGAAGATGCGGCGGGTGGGCGTGGCGGTGTCGCGGTCCAGCCAGGCGATTTGCAGCTCGCCGCTCTCGACGCGCTTGAATACCGAGGACGCGGTCAGCATCACCATCCGCGCCAACGCGGCGATCACCGCTACCAGCACCAGTCCGGGCAGCGCTTCGACGATGCTGCCGGCGACGCCGGCGGCAACGTCGATCAGGTAATCCTGCAGCCGTTCGCCCCAGCTGCGCGAGTAGGGGACTTTGCCGAGCACGAAAGCGGCCCACAGATAGGTGGCCATCAGGCGCAGGCCCCAGATCAGCAGGTTGACCAGGTGGCGCATGAAGGCCACGTAGTGTTCGATGTCGAGCACGCGCACGTTCTTGACGCGGATCTGACCGAGACGGCGGCTGACGGCCTGGGTCGACCTCTTGCCGACCCAGCGATGCAGCAGGAACAAGCCGCGCAGTACCAGACCGTAAACCAGCGTGGCCAGCGCGCACAACGCGGCGGCGATCAGCAGGTAACGTGGACTGGCCTGTTCGCGGCGCTCGGCCAGCGCCTTGGTCAACTGCGCGGCGCTCTCGCTGGCGACGCTGTCGGTGGTATCGCCGGCCAGCGGGTTGATGTCGGCCGGCGTGACCAGGAACAGCAGGGCGCCGTCGAGCAGCACCTGCGTACCTTCGTTGATCGGACGGATCGAGGTTTGCTGCGCGCCGTTGCGGGCCAGCGCCGCGTCGAGCCGCTTGTGCGCGCCCTCGGCGCGGTCGGCGGGCGAAAATCCCGACAAGCCGGCGCGGAACACGAAGATGGTACGGTTGGCGAAGACCAGCTTGGCCTGGACCGGTGCGGCCGCAGGCGCGGGGGCGGTGTTGTCGGCGGCAGCGGCGCCGCATAGTGTCAATAACAGCAGGAGCAGGGCGGAGAGCAGGCGTCGGAAGGTGGTCATGTTGAATCCGGCAGTATCGATGTTAGCAATCATGCCATGTTATCGGATTCAATAGTTGCCGGTATAGCAGTTATATACCGTTCGTGGCATAATGCCGGGCTGCGTAGCTCCGATGGTGAAATTGGTAGACACTGGAGACTTAAAATCTCCCGCCGCAAGGCGTGCCGGTTCGATTCCGGCTCGGAGCACCAGTCCGCTTTTCTGACAAAGATCATAAAACGCCATAAATCCTTGAAAATCAGGGGTTTATGGCGTTTTTTGTTTGTGGGAAATCACACAAACGTGCGCTTAATACCGCTATTTTGGGATACGCTTTACACAAAATTTACACACGTTTTACACAACTCAGCTATGGCCAGCTACAGCAAATCCGGTAAGGGCTGGCGTGCGTCGGTAGCGGTGCGGGGCACGCGGGACACCAAGACGTTTTCGACCAAAGCCGAGGCGGTGGCGTGGGCTAGTGCGCGTGAGACCGAGATTCGAAGTGGAGTGAATGCGGAGCCTGGAGAATCTAAGACACTGGACGACGCCTTTAACCGCTACCTGCGCGAGGTGTCGGTGCATAAACGCGGACATCGCATGGAGCGGCATCGGCTTGCGGCCATCGCGGATCACGTCGTGGCCAGCCGACGTCTCGGTAGTTTGCGCTTGTCCGATGTCACCTCGGACATACTTGGCCAATGGCGTGACCTACGGCTCCGCGGCACCGCCGCCGCGAACTTCGAAGACAAGGTCCTAGGAGCTTCCGTGATCCGCGAACTCAATCTCCTGTCGCACGTGTTCACGACCGCTCGGCGTGAGTGGAAGTGGATCTCGAAAAGTCCAACCACCGATGTACGCAGACCGAAAGGCTCGGCGCCGCGCGACCGGCGTATAAGTGAAGACGAAATAATTCGCCTATGCGTGGCATTGGGATTCGACGAAGCTCCTGTGAGCACAAAGAGCGGCGCGGTCGCGGTGGCGTTTCTGTTCGCGATTGAGACGGCGATGCGAGCCGGCGAGATATGTGGCTTGAAGCGGAGCGACATCAAGGGGCGTGTGGCCCATCTTCCTCGTACCAAGAACGGTACCAAGCGTGACGTGCCTTTGTCCAGCCGTGCACTGGATCTGATCGCGCTGATGCCCCCAGGTGACACGCTGTTCGGCATCAGCGCTGCGAGCCTGGACGCCTTGTTCCGTAAGGCGAAGGAGCGATGCCAGATCGAAGACTTGAAATTCCACGATACCCGTCACGAAGCGATCACGCGACTCGCAAAAAAACTCAACGTGCTTGAACTGGCGAGGGTTGTTGGACACCGAAACTTGAATGAGCTTCAGACCTACTACAATGAGACGGCAGAAGAGTTGTCCAAGAAGTTGAAGTAATTTCCAAGATGCGGTGTTTGCGGTATGCGTGGGACCTACATCGGAGGAGGAGGCTTGGCGCCAGAGCCGTCGATTTTTAGTACGCGAGTGCAGTGCAGAGGTACGGCTTTCGACCACTGTCGACGTGGTGCGCAAGTTAGACCGTTAAGATCGAAGTCTGATCGGGCGAAAACCTTAAGTCAGCAGGTGCGCCAGTTGAATTCTATACGTCAATTTCTATAATCTTTTTGGCATCGATTTGGCAAATGATTGATGTGGCTTATACCCTTGCTAGATGGCTGACCTCATCATGTGTCTAATGACCGCGCACCTCTCTGCGCGAGCCCATGAGAATAGGTAGGCAAGTCATGAATGATACGGAATTCGTCGAGCGGCTAGCCGAGGCCTTGGCTGGCTATGTGCGGCCGGCCATCCCATTGTCCATTGAATTGTGGGACATCTCTATGATCGCGCAATACCTCAAGCGTGAACCTCAAGTTGTGCGCGAGCGAATGGCTTGCCTGCCGGGCTTTCCGAAGGCGATACGTTTGCCGACAAAATCGGGCAGGGCGCAACCTCTCTACAGTGCAAAGGAGGTAGTCGAATGGGTCCAAAGCTACAAAGAGCGCAACTGACAAGGATCTATTGTTGATTGGCTTCGCTGGTGTGTTCCGGCGCTCGGAACTGGTGGGGCTGCGATCCGAGGATATAGCTTACTACGACAGTGGCTTGGAGCTGCTACTTAGACGGTCCAAGACCGACCATGAGGGAGTAGGACGTACCGTGTTATACCCTATACGCGAGGCAACCGCCGCCCCGTAAAAGCGCTGCTTACTTGGCTCGAATTGGCTAGGATCACGACAGGCCCACTGAACCGGTACGATCAGCTTGTGGGGCGCAAGGCGCTGATACCACAGACCGTCGCGTTGATCGTCAAGTCGTCCGTGCGAATGATGGCAGGTAAAGAGGCAGCAAAGATGGTCGCGGGTCACAGTCTACGTGCGGGTTACCGCACTGAAGCGGCGATGGTTGGACTGCAGCCATATCAAATCAGGGAACAAATTGGCCGCCGGTCAGACGTGACCTTGGCGCGCTGCATCAGACCTGTTGCTAAGCGAAAGACTCCGAGTCTTTTATGAAAAACCATCTCGATATAGCGACGCTTCATTTCATTACACGTCGGGCCATTTCTCCTCGATCATCTTGGCTAAATAGTGATTACAGTGAACGAGATTTTTCGGTGATATCTCATCTATATGGGTTGCGTAAAGTACCCCATCACTGAACACCAAGCCGGCATCTATCAATGTGCTTAATAGCCAAGCGACAGACGATCTTCTTCCTTCGGTGTAACGGGTGGTCGAACTTAGCTAATCCATTCGGAGCAGCTCAAGTTCCTCAAGACGAATGGCCATTGCCGTCATAGAAACTTTGAATTGGCCCACCAACGAAATTACCTGCCGACCATTGAACCGTTCAGCGCCAGCGAGCATCCGCGACAGGCTACGGATATTTTTGATGCGACGACGCGCCTCCCCAAGACCCACGCCAAGAAGTGCAAAAGCAGTGTCATCATTAAGAAAAAACGGGGCATTGCCAAAGACTCTGGAAAACCGCGTCCGAACCAAATTAGCTGGCATTAAGTAGCTGGAAGCAAACTTATCGGCTTCCCTCTCAATTTTGGCTCTCGACTGGGTAGAGCCGTCAAGCGGCCGGTCTCGATGGGCCTCCTTCAAATGGGGGTGAAGGACAACATGACCTAGCTCATGAGCAGCTGTGAACAGGCGCACGTCTTGTTGCATCTGTCTCGACACACTCACTCGACCAGGCTGCGCTTCCAGTAATCCTGCGACTTCAAATGCCCCTACGTTTGAAGAGAACATCCCAAGAGTCTCAACCAGACAAAAGTTATAACCCAGCATTCTTAGGGCAACATCGGGGTTAAGCATATCAACTGGATCCGTCGGCACGCCAGTGTCGGAGTCTATCCACAGATCTGCACGCTTTTGCCATACCAGGGCTTGTAATTCTGATGCCCGCTGTTCGATTTCCTGATCTGTATAGCTACGTTTAGAGCGCGACCAAAGGTCGGCGATGGGGTCGGCTCCGTCGACTCGCAATGCTTCAGTGTCTTCGGAGCGGAGGTGCGCAACACGCGCTAGTGCAGCCTGGTACTTTTCACTTGCAGTCCGCTGTAATAGATCACATTCTTCGCGCCGCTGGCGAGCCCAGTAACTGCCCCGAAATGATTTCAGATTTAGGTTAATAACGAATACCGAAGACAGCACACCCGAGACTGCTGCGCTCAACGCAACTCCTGTGTCGCCACGTGCTCCTCTGAATCCTACATCAAACACTTTTGCGGAAAGGTCTATCAACTCCAAACAGGCGTCGGCAATGCTGAACGGAATTGCCGTCGCAACCTTCAATTGATCGAGCGCGTCCGCAGCGTACTTTCGCTTTTGACGTCCATCAATCGCTTGATCACGCGCCCTGCGTGCGCTGATAACTAAATCAAACGCCTCGGCGTCATCCTGAAACAGCTTGGACAACGTAGGTATTAAGACCGTTTGAATCCTTGTGCAAATCTCTTGCACAGCAAAATGATGAGATCGATATTCGTCCCTATCTAGGGTTAGTTGCCCGACTGTCACTACAAGCTGGGCGGCAAGCAGTCCAATCAAAGCGGCAGCACTGCCTGAACCGGGGGCATGCGTACCTGAACCAAATTTGTTCAATAGGGTATTCGCTGGAAGTCCCAGAAGTGCCTGCATGATGATCCCATTGGGCGCTACGATGAACCAGCCAGCAATCAACTGGTAAGAATCCGACAACGCCTGCCTTGAAGCAGTCAGCGCTGTGGCACTAGCTCACAGCAGGCTAACGGATTAATTAGTTGTTGTCAATCAAGTTACATTTCTACACGATTGGACTTTGTGCCGAGATGAGAGATCCATATTGAGTAATCTGTAAAGCTCCCTGGCAATCAAAGATGTGTATTTACTCTTCCCAAGGCGGCAACTTATGAGTATCAGTTGTTGCTGTGCCCACGCGTTGCGGTACTTGATCAATAATTTGTGAGGGAGTTGCTTCCAACGTCAAGCGAACGACCTTCAGCCGTAGCTTCAGAGCTAAGCCTTCTTTTGCATGAAAACCACCAAGCCTCCCAACTCTGCTCGCAACGCGCGCGAGCTCTTTCTCTATATCACCACTGCGTTCGCCCGCCGCCACCTGCCTTTCAATAGAGTAAACCGCTGAACGTATATTTTGCCGCTGCGCTGGCGTCAGCGCCACACGCCTATTGTTCAGGAGCTTTGTGGTACGCATGGCCTTACGAGCAGTGAAGACTTCATGCTTAGCGCGCTTGGGCTGGAACCCGTGATGCAACAACATGCCAAATACGTCGCTAACAAGTCGAGATTGAGCCTTCACTGGTAGTCGTTGTCTGCTAGAGACGCTAATGTCATCCACGTAACGCGAATACGTCAGCCCGTTTGCGTTAAGCCTTTCCACCAAGCCGGGTTCGTAATTCCAAAAGATTAGGTTAGCCAAGAACGAACTAGTTACAGCACCTTGCGGCAACCCGCCATCCTTAGTCGTCAACCTAGCCAAAATTTCAGCTACTTCATCGGAGAAGCCCATTAGCCCTATCCATATCTTCTTTATAAGACCATAACGACAAGACGGGAAAAAGTTGGCGATGTCCTCCGCGAATGCGATTTTCGCGTCGATATGCATCCCGGCGTTTGTCCGTGGACTGCATCCGCTAAGGCTTCCGTGCAAGTACGCCGGATAAATCACTCGTTTAAGAATACGCTGTTGAATCCGAGTCTGGATAGACTTAAGAACTGGGTATGCGTCAAACGTTTGCCGGATCGTACCGTCTGATTTTTTTTCTTGCTTCGCCACTCGGTACAGCTGATCCGCGCGCTGAGCGTATTTGATTAGTATGTCTTGATGGACACCTAAGGCCTTTGACAAGGCAGATAGCCCGTGGATGGGCTCGAATGGATAGACAGGGTTGAGCCCTGATTTATTCGACGAACTGTTCATCAAGCAGTTCCAACGCTGTTAGAGCTAGCTGTCCCGCTAACGCCTTGTCGATGCCGGCCAGTTCGCCGTGCTCTGCACCAAGGAAAAATAGGATTTCAACTGGTACGCCGAGCCCAGTAGCGATGCTCTGAACGGTAGACATCGTGGGATCACGTTTGGAATTTTCGAGCATCGACAGATAGGATACGGAGCAGCCGGAGCGGCGGGCGAGCTCAGCCTGCGAAATTCCTCGCTTTACCCTACAAGTATGGATTGACTTACCAAGATTCATATTAAACGCCAAAAAGAATTAATGGGCTTGCTGCGCCTTGGCTGAATTCATCATTTCATCCAGTCGTGAATATTGCTGACCAGACGGATGACAAGGCCTAAAACCTGAAGCGCGCGCAAACCCAAATCCTGCTTGCGTTCTGCATTCAGCTGACTGTCAGCTTTCTCAAGCTCGGCAATCACGGCATTCAATTCAGTTACAACGCTAATGTCGAGCTGGCTGTAGTACGTGTCACGAAGGCTTTTCAGCGTCCGAACACTTTTTTCGAAGTTACGTTTAGTCATAATGATTTCCTCAATCCGGGCGAAATTGCCCAGCCCCATAAGCAAAAGCCGGAAGGTGCCAGCCCGACATAACAAGCCCATTACCAGTCACACGTCTTAGAGCACAGCCCCCCATGCAGCCCCCAATGCCGATAACACTGGCAATGACGCTTACGCGGTCGATTGGCTCATCGCACTGGGCACATCGCCCGTTGCGAGACATTTAGCCTACTTCTGGAAGTGGGCAACCCTAAATACAGGGTCGTTTTGCTACCTTTGCGTTTGAGAAGGAAACAACGTATTTCGAAAACCACCCGAGCGGTAACACTCGGCCTGACTGAAGTAGACCACAGCTCTGCAACTGAGTCAATAAATATTCACTGACAGTGAACATTAGGGACCTACGATTCCATACCTCAACACCAGCAATTACTCAGTCGAGCTACTTAGATCTAAGGTGAACCAGCCGGAGCCGTGCCGGTTTAGGTTGACCTAACCTCTAAGCGGGAGAGAGAATTTCCCCACACTCGTTGCGGGCCAAAACCAGCGCTGCGTCTGCCTCTTGCAGCGTTACGCTCGCGAATTAGGAAGCGTGGCTTGGGACGTAAGCGAATTACCGACACAACGAGTTTCGGTCCTCAATTCCCAGATGCAATGTGGTAGGTAGTGCCATTCGCCAACTACCGAAATGCCCCCATAATCGATATTCGTCTCCGTAGGTACTTTCATTGAAACTGCACCATGACGGGAAGGGCGCACAACGGAACCGTAGTGCAAACGTCAGAATTGGGGCACTACGCGGAATTTACGAAACTGCATCGTAAGCCTCTGGTCGTTTCTACGATTCGTTGCCGGTAGCGGGCATCAACTCCATCTGCGTTTGGTACGCCGAATGGCTAGCTTTCAGATTTTCGTCAAGGTGCGTTGTTAACAACCGCCATGACGTGAATAGCCATGTAGTGCAAAAAGTCATCTAGGAAGTTGTCTTTTAGTCCAAGCTTCTGTCCAACGACGCTTTTTATACCATATGCCGATAGCCTGTCTTTTGCCTTTTGGGTGCGGACAACACCGCCACAATGGGTGTAGCAGTTCCGAGCCTCAACGATTGCGCTTAACTTGATTAGCGCCTCATCCGAGTTTGTTGGGCTCGTAAAGCCTTTGACTTCATGGATCTTACGTATCTGCATTAAAGCCTTGTTGCCGATTTTTACAGAGAACGATCCGTGCGTTGCGTCAAATGCGTCGGACCTTGACACTGAAATCGCGTATGCCGCAGCGGCACTGTCGAAAAAAATCTCGAAGGCTGTGCAGAGTTGAATGATGGCCAACCCCAGGACTAGCTGACCATATTCGCCTTTGCCTATCGAGTCGGTCAATTGGGCGACTGTACGGATCGTGGTCATGCTCTCTGAAAAATCGTCGGAAAGTGCAAGCTTGGTGGATGCATGCAGGGCAGATAGATCTATATTCTCGATGAGGCGGGTACCTGCGTACACTGTCGCTATGCGCATGACAAAATCGCGATAGTCATCCAGAGCCGTCAGTAGTGCTGGATTTTTGCTTTTGGGCTCCCAATTCATCGTCGTCCTGCCGTTGTAAAAGTAATTGCCAAGCATAACTCAAACAGGGGAGAAAGAAGTTTTGACCTTGCCTGCCGAGGTCTCCGTCTCGATTTGCGAGAGTTTTGATCCGCCCTAAACCTTGAATTTGCTCCGCCATTTGACTACCGCTGCTAAGAAGGAAACGTCCTCATCATGCAAGGAACGGTGTTGGGTAGCTTCGCAGGTAGCGAAAAATCGATGGGGTAGTTTAGTTTTTATACGCACAATCTCTGTTGAGCTAGGAGATTGCACTACAGGCATTGGCGACTTGATAGCGGTTAGTCTGTCTCATCGACCTATATCTTTATGATTACGCGAAATTTACGTACTCGCGCTCGAGATCTTTGTTTTTGAAAGTAGTTCGGTGCCGGTAGCCGGCGCCATTCAACTCGTCCATTGGGCAGGGGGAGGGCGGTGCCGTTTCGCGACCGGATGAGTCCGTTTTCGCCCCGAAGCCGACTGTCGTTTAATCATCGAAGATTAACGATTTTCGACTGGGCATACACATGCGATTTTATTTCGAAATTTGGCTTTTAAAAGGCATATATTTACACTCGAAGCCGACATATCCATGCTCCCATTCCCATTCCTTTGCTACGCAACGCTCTAAACGCAGTTCTTTTTCGGCAGAATAGATACGGAGTTTGACGAGCATATCGCCATTCTCTTTACAATCCCAGTTAAAAGGCCCTTTAACTGGGAGCTTCTCAGAACCGACGAATAAGTCGCCAATATCAACATAGCCCGCTCCCATGCACATGCCATTGCTTCCACCGAATACCCGAACAGTGATCTTGGCCGCGACGCTTCCAAAGCGACATTTCAAGTCGTGAGTCCCTTCAGGTAGCGCATGAATTCCGTTCATGTCGTCGGTTACAATCGAAAACTCTTTATTGTGTTGGACTACCGCTGCGATTTCGAAACCCGCGCTACCACATCGCGTTGCTGCTCCAAATTGAATCACGTCGGCAAGCGCTGGCTTGCATAACAATAATAGTAAGACACAGAATGCTAAAAATCTCATAGTCGATATTTTTCAAGTTCCGCTATTGGACGAATACTGGCATACTCGGCTCATTCAATTTTCCAAACATATTGCAATTTAATCCAGGACTCCACGGGTTTGCCATTTTCCGTGGCAGCGTGGAATGTGCATGCCCGAAGCCCGACATGCGCTGCGTTGTCGAGGTCTCGAAAACCACTTGACCTAACAATCTTAGAATCGAGCAGTGTGCCATCAGCGCTAACCAGAAATTCCATTGTTACGGCACCGGTCTCTTTATTGCGCAACGAGGCCTTCGGCCAAATTGGTTTGCAACTAGACATGTCCGCGTATGCACGGTAACTAGTCGATTCCGTCGCCTCCTTATTGGCCTCCTGAGCAAGGGATAGATTTGGAACGCACAGGTAACTCAGCGCCCAAAAAAAGACCACTGAGATATAGTTGGAGAACGTAATTTTCATGTCTCAATACGGTAAAGAAAAACCATTTGACTTCAAACTTCTGTTGTTTCCAATAGCGTACGTGCCGTTGTCATCGAAGTCTGCTCTTGGCCGGAAGACGAACTCATCAAGTCTTAGGGGAGCGCATGCGCTTCCAAGAAATTAGTTCGAAACAGGCGCCAATAAACATCAGCGCAGTGGAACTTTTTTCTGCTCCCAAAACGTAGAGAGCGAACGCTGCGATAAGTAAGCCGAGTGTTAATAGGTGTCGCATGATTTTCCTTTCAATACAACTTTGCGGAAGCCGTCTGCTTCTGGCCGACTACTGCCTAGCAATCCGGATTTTCTGAGTAGTAATAGCGTACCCAGAATCTCGAAATAAAGAAAGTAATTGAGCGTCAAGGCTTGCATCACTAAGTCCTTGGGTCTTACCTGGCCCCATCCAGTGCCATACGAGCTCCACTGCCAAACTATCGAGTTCAATGAATTCATCAGCCAGCATTTCCGCCAGGCGGATATTGTGCATAGTCGGGTCAGCGGTGAAAATTCGCCGAAATACTACGCTCGGAGCGTGACCATTTAAGATTTCACCTAACACGTTGATCCTTCGTCATTACTGCAAAAAAGAGTGCACAACCTTTGCGACCGGCCGCTGCTGGCCGAAGGCCGCATTTTTTAATGTATCGGATTTGGTAATGTTCGTCGTTTCGCCTCTGACCAACCTCTGTGAAGCCATCTATCTAGCTCAGAATCCTTAGCCCGCAGCACCCAGTCAGCCATTGAAGTAACGAAGCCTTCAGGACAAGTACCATCGAGAAGCTGCGACAAACAAGCCGTCACTCTATGCTGAATTTCGTTCACTTGTCGAAGCTGAGGAGGATCTATAAGTTCAACTGTACCTGCCTCATAGCTATTTCGTCCCACCACCGTTAATTCAAAGCTCAGCCTAGCGAGGAAGCGCAACTGAGATTCAAGGGGTATGGTTCCAATCCATAAAGCTTCTTCAGCAATTATCAGCATAAGTCAACGATATAAGCAGTCTGCTTCTGGCCGGTTTCGGTCAAGGTCTATATTTTCTTTTCAAGAAAAATGAAATACATAACACGGACACACTTAATGTCGAGAAAATAACCAATGTAAGATGATTAACTTGAAACAACCAATTTAAAGACTTCATAGAAACAAACATACTAAATGCTAATAGAGCAGAGGTGAGACACAATGCCAAAATTAACGCTATAACCCGGTTTTTCATAAATCTATTTTTCCAAAAATAATCTTATTCCGCATGGCCGTTCCTGGCCGTTCGCGCTCTCGTTGCTTTACATTACGCTTCAAAAAGGTCCGTAAATAAGCGACGTGATTCGACCATGCCCTGTTCTGTCAACTCGACCGACTTCGCCTTCCCAACAGGATTTGATATTAGACCTTTTTCGTAGAGGCGACTCATCGCATCCCAATCAAAGGTCTTCCAAGTGTGGTTTTCATCGTGCAGGCCCAGCTGTAAGAGCGCCAGCACTGCCTTGTCGATTTTATCCGTGTCGCGCGTCATGATAACCTCCGCAAGTTGGTTTGAACTTCCGCTGATGGCCGTCAGAAGAACCAGCCATACGGGAATCCGTACCGCCACACATTGAATAGCTCAAAGGAACTCTCGACCCCACACATGTGCATCACTTTCGTAAGGTACACCAGAATTTGGTCACGTTCCTCAGATTCTGAAGTATCGAAATCAGCTAATGAAGCTTTCAGTGCTCTAAGCACGGTCGAACGTTGTGGTCGCAATGGCAGTTCATCAATCAGTGACTGAATTGCCGAATCTACTACTGCCTGTGCAGCTGACCTTTGCGCCTCATTAGCTGCCCCTGGGTAGAACGTGCTGACATCTGGGTCGAACTTATGCTCCAACTGCAAAGTACGCAAGCGCTGCATAACTTCAGGTGTTACAGCTAACTTCTCATCGTTAAACCCAGTGGGCCAAACATAAAAAGTTAGCCCGTACACCCCGGCAAGTACAATCGTCATGACCGCTAAAATCGCACCTGCAAATATCTTCAAAAACAATTCCACTCCTAGTTATTAGTTCACCAAAGCCCAACGAATGGCGGCTTCTGGCCGAAGTTAGACCGTGAGTAGGCTATCGCATTTTGCAATCGTTTACGATTTGAGCGACAAGTTCAAAAAGACGTGTTGCCGTCTGCGGAATGGTTAAAAGAGACCGAACTGTCAACTTGCTGCCAGCGGTAGTTCCCGAAAATTGTGCGACCGCGTATTCTTCCTCTTTCGAAAACGAGGGGGGGCGCATGGTTTGGTTCAAGCCAAGGTCGGCGCGGGCCTGCCATACCATCAGATCACCATACTTTCGGCCCAAAGGGCTCTTGTAAAACGAATGCGCTAGTTCCAATTCTTGCGATGACATAATTTCCCCCGCAGAGTCGGAGAGTATTTCAGTGAAGCTAGAATCTTTAGCTGCTGCGATACACGCGCTAGCTCTCACAAAGTCTGTATCCTCTGCCGCAGCACGAGGAAATAAACTGCGTGGCGCACTCAAAGCAGCCAAACTATCTAAGCGAGCTTCGCGGACCACCATTTGTAATGCAATATTTCCTTGGGCATAGCACGGTTCGAAAATAATCAGTGATATGGCAATCAATGCCGCCGCAAATTTGGGTAATACCGTGTCCATACACCATACCTCCAGAATTCATACTCACTTTTCATCTCCACCCCGGCAGCTCCAAGGGCCAGTGTTGGTCGGAAAAGGTCAATCGCATCCGCCACCCAATGTTACGAGTTGCCACTTCTTATCGATAAATCGCAGCCCGAAAAAATCCCAGCAAGTGTCATTGATGGAGTAGTAGATGACCAAATCCTCTTCCTCTTTGCGAACTGACGGTCCCCACGCTTTCCCAGCAGGAAGCTGTTGTTGGAGTTCATGACGGATGTCCTCCACTGGCTTCTCTTCAACTCCTGTCGGTGCTGCAATCCTGAATACTATGGACTGCGAATGGGCTTTTTCAAACGTCCGCTGGGCCCTTTTCTTGTCTGCACATAGGAACGTCTCAACGAGGTTCCAAGCACTCCCGGCGTGTTGCCTAGTAAGCCCATAGACTTCTTGTCGCAGGCCCGCCTTTGTGTTCGGTGCGCACGCCGCCGGCAAGTCTGGAGGGACGACAACATCCGTATTTGCCGACGTAGTATCAGCGGCACTTACAAACATTATCAGCGAAAAGACCCTCAATTTTATAAACCGCATGTGAGTCATCAAGTTCTAGTGTTCATGATCGGAAGGAAGCGTGCTTCTGAAGGTTCCTATGGCTTACTGGTGAATCTGCTGCGCTTCTGATTGACAGTTCGCTGCTGGCCGAACTCGGCCTAAGTGAACAGGATACCAGCTTGCCGAAATGAAAATGTCACACATTCCCACAATGGGATGATGGCGCTGCCGCGAACGCGCATAGTAGAGCTCCAATCAATGGAGGTCTATCATGGATAACGATACAGAGGTTCGTAAGCACAATGCGCCCTGGAACAAGGGAAAACTAGTTGGGCAGAAGGCACCGTTGAGAATCAGCGAGATATGGGCGATCAGGGTTCGCCTCGAAATCCACGTCCGCCAGCGAGAGCTAGCGCTTTTCAATTTGGCCATCGATAGCAAGTTGCGTGGCTGCGACCTTGTTCAGTTGCGGGTGCAAGACGTCTGCCACGGTAGCCACGTCTCCAACCGAGCGACTGTGATGCAGCAAAAAACAAAGCAGCCGGTGCAGTTTGAATTGACCGCTGGTACTCGCAAAAGCCTGGCTGAATGGATCGCGGTGGCAAAGCTCACGCACAACGATTTCTTGTTCCCCAGTCGCATAGGGGATTCACCACACATCACAACTAGGCAATATGCGCGTATTGTCCATCAATGGTTCGATGAAATAGGGCTAGATCCTACGGCGTACAGTACGCATACGCTGCGCAGAACGAAGCCGACCTTGATCTATCGCCGAACAAAAAATCTGAGGGCGGTGCAGTTGTTGCTCGGTCACACCAAGCTGGAGAGCACCGTGCGATACCTCGGAATCGAGGTCGACGATGCGCTCGAGATGGCCGAACAAACAGATGCATAAATGGGCTTAAGAACGCCGCGCAGCGGAGTAATTATCTAACAAGGTATTGATTTTTGTCTTTGCCTTCGAGCCACTTCGGTGCGCGCCCACGGCCAGTCCAGGTGTTCCCGGTTGTGCCGTCTTTATACTTGATTTCTACTGGTTTGCGTGCGGCCTTAGGCTGCTTAACGCCACCGCCAAAATCGGCCAGCGTCAACCCATATTCCTTCATAATCGCCTGAATCTGTGCACGGGCAGCAGTCAGTTCAGCGCGTCGGGCTTCTTCAGCCTTGGCCTGCAACTCCGCGATTTGCTTTTGGATTTCCTGATAAGAAGTCGACATAGATGGCTCTTTCAATGAATGAGGATGTGCTGATTGTACACGCAGTGATTGAGAACTCAATCTACCGTTGCTCAGGTATATTCCATCGTCAACGCTGCCGAGATACCTCACATGAGTGAGAAAGTGCGCACTTTCCATTTCAGCAAGGTGGTATCCTGCTAGGCGGGACCGAATTCGGCCAGGAACGGTCGCTCAAATTTGAGCCAAGTTTTATAGGAAAGAGATTTTGTAATGCCGCTGAATCATCCAGGAGAAGTTGAGCACTACGCATTTTTCAGGGTGCACTTGGGTTCGCGATTTCAATCAGCGGGTTTGCGGATACAGTTCCATTACAACCAAGAGCCAGGGATACATTTCATTGCCCAGCCGCCAGAAGAGTTCGCTGATGCGATTATGAAGGGCCTGAGTCAGGGGCTTGCTCGTTACTTCCCGAATTTTCCGGATTCTGGCGGTGTGCGCGTTAGAGAAATCACTGCGCATGATGTAGATTCGTCTCAGGAAGCTTTTTATCGCGCAGGTCTGCTGGTCATGAGTCAAGCGTTCGCTTTGGTCGATATCGCCGAATCAGGCGCGCGGATGACGGATGTGGTTTAGAGATGAGTTCGATAGATGCTATTAAACGAAAAAATCATCACTACTTCGTTGACCGCCGCCATTCGGGCACGTCATTCTGGACCGTCAATCCAGAGGACTCCGCCGTATGATGCCGCTCATGGCCAATAACCGACGCTCAAAGCGGCGCGATCCAAGGATGAGTTATGACTGAAAAAAATGTGGCGCAATATGAAGAGTTTATCGACTGCCAGGTGTCCGAGGATGAAGGGCTAATTTTTATCAAAGTCATTGCGATGCCGTATCAAGACCCTGTTGAGTTCAACACTGCGGAAGCTCGTGCGTTTGCCGAAAAAATATTGGATGGGGTTAAGAAAATTGAAGAACGCTTTGGAAAATGATGCTTTGGGCCATCTACAGCTGTCGGCCAAAAAACAGACGTTCGCTATCCGTAGAGGCTGCCAGTCGGCTCGACATCAATAACTTTGTCAAACACTCTCGTCTAAGAACATGATTACACAAGATCAGCTTGAAAATTTTTTCGCCGAGACTAGGGAAACCTACCGGTCGGGACGGTCTACATGGAGTATCGATGGCGTGTGCCGGTGGTCTTATTTCTTCGTTGACACTGATCGAGGCAAACTGCTTCCAATTGCCAAGCATTTGGAAACGTTAGGATATGAGTTTATCGGGACACTTGATCCGGATGAATCCAACGAAACCTCGGCTTACTTTCTGCGGATGGATCGGATTGAACGTCATTCACCACAGTCTCTCCATGAGCTCAATCAGGGCCTCTACGATGTCGCTGCACGTTTCGGGGTGAGTAGCTACGATGGCATGGACGTGGGTTCGGTCGATGGACCATAGGCCTTCTGGCAGCGCAATTTTTGACGCGAATCGGCAAGAAGCCGCCGCTCTTGTTTTTGGAAGCAACTATGGAAAAGCTAGCCGTGTTCCATGAAATTCTAGCTGGCCGCGCCCCAAGCGATGTGTTCCGGCGTATCTTTGCTGCTGACTCGTCGATGAGCAATATTCGCCTCGGTGAAATGCTCGCGGATGAGTTTGCGGAACTAGACAGTTTGGCCGAACAGCTTGTCTGGCGCTGGATGGGGCCTGGCAAGACGCAAGGTCTTAGTGACGCAAATCTCGACGGTCTATTGCTATCAATATTTCGCGATTCTGGTTACTCAGTGCCTGATTGGAGCAAGTAAATTTCTAATGCCGTAATCGGCCAGAAGCAATGGGATGGACTCCTCCTCACCTGCCGGCGTCTGAGCGCCTAAACTGGAGTTTCGACACACCCAGTTGAGAGAAGGAGTCCACCATGAAGATTATCCGCGTCGGCGTCGATCTCGCCAAGAGCGTCTTTCAAGTGCACGGGGTTGATCGTTGCGAAAAGGTTGTATGGCGCAAGAAGCTGGGCCGGGCGGAATGGCTGGCGGCGTTGCTGGAGAAGATTGAACCTGGCTGCGAGATCGGTATGGAAGCTTGCGGCGGCGCGCATCATTGGGCCCGGCAATTGCAGAAACGCGGCTTCGCGGTGAAGCTCATCGCGCCGCAGTTCGTCAAGCCGTACGTGAAGAGCAACAAGAACGACGCGAATGATGCGGAGGCGATTTGCGAGGCGATGAGCCGCCCGAGCATGCGTT
>NZ_BPWI01000021.1:0-83043 GCF_040369125.1 Duganella hordei
CAGCAGCCCCAGTGACAGCCCGGACAGGTGACCGGCCAGCCGCGCGGCGGCGCCGGCGCCGGCCAGCAGCAGGCAGAGCTGGGCGGCGGCGATGCCGCCCGCCGCCCACACCTTGGCCTTGGCCGCCGCGCCGAAGGCGTTATGCGACGCCGCATAGGCCAGCGTGGTCTGCATGACCGCCGTCAGCCAGGCCGCCGCGCCCAGCGTCAGCACGCCCAGCCACGACATGCCGGTCCAGCCGGCCAGCCTGGCGATGGCGGCGCCCAGCGTCAGCAGCACCGCCAGCCAGCCGGCCGACCACGCCACCACGCCGAAGCAGATGCGCTGCCGGGGCCGCCGGTGATCGATGATCATCGCGTTTTCCATCCGCAGCGTGGCCGCCACGGCGGCGATGGCCACCACGCCGTACCAGACGCCGAACGCGCCCAGGTCCTGCGGCCGGCACCAGCGGGTGATCAGCGGCGCGGCCAGGATGGGCAGGGCTTGCGCCGCCAGCGATCCGCTGAGCACGGTCAGCAGGTGTTGCCAGAAGGGCGGCAGGGGCGGCAGGCTAGGCATGATGGCCCGCTGATTCATCGGCGGCCAGCACGGTGGCCGCCACTTTTTCGGCGTCGGCCAGGGACAGGTAGGGTCCCATCGGCAGGCTCAGCACATGCTGCGACAGCAGCTCGGCAACCGGGCAATCGGCGTCGTCGAAGCCGGCATAGGCGGGCTGGCGGTGGATCGGCACGGGGTAGTGCACCGCGCTCGGTATGCCGGCCTGCTGCAGCGCCGCCTGCACCACGGCGCGCCGCCTGGGCAGGATGGTGTACTGCGCATAGGCGCTGCTGCGGTCGACCGCCGGCGCGAAGGTGGCGACGCGGCCGGCGAACAGGCGCTCGTAGCAGGCGGCCACGCGCTGCCGCAGCGCCAGCTCCTCGTCGAACACGGCCAGCTTGGCCAGCACCACGGCGCACTGCAGCGTGTCCATGCGGCCGCCGACGCCGATGCGCGTGTGCCGGTAGCGCTGCGACTGGCCGTGCACGCGGATCTCGCGCATCGCCTGCGCCAGCTCGTCGTCGCTGGTGAAGGCCGCGCCGCCGTCGCCGTAGCAGCCCAGCGGCTTGCTGGGGAAGAAGCTGGTGCAGCCGATGGTCGACAGGTTGCCGCTGCGCCGGCCGCGATAGCTGGCGCCGAAGCTCTGCGCCGCGTCCTCGATCACGGCCAGGCCGTGCGCCTGCGCCAGGTCGTTGATGGCGTCCATGTCCGCCGGCTGGCCGTACAGCGACACCGGCATGATGGCGCGGGTGCGCTTGCTCAGGCGCGCCGCGATCAGCGCCGGATCGATGTTGGCGCTGCCGCGCTCGACGTCGACGAACACCGGCCGCGCGCCCAGCAACACGATCGCCTCCGCCGTCGCGATGAACGAAAACGGCGTGGTGACGATCTCGTCGCCCGGCCGCACGCCCAGCGCCATCATCGCGATCAGCAGCGCCTCGGTGCCCGAGGCCGCCGTCACGCAATGGCGCGCGCCGCTCCACGCGGCCAGCCGCTGCTCCAGTTCGGCCACTTCCGGCCCCATGATGTACTGGCCGTGATCGAGCACGCGCTGCATGGCGCCGCCGATATCCTCACGCAGGCGCTGGTATTGCGCTTTCAGGTCGATGAATTCCACGATGCTCTCCTTATTCCGCCGACAGCAGGGTGCAGACGCCGCCGCTGACGGCATACACGTCGCCCGTATGCGGGCACACGGCCCGGCCCTCGCCTGCCTCTGGCAGCGCCAGCCGCTCGCCGTGGCGGCTGATCCAGCCGATGCGCCGCGCCGGCACGCCGGCCATCAGCGCGAAATCGGGCACGTCGCGGGTGGCGACGGCGCCGGCGCCGAGGAAGGCGTAGCTGCCGATGGTCACCCCGCAGACGATGGTGGCGTTGGCGCCGATGGTGGCGCCGCGGCGCACCAGCGTGGGCCGGTATTCGTCCTTGCGCACCACCGCCGCGCGCGGATTGTGGACATTGGTGAACACCATGCTCGGGCCGCAGAACACGTCGTCCTCGATGGTGACCGCGTCGTACACCGAGACGTTGTTCTGGATCTTGACGTTGTCGCCGATCACGACATCGTTGCCGACGTAGACGTTCTGCCCCAGCGAGCAGCAGGCGCCGATGCGCGCGCCGCCGCACACGTGGCTGAAGTGCCAGATGCGGGTGGCGGGGCCGATGACGGCGCCGGCGTCGACCACGGCGCTCGGATGGATGGTGTGCTGCGGCTGCAAGAGGGCGTTGCGGGACATGCGATTCTCCTTGGTTGTATCCTTGGTTGAACGGCGGATGGCCGGGCATCAGTAATCGAGCGGCAGCGCCACGCGGCGGCCGTCGCGGGCGGAGCGGTAGGCGGCGATCAGCACTTCCAGCGACTTCAGGCCTTCGCGGCCGTCCGTCTCCGGCTCGGCCTCGCCGCGCAGCACCTTGAGCACGTTGTCGTAGTACAGCGGATGGCCGTAGCCGTAGACCGACGTGGTGGCGTAGCTGGCGTCCTTGACGCGCTCGTCGTCCTCGTCCGGCTCGGCGAAGTCCCATTGCTGCACTTCGTTGACGGCCACGCCGCCGATGCGCGCCGTGCCCTTTTCGCCGAGGATGGTGATGCTGCCTTCGAGGTTGTGCGGATAGGCCAGCATCGTCACGTTCATCGAGCCGAGCGCGCCGTTGCGCCAGCGCAGGCTGATGACGCCGGTGTCCTCGACCTCGATGTCGCGCGCCAGCGTGGCCGTGTAGGCCTGCAGGCTTTCCACCGGGCCGACGATCCAGTCGATCAGGTCGACGTAGTGGCTGGCCTGGTTCATGAACGCGCCGCCGTCGAATTCCCAGGTGCCGCGCCAGGCCGCGCTGTTGTAATAGGCTTGCGGCCGGGTCCAGAACACGTTCAGCGTCACCATGTAGATGCGGCCGAAGCGCTTCTTGTCGACCGCGCGCTTGAGCAGCTGCAGCGTGGCGTTGCGGCGGTTCTGCTTGACCACGAACATGCGCACGCCGGCCGCGTCGCAGGCGGCGACCATGCGCTTGGCGTCTTCCCAGCGGGTGGCCATCGGCTTTTCGGTGATCACGTGGCGGCTGGCGCGGGCGATCTGCACCGCCTGCTCCGGATGCAGGCCGGAGGGCGTGGTGATGATGCAGGCGTCGATGTCCGCCGTAGCCAGCATCTGCTGCAGGCTGGCGAACGGCGCCGCCCCGGTGTGTTCGGCGGCCCGCTCCAGCGCGGCGGGATCGACGTCGCACACGGCGTCGAGCGTGCAGCGCTCGCCGTGCTGGCGCAGCGCGGAGAAATGGTTTTGCGCGATGCGGCCGCAGCCCACCAGGGCGAAGCGCATCTTGCGGTCGGTAACGGCGGGTGCGAACTGGCGCATGATGCGGTTCTCCTCGGGGTGATGGGATGGATGTCAGGACGTCTGCGCCAGCTGCGCCATCGCCCGCAGCGCCTCGTCGGCGCCGGCGGGCGCGCCGGTTTGCGGCGTGAACTCGGACATGATGGTCTTCAGCATGGCTTCGATCAGCCAGCGGTCGTTGGTGTCGCAGGCCACCAGCAGCAATTCGATGTACTGCTCCAGCAGCGCCGGCGGCAGCGCCCGTTCCTTCATGCGCAGGATGCGCGGGTGCTCGCTGGGCACGGCGTCCTGCTCGGTCAACAGCTCCTCCTGCAGTTTCTCGCCGGGGACCAGGCCGACGTACTGGATTTCGATGTCGCCGTGCGGATACTGGGCGGTCTTCTCGGTCAGGCCGGCCAGCGCGATCATGCTGCGCGCCAGGTCGACAATGCGGATCGGCCGGCCCATGTCGAGCACGAACACCTCGCCGCCCTCGGCCATCGCGCCGGCCTGGATCACCAGCTGCGCCGCCTCCGGGATCAGCATGAAGTAGCGCTCCATGCCGGCGTCGGTCACGGTCAGCGGACCGCCTTGCTGCAGCTGGCGGCGGAACAGCGGCACCACCGAGCCGGAGGAACCCAGCACGTTGCCGAAGCGCACCATACTGAACACGGTGCGGCCGCCGTCGCGCGCGGCCGTCTGCGCCGCCGCCTGGAACACCAGCTCGGACAGCCGCTTGCTGGCACCCATGATGGTGCTGGGACGCACCGCCTTGTCGCTGGAAACGAGCACGCAGGTCTCGACCAGGTATTTGTCGGCGATGCGCGCGACGTTGCGCGCACCCAGCACGTTGTTGCGCAGGCCCTCGACCACATTGGTCTCGACCAGGTTCACATGCTTGTAGGCGGCGGCGTGATAAATGGTGTCGATGCTGTCCTCCTGCATGATGCGGTCGAGCAGCCGCTCGTTGCACACCGATCCCAGGTGCGCGCGCAGCTGCAGCTGCGGCCATTGCGCCATCAGCTCCTGGCGTATGGTGTACAGCGAGAACTCGCAGTGGTCCAGCAGGTGCAGGCGGCGCGGACCCAGGCTGGCGATCTGGCGGCACAACTCGCTGCCGATGGAGCCGCCGGCGCCGGTCACCAGCACGCTCCTGGCGCGCACGCAGCGGCCGAACAGCGCGCTGTCCGGCGGCACCGGCGGCCGCCCCAGCAACTGCTCCAGCGGAAACTCGAAGCTGGCGCTGCGCGGCGCCTGGCGGCGCCACGCGTGGTCGGCCAGGTCCAGCAGGCCATGCAGGAACTTGACGCTGACGCCGCTGGTGCGCACCATGCGCAGCACGGCGCCGAGCCGCTCGCCGGAAATGTCGGGCAGGGCGATGACGATCAGGCTGATCGACGCGGCGGCCACCGTCTCGGCCAGCTGCTGCGGCGGCAGCACGCGCAGGCCGGCGATGGTGTGCGGCGCGCGGCCGTGCTTCTCGTCGAAAAAGCAGATCGGGCTATAGCGGCTGTCGGCGCGCATGGCTTGCGCCAGGCGCGCGCCGGCGTCGCCGGCGCCGTAGATGGCGACCGCTTCGCGCGCCTGTGGCGGCGGCCCGCTCAGGCGCTGCAGCAGGCTGCACACCGCCACCCGCGAGGCCACCAGGTAGGCCAGTGCGACAAACCAGTAGGTCACCAGCGCGCCGGCCGGGTAGTGCGTGGCCTGATCGAGCGTCAGCAGATGGATGCACAGCACGGCGATCGCCATGCCGAAGGCGGCGCGGGCCAGCATGCGCTGCTCAAGGTAGCGCAGCACCGCGCCGTACAGGTCGGACATCGCCAGCGCCGCCGCCGACACGGCCGACAGCAGCAGCGTTGCGGACAGCGGCGCCAGGGGCGAGGAGCGCATCAGCATCGCCAGCTCCACGCACAGCGGCAGCGCCAGGCAATCGGCACCCAGCATCACGGCGCTTTTGCCGCGCCGACTCATGGCGATGGCTTTTTCGCTGAGACGGCGGGCAAGGCAGGCAATACGTGAGGCTAAATAAAACATGATGCGCAATACCTTCATGAAGCAATCTGGCTGATTGCCCGGTGCGGGCACCCGGCATGCGTTGATTGTCTTCTGACCAGCGTAGTGCGGCTTGACTGCGATCAAACTGCGCGGCGGAGCTTATCCTGGCGGCTTGACATCTATTTCTTGTTGATATTTGTTTCTGGAATTTAGTTACGCGGCTTGATCAAATACACGCAGCGGCGCGCGCCATTGAGCATGTGTTCGACGCGGCCCACCGAGCACTCCGGCCCCAGCACGCGCTGGAACACGTCGAGCTCCGAGCGGCAGAACTTCTGGCACCGGCGCGCGGCGGCGCAGATCGGACAATGGTTCTCCACCAGCAGCAGGCTGCCGTCGTCCTGCGCCTGCACTTCCGCCATGTAGCCTTCGCTGGTGCGCGCCTGCGCCAGCGCCGCCACCCGTTGCGGCAGCGCGCGCACGCCTTGCAGATGCTGGCGGTATTGCTGTTCGCTGGCGGCCTCGCGCGCGACGATCAATTTCTCCAGGCCCGCGTCGCCGAACAGGCCGCGCACCTGGTCGATCAGCTGCACCGTCAGGTCGGCGTGGCGATCGGGGAAGCGCGCGTGGCCCGCCTCGGTCAGCAGCCAGCGGCGCGACGGGCGGCCCGGCTTGTCGGCCACGTCCTCGTAGCTGACCATGCCTTTTTCCTGCCACGCTTCGAGCTGCCGGCGCGCGCCCATCGAGGTCAGGTCCATCAGGCCGGCCAGTTGCTGCGCGGTCTGCGGCCCGCGCGTCTTCAACAGGAACAGCGTTTGTTCGGCGGTGTTCATGGCAGCGCGCCCTCCAGCCTGGCGTTCATGCTGGCGTGCCAGCTTTGCATGCGCCACGCCGACCACGCGGTCAGCACCGCTCCCAGCACCAGGATCAAACGGGTGTCGATCAGCGTCAGCACCGCGCCGGCCAAGGCCATCAGGATATTGGCCAGGCAGAAGGTGGTGGAGATCAGTCCCATGACGGCGCCCTGGCCGTGCGCGCCGAAGCGCTCGGCGCACCAGTTGGGCACGATGGCGTTGTAGCAGGAGTGCGGCACGCCGAACAGGATGATGGCGGCGATGCCGACCCAGGCGTTGCTGGCCGCCAGCAGCGCGATCAGCGTAGCGGTGACGATGGCGAAGCGGCGCGCCCGCAGCAGCGGCTCCCCCTGGAACGGACGGCCGGCGAACAGGGTGGTGGTGGTCATCACCGCGCACATGGCGGCGGTGGTCCAGGCGATGCCGCGCGCGCCGTAGCCGGGCACCTCCACCAGCCACAGCGGATAGAACTCGTAGAACGCCGTCACGCCGCAGGTATAGGCCAGCGTGACGATGAACAGGTTGCGCAGGTCCGGCTCGCGCAGCAGGTTCAGCGCGTGGCGGTCGCGCGCCACCTGCCACCACGAGGTGGTCGCTTGCGACGGCGTTTCGTGCGGCAGCACGGCGGCCACCAGCACCGCCACCAGCAGCAGCGCGGCCACGGCGACCCAGAACGGCATCGTGATGCCCCACGCCAGCGTGACGCCGGCCAGCAGCGGGCCGGCCAGCCAGCCCATATAAAAGGCGCCGTTCAGCCACGACAGGGCCTTGCGCCGCAGGTCGCCGTCGAGGCGGTCGGCCAGCATCGCGCGCGCCACCGAGCCGTTGCCCTCGAGCAGACCGGTGGCGAAGCGGGCGACGATAAACAGCGGATAGGATTCCAGCAGCAGCGCGACGGCCGTCACCGCGTGGCCGATGGCGGCGCCGACGGCGGTCACCAGCAGCACCGGGCGGCGGCCGTAGCGGTCCGACATCGGTCCGAGCAGGGCGGAGCCGATCAGCAGGCCGAGCGGATTGATCGTCAGCGCCAGGCCGAACAGCAGCTTGGGCGGCAGGCCGAGGAACTGGTTCAAGCCGTTGCTGACGCCGGCGGCGAACAGCGGCGGCAGAATCGGATACGGCAGCGCCGCGCCTATCGTGGACAGCAGGGCCAGCAGGCAGGCGGCGCCGATCAGCAGGGGTGTTTTCATGGGTGGCATTCAACGAATCGAGTAACGCTACTGTAGGCGGATCTCATTATTAAGTAAACAAAAATGTTTACTTATGCTGCCGCGTCGGCAGCGCGCATGTATGATGGCGGCTCTGTCGTCAACTTTGCAATCCGCCTGAAACAAGATGAAGAATTGGTTTGCCGGCCGCCGTGGCGCGTACTTCTTTCTGCTGCTGGGCATAGGCCTGATGATGCTGTACGTCGCGCTGGAGCGGAACTTTCCGGATGCCGGGCAGCTGCAGACAACCACCGGCCGCGTCGCCTCGGCCCACCCGGCGCAGGGCGGCCTGTACTTCGCCCTCGCCGGCGAGCCGCGCCAGTTCGTGGTGTACGTCAAGGGCGATAGCGATGGCCGACTGCGGCAGGCGATCGGCGACGCCGAGGCCGGGTCGTATCCGGTCACCGTATTCCTGCACCCGGGCCAGTCGGCCTCGCCCGGTTTTTTGCAAGGCCGGTACTACACGGTGTATGGCGTGTCGGTCGGCGGCAAGGAAGTCTCCAGCCTGGCCACCGTGCGGGGCAGCTACCGCCGCGACAACCTGATCGCGCTGGTCCTGGGCGTGCTGTTCGCGGCCTACGGCGGCCGCCTGGTCTACAACCTCAGGAACCTGGCTGAACCTGCGCCAGCGCCTCAATATCGCCGGAAACGATAAGCGCCAGGTTGGCCGTGATCCGTTCGACCGGCCAGTCCCACCAGGCGATCGCCTGCAGCCGCGCCGCGGCTTCCGGCGCGAAGCGCTCCTTGATCTGCCTGGCCGGATTGCCGCCGACGACGGTGTACGGGGCGACGTCGCCGGTGACCACGGAGCGCGACGAGACGATGGCGCCGTCGCCGATATGCACGCCCGGCATGATCAAGGCGTCGTAGCCTATCCAGACGTCGTTGCCGACCACCGTGTCGCCCTTGTACGGCAGCTCGCCCGGCGCCGGCATCGCCTGCTCCCAGCCGTTGCCGAAGATCTGGAACGGATAGGTCGAGATGCCCGACATCTTGTGGTTGGCGCCGTTCATGATGAACTTGACGCCGCGCGCCAGCGCGCAGAACTTGCCGATCACGAGCTTGTCGCCGATGAAGGGGAAGTGGTACAGCACGTTGCGCTCGAAGTTTTCCGGGTCTTCCGGATCGTCGTAGTAAGTGTAGTCGCCGATGACGATGTTCGGATTGCGCACGATGTTCTTGATGTAGCAGACCTGCGGGAAGCCCGGCATCGGGTGCGGATCGGCCGGCGACGGGCCGTTCACGACACGTCTCCCTGGCGGCGGAAGGCGATCCAGCCGGCGATCAGCGTGAAGCTGGCGACGATCGCCACCACCACCCAGAACCCCTCCGGCTCCTGCGCCAGCGGAATGCCGCCCACGTTCATGCCGAGCAGGCCGGCGATGATGTTGATCGGCAGGGCCAGCACCGTCACCACGGTCAGCACGAACAGGCTGCGGTTGTTGCCTTCGTTGACCAGCGCCGCGATCTCCTCCTGTATCAGCTTGATGCGCTCCTGCAGCGAGGCCATGTCCGCCAGCACCATCGAGAATTCCTCGGTCGACTGGCGCAGTTCCTGGGCATCGATCTCGGCGACCCAGGCCGGCGGCCGTTGCAGCAACCGGAACAGCGCCGCCGGCTCCGGCGCCAGCAGGCGTTGCAGACGCACCAGCACGCGCCGCAGCGCGCCCAGGCTGGCGCGCTTGGTGTTGAGCTTGCCGGCCAGCAGATTGTCTTCGATGTCGTCCACCGTGGCGATCGAGTCGCGGACGATCTTGATCAGCGCGTCGGCCTGGTCGCGCAGCAGGTGGATCAGCAGCTCGACCGATGAACGTATCGGCTCGCCGTTGCGTACCGCGTTGCGCAGGCTGTCGACCGCCTTCAGCGGCTTGCGCCGGGCGCTGATGACGATCTGCTTGTCGACGCTGAGCCATAGCGTGGAAATGTCCGATGGCTCGAACGAAAAATCGTGCAGCACGTCGTTGACCACCGCCACCAGCGTGTTGTCGGCCAGCTCGATGCGGGTCGAGCGCGGGCCTTCGTGCAGGCTTTCATAGAATTCCTCCGGCAGCGAGGTATGTTCGTGCAGCCATTTCTCGCTGGCCGTGTTGGCCAGGTTGTAGTGCAGCCAGACGAATTCGCCCGGATGCTGCTCGCGGTTCTTCAGCCACAGGCAGGCCTGGTCGGTATCCAGCGGCACGCCCTTGCCGTCCGGTGTGCGGCCGAACACATAGCCGCAGACCATGCCCGCTTGGTCGGATCCGTAGGACTGAGGCGCATTCTGCATTCGTTTTCTCCATGGTGGTCGCGGGCATCAGGATAGCAAATTACGCTACCATAGGGTGAGATCCTGACCGGGAGATTTGTTATGCATACCGATTTGCCGCCGCGCCTGGCCGTCTTTGTCGACGGCATGGACCGCCTGCTGGCGCAGGGCGCCGCCGAACCGCGCATCGTCGAGGAGGGCGGTGCGCTGCTGCGCGCCTTGCTGGCGCATGACGACTGGCTGCCCGATGCGATGGCGCAGCCCGATCCGCAGTTCTACCGCCAGTACCTGCTGTACCTCGATCCGGCCGCGCGCTATTCGGTCGCCAGCTTTGTCTGGGGGCCGGGCCAGCGCACGCCTGTGCACGATCATACGGTGTGGGGATTGGTCGGCATCCTGCGCGGCGCCGAGATCGCGCAGGCCTACCGGCGCGGGGCCGGCGGCGCCATGGTGGCGGACGGCGCGCCGCTGCGGCTGGAACAGGGGCAGGTGAGCGCGGTATCGCCGGCCCTGGGCGACATCCACGAAGTGCGCAACGCCTATGACGACCGGGTGTCGGTCGGCGTGCACGTGTACGGCGGGGACATCGGCGCCATCGATCGCTCCGTGTATGCGCCCGATGGCGCCGTCAAACCGTTCCGATCGGGCTACGCCAACCGCTAGAGCGGCGGATTAAACCAGCAAGGCGGCGTTCATCTCGACGGCGTCGTTCTCGGCTTCGGCCAGCATGTCGGCCAGCTTCTGTTCGTCGATGAACAGGTCGATGGCCGAATCGGAATGCGGCGGCAGGTCGCGCTGCGGTTCCTGCAGCGGCGACTTCACCGGCGTCAGGTGGTTGGCCAGCAGCAGCGTGTCGAGCAGCGTATCGGGCGGGATCGACATGAAGCTGTCGCGCAGGCCCTCGATCGCCTCGGCCACCGGCTCGGGGATGCACAGCTTGCGCATCACTTCGCGGGTGATGATCTCTTCGCTGGCCGAGTGCCAGTTTTCCGGATCCTCTTCCAGCAGCCCCGGGAATTCGTCGGCGCGCGACAGCAGGTAGAAGCCGCCCACCTCGTGCACGATGGCGGCGAACAGCGCGGTGTCCGGATTCACGCCGGTGACCTGGCGCGCGATGATGCGCGACAGCGCCGCCACGGCGATGGTGTGGTCCCACAGCTGTTCGGCCTTGAGGCGCAGCGCCGGATCGGAGATCTTGCTGCCGAACTGGCGCACCACCATGGCGGCGGCCAGCGCGAACAGGTTCTGGTAGCCGATGCGCATGATGGCGCCGCGCACGTTGGTGATGGTCGGCGCGCCGGCGCGGTTGAACATGGCGGAATTGGCGATGGCGACGGTGCGCGCCGCCAGCAGCGGCTCGGCCAGCACCAGGCTGATCGCCTTGTCGACCGGGCACTCCGGATCGTCCAACGCCAATTGAACGCGCAGTGCCGCGTTTACGCTGGTTGGGAATACCAGTTCGCCACGAATGGCCAGGGCCGCGATATGGCCGAATGCTTCGAGTTTATTCATGATGAAAATTATACGCACCCGCCGCTGCAATCTCAACGCCATGTAGGCGTGATAGCGGATTCAATGTCAGATTAGAGGCGGCGATGCCACAGTATCGCGCCGATGCTGGTGCCGGTGCGCGCGGATAGCAATGATCCGCGGCCGAAAGCGCCGTGCGGCGCAAGGAGGAAACCGTGCGCGGCGCCATCGATGGCGCCGCGACCGGGGTTAAGCTTGGACTGTCGTCAGGCGTTTGCCAGCTGCGGACGGCGCTGGGCGCCGCCGGTGTTGTAGCGGCTCACCGACAGGTCGTCGGCCAGGATCGCCGGGCGGCGCGCCGAGATCAGGTCCGACAGCAGCTGCGCCGAACCGCAGGACATGGTCCAGCCCAGGGTGCCGTGGCCGGTGTTGATGAACAGGTTGCGCAGGCCGGTGCGGCCGACGATAGGCGTGCCGTCCGGCGTCATCGGACGCAGGCCGGTCCAGAAGCTGGCTTGCGCGGTGTCGCCGGCGCCGGGGAACAGGTCGTTGACCACCATCTCCAGCGTTTCGCGGCGGCGCGGATTGAGGCGCTTGTCGAAGCCGGCGATTTCGGCCATGCCGCCGACGCGGATGCGGTCGTCGAAGCGGGTCACGGCGATCTTGTAGGTTTCGTCGAGGATGGTCGACACCGGCGCGGCGCCCGCGTTGACGATGGGGACGGTGATCGAGTAGCCCTTGAGCGGATAGACGGGAATCTTGACCAGGTCCTTCAACAGCGTGGTCGAATAGGCGCCCAGCGCCACCACGTAGGAATCGGCGGTCACCAGTTCGGCGCCGCACTGCACGCCTTTGATTTCCTCGCCGGCCGTGGCCAGGCCGGTGATGTCGACGCCGTAGCGGAACTTGACGCCCAGTTCCTCGGCCATCGCGGTCAGGCGGGTGGTGAACAGCTGGCAGTCGCCGGTTTCATCGTTGGGCAGGCGCAGGCCGCCGACCAGCTTGTTCTGGTCCAGGCCCGGTTCGGCGGCAAGCAGTTGTTCGCGGCTCAGCAGTTGATACGGCACGCCGGTTTCTTCCAGCACCTGGATATCCTTGGCGGCGTCGTCCAGCTGCTTTTGCGTGCGGAACAGCTGGGTCGTGCCTTGCTGGCGGCCTTCGTATTCGATGCCGGTGCTGGCGCGCAGCACCTTGAAGCAGTCGCGGCTGTATTCGGCCAGGCGCACCATGCGCTCTTTATTAGTGGCGTAACGTTCGGCGGTGCAGTTTTGCAGCATCTGCCACATCCATTCCAGCTGGAACAGCGTGCCGTCGGGCGTGATCGACAGCGGCGCGTGACGCTGCAGCATCCATTTCATCGCTTTCAGCGGGATGCCGGGCGCGGCCCAGGGGGAGGCGTAGCCGGGCGAGATCTGGCCGGCGTTGGCGAAGCTGGTTTCCAGCGCGGGACCGGGCTGACGGTCGAGCACGGTCACATCGTGGCCGGCCTTGGCCAGATAATAGGCGCTGGTGACGCCGATAACACCGCTACCCAAGATCACAACGCGCATCTCATCCCCCTAATTATTGAACCTGCCAGATATTCCGCTATGGTATGCTTGTATCACTAGTATTTGTTACTGTATAACTTGATAAATTCAGTGGATATTCATGCGAATTCAAAAAGAATCGGTCCGCAGCCTGGACAAGCTGGACAGAAAGATATTGCAGATCTTGCAAGCCGATGGCCGGATTTCGATGAAGGACTTGAGCGAGCAGGTCGGCTTGTCGATCACGCCGGCGATCGAGCGGGTCAAGCGCATGGAGCGCGACGGCGTGATCACCGGCTACCACGCGCGCATCGATCCGCCTTCGCTGGGGGCCAAGCTGCTGGTGTTTGTCGAGATCACGCTGAACCAGAAATCGGGGCCGGTGTTCGAACAATTCCGGCGCGAGGTGCTGCGGATACCGGAGGTGCAGGAGTGCCACCTGGTGTCGGGCGACTTCGACTACCTGATCAAGGCGCGCATCCACGAAATGGCCGAATACCGCAAGCTGCTGGGCGACATGCTGCTCAGCCTGCCAGGCGCGGCGCAGTCGAAAAGCTATGTCGTGATGGAGGAGATCAAGGAGACGCTGATTTTGTCTACCGAGGTGGTGCAGGGTTGATATGGATCAGCATGCGCTACTTGCGGGCGCTCTCGGAAGGAGGACAATAACGGGATGCTTGGGGGACCATTATGATTTCTCTCGATACACTCAGCTATGCGAAGCGCCTGGAATCCGCAGGCGTGCCGACCGGACAGGCGGAAGCCCACGCCATGGCGCTTGCAGACATACTAGTGACGCAAGCACTAGTGACGCAAGCGGCCAGCAAATCCGATCTGGCTGCGTTTGAGGAGCGTCTTCGGCTCTTTATAAATCAGCAGTTGGCGGAGCAGAAGGCGGAAATATTGAAGTGGATATTTGCTTCGGCGGTCGGACAAGCCAGTCTGATCCTGGTCGCGATCCGCTACATGCCTCATTGAACCGATGCTTCAGTTAGAATGCCATAATGGCATTAAATGAACTGGAGCAGGTGTGAACAGTCAGCACGGTACTCCGACAACAACCCACGCGGTCAGCGTTCGCTCGCTGGACGAGCATATGTCTTCGGACCAGAGCTTCAGCTCGGCCTACGCGCGCGCGGTCGGCGCCATCGCCGGCAAGGAGGGCAGCCTGACGCTGGCGCAGTTCGCCGCCGTCACCGACATCGCCGGCGACGGCAAGTCCTCGGCCGTCTTCACCGCGCTGGTGCTGAACGCCATCGAATCGGGCGTCGACGTCGACTGGGCCTTCAACGCGCTCAGCCGCAGCAGCGCCGGCATCGACCAGGCCGCGCGCGAAAACGCCCTCGGCATGGCCATCCCGCTGCTGGCGCTGCACGGCGCCGACGCCCGCGCGCTGGCCCAGCGGCTGGCCAAGGCGCTGTCGGTGCGGCTGACGCCCGAACATCTGCATCTGCTGCCGCCGGCCGAAGAGCGCGGCATCCTGGCCAACCTGGGCGAGCAGGCGCGCCGGCTGGTGCGCGGCCGCTCGCTGGCCGACGCCGTGGCCGACTTCGGCCGCAATGCCGGCCAGCAGGCGCTGATCGAGCATGCGCGTCAGTTCCAGTCCGGCGACATCGATCATGGCCAGCTGCGCGAGCTGGTCGGCAGCACCACCTCGGCCATTGCGCATGATATTTCAGTCTACCTGGAGCAGGCGCACATGCTGTCGGTGGGCGAGGCCACGGCGGCCACGCTGGTCAACGCCGCCAACGACCTGAAGAACCAGGTGCTGCAGCGATTGACCTTGGTCGACCAGCGCATCGCCCACGAGCGCCGCCTGCTGGTCGAGGAAATCGACGACGCCGTGCACGACGCCGGCAACGCCATCGAGCTGGCCATCACCGACCGGCTCAACACCGACCAATGGAAGGACGAGGATGTGTGGGCCAGCATGGGCCGCAACCAGTTCGGCCAGGAGATGGAGCGGCGGCTGGACCGCATCGTGCGGCGCAAGGAACAGGCGCTGCATCTGCTGCAGGAGGACCTGCGGCTGTTCCAGCAGGCGATGCGGTTGAATCAGTCGTCGGTGTTCCAGCGGCAGCATCATTCGACCTTGGCCAAGCTGATGCCGCGCTTGCGGGTCGGCACGCGCATCGTCAACGGCGTCGACACGGCGGCCAGCGTCACCTTGATGAGCGGGGCGGTGGTGGCGGCCGGCACCGGCACGGCGGCCTATCTGATCGGCGCGGCGGTGGTGTTGCCGGTGGTGGCGCCGGTGGCGCCGTTTGTCGGCGGCGCGGTGCTGCTGGCGGGCGCGTTCAAGTGGTTCACCGACAGCGGCAAGCGCAAGCGCACCGAAATCCGCGACAAGCGCGCCGCCTTCGAAGACGAGCTGCGCAAGCAGTTGCAGGCGGCCGAGCACAGCTTCAACACGCAACTGGACATGGTGGCGCAAGGCTTCCACGACTCGGCGCTGCAGTTGCTGACGCCGTTGTTGCTGGAAGCCGAAGCGGCCGGCCGCGTGCCCGGCATGCGCCAGCGCATCGCCGACCGCGTCATCACGCAGGCGCAGGCGGCGATCCGCCAGCTGGACGCCGAGCTGCAAAAATAATCCGGGGTCAGATCCGACATTTGGACACGAGCTCTACCGTTGCAGCCGCAACGGTAGAGCTCGTGTCCAAATGTCGGATCTGACCCCGGGTTTAATTGCGGGCGATGATGGCGTCGGCGGCGGTGGCGGCCTGCTGCAGCGGCTGGGCCAGCGCCTGCGTGGTGTAGACCGGTGCCTGCGGCATTGGCGCACCGAGCACCGGGCCATCGGTCTTGCTGATGTCGACCGTCACCGTGGTCGACAGGCCGATGCGCAGCGGATGCGCGGCCAGCTCCTTCGGGTCGAGCGCGATCCGCACCGGCAGCCGCTGCACCACCTTGATCCAGTTGCCGCTGGCGTTCTGCGCCGGCAGCAGCGAGAACGCGCTGCCCGTGCCTGCCGACAGCCCCACCACCTTGCCGTGGAATTCGACTTTGCTGCCGTACATGTCGGCCTCGATCCTGGCCGGCTGGCCGACGCGGATGTTGCGCAGCTCCGATTCCTTGAAGTTGGCGTCCACCCACAACTGGTCCAGCGGCACGATCGACAGCAGCGAGGTGCCCGGCGTCGCCCTTGCGCCGATCTGCACGCTGCGCTTGGCCACGTAGCCCGACACCGGCGCCACGATGGTGTTGCGGCGCGCCGCCAGCCACGCCTGCTGGTAGTCGGCCCTGGCCGCCAGCACCGACGGATGCTGCGCCACCGCCACGCCGGCCACGCCGGCCTTCGCGGCGTCGGCCTGCTTGACCGCCACCGCGATCGCGGCGCGGGCGTTGTCCACCGCCTGCCGCGCATGCTCGACTTCCTCGCCCGACACGGTGTGGTCGGCCGCCAGCGGCTTGCGGCGCGCCAGGTCGTCCTCGGCTTCCTTCAGCTGCAGCTTGCGCTGTGCGACCGTGGCGTCGTACTGGGCGACATCGGCGTAGCGCTGGCGCTGCTGGCGCACGGCGGCGCCGAGGCGGGCCTCGGCCTGGCTCAGGGCCACGTCGGCGTCGGCCGAGTCCAGCTTGATCAGCGTGGCGCCGGCCTGCACCATCTGCGTTTCGTCGGCGCGGATCTCGGCCACGTTGCCGGTGACCTGCGACGACAGGTTGACCAGATTGCCGCCGACGTAGGCGTTGTCGGTCTGCTGTTCCCTGGACAGCACGATCTTGTAGTAGGCGGCGTAGGCGATGCCGGCGGCGATGAACAGCAGCGTGATGCCGGCCAGGACGGTCTTGCGTTTCTTGTCGTTCGGTTTGGTGATGTCGGTGCTCATGGTTTCATCCTTGTTATTTGGAAGCCGTCGCCAGCGGCGCTTCTTCGTGATAGCCGCCGCCCAGCGCGTTGGTCAGCGCCACTTCGGCCAGCAGCTGCACCTGCTGCAGATAGAGGTCGGCGTCCCGCTGGCGCAGCAGCGCCAGTTGCGCATTGAGCACGCTGCCGCGGTCGGCCAGGCCGTGGTCGAGCCGCGCCTGCGCCGACGCCATCTGCGCCCGCGCCAGGCCGGTGGCCTGCGCCTGCTGCGCGATCTGCTGTTCGATGCCTTGCAACTGCACGCCGTCCTGCGCCACGTCGCGCACGGCGTCGATCACCGCCTGGTTGTATTCGGCGATGCGTTCGTTGCGGCTGGTGCGGGCGCTGTCGAGCTGCGCATCCAGGCGCCGGCTGTCGAACAGCGGCAGCGTCAGCGTCGGGCCGATGTACAGCGTGCGGCTGGCCGCCTGCAGCAGGTTTTCCAGCTTGACGGTATCGAGGCCGATCGATCCGGTCAGGTTCACGTCAGGATAAAAGGCCGCCTTGGCCGCGTCGATCCGGCTCAGCGAGGCTTCCAGTTTCCAGCGCGCTGCCTGCAGGTCGGGCCGGCGCGCCAGCAGCTCGATGCCGAGGCGGGCGGGCAGGGCGTGCGGCGCGGCATTCAGCGGCTGCGGCTTGAGGTCGGCCAGCGCGCTGCTGTCGGCGCCGACCAGCGCGCGCAGGGCCTCGCGTTCGCGGCCGATGTCGGCCCGCAGTTCCGCCTGCCGCTTGCGGATCAGGTTCAGTTCCAGTTCGGCGCCGCGCTGCTCGTCGGCGTTGGCCAGGCCGCGCGCGATGCGTTTGGCCTTGTCCTGCGCCAGCGCGGTTTGCGCGGTCGCCAGCTGTTCGGTGTTGGCCAGGCGCGCCCAGGCTCCCTGCAGGCGGAAGTAGCTTTGCGCGACGGCTGCGGCCAGCGCCTGTTCGGCCTGGGCATAGGCGGCGCGGCCGGCCGTCAGCTCGCCGACGGCGGCGGCGACCTGCGCGCGGTTCTTGCCCCACCAGTCGAAGTTGTAGCGCGCGTCCAGGCGCAGCGTTTCGGCGGTGAACCAGGTGCCGCCTATCGGCGCCGGGAACAGGCCGGTGCCGGAATAGCGCTGGCGGTTGGCGTTGGCGTAGGCGCTGATGTCGACGCCGACATCGGCCGCCGTGCGTTGCAGCGCCGAGCTGGCGGTGCCGATCTGCGCGGCGGCCACTTCCAGCGTCGGGCCGCTGGCCAGCGCCTGCTTGATCAGCGCGTTCAACTGCTCGTCGTGGTAGGCGGTCCACCATTGCGCCTGCGGCCAGCCTTCGCGCGCCAGCTTGATGCCGGACGCCAGTTCGGCGCCGGCGATGTCGCGCCGGGCCAGCGGGTGCAGGTCCGGCGTGACATGGGCGCAGCCGGCCATCGCCAGCAGCATGGCCAGCAGCGGGGCGGTTTTCTTGAGTCGGGTTTTCATCGTTTTCATCATCAGTCCATGGCGGCGTGGTCGACGGCGGGTGCGGCGTGTTTGGCCGGCGGGCGTATCAGCAGCAACAGCGGGATCACGCACAGCGTCAAGATCATCATCAGCCAGAAATCGTCGACATACGAAATCATCGAGGCCTGGCGGGTGATCTCGCCGTTCAGCGCGGCCGCCGCTTCCGGCGTGGCGAGGTTGTCCAGCAGCGACGGGTTGACGGTGGTGATCTTCTCGGCCAGCGTGGCGTGCATGGTCTGCGTGTTGCGCACCAGCAGCGTCTGCACCAGCGCGATGCCGATCGAGCTGCCGATATTGCGTATCAGGCTGTAGATGGCCGTGCCTTCGGCGCGCATCTCCGGCGACAGGGTGGCGAAGGTGGCGGCGCTGAGCGGCACGAACACCAGCCCCAGGCCCAGGCCCTGGATCACGCCCGGCCAGACGATGTCGCTTTGCGACAGCACCAGCGTGTAGCGCGTCATCTGCCACAGCGAGAAGGCGGTGATGGCGAAGCCCAGGCCGAGCAGCAGCCGCAGGTCGAACTTGCCGACCAGCCGGCCCACCACCATCATCGCGATCATGGTGCCGATGCCGCTCGGCGCCGTGACCAGGCCGGCGACGGCGGCCGGATAGCCCATCAGGCTTTGCAGCATCGACGGCGTCAGCGCGCGGGTGGCGAACAGCACCAGGCCGACGATGAAGATGAACAGCAGCCCGCTGACGTAGTTGGCGTTCTTCAGCAGCCGGTAGTCGAAGAAGGATTTGCCGGCCGGCCGCAGCGCGGTGTGGGCGACGAAATACGCAAAGCTCAGCGCCAGCACCACCGCCTCGATCCAGGTTTCGGTGGCGGCGAACCAGTCGTTCTGCTCGCCGCGGTCCAGCAGCATCTGCAGCGCGCCGATGGCCAGGCTGAGCGTGACGAAGCCGAAGGCGTCGAAAGTCATCTTGCGCGCGCCCGGCACAGGGCGGATGTAGCGCCAGATGCCGTAGAACGCCATCGCGCCGACCGGCACGTTGATGAAGAACACCCAGCGCCAGTTGTAGCTGTCGGTCAGCCAGCCGCCCAGGGTGGGGCCGAGGATGGGGCCGATCATGACGCCCATGCCCCACACGGCCATGGCCGAGCCGTGCTTTTCGCGCGGGTTGATGTCGAGCAGCGTGGCCTGCGACAGCGGCACCAGCGCGGCGCCGAACACGCCCTGCAGCAGCCGCGCGGCGACGATTTCGGCCAGCGATCCGGACAGCCCGCACAGCACCGAGGCCACGGTGAAGCCGGCCACCGCCGTGAGGAAGATGTTCTTCTGGCCGTAGCGGTCGCACAGCCAGCCGGTCAGCGGGGTGGCGATGGCGGCGGCCACGATGAAGGAGGTCAGCACCCAGGTGATCTGGTCCTGCGAGGCCGACAGGCTGCCCTGCATGTGCGGCAGCGCGACGTTGGCGATGGTGCCGTCCAGCGCCTGGATGATGGTCGCCAGCATGATCGAGATGGTGATCATGCGGCGGTTGATCGGCGGCTGCTGCTGCGGCCCGGCGGCGGTTACTGCGTCGCTCATGCGCAGGACTCGATGTCGGTCTGCATCGACTCGAGGAACTCGGTGACGACGCGCAGGATTTCCGGATCGGCCTTGCCGAGCATTTCATTGCGCACGACTTCCGCCTCGGATTTCACGGTGGCATAGAGGCGCCAGCCTTCCTCGGTCAGGCTGAGCAGCTTGACGCGGCGGTCCGTCGCCGACGGCGTGCGCAGCATGTAACCGGCCTTGACCAGGCGGTCGATGGTGGCGACCATGGTCGGATCCTCGACGCCGACGCGCGCGGCCAGCCGGGTCTGCGACGGCGGCTCCTTTTCCTTGGCGGTCAGGGCGATCGCCATCCAGCTGGACTGGCTGATGCCCAGGTGCTTGAGGCGGCGGTCGATCGCCAGGCGCCAGGCGCGGGCGGTGCCGTGCAGCGCGGAGGAGAAACGCTCTTCGATAGAAGACATACTATTCACCTGCTAATCGTTAGGTATCGAACTATTATCTTAGCATAGGTACTTTCTCCTCGCCAAGGGACGTGCTACGCTGAATGCCATCTCCCTCTCAAGGACCGCTATGAAAATGCCTGTTTCCGCCGCCGCGCTGTGCCTGTTGCCGCTGTTTTGCCTGGCGCAGGAGGGGCCGCCGGTCACGCCTTACCGGCCGTCGGTGTCGAGCCCGGCCCAATTGCCGGCGGCCGGCCAGCTGGAGCTGGAGCTTGGCGGACTGAGCAGCAAATCCGACGATGGCCGCCGCAACAGCCTGCCGTACGCGCTCAAGCTGGGCTTCAACCAGCAGTGGGGCGTGGTGCTGGTGGGCGAGGGCTATGTGTCGGCGCCGGACGGCGACGGCGGCCGCGCGCACGGCATCGGCGATACGCAGTTCGTGCTCAAGCGCGCCTTCATCCTCGGCGAGGACAGCGCGCTGGGCCTGGAACTGGGCGCCAAGGCGCCGACCGCCAGGGACAGCATCGGCAGCGGCCGCGCCGACTACAGCCTGAACGGCATCTACAGCCAGGACATCGGCAGCGTGCACATGGACGCCAACCTGAACGGCACCCGCCTGGGCAGCTACGAACCGGGCAGCGGACGCGTGCAGACCGGCCTGTCGGCCTCGTTCTCGACGCCGGTCAACGAGCAGTGGGGCGCGACCGGCGAACTGTCCGGCACCCGCCGCAGCGGCGCGGCCAGCACGGCGCAGGTGCTGTTTGCCGTCTCGTACAGTCCCAGCAAGCGGCTGACCCTGGACGCCGGGTTTGCGCACGGATTGAACCACGCGTCGCCGGATTGGTCTTTCTTTAGCGGCGTGGTGTTGCCGCTAGCTCAACTATGGTGACAACTATGTGCGCTGGCGTACGGATAATGAAAGCTGAGCCTGATATTATTGCGAATGAGTAACACCGCTCAGCCATTCATATAAGAAAAGAGGCAAATATGAAAGCCAAGATCATCGCCATCAGTCTGCTGGTATTGTCCGGCAGCGCCTTCGCCCAGAACGTGGGCGTCTCCATTAACGTCGGCCAGCCCGGTTTCTACGGCCGTCTCGATATCGGCGATTTTCCGCAGCCGCAAGTGATCTATCGCGAGCCGATATTGGTCGAGCGTCCGGTCCGCTATGTCGAGACCGCGCCTATCTACCTGCGCGTGCCGCCAGGCCACATCAAGCACTGGTCCAAGCATTGCGGCGCCTACAACGCCTGCGGCCAGCGCGTGTACTTCGTCCAGGACGGCTGGTACAACAACCAATACGCGCCGCGCTACCGCGAACGTCATGGCGACGGCTACCGTGATGGCTATCGCGACGGCCACCATGAAGAACGCCGCGAAGAGCGTCGTGAAGACCGCCGCGACGATCGACGCGATGACCGCGACGACCACGACAACGGCAAGGGCCACGGCAAGGGCCACGGCCACAACAAGGACTGACAACGCGGCGCCGGCCGCCGCCACAGGAGCAGCGTTTGCATAGCAAAATCGTGATCGTGGGCGGCGGGGCGGGCGGGCTGGAGCTTGCCTGCAAGCTGGGCCGCAAGCTGGGCGCCCAAGCGGTGACCCTGGTCGACAGCCGCCTGTTCCATATCTGGAAGCCGTCGCTGCACGAGGTGGCGGCAGGCACGCTGGACGTGCACCAGGAAGGCCTGTCCTACCAGATGCTGGCGCACGACAATGGCTTCACCTTTGTCTACGGACCGCTGCTCGCGCTCGACGCGGTGCAGCGGCGGCTGACCGTCGGCGCCATCTACAGCGGCGACAGCGCCGACCATGCGCGGCGCGAAGAAGTGCTGCCGGAGCGGCAGGTCGGCTTCGACTCGCTGGTGCTGGCGGTCGGCAGCACCTCCAACTATTTCGGCGTGCCCGGCGCGGCCGAACATACCATTTCACTCAACGCCACCGAGGACGCCGAGCGCTTCCGCCTGACCTTGCTCAAGCTGCTGACGCAGGCCGAGTTGCAGAAGGACACGCGGCCCGAGGCCGGCGTCGACATCGTCATCATCGGCGGCGGCGCCACCGGCGTCGAGCTGGCGGCGGAACTGCGCGAGGCCAGCGGCGTGTACGCCACCTATGGCTTCCGCCGGCTGCAGGCCGAGCGCGACGTGCGCATCACCTTGCTCGAAGGGGCGCCGCGCATCCTGGCGCCGCTGCCGGAAAAGGTGTCGTCGGCCGCGCTGGAGTTGCTGCGGCAGCGCGCCGTCAAGGTGGTGACCGGTACCCGCGTGACGGCGATCGCCGCCGACGCCGTCACCGCCGGCGAGGTCGTCTATCCGGCGCAGATCGTGGTTTGGGCGGCCGGCATCAAGGCCCCGGATTTCCTCAAGGCGCTGGGGCTGCCGACGGTGAAATCGGGCCAGGTCGAGGTCGGCGGCAACCTGGCCGTCGCCGGCTGCGACCATATTTTCGCGCTGGGCGATTGCGCCGCGTGCACCGGCCCGGACGGCAAGCTGGTGCCGCCGCGCGCGCAAGCGGCGCATCAGCAGGCCGATTACCTGTTCGACACCTTCATGCGGCAACACGCGGGCAAGCCGCCGCCGGCCCGGCCCTATGTGTACCGCGACTACGGCTCGCTGGTGTCGTTCGGCCAGACCACGTCGGTGGGCAGCCTGATGGGATCGCTGAAGGGATTGAGCTGGTTTGTCGACGGCTTTGTCGCGCGGATGATGTATGTCAGCCTGCACCTGCTGCACCACCGCGCGGTGCTGGGCACGGTGCGCACCGGTGTGCTGGCGCTGGCGCGCTTCCTGATCAAGCGCAGCACGCCGCTGGTCAAGCTACACTAGTCTGCTTCGGCAGGATCATGGTCAGGGTCACGCCGCGCTCGGCGCCGCTGGCCAGGGTCAGCGTGCCGCCCAGGTAGGCGGCGCGTTCGCGCGCCATGCGCAGGCCGAACTTGCCGGACACCTGGCCCAGCACGGCCGCCACCGGGCCGGGCAGGCCGATGCCGTTATCCTTTACCGTCAGCATGACCTCGTCCTCGTTGTCGTCGACGATGACGTCCACCTCGCTGGCCTGCGCGTGCGCGGCGATGTTGCGCAGCGCTTCTTCCAGCGTGTGCAGCAGCACGATGCCGTGGCTGCGCGGGCACTGCAGCTCGTCCTCCGGCAGGCTGCAGCGCGCGGCCAGCTGGTGCTGCTCGCCGAACTGCGCGACCAGCTCGCCCAGCGCCACGCGCACGCCGAGGAATTCCAGCTTGTCGTTCCACAGCTTGAGCTGCATCTGGCGGTTGGTTTCGACGATCTGCAACAGCAGCTTCTTCATGTGGGCCGCGCGGTCCTGCAGCGCCGGCTCCTGCGGCATCTTCTGCATCAGCAGGCCCAGGTGCATGGTCAGCGCGGTCAGCGACGAGCCCAGGCTGTCGTGCAGCTGGCGCGACAGCGAGCGGCGTTCATTGTCCCAGCACGTGTGGAGATGGCCGAGCAGGTCGCTCAGGTCGGCGCTGCGCAGGGCGTCCTGCTGGTCGGGATGCTGTTCTTGTTGTGCCGGTAAGGACATGGTTTTCTCTTCGTGGACGGACTTTTTATGGAGCGATCATACCCGAGCTTTGCCGGACGTGGCGCACTGGCCGGGCCGCTAGCGGACCGGCGCCGGCATGCGGCTGCCGATCACTTCCATCAGCTGGTCGATGTCCACCGGCTTGACCAGGTGGCGGTCGAAGCCGGCTTCCATGACGCGCCGCAAATCCTCGGCCTGGCCGTAGCCGGTGAGCGCGATCAGCCGCATGTGGCGGGTGGCCGGATCGGCGCGCAGGCGGCGCGCCACCTCGTAGCCGTCGATGCCGGGCAGGCCGATATCGACCAGCGCCAGTTCCGGCAGGAAGCGGCCGGCGGCCTCCAGCCCCTGCAGGCCGTCGGCCGCCGCCTGCACCTCGTAGCCGTAGCAGCTCAGCATCATGGTCATCATTTCGCGGCCGTCGTCGTTGTCTTCGATCAGCAGCACGCTGGGCTTGGCCAGCTCGCCCTGGCTGTCGCCGCTGGGCGCCGGCGCCGGCGCCGGCTGGTGCTCGATACGGGGCAGGCGCAGCGTGAAGGTGCTGCCGCCGCCCGGACCCTTGCTTTCGGCGACCACGGCGCCGCCGTGCAGTTCGGCCAGCCGCCGCACCAGCGACAGTCCAATACCGAGCCCGCCTTGCGAGCGGTCCAGCGTGCTGGAACCCTGCACGAACACGTCGAACACGTGCGGCAGCAGGTCGGCCGCGATGCCGACGCCGGTGTCGCGCACGCTCAACACCACGTCGTCGTTTTCGGTCCAGGTGCGCACCTCGATGCGGCCGCCCGGCGGCGTGTACTTGAGCGCATTGTCGAGCAGGTTGCTGGTGATCTGCTCGAGCCGCGTGGCGTCGCCGCTGACCCAGCCCGGGTCCAGGTCCGGCACCAGCTGGAAGTCGGCGCTGCGGCCGGTGGCGCGGTAGGTGTCCAGCGCCGTCGCCACCAGCGCGGCCAGGTCCACCGGCGTGCGGTTGAGCAGGATCTTGCCGGACATCGCGCGCGACAGGTCCAGCAAGTCGTCGACGATGCGGCCCAGGTGGTGGCTCTGGCGCTGGATGATCTTCTTGGCGCGGATCACGCCCTCGGCGCTGACGCCGGGCAGGCCGATCAGCGAGGCGGCGCTGCTGATCGCGCTCAGCGGATTGCGCAGCTCGTGGCCCAGCATGGCCAGGAATTCGTCCTTGGCGTGGTTTTGCCGCTCGGCCGACTGCCGGTCCTCGATCTCGCGCGTCAGGCGCACGTTGGTGGCGGTCAGCTCGGTGGTGCGCTGGCTCAGCTGGCGTGCCTGCTTCTTCAACTCTTCGTTCTTCATCGCCAGCGCGACAAACACGGCGATCTTGGCGTACAGGATCTGCGGGATCACCGGCGTGAACAGGAAATCGACGGCGCCGCGCTGGTAAGCCTTCAGCCGGTCGAGCTCGTCGGCCAGGAAGGCGGTGATGAAGATGATGGGGATGTCGGCCGAGCGGGCGCGCTGGTGGATCGCCTCGGCCGTTTCGAAACCGTCCATGCCGGGCATGTTGACGTCGAGCAGGATCACGGCGAAGTCGTGCATCAGCACCTGGCGCAGCGCTTCCTGGCCGGAGCGGGCCGCCAGCACTTCGTAGGATTCCTGCTCAGCCCACTGGGCAAGCAAACTGGTCAGCGCAAACAGGCTGTTCGCATCGTCGTTGACTACCAGGATTTTTGGTTTTTCTATTTTAGGCACAGGGGTCTCTGCACGACACTGAACGGAACAAAATCCGCGGCCTGATAGCTGCCTGGGAAGCATGGTTGGGGGTGCTCGACGATCATAGCAATTGCATATATGAATGTCAAAAACCACGGGTCAATCGAACGCTACCGCGCCAGTGTTCGATCCCGCACAGACTCGTTGTCGCCTGCCTGCCACATTGGGACATCCCCTCACTGAAAGGAATCATGATGAATATCGATACTGTCGTAGACAAGGAATATCTGGGCCTGAGTTTCCGCGCGCTGGCCGACGCCCCCGTCAGCGCCTTGCGCGGCATCAGCGCCAAGGACGCCAAGGCGCTGGCGCAGGCCTTCAACGTGCACTCGGTGCGCGAGCTGGCCAACCTGGAATTCGTCAAGTGGGCGGCCGCCATCACCACGCTGGCCGAACACGAGCAGGCCACGCCGGAAGAGCAGGCCAAGGAAACGCTGATCGACGGCGGCCTGGAAATGACGTTCCCGGCCAGCGATCCGGTGTCGGTCGATTCCGGCGTGACGCGCATCGAAGTGGCGCCGGAAATGGTCGACGCGCATGACGATCACCAACACGCGGGCAAGATGGAAAGCGATGTCGAGGAGGCGGCGCACTAAGCGGCGCGCCTGCCGGTCCCGCTCCGCGCCTCAGGCCGGGGCGGGCGACATCGTGTGGCGGCGCGACGGCGCGCCCAGCAGCGATTGCGCGCTGCAGCTGCGGTTCTTGCCGGAGCGCTTGGCTTCGTACAGCGCGGCGTCCGCGGCGGCGATGACCGAGGCCACTTCGCCGGCGTCGTCCGGATAGATGCCGATGCCGATGCTGGTCGACAGCCGCAAGGTCAGGCCGTTGATCACATATGGTTCGGAAACCGCCTCGATCAGCTTGGCGGCCGGCTCCTGGGTGTCGCCCAGGTGGCCGATATTGCCCATGACGATGACGAACTCATCGCCGCCTACGCGCGAGACGGTGTCTTCCTTGCGGGCGCAACCGACCAGGCGCTGCGCCACCATTTTCAGGATTTCGTCGCCGGTGGCGTGGCCGTGCGTATCGTTGATGGTCTTGAAGCCGTCCAGGTCCAGGTACATCACGGCCGCCTTGTTCTGCTGGCGGGTGGCGTGCTGCAGCACGGTGGCGATGCGGTCTTCCAGCAGGCGGCGGTTGGGCAGGCCGGTCAGTGGATCATGCAGCGCCAGTTCCTGCTGCTGCCGGCTGTATTGCGCCAGTTCCTTGTACAGCAGACGCACTTCCAGCATGTTGTGGATGCGCTTGTGCACTTCCAGCAGGTCGAAGGGCTTGCTGATGAAGTCGCGGGCGCCCGCTTCCAGCGCGGCGATCTTGAAGCTTGGCTGCGCCGTCAGCGCCAGCACCGGCAGGTAGCCGCCCTGTTCGATTTCCTTCAAGCCCTTCATCACCTGGAAGCCGTTCAGGCCGGGCATCTGCAGGTCCAGCAGGATCAGGTCGTAGCAGTGCTGGCGGTGCAGCGGACACACCTGTTCCGGCAGCATGGTCGAGCTGACGTCGGTATAGCCGGCCTCGCGCAGGATTTCCAACATCAATTCGACGTTGTCGGCGCTGTCATCCACCACCAGGATCTTGGCGCGCAGGATTTCGTCTCGGCTCGGCATAAGGTTCTCTGTCTGTCCCAAAATCGGCATATGGCCGAAAAAATTATCTTAATTCCATCATAGCGCATGCGTATGTGCTGCGGCGCACACAAGTGTGGTTAATTTCCACGTGGAAATAATTGTACGCGCTTTTTGATGTTTTTGTAGTGTAGCAAGCGAAGCTCACATTGCTTGTAGGACATTACCGCGTCTGCAAGTAGGAGTGACATGGGCCGCTTGTGGCAAGAATATTCACAACTCTTGACAGTCAGGCAGTGTCGCGCGGCCTCCTCAGGCGTGGCGGGGGGCGGCCCCCATCGCGGCCACCTTGGCGATCAGTTCGTTCGGCTCGACCGGCTTGGAAATATGCGCCAGGAAGCCGCTGGACAGCGCCTTGATCCGGTCTTCCGAGCGGGCGAAGGCGGTCAGCGCGATGGCCGGCAGGTCGCCGCCGCGCGACGGCCCCATCGCACGGATGCGGTCCAGCAGGCCGTAGCCGTCCACTTCCGGCATGCCGAGGTCGCTGACCATCAGGTCCGGCCGCGCATGCTGCAGCAAGCTCAGCGCCTCGGTGGCGGTGGCAGCCGTCAGCACGTCGGCGTTACAGTCGTTGAGAATGCGCTTGATCAGCTCGCGGGCGTCATCCTCGTCGTCCACCACCAGCACTTGCAGGCCGGATAAATCATGCGCTGCAGCACGCCGCTGGCGACCGTCGTCGCCGGCCGCGGCCAGCGGTTCGTCCAAGCCGCTGCGCCGCGGCAGCCGCACGGTGAAGCAGGCGCCGCGGCCCTCGCCGTCGCTGGCGGCGGTGACGGTGCCGCCGTGCTGTTCGGTCAGGTGTTTGACGATGGACAGTCCCAGCCCCAACCCGCCGTGCTTGCGGGTGGTGGTGGCGTCGGCCTGGCGGAAGCGCTCGAACACGTGGGCCAGGAAGGACGGCGCGATGCCGACCCCGCTGTCGCGCACCGAAATGGCGATCTGCTCGCCTTCGCGGCGGATGGCGACGGTGATGTTGCCGCCCGGCGGCGTGAACTTGAGCGCGTTGGTCAGCAGGTTCCAGATGATCTGCTGCAGCCGGCTGGCGTCGCCGGCCACCATGCCGGGCATCGGCTCGAACTGCTGGTGGATGGCGATCTGCTTGGCCCCGGCGGCCGGGCGCACGGTGTCGATGGCGGCGGCGACGATGGCGGCCGGCGCCAAGGTCAGCATTTCCAGCCGCACCTTGCCGGAGGCGATGCTGCTCATGTCGAGCAGGTCCTCGATCAGCTGGGCCTGCATGCGGGCGTTACGCTCGATGGTCTGCAGGCCGCGGTGCAGGTCGGCCTGGTCGCGGCTGCCGCGCCGCAGCACCTGGGCCCAGCCGAGGATGGCAGTCAGCGGCGTGCGCAGCTCGTGCGACAGCGTGGCCAGGAACTCGTCCTTCATCTGGCTGTTGCGTTCGGCCTCGGCGCGCGCCTGGCGTTCGCTGTCGAGCAGGATCTTGCGTTCCTCGGCGGCCTGCTGCGAGGCTTCGTACAGGCGCGCGTTGTCGATCGCCACCGCGGCCTGGGCGGCGATGCCGCCGATGATGCGCTCGGTGCGTTCGCTGAACATGTGCGGTTCGGGGTGGCCGAAGAACAGGTAGCCGATCACCACGCCCGAGCGCAGCGCCACCGGCACCGCCAGGTAGCTGCGCACCGGCGGCTGGGCCGGCGGCACGCCGTGGCAGGGGTGGTCGGCGCCGTAGCGGGGATCAGCCTGCAGGTCGTCGCTGCGGATGGTGCCGCGGCCGCACTGCTCGGGAACGAAATGCAGCGAGTCGCGCGGCAGGCCGAAGCGGGCATAGGCGGCCGGCGTGCCGCTGGCCAGCGTATGCAGCATCAGCGCCTTGCCGTGGGCGTCGACGCCATGATAGAAGAAGGCGCCGAAGCGCGCGCCGCTGATGTTGGTGGCGGCGTCGGTCACTTCCTGCAGCAGCGGATGCAGGTCGCGCGTGGCGGCCAGCGCGCTGCCGATGCGGTTGACCAGCTCGAGCACGGCGGTTTCGTCGCGCAGCGCCTCCTGCACGCGCTTGACCTGGTCGACGTCGGTGCTGGTGCCGAACCAGCGCAGCACCCGGCCGTTGCTGTCGTGGACCGGGTTGGCGCGCGTCAGGAACCAGCGGAATTCGCCGTCGGCGTTGCGGATCGGCACCTCGAGCTCAAACGGTTCGCCGCTTTCGCGCGACTGCGCCCAGCGCTGTTCCATCGCGTCCAGGCAGTCGGGGGCGTAGACCTGGCGCCAGCCGTCGCCGGCCATCTGCTGCGGCGTGGTGCCGGTGTAGTCGTACCAGCGCTGGTTGTACCAGGCCATGGTACCGTTCCGTTCGGCGATCCAGGCCAGCTGCGGCATCGAGTTGGCGAGCGCGCGCAGTTCCCGCTGGTTTTGGCGCAGCGCCTCGCGCGCGCTCATGTTGCGCGTGGTCGCTGGGCTGGTGAGCTCGACGTCGTCCGACGGGGTTGCGGGCGTGACGGCATCGGTAGGCTCAGTTGGAAGGATCATGTATGGTTCAGGCTTGCTGCGATGCCGGTTGGCGCCGGATGGCGGCCGCGGACTCGCCGGGCTAACGCTTGACGTTTAACGGTGTCTTCATTGTAGTCCTAACCAAAGCCGTGGCACCGCACGGTTGGCGGCACTCAGGCGGGGCCGGCGTCCATGCGGCCGGCGATCTGCGCCAGCGCCGCTTGCAGCTGTTCGATGTCGTAGGGTTTTTGCAGCGACTGAGCGGGAAACTCCAGGTGGCGGGTCAGTTCGTCGCCGTAGCCGGAGGCGAACAGCAACTGCAGAGTCGGCGCCTGCCTGAGCGCCTGGCGGGCCAGCTCGACGCCCGACATGCCGGGCAGGCTGACGTCGGTGAACAGCACGTCGAACGGCTGGCCGGCCAGTTCCGGCAGCGCGTCCTCGCCGGTGGCCGCGGCCTGCACCTCGTGGCCCAGCGCGCGCAGCGTTTCGCACACCAGGTAGCGGGCGTCGGCGTTGTCCTCGACCACCAGGATGCGCAGCGGGCGCGCGCCCTCGGGCGCCGGCGCGCCCTGGGCCGGGTTCAGCGCGCACAGCACGCCGGCCACCTGGCCGTGTTCGTTGCGGATCGGGGTGTAGTACAGGTCGAGCAGTTGCTGGGCGACGCCGTCGTTGCGCCACACCGGCAGGCTGACGCCGCGATAGCTGGCGCCGGCGCCGCTCCAGGCCTGGCGGATCGCCGCCCCGTTCCAGCTCCACGCCGCCGGCTGGATCGACGGCACGCCGCCGCCGGGCGCGCGCAGGCTCGACAGTCCGATCAGCGCGGAATACGCGTCGTTGTACACCATGATTTGTTCGGGGCCCCACATCAGCAACATGGCCAGCGGGGAATTGAGCAGGATGTCGACCGTCAGCCGCAGCGACGGCGGCCAGCCGGCGGGATCGCCAAGGGCGGAGCGCGACCAGTCCGGGGAGGGCGGCGCGACGGAATCGGATGCATGCATGCTGGCGACCTGTCTGTTTTCTGTCTTATGGAAGGCAAAGCTGACCGCATCGTACACCAAAAAAAAGCCCGCTACAGGAGCGGGCTAAATCTATTTCCTTGGAGGAGAATAGAGGAGACAGCTCAATAATGCTGCAATGCGCAAACGAATGCAAATTTTTTCTGATGATGATCGAGATCACTGGCATGAATGAAGCCTCTGCGGAGCGGGCTTGCACCGCACAATGGCGCTACACTGATAGAGGAGCGGCGCGGTGCCGCGCATGGCGGAGGCTGGCATGGCGACGGTGGTCAGGCACAGGAAAGTGAATATCGTGGTGCTCGAACGCAGCGAGCAGATCGCCGGCCATTGCCGCCGGGGCGATATCGCCATCGTCACCGACAGCGACGGCTGGTGGGTCAAGTTCGTCGGCGAGGGCGGGCAGGTCGACTGTTATGGCGATCCGTATCCGTCGTACAACGAGGCGCTGTGGTCGGCCAAGGCGGCGGCCGAGTTCGGTACCTGACAGAGAGTGCTGGACAAGCTGCGGCAGTGTCCCTATAATGCTGCTTCTTTCGAACGGCATGCCGCTTGAAGGAGATGCAGCAAAGCAGTTTGCAAGTGTGGTTGATTCGGCGTATCGTGCGCTTGACCAACTAAACGATAGAAAATATCAAACTTTGCAAAACGAAATTAATGCTTTATAATGTTGCTTACGCGGCTGTAGCTCAGCTGGATAGAGTACTTGGCTACGAACCAAGGGGTCGTGGGTTCGATTCCTGCCAGCCGCACCAAAAATTCGTAAGTGGAAGGGCCCGGAGAGCGATCTCCGGGCCCTTTTGCTTTAAGTGTAAGCTCCTGAAACGGATTGCAAAATTTCTTTCTGGAATGCTTCGCCAAACAAGAAAACGCTGTTATAATCTTGTTTTTCGCGGCTGTAGCTCAGCTGGATAGAGTACTTGGCTACGAACCAAGGGGTCGTGGGTTCGATTCCTGCCAGCCGCACCAAAATTCGTAAGACGAAGGGCCTGAAGAGAAATCTTCGGGCCCTTTTTCTTTACGCGGAGCTTATCGCGGCGGCGCCGGCTGGGCGTAGACGATGATGGGCGCCGGAGTCTTGGGCGCGTAATTGGACAACATGAACGACATCGCCGCGATCGTGAGCGCCGAACTGCCGATGCAGGTGGCGGCTACCCATTTGATCATTTCGCTCTGCGTGCGGTGAAAGTTGGCCTCCAGTTGTGCGGACTGGGCTGCATAATCGGCCCGTAGCGATTGTGCAGTCGATTGCAGTGTTTGTTCCAACGTCCTGAGCTGCGCCTCATTTTCCCGCACAACGCCCTCTAGTCTGGCGGCGGTTGCCTCCAGCTTGGCGTCGATATAATCCTTGTCGGTGGTCGCACTCATAGGAAGCATGATCGTCCCGCTTATTTTGTCGGTCAATCGGATTTCTCAACATGCCGGCCAAATATGTGAGATTTCGCGCCGGTATGCTTCTTGATTTGAGTTTCCCCTGTTATAATATTGCCTTAAGCGGCTGTAGCTCAGCTGGATAGAGTACTTGGCTACGAACCAAGGGGTCGTGGGTTCGATTCCTGCCAGCCGCACCAAAATTCGTAAGACGAAGGGCCTGAAGAGTAATCTTCAGGCCCTTTTTCTTTGTTCGCCGGGTCTTATCTTTGTGCCACATCCTGAGCGGTTTGTTCTTGCCGGCGTAAGCTGCCCTGATCGCGCCCGGATGGCGCTGCTTGACTTGGAGGACATCATGGCAAATGATGAACGTATCGAGGTGCGCGTCTCGCTGCTGGAGTATCAAATGGAAACGGTGGTGGATATCGTCAAGGAAATCCGTGCCAATTACGTGACCAGGGCATATCTGGACCAACGTCTGTCGCACTATGCGACCAAGGCGGACGTTGAAAAGATCGTGCAAAGCAGCCGCAATTGGCTGATCGGCGTCGTATTGTCGGCCAGCGCGCTGCAGTTTGCCGTCAATTTCGCCATGCTGCAAATTTACCTCCACAATCGCTGAAGTACATTCCTATTGGCATTTCCGCCGAAATGCCCGATGATTTGCCGATCATCGTTACGGAGGAGTGTGCATGACCATCATCACCACCATTGAAGACCTGCGCGTGCTGGCCCAGAAGCGCGTGCCGCGCATGTTCTACGATTATGCTGATGCAGGCTCGTGGACCGAATCCACCTATCGCGCCAACGTCGACGATTTCCAGACCATCAAATTCCGCCAGCGCGTGGCCGTCAACCTGGAAAACCGCACGCTGAAAAGCACCATGGTCGGCCAGGACGTGGCCATGCCCGTGGCCCTGGCGCCGACCGGACTGACCGGCATGCAGCACGCCGACGGCGAAATCCTCGCGGCCAAGGCGGCCGAAAAATTCGGCGTGCCGTTCACGCTGTCGACCATGAGCATCTGCTCGATCGAAGACATCGCCGCCAACACCAGCAAGCCGTTCTGGTTCCAGTTGTACGTGATGAAGGACCGCGAGTTCATCAACCGCCTGATCGACCGCGCCAAGGCCGCGCGCTGCTCGGCGCTGGTGCTGACGCTGGACCTGCAGGTGCTGGGCCAGCGCCACAAGGATCTGCGCAACGGCCTGTCGGCGCCGCCGAAGCTGACCATCCCGAACATCGTCAACATGGCCACCAAGCCGCGCTGGGTGCTGGGCATGCTGGGCACCAAACGGCGCGGCTTCGGCAACATCGTCGGCCACGCCAGTTCGGTGTCGGACATGTCGTCGCTGTCGGCGTGGACCAGCCAGCAGTTCGACCTGAGCCTGTCGTGGAAGGACGTCGAGTGGATCAAGCAGCGCTGGGGCGGCAAGCTGATCATCAAGGGCATCATGGATGCGGAAGATGCGCGCCTCGCCGTGGAAAGCGGCGCCGACGCGCTGATCGTCTCCAACCACGGCGGCCGCCAGCTGGACGGCGCGCAGTCGTCGATCGGCGCGCTGCCGGCCATCGCCGACGCGGTCGGCAAGCAGATCGAAGTGCACATGGACGGCGGCATCCGCTCCGGCCAGGACGTGATCAAGGCGCTGGCGCTGGGCGCGAAAGGCGTCTACATCGGCCGTCCGTTCCTGTACGGCCTGGGGGCGATGGGCGAGCAGGGCGTCAGCAAGTGCCTGGACATCATCCGCAACGAGCTCGATCTGACGATGGCCTTCTGCGGCCTGCGCGATGTGACCAAGGTCGATAAAAACATCCTGCTGCCGGGGAGCTTTTGATGGCATGACGGCGTGCAGTCCGTAATCCGGGGAATATGAGAAAAGTTCATGTATGGCAATAAACTATTTGTTGTAGAATCTAAACATATTCTCTTGCACATAGTTGCCTTGCTTCGATGAAGTTATCTCATCCGCCATCGATCAGGTCCAGGCTGATGTTGTTGGTCGCAGCCTGCATTTTCCCCGCCTTCCTGCTCGCCGGCATTCTTATCTCCTACGATTACCAACTTACGCGGGAAAACTTTATTCGCAGCGCCATGGCCACCGCGCGCGCGAACGCGATGGAGGTCGACAAGGAGTTCGCCATCGTCGAGTCCTCCTTGTTCGCGCTGTCGACGTCGCCGAGCTTCATGGCCCACGATCTGGCAGCACTCCATGCGCAGGCCAGCGAGCTGTCAATCAAGCAAAATATGTTCAACGTGGTGCTTGAGGACGCCGAGGGACGGCAGGTAATGAACACCGTGATGCCCACAGGACAAGCACTGCCACCGGAACCGGACCAGCTTGCACTGAAGGCTTTGCGCGAGAACAGGGCGACCTATATCTCCAACCTGTTCACCGGCCGCCTGTCCGGGCGGCAGATCGTCTCGATCGGCATTCCTGTGCAGCGCGGCGGCGGGCTGAACGTGTTGTCCGGCACGGTGACGGTTGAACGTTTCGGCGAAATCCTGCAGCATCAAAATTATCCCGAGCACTGGGTCACCAGTATTTTGGACAGAAGCGGAAAAATCGTCGCCCGTTCGGCCGATATGCAGCGCTATGTGGGGGCCTCGGCGATTCCCGACGTATTGAAGCGCATGCGCGAACAGCCTGAAGGCTCGTTTGAAACGGCCACCCTGGATGGCAAACCTATCCTTGCCGTGCTGGCGCGCGCGCAATACTCGGGATGGACAGTGGCTATCGGCATACCCTTGCAGGTGTTGAGGACCCAGACCGTCGGCAAGCTGTGGCTGCTGGTGCTGGCTACCATCGTCACACTGGGCGCCGGCCTGGTCTTCGCGTGGATAATCGGCACCAAAATTCGCCGGGCCATGAAAGGCTTGATCCCGCCCGCGTTGGCGCTGGGATCGGGCGGGGAAGTCAAGTCCGCCAACTATGGCCTGCGCGAGGCCAATGAGGTCGGTCTGGCATTGGCCAAGGCATCGGACATGCTGCATGCGGCGACCCATCAAGCTCATCACGATGCGCTGACCGGCATCGCCAATCGCGTCATGCTGCATGCCTTCCTGGACCGGCAACTGGCCGCATGCGAGCGTACGGGCGCGTCCCTTGGCCTGCTGTACCTTGACCTTGACGGCTTCAAGCAGATCAACGACACGCACGGCCACGCTGCCGGCGATGAATTGTTGCGCCAGGCGGCCAGCCGCTTGAGCTCGCATATTCGCAAGGCTGACATGGCGGCGCGCATGGGCGGCGATGAATTTGCCGTCGTGCTGGTCAATAGCGGCGGCGCCGAAACGGAGAAGGTGGTTGCGATGCTCGAGGCCGTGATGGAGCAGCCATACGACATCGGCGGGCTCACCCTGACAGCCGCCGCCAGCATCGGCAGCGCCATTTACCCCAGTTGCGCATCGACCAGCGAGCTGCTGCTCGCCATGGCGGATCAATCGATGTACGAGCACAAGTCGCGCCGAAAAAAATTGCCCTTGCCCCAGCAGTCGGACGTACCCGGATAATCAGGCGACCACATTCCTGGGCGCACCCGCCACCCACGCCTCGATATTGTCAATCAGCTGATCGGCCAGCACCTGCATCGCCTGCGAGCTGGCCCAGCCCGAGTGCGGTGTCAACAGGAAATTCGGCAGGCGCAGGTTGAGCAGCACGTTGTCGGCCGGCGCGGTCTCGTCGACCAGGCCGCCGCGCGCGGTGTTGATCAGCAGCGCGCTGCGCTTCATGCGGATCAACTCTTTCTGGGAGTGGACCCCGAAGCGTGGTTGTAGATGGCGTAGAACTGATCAAGGCGGATTAAGAGTCTGGGGCTGCTTCAGTCTGAAGTGGGAATTTGTGAGTTTTGCAGATGAGCAAGCTGCTATCCTGAACGGCGTCGGTCGAGTTCGGCCACCAGCAGACGGAGAAAAGTGACAACATCGGGGCTCGCATGAAAGAATTTAGGTTTAACATTTTCGGTTCGTTTATTGCTATCACTGGCACAGCCGAGGCTTGGCGCGCCTTTTACCTTGGAGCAGAAGGGAAGCGTAGGCCGGCAGACTTCGTTGTCCCGGCTGACATCGCTGAGCATGAGCTGTGTGAGTATCTGGCCGACCTATTTCATGAAAATGCGACACCTCGAAATTGCACAGCTGTCCAGATATCGTGACGGCGGCGTTCGGCCAACAGCGGACTTTGATCTCAGTCTCGAAACACACACGTACACGCAAACAATTTGTATTCCTGCGACCACTTTCTCTAATGATGCCATCCCATATGACTGCTTCTAAACTTCTCTACGCACTGCCGCTGTTCCTCATGGTCAGCTTCGCTGGCGCTCAATCCGGTCCAACCGTCTCAATTCCGCCGATGTCTGTCGTCCCGCCAGGCGGAAATGGCTGGCAGGTGATGCGCAAGGAGACTGGGATCACCTATCAGCGCGTAGATCCGATCGCCAAGGAGCAAAGGACCGCTTACGCCAGAGTCATCAAATTCCAGGCATCGAACGACGTGGCGAAGATTGAAGCGGAACTCAAATCCGAGCTCGCTGGCGCATTCCCACAAGAGCTTGTCCTCGGCGAGGTGACTTATGAATCCAGCCGGACGCGCGGATATCCTTGTGTAACGGCCTTTTCGGAAGCGACGCAATCGGTTCCACTCCCACAGGAAAAACGGGTTCTTTCCGTGCCGGTTTCGGTGGCCATCATGGCTTGCCGGAATGCCGGTACAGTCCCACTTGGCCTTCTCGCCGGGTACTCGTATGCAGCGATGCAGAGGTCCAAACTGGCAAGGCAGGAAGCCGCTGTGTTTTTTGAGGGCGTTCACCTGAACATGCGCTAGGTATCAAAGCAAATCGGATGGTCAGCTTGCGCAAGCAGCCCCCTCCATAAACTATGGCGCTACCGCCTCGCTACGTGGCCGTCACCGGCATACTACTTACGCCAGATCGCCGCAACCGACAACAGGGCGCGGCCACCACCGTTGTTAATCCGCTTCGGGGCAAGAGGCACCAATCGCCGCCGTTTCGAGACCCTCCGCTTTGGCAATGTGGCTTTACTTCAATGTCGCGAGTATGATTCTTCTGGTCTGGGCACCAGGCATTTATGACGCCACTGTCGTGACCGGGTGCAGTCGGCCAGAAACAGCCGGTCAAGCACATTGCTCGCTCAAAGTGATTTCTAAGACAATGTTGACGATCACACATTCCGCTATCGAGGCCCTTGCTCAAGCTGGAGCGGCCAACCACCTGGAGCACTTCCCGAAACTTCGAAATGAACACCTGGATGACCGCGACATGATGGAGTTGGCCTCGATGGATCAGAAACTAGTTAAGCGGGATATCAATGAACAGTGCTAGTTTTACTTTGCCCACGGACGTAGTGGTTGGCCTCGGTCGTGACTATGTCATTAGCCTTTCAAATCCAGCAGTTGCCACTTACGAGGAGCACACGTCTTCCACCGATAAGTCCCTTGTGGTCCTTAGAGAAGACAGCGCTCTGATGTTGGCCTTCGGTGTGCAGCAGCTTAGAATTTCTCTCGCTAATGTCTTCGGTGGCGAAGTGCGGAGCATCGAATGGTTTGGTTATCCGTCTCTTACGCTGGTGCTGTGGTTCGGTCATACCAGGACTGACGGGGGTGTAAGTATCGTGACGGCGCCACAATCTGAAAAGGCGTGGTTCGTAGACGCGCAACGCCAGCTTGATCCCCTTGTACCGGGAGGTGTAGCGTGGAACGTGAAGTAACCGGAATGTTCGTGAAACTACAACTAACGTCCCATTCCAGCGTGCCGTTTTAAGTTGCGCTTGCCCAGCGGGTTCACTCAAAAACGTTAAGAGTCTAAATCTCGCTTTTTCTGAACGGCCGCTGCGGGGCGGAAGCCGACATCGGCCGCGGCGGCGACCACCGCCCTCGTTGTACGTTTATCAGGCCACCACATTCCTGGGCGCGCCCGCCACCCACGCCTCGATATTGTCGATCAGCTGATCGGCCAGCACCTGCATCGCCTGCGAGCTGGCCCAGGCCGAGTGCGGCGTCAGTAGGAAATTCGGCAGCCGCAGGTTAAGCAGCACATTGTCGGCCGGCGGTGGTTCCTGCGTCAGCACGTCGAAGCCGGCGCCGGCGATCACGCCCGCGCGCAGCGCGTCGGCCAGCGCGGTCTCGTCGACCAGGCCGCCGCGCGCGGTGTTGATCAGCAGCGCGCTGCGCTTCATGCGGATCAACTCTTTGGCGCTGATCATGTTGCGCGTCTTGTCGGTCAGCGGCAGGTGCAGGCTGATGATGTCCGACGTTTCCAGCACTTCATCGAAGCCCGCTTCGCGCACGCCGTCGGCCTTCGCGTCCGCCAGCGGCGAGCGCGTATGCACGATCACCTCCATGCCGAAGGCGCGCGCGATCTGGGCCACCGACCGGCCCAGCGCGCCATAGCCGAACAGGCCCAGACGGCTGCCGGCCAAGTCCGAGACCGGGTGGCCGAACAGGCAGAAGCGCTCGGACTTCTGCCACAGCCCCGCTTCGATGTCGGCGCGGTAGGCCACCAGTTGCCGGCGCAACGCCAGCATCAGCGCGAAGGTGTGCTCGGGCAGCGTGTGCACCGCGTAGTTGCGGATGTTGGACACCACGATGCCGCGCTCGCGGGCGACCGCCAGGTCGACGATGTCGGTGCCGGTGGCCGCCACCGTGATCATCTTCAGGTCCGGCAGCTGCGCCAGGTCATCCGCGCGCAGCTTGACCTTGTTGGTGATGGCGATGGTGGCGCGCGCGTCGTGCAGCCGCGCCGCGGCGTCGGCATGGGCGGTGGCCGGGTACTCGGTCCACTCGTGCGCGAAGGCAGGCTTGCGGATGTTGGCGATCACGCTGTCGCGGTCGAGGAAAACGATGCGGTGTGCTTCAGTCATAGTGCGACCTCAAAAGGTATGGCGCGCGCGGCCGGCGATGCTTTCGGCAGGCGCATGCCCGGATGGTTGGAAAACAGTTCGGCGACCCATTCCACGAACACGCGCACCTTGGCCGACAGGTGGCGGTTTTGCGGATACACGACGTGCACCGGTAGCGGGTCGCTGGTCCAGTCGGCCAGCAGCAGCTCGAAGCGGCCGTCGCCGAGCATAGGCTCCAGCATGAAGTTCGGCATCTGCACGATGCCCAGCCCCGCCAGCCCGGCCGCGATGTAGGCGTTGGTGTCGTTGACGGCGATGTGGCCGGGCAGGGCGACCTGTATCCGCTCGCCGTTGCGGGCGAAGTCCCAGTCGAACAGCTTGCCGGTGCGCGACGAAAAAAAGTTCACGCAGCGGTGCCGCACCAGTTCATCCGGGTGCGCCGGACGGCCGTAGCGCGCCAGGTAGTCCGGCGTGGCGCAAGTGACGAAATTGAGGATGCCGACCCGGCGCGCGATCAGGTTGGAATCGGCCAGCTGGCCGCCACGCACCGCGCAGTCGACGCCTTCCTCGATCAGGTCGATGGTGCGGTCGCTGCAGCCCAGCTCCAGCTGGATGTCCGGGTAGCGGGTGAAAAAATCGGGCAGGGCGGGGATCAGGACATCGCTGGCGAGGCCGGTCGGCGCGTCGACGCGCAGCCGTCCGCTCGGGCTGAGCCGGGTGCGCGACAGCGATTCCTCGGCCTCGCGCACGTCCGACAGGATGCGCAGGCAGCGCTCATAATAGGCGGCGCCGTCGGCGGTCACGCTGACATGGCGCGTGGTCCGGTGCAGCAGCTTGACCGCCAGCGCGGCCTCCAGCGACTGGATCAGCGTCGACACGGTCGCCTTGGGCAGCTGCATGTGCTCGGCCGCGCGCGTGAAGCCGCCGGCGTCCACCACCTGCACAAAGACTTCCATCGCTTGTAGTTTATTCATTTCTGAGTCCCATTGTTCGGAATCCTGAACAATCAATTCGACATTGCACTATTTATCGGATTGTAGAACAAGTTTAAGATTGTTGTACTGCACAAGGAAAGTATTGGAAGGAAAGGGGAACACCATGACATATCGGGACGGAATTTTTGCAACGATCGCACTGGCGCTGACTTCGGTCGCCCTGGCGAGCGTGGTCTATACCGATGCCTACTCGCAGGCGGCCAAGGCCGAAGCGACCGGCGTGCGTGCCCTGACCGAGGTGGCCGCCGGCGAAACGCTGGCCTGCGCCGACACCGCCCTGCTGTCCAGCGCAGCGGATACGGTGCAGCGATGAGCAGCGTCGCCGAGCCATTGCCGCAGCTGTCGGACCAGTTGAAGGTCCGCGGCATTGAAGTGAAGGGTGCCGAAGGCCCGCTGCCGGCCCGCATCTACACCTGCGGCGAGGCCGGCATCAAGCGCGATTCGCTGATCGTGTTCTTTCACGCCGGCGGTTTCAATGGCGGCGACCTCGATGACGCCGACATCTTCCTGCGGCACATGGCGAACGACAGCCCGGACCACATCATCCTGGCCTCGGGCTACACGCTGGCGACGGTGCGCCCGTTCCCGGCCGCCGCCGAAGATGCGCACGCGGTGCTGGTCTGGGCCAAGAAGAACAAGGGCAAGCTGGGCTGGACCGGCAAGCGCCTGCTGGTGGCCGGCATCGAAGCCGGCGCCAACCTGGCGGCGGTGTGCGCGCTGATGTCGCGCGACCGTGGCGGCCCGGCGCTGATGGGCCAGATCCTGGTGATGCCGATGCTCGATCCCGGCCTGAGCACCTGGTCGATGCGCGAGATGCAGAACGCGCCGGAACTGCTGGACCTGGCCGACGCCTGCGCGGCGGCCTACCGCGGCTACCTGCCGAACGCCGCTGACCGTACCCACCCGTACGCGTCGCCGCTGCAGTCGAGCCGCTTGAAAAACCTGCCGCCGGCCTTGATCCTGTCGGCCGAAGACGACCCGCTACGCGACGAAGCGGAACAATATGGTGCCAAGCTGATCGCCTGCGGCGTGAAGACCACCGTCAACCGAATGCCAGCAGCGTCCCTCGATGAAGTAGGGGCGCGCAACGAATGCGCGTGCAAGTGTTACGCGCTGGGAGAAATCGCCAGTTTCATCGCTGGCCTGGAACGGTCCGAGACGCCGCCAGCCTCATAGGGTTCCCCAACCTCTTAGCAGTATCTGTAGTCACGTCCCCATTGGCTTGCCAGCGGGGCGCTAGTACCGTGTTTTCTCGCAATTCGTTGAGGGTAGCCGGTGCCGCCATTTCTATTAAATATTTTCATATAAAAGGGAATTAACATGAAAAACATTAACCAAATCACCGCTGTAGCCCGGCCGCTGGCCGCCGCTATGGCGCTGGCGGGACTGGCCGCTTTCGGCCTCTCCGGTTGCGATGACGCGACCGGCAAGACGGCCGAAGCCCCTGCGGCAGGCGGTCCTCCGATCTCCGCCGCCACCGTGGTCGAGAAAACCATCACCGAGACCCAGGAGTTCTCGGGCCGCCTGGAAGCGATCGAGCAAGTGCAGATCCGTCCGCGCGTCGGCGGCTTCATCACCGCGATCAACTTCAAGCCCGGCAGCCAGATCAAGAAGGGCGACGTATTGTTCGTCATCGATCCGCGTCCTTACCAGGCCGAAGCCAACCGCGCCGAAGCGGCAGCCGGTTCGGCCCGCGCCAAGGCCGACCTGGCCAAGCTGGAACTGGCCCGCGCCGAGAAGCTGCTGGCCGACAAAGCCATCGCCCAGCGCGAATACGATGCGCTGTCGTCCAGCCTGAAACAGCTGGACGCCGACGTCCGTGCCGCGCAGGCGCAGTACGAGTCGGCCAAGCTGAACCTGAGCTACACGCAGGTGACGTCGCCGATCAACGGCCGCGTATCGAAGGCTGAAATCACGCTGGGCAACCTGGTCGACGCGTCGGCCGTGCTGACCTCCGTGGTCTCGCTGGACCAGATCTACGCATCGTTCGACGGTGACGAAGACACCTATCTGCGCGTCGGCGCCGCCGCACACCAGGGCAAGCCGGCCACCGTCAAGATCGGCCTGGCCAACGAAACCGGCTTCCCGCACGAGGGCAAGCTGGAATTCGTCGACAACCAGCTCGATCCGCGCAGCGGTTCGGTGCGCATGCGCGCCACCTTCGCCAACACCGACGGCGCGCTGGTGCCTGGCCTGTTCGCCCGCGTGCAGCTGGCCGGCTCCACCGGCGCCAAGTCGGCGCTGCTGATCAACGACCGCGCCATCAGCACGGACCAGAACCGCAAGTTCGTGTTCGTGGTCGACAAGGACAACAAGGCCGAGTACCGCCCTGTGACCCTGGGACCTGCGATCGACGGCCTGCGCGTGGTGCGCGACGGCTTGAAGCCGGGCGAGAAGATCGTCGTCAACGGCCTGCAGCGCGTGCATCCAGGTGCGCCGATCACGCCGACCATGGTGGCGATGGATGTCGATCCGCTGGCCGCCAACGTGCCAAAAACCGAAGCTAAAAAAGATGAAAAAGTCGCCGCAGTTGACGCCAAGGCGAAAACCGGTACCAGCAAGGAATAAAACAATATGAATATCTCTCGATTTTTTGTCGACAAGCCGATTTTTGCGGCTGTACTGTCGATCATCATCTTCGTCGCCGGCTTGATATCGATCTTCAAGCTGCCGATCTCGGAGTATCCGGACGTGGTGCCGCCGTCGGTGGTGGTGCGCGCGCAGTATCCGGGTGCGAATCCGAAGATCATCGCCGAAACCGTGGCCGCGCCGCTTGAGGAACAGATCAACGGCGTCGAGAACATGCTGTACATGTCCTCGCAAAACACCTCGGACGGCGCGCTGGCGCTGACCGTCACCTTCAAGATCGGCACCAACGTCGAGCAGGCTGAAACCCAGGTGCAGAACCGCGTCCAGCGCGCGCTTCCGCGCCTGCCGGAAGAGGTGCGCCAGATCGGTGTGACGACCGTGAAGGCGTCGCCCAACCTGACCATGGTGGTCCACCTGCAATCGCCGAACGGCCGTTACGACGACCTGTATCTGCGTAACTATGCGGTGTTGAACATCAAGGACCAACTGGCCCGCCTGCCCGGCATGGGCGAGGTGCAGCTGTTCGGTTCCGGCGACTACGCGATGCGTATCTGGCTGAACCCGCAGAAAGTGGCACAGCGCGGCCTGACCGCCAGCGATGTCGTCAACGCGATCCGCGAGCAGAACGTGCAAGTGGCCGCCGGTGTCATCGGCCAGGGTCCTACCAAGGGCGCCGACTTCCAGCTGACCGTCAACACGCAAGGCCGCCTGCAAAGCGAAGAGGAATTCGGCAACATCATCCTGAAGACCAATGCCGACGGCGCGGTAACGCTGCTGAAGGACGTGGCCCGCATGGAGATGGGTTCGAACTCCTACGCGCTGCGCTCCCTGCTGAACAACAATTCGGCCGTGGCGATCCCCATTTTCGAAGCACCGAACGCCAACGCGCTGCAGTTGTCGGCGGACGTGCGTGCGACGATGGCCCGCCTGTCGAAGGATTTCCCGGAAGGCGTCACGTACAGCGTTGTATATGACCCGACCCAATTCGTGCGCGAATCGATCCGCGCCGTGATCCACACGCTGATCGAAGCGATCATCCTGGTGGCACTGGTGGTGATCGTGTTCCTGCAAACCTGGCGCGCATCGGTGATCCCGCTGCTGGCCGTTCCCGTGTCGGTGGTCGGTACCTTCGCCGTCATGCTGGGCTTCGGCTTCTCGATCAACACGCTGTCGCTGTTCGGCCTTGTGCTGGCCATCGGTATCGTGGTCGACGATGCGATCGTGGTGGTGGAAAACGTCGAACGGAACATCTCCAACGGCCTGTCGCCGCATGACGCGACGATCCAGGCGATGAAAGAGGTGAGCGGTCCGATTATCGCCATCGCGCTGGTGCTGTGCGCCGTGTTCGTGCCGATCGCCTTCGTATCGGGCCTGTCCGGCCAGTTCTACAAGCAGTTCGCGCTGACCATCGCCATCTCGACCGTGATCTCGGCATTCAGCTCGCTGACGCTGGCTCCGGCCCTGGCCGCCGTGCTGCTGCGTCCACACGACGCACCGAAAGACGCGCTGACCCGCGTCATGGACAAGATCTTCGGCCGCTTCTTCGGCTGGTTCAACCGCTTCTTCGGCCGCGCATCGCACGGCTATGAAACCGGCGTGACCGGCGTGCTGAAACGCAAAGGCGGTTCGCTGGTCGTGTACGCCGTGCTGGCGGTTGCGGCGGGCTTCATGTTCAAGATCGTGCCGCCGGGCTTCGTTCCAGCGCAGGACAAGCAGTACCTGATCGGCTTCGCGCAGTTGCCGGACGCCGCCTCGCTAGACCGTACCGACGCAGTCATCCGCAAGATGTCGGACATCGCCAAGGACATCCCTGGCGTGGCCGATTCGGTGGCTTTCCCTGGCCTGTCGATCAACGGCTTCACCAACGCGCCGAACGCCGGTATCGTGTTCACGCCGTTGAAACCGTTCGAGGAACGTACCAAGAAGAGCGAATCGGCTCAAGCCATCGCCGCTGAAATCAACAAGCGCATGGGCGTGATCGAAGGCGCGTTCGTGATGGTGCTGCCGCCGCCGCCGGTCAATGGCCTGGGCACCACCGGTGGTTTCAAGGTGATGATCGAAGACCGCGACAACCTGGGCTACGACGCGCTGTACAAGGCGATCCAGGCGATCCAGATGAAGGCATGGCAGAACCCGAAACTGGCCGGCGTCTTCTCGAGCTACCAGATCAACGTGCCGCAGCTGTTCGCCGACATCGACCGCTCGAAAGCCAAGCAACTGGGCGTGCCGCTGCAGACGATCTACCAGACCTTGCAGATCAACCTGGGTTCGCTTTATGTGAACGACTTCAACCAGTTCGGCCGTACCTACCAGGTGCGCGTCCAGGCTGACCAGCAGTTCCGTTCGCACGCCGAGGACATCGCCCAGCTGAAAGTCCGCAACGACAAGGGCGAGATGATTCCGCTGTCGTCGCTGATGCGCGTCAAGGACAGCTATGGCCCGGACCGCGTGCAGCGCTACAACGCCTACGTCGCGGCGGAGATCAACGGCGGCGCCGCTCCTGGCGTGTCGTCGGGCGAAGCGCAGGCTGAAATGACCAAGATCATCAACGAAGTGCTGCCTAAGGGTATCGGCTACGAATGGACGGAACTGGTGTACCAGGACATCCTGTCCGGTAACACGATGATGTATGTGTTCCCGCTGTGCGTGCTGCTGGTGTTCCTGGTGCTCGCTGCGCAATACGAAAGCTGGACCCTGCCGCTGGCGGTGATCCTGATCGTGCCGATGTCGATCTTCTGCGCGCTGGTCGGCGTCAAGCTGACCCACGGAGACAACAACGTCTTCACGCAGATCGCTCTGTTCGTGCTGGTTGGCCTGGCCTCGAAGAACGCGATTCTGATCGTGGAGTTTGCACGGGAACTGGAACACCATGGCCGCAGCATCGTTGACGCCGCGCTGGAAGCTTGCCGCCTGCGTCTGCGTCCGATCTTGATGACGTCGATCGCATTCATCATGGGCGTGCTGCCGCTGGTGTTCTCGCACGGTGCCGGTTCGGAAATGCGTCATGCGATGGGTGTGGCGGTGTTTGCCGGCATGCTGGGCGTGACCTTCTTCGGCCTGTTCCTGACGCCGGTGTTCTACGTCCTGCTGCGCAAGCTGGCCGTGAGCATGGAGAAGAAGAAACCTGCCGTGGCTGGCGACGCCGCCGCGGCAAAACTGGAAGGGACTCACTAACATGAGCAACTCGATGAATAAACTGCAGATGATCGCCAAAGGTGTGGCGCCAGTGTTGGCAGCCTTGCTGATGACCGCATGCGCCGCGCCTGAATTCAAGCAGCCTGCGATGGACGTGCCGACCGCGTTCAAGGAATCGCAGGTACCTGATGCGCCTGCGCCGGTGAAGACCGCGGCCGACGGCAGCACCTGGAAACAGGCGCAAGCCGCCGAGGCGCAGCCGCGCGGCGAATGGTGGCTGGCTTTCAACGATCCAGCCCTGAATGAGCTGATCGCCGAAGCCACCAGGGCCAACGCCAACCTGGCGGTGGCCGCGGCCCGCGTCAAGCAGGCCCGCGCCATCGCCGGCATCGCCGAGGCGGACCGCATTCCGCAAGTGGGCGTCAACGCCGGCGCCCAGCGTCAGCGCCAGTCCGACGTCGCGCTCGGCCTGCCGGCCGGTACGCCGGTCGCTCCGGGCAACGTGTTCAGCGCCAACCTGACGGCCAGCTACGAGGTCGACCTGTTCGGCCGCGTATCGTCGAACGTCAGCGCGGCCCGCAACGACGCCGCCTCGGTGGAGGCGACATACCGCTCCGTGCTGCTGTCGGTGCAAGCCGACGTGGCGCAGACATACTTCCGTCTGCGCGCCACCGACGCCGAGCTGGAAACGCTGAACCGCACGGTGCAGACCCGCGAAGAAAACGTCAAGGTCAACCAGCGTCGCTTCGACCTGGGCGACATCGGCGAATTCGACCTGTCGCGCGCCAAGACCGAGCTGGCGACTTCGCGCGCCGAAGCCATCGGCCTGCAACGCCAGCGCGTGACGACCGAGCATGCACTGGCGGTCCTGCTGGGCAAACCGGCGGCCAGCTACACGGCCGGCGCCAGCCCGCTGCTCGACACGTCGCTGCTGCCGGTGATCCCGGCTGGCATGCCGTCGTCGCTGCTGGAGCGCCGTCCGGACATCGCTTCGGCGCAGCGCGCGATGGAGGCGTCCAACGCCCGCATCGGTGTGGCCAAGTCGGCGATGTTCCCGGTGCTGACGCTGAACGCGGCCGCCGGTGGCACGTCCGGCAACACCGTTGCGGACGTGTTCAAGTGGAGCAGCCGTTCGTGGGTACTGGGTGCGCTGATGTCGATGCCGTTGATCGACGGCGGCCGCAACAAGGCCAACATCACGCGTAGCGAAGCCGCGCTGGAAGAATCGGTCGGCACTTATCGCCAGAGCGTGCTGGTGGCGTTCGCGGAAGTGGAAGACAACCTGGCGGGCCTGCGCATCCTGGCTGGCCAGACCGCGCAGATCGAAGACGCGGTGGTGTCGGCACGCCGTTCCGCCGACCTGGCGCAGAAGCTGTACACGGCCGGCCGTTCGAGCTATCTCGACTTGCTGGACGCGCAGCGCAATCTGGCGGCGGTGGAACGCAGCGCGGTGCAACTGCGCGGCAATCGCGCGGTGACCACGGTGGCGTTGATCCGCTCGCTGGGCGGCGGCTGGGATGGCGCGAAGGCGCCGGAGAAAGTTGCGCAGCGATAAGCTGGATCGGCAATAAAAAAGCCTGTGTTCGCGTGAGCGGCACAGGCTTTTTTTTATGCGGCGCGCCGGGCGCGCCGCAATGGGGTCGTGCTTACTTGGTCACGACTGGAGCCGGGGTTGCTGCGGCTTCGGCTTTCTCTGCCTTGGCGTGGGCTTTGGCTTTGGTCTTGGTGGCCTTGGCGTGAGCGTCTGCCTTGTCGGCTTTCTCATCGGCCTTGGCGACGGTGACGTCTTTCTTGGCTTCGGCGGCTACCTTGGCGGTTTTTGCCTCGGCTTTGACATCAGCCTTGGTTTCTTTCGCTTCGGCTTTGGCGACGGTCTTGGTTTCTTTGGCTTCAGCTTTGGCAGCGGCAGGCGTAGCAGCCGGGGTGGTGGCTGGGGTGGTAGCTGGGGTCTGTGCAAAAGCTGCGGTAGCGAACAGGCCGGCGATCAGGGTAGCGATAAGTTTGTTCATGATGAAATCCTCATTCAGGTTGATTTAGAGCCGGGACAATTCCCGTGTCACTGAGCGAAAAACGCGCCCCGGAAGCATCCCGTTGACGGGCTTTACATTCACTTACAAGCTCTCCAGATTGCTTACATGTTCGTGACCGCACGGAACGCGGCGCGGCGCGGGGCTACGCTGGCGGCATGAGAGACTCGCTTAAAACCTACAAGGCCAAGCGCAACTTCGCCGTCACGCCCGAACCAGCGGAAGGCGGCGAGGAGGGCGGCGAGGCGCGCACCTTCGTCATTCAAAAGCACTGGGCCAGCCGCCTGCACTACGATTTCCGGTTGGAGCTCGACGGCGTGATGATGAGCTGGGCCGTGCCGAAAGGCCCCAGCTACGATACGCACGACAAGCGCATGGCGGTGCATGTGGAGGACCATCCGATTTCGTACAACGATTTCGAAGGCACGATACCGCCCAAACAGTACGGCGCCGGCAAGGTGATTATCTGGGACAAGGGCCTGTGGCGGCCGCTGGACGATCCGCACAAGGCGCTGGCGGCGGGGAACCTGAAGTTCGAGCTGCAAGGCCACAAGATGCACGGAAAGTGGGTGCTGGTGCGGATGAAGGGCAAGGGCGAGAAGCAGGAGCCGTGGCTGCTGATCAAGGAGAAGGACGACTACGCGCGGCCGGCCGACGAGTTCAGCGTGGTGGACGAGATGCCGGACAGCGTCAAGTCGCTGCCGCTGCCCGCATCCGCCCCCGTGCCCGCGCCTGCGCAAGCCGCTGTCGAGGCGCCCAAGGCGGCGCTGCCCGAGTCGCTGTCGCCGCAATTGGCGACGCTGGTCGATGCGCCGCCGTCGTCGCCGGAGGACTGGATCTTCGAGATCAAGTTCGACGGCTACCGGTTGCTGGCGCGTGTCGACGGCAAGGAAATCCGCCTGCTCACCCGCAACGGCAACGACTGGACGCACAAGCTGCAAACCCTGCACGACGCGCTCGTCAAAATGAAGCTGCCCGACGGCTGGTACGACGGCGAAATCGTGGTCCACGACGACAACGGCCGCCCGGACTTCGGCCTGCTGCAAAACGCCTTCGACGAGAACAACCCCGGCGAGATCGTCTACTTCCTGTTCGATATCCCGTTCCACAACGGCCGCGACCTGCGCGACACGCCGCTGGAGTCACGCCGCGCCATCCTGCGGGAGGTGCTGGACCAGCGTCCGTCGGACAGCGTCCGCTACAGCGCCACGATGGACGCGACGCCGCAGGAAATCATCGCCGCCGCCTGCCGCATGGGGCTGGAGGGCATCATCGGCAAGCGCCGCGACGCCCGCTACAGCTCGCGGCGCAGCGGCACGTGGATCAAGCTCAAATGCGGCCAGCGCCAGGAATTCGTCATCGGCGGCTACACCGATCCGCAAGGTTCGCGCAGCGGCTTCGGCTCGCTGCTGCTCGGTACCTACGACAAGGACGGCAAGCTGCAATATGCCGGCAATGTCGGCAGCGGCTTCGACGCCGCCACGCTGCGCGAAGTAAAAAGTAAAATGGACAAGCTGGCCTCCGACAAAAGCCCGTTCGCCCCGAACCGCGAAATCGACAAGAAAGCCCGCTGGCTCAAACCCGCCCTGGTGGCGGAAGTGAGCTTCGGCGAATGGACGCATTCCGGCTCGATCCGCCACGCGGTATTCAAGGGACTGCGCAAGGATAAAAAGGCCGGCACCATCATCCGTGAAGTGCCGGCCCATCTAAAGGAGAAAACGGACATGCAGCCAGCTAGCACCGTACAGGGCAAACTGCCCGCCTCGCTCAAAGTGACCAATCCCGACCGCGTGATCGACAAGGAAAGCGGCGCCACCAAGATCACGCTGGTGCGCTATTACGCGCTGGTCGGTGCGCTGATGCTGCCGCATCTGAAGGGCCGTCCGGTCTCGCTGGTGCGCGCGCCGGCCGGCGTGGGCGGCGAGCTGTTTTTCCAGAAGCACGCCGAGACCGACAAGCTGCCCGGCGTGAAGCGGCTCGATCCCGCGCTCGATCCCGACCATCCACCGATGCTGGAAGTATCGACCGAGCAGGGCTTGCTGTCGGCGGCGCAGTGGAACGTGGTGGAGCTGCACACGCAGAACGCCAGCGCCTCCAACTACGAGAAGCCGAACCGCATGGTGTTCGATCTCGATCCCGGCAAGAACGTGACGTGGGCGCAGGTGCAGGAGGGCGCGCTGCTGCTGCGCGCCTTGCTCGATCATCTGGGTTTGCCGTCGTTCCTGAAAACCAGTGGCGGCAAGGGCCTGCATGTGGTGGTGCCGGTCAAGCCGGGCTACGGCTGGGACGACGTCAAGGCGTTTTCGCAGGCGATTGTGGCGCACATGGCACACAACATCCCGGAGCGCTTCGTGCTGAAGAGCGGCCCGCGCAACCGCGTCGGCAAGATTTTCATCGACTATCTGCGCAACGGTCGCGGCGCCACCACGGTCGCAGCCTGGTCGGCGCGCACGCGGCCAGGTTTGGGCATTTCGGTTCCGGTGACGTGGGAAGAGCTGGCCGGCCTGCACAGCGCCGACCAATGGAACGTCGCCAATGTCCACACCCGGCTCGATGTGGGCAACGCGCCCTGGGATGACTACGCCAAATCGGCCAAGGGACTGGCGCCCGCGATGAGGCAGATAGGCTTCAAGCCCGGCGCCTGATCGGCGCTGCGGCCTTGGACACAGCCGGCTTGGCGGCGGTCTTTGCTGTCGCCGACGTTTTCGCTGCCGGTTTTGCAGCCGATTTTGCAGCCGGCTTGGAGTGCGCCCCACTACTGCCGCTCTTGGCGGCAGGGCGCTTGCCCAGACTGTCCTGCAGCAGCGCCACCAGATCGACCACGTTGGACGACTTGGGCGCCTTGGCCTCCGGTTCTGCTGCGGTGATGGTCTTGGTCTGTCCGGCCTTGATCTTCTTTTTCACCAGCGCGAGCACGTCGTCCTTGTAGGTGTCGTGGTACTGCTCCGGTTTCCATTCCTCGCTCATGCCCTCGACCAGCGACAGCGCCATCTGCAGCTCCTTGTCGCTGATGCCGGCCGCTTTCATCGTGGCCGGCGGCAGCTTCAGCTCCGTGACATCGCGTATCTCCGAAGCGTAGCGCAGCGTGTTGAGCACGATCTTGTCCTCGACGCACACCAGCGCGCACAGGTGCTGCTTGGTGCGGATCACCACCGTCGCGATGCCGATCTTGCCGGCCTTGCGCAGGGTCTCGCGCAGCAGCGCGTACACCTTGGCGCCGCCGCGCGACGGCGCCAGGTAGTAGGGCTGTTCGTAGTAGGTCAGCGGCACGTCGGCCGCGTCGACGAAGGCCTGGATGTCGATGGTCTGCGTCGCTTCCACATTGGCGCGTTTCAGGTCCTCGTCCGACAGCACGACGTACTCGTTGTCCTCGTACTCATAGCCCTTGACGATGTCGTCCCACGTCACTTCCTTGCCGGTGCTCTTGTTATAGCGCTTGTAGCCGACCGGCGAAAAATCGCGCCGGTCCAGCATGGTCAGGTCCAGCTCGTGCTCCTGCACCGCCGAATACATCTCGACCGGGATGTGCACCAGCCCGAAGCTGATCGCACCTTTCCACAATGCGCGCGCGGCCATGGCCTACTCGCCGACTGAGCCGGTCACCGGCAGCACGATGCCGCTGATATAGCTGGAGCAGCAGGGCGCCGCCAGGAACACATAGGCCGGAGACAGCTCCTGCGGCTGCGCGGGCCGGCGCATGTCGGTGTCCTGGCCGAACTGAGCCACCTTCTCGGCCGGCGCGTCGGCGGGATTGAGCGGCGTCCACACCGGCCCCGGTGCGATCGCGTTCACCCGTATGCCTTGCTCCAGCAGGTTCGATGCCAGCGACATCGTGAACGCGTGGATCGCCCCTTTGGTGGTCGAGTAGTCCAGCAGGTGCTTCGAGCCTTTCAACCCGGTGACCGAGCCGGTGTTGATGATGGAGGCGCCGCGCTTCAGATACGGCAGCACCGCCTTGGCCATGTGGAAGTAGCCGTAGACGTTGGTCTTCATGGTCAGGTCGAAACGGTCCTCGGTCAGGTCGGCGAGCTTTTCCGCATGCTCCTGGAAGGCCGCGTTGTTGACCAGGATATCGAGCCGGCCATAGCGCTCGTGCACCTGCTCGACGGCGTCGCGGCAGAAGGCCGCGTCGCGCACGTCGCCGCGCAGCAGCATGCAGCTCTGGCCCTCGGCCTCCACGTAGCGCTTGGTTTCGTTGGCGTCCTCGTCTTCGTCAAGATAGATGATGGCGACGTCGGCGCCTTCGCGCGCATACAGCACCGCCACCGCGCGGCCGATGCCGGAGTCGCCGCCGGTGATGATGGCCGCCATGCCGGCCAGCTTGCCGCTGCCGCAGTAGTCCGGCGCCAGGAACTCCGGCTTGAGCTGCATCTGCGCCTCGATGCCGGGTTTTTCGAGGTGCTGCTCCGGCAGCGGCGTGCCGGGATAGTCGTGTTGCGTGGTCTGCACCGGTCCCTGGCGCTCGCCGATCTGGCTGGCGCGCGGTTCCTGGCGGGCGCGCTGGTCGGACTGGTCCTGGCGCTGCTGGATCTCGCGCTGCATGGCGCCCGCATCGCTCTGGTTCTTGCTGTTTGGCATGATTGTTCTCCTCGACTGCGAAGGAACAGTATTCGCGCCGCGCGCTTCCATGACGGTGCGCTCGTTCACATATGATTAATTTGCGACGCAAACAAGTTTGCCGGGCAATAAACTGATCTTTAATACAAAAAATATTGCTAATTATGAACTTTATGGCACACTAGCGGAAGGGGACGTTTTCATCAAATACAGAAATACGCGGGAGCAACAAATATGGCGGATGTTCAGGGCCGTGCCAGTAGCAGCACAGGTGTATTTTTCAATGCCAGCGGCGAGCGCCGCTCGGAGTTTCAAGCCTGTTGCGGCGAGATGTTCGCGCAGCTGGCGCTGACCGACAGCGTCGACGCGGCGGCCGCCGCGCTGGCCAAGCGCCAGGTCGACCTGCTGGTGCTGGACTTGAACGGCTATGAGCAGATGAGCGAATTGTCCGGTGTCGGTGCGCTGATCCGCGCCCACGCCGGCGCGCCGGTGCTGGTGCTGTGCGCCTACGAGCACACTGCGTGGCTGCCGGAGCTGATGGCCTACGGCCAGTTCGACTACCGCATCTGTCCGGTGCTCAACGACGAGTTGCAGCAAGCCGTCGCGCAGGCGCTGGCCCAGCCGGAAGATTCAGCCGCCTTCATGCAGCAGCAATTGCTGGACAAGGAAAAGGAATTGCGCGACCTGCTGGGCGTGCAGCGCAGCCTGCAGCGCGCGCTGGCCAACATCGACAATATCGACGCCATGGCGGGGCAGATCTGCCTGGCGCTGTGCAATTTCCCCGGCGTGCGCCACACGTCGCTGCTGCATATGAAGGAGCGCGGCGACCTGCAACTGGTGGCGCAGGAATCGCGCAACCACCTCGATCTGGCGCGCTTGCTGCAGCGGCGCGACCGCCTGCTGCAATCGCCGCTGCGCGACATCTTCCCGCCGCTGCTGGCCGTGGCGCGCGGCGAGATGGTGCTGCTGGACGCGCCGGAAAAATCCGGCAACCCGGAACTGGCCATGACGCTGCACGACCGCGCCGTGCACATGGTGCTGGCGCTGCCGCTGCGCGCCGAGCCGGGCAGCCCCGAGATGGGCGCGATCTGCCTGATGTTCGACCGCCACATCGTGTTCTCGCGCGAGCAGTTCGCCTGCTTCTCCAGCCTGGCGCAGTTTGTCAGCTTCGGCCTTGGCATGAGCGAATTGAAGCATCGGAACGACGAGTTGAACGGCCAGATCTCGCTGATGAGCACCATCGACAAGCTCACCGGCGCCTCGAACCGCCGCGCCGGCGAAGACTTCCTGGACAATGAAATCCGCCGCGCGCGCCGCTACGCCTTGCCGCTGGCGGTGCTGTCGTTCGAGGTCGCCGCCTTCCATTCCGAAAACGATTTATACGGTTCCCCGGTCGGCGAGCAAACGCTGCGCGCGGTGGCCGACATCGTCAAGGAACGCCTGCGCACCTCGGACCTGCTGGCACGCATGCGCGGCGACGAATTCATGATCGTCGCTACCCACACCAGCGCGGCCGACGCCATGCGCCTGGCCGAGAAGCTGCGCGCCGCCATCGCCGACGCGGACTTGCCGAGCAAGGCCGCCGTCAACGTCAGCCTGGGCATCGCCCAGGTCGGTGCGGACGAGGGCAGCGCCACGGTGCTGGACCGGGTCGATGCGGCGTTGCACCGCGCCAAGCGCGCGGGCCGCAACCTCATCGAGCCGGCTTAAATCCTTTCCATGATGGTCGCGATACCCTGGCCGCCGCCGATGCACTGGGCGGCCAGCGCGTAGCGGCCGCCGGTGCGCTCCAGCAGCGACGCCGCCTTGCCGGTGATGCGGGCGCCGGTCGCGCCCAGCGGGTGGCCGATGGCCATGCCGCCGCCGTCGATATTCAACACTTCCGGCTTGATCCCCAGCTCGCGCACGCAGGCCAGCGCCTGCGATGCGAACGCCTCGTTGATCTCCGCCACATCGATGTCGCTGGCCTGCAGACCGGCGATCTTCAGCGCCTTTTGCGTGGCCGGAATCGGGCCGATGCCCATCAGCGCCGGGTCGCATCCCACCGCCGCCATCGCGACGATGCGCGCGCTCGGCTTCAGGCCGTGCTTGCGGGCGAAGGCCTCGCTGGTGACCAGCACCGCCGAGGCGCCGTCCGTCAGCGGCGACGAGGTGCCGGCCGTGACCACGCCATGCTCGGGATCGAACACCGGCTTCAATGACGCCAGCGCTTCCACCGTGGTGCCCGGACGGATGCAGCCGTCTTCGGCGATCACTTCGCCGCTTGCGGTGGCGATCGGCACGATTTCATCCTTCAGCAAGCCGTTGGCGCGGGCCGCGGCGGCCTTCTGGTGCGACTGGAAGGCCAGCAGTTCCTGGTCGGCGCGCGACACCTCGTATTTGCGGGCCACGTTTTCGGCGGTGTCGCCCATGCTGATGTAGGCGTCGGTTTCGGCCAGCAGCGCGGGATTGGGTGAGAAGTTGAAGCCGCCCTGCGGCACCATCGTCATCGATTCGATGCCGACGCACAGATAGGCTTCTCCCAGGCCGGCCTCGATCTGCGCGGCGGCGATGTGGATGGCCGACATCGACGAGCCGCAGAAGCGGTTGATCGTCATGCCGCTGACCTGATGCGGGAAGCCGGCCAGCAGCGACACGATGCGCGCCAGGTTGTTGCCCTGCGAGGATTCGGGATAGGCGCAACCGAGGATGACGTCGTCCAGCAATGCCGGGTCGAGGCCGGTGCGCTCCATCAAGCCCTTGACCACCTGGGCGCCAAGGTCGTCGGGGCGGACCTCGGCCAGCTTGCCCTTGCGGGCGAAATGGAAGGGCGAACGGGCATAGGCGCTGATAACGGCTTTCATGATGATTCCTTTAAATGATGATCGCAATGATTGATATATTACGCTCGTAATGTATAATGTCAACAGGGATTCAGGAGGAGATGGCTATGAAAGTCAGCAGGGAGCAAGTGGCGCTCAACCGCGAGCGCATCATCGAAACGGCCGCGCGGCTGTTCCGTGAAAAGGGCTACGACGGCATCGGCGTGGCCGATCTGATGAAGAGCGCCGGCCTGACGCATGGCGGCTTCTACGGCCATTTCGACTCCAAGGAAGACTTGCTGGCCGAGGCCGCCGCGCATGCGCTGAAAAAATCGGTGCAGCGCTGGGAAGGATATCTGGCCGAAGGGCGCGATACCGCGCTGGAGAAAATCAGCGACGGCTACCTGACCAGGCAGCATTGCGAGCATCCGGAAAAGGGCTGCTCGGTCACCGCGCTTGGAGCGGACATCGCACGCCTCGGGCCTAAGGCGCGCCATGCGCTGACTGAAGGGGCAGTCGGGCAGATGGCGATACTGGAAAAGCTGATGCCGGGTGCCGACGACGCGGAAAGGCGCCGTCAGTCCCTGGCCACCTACGCCTCGATGGTCGGCGCCATCGTGCTGGCGCGCGCCGTCGACGACGAAGCGCTGTCGGCGGAAATCCTGCAGGCGGTGCAGCAATCGCTGCCCGCAGGAGCCTAGCTTACGGGCAGTTGCCGATGATGTAGTAGCCGGCCGAGGTCTGCGCCAGCGTGGTGGTGTAGAAGGTGTTGTTCAGCCCCATGTTCTGGTTCGAGCCCTTGGCCAGCGCATAGCCGCCGCTGTTGACCGCGCGGCCCGCCGTCACATGCGCATAGTTCGACGCCGTCGTCGCGCTGCACGTGAAGCCGGACAGCGTGGTGCCCGTCACCGCCGACGACGGCGCGCTCTCGTTCCCCGCCGCATAGGACGTCACCGTATAGCTGTAGCTGGTGCTGGCCGCCAGGCCGGTGTCGGTGTAGGTGGTGGCGCTGACCGGGCTGGCCGTCACCTTGCCGCCGTTGCGGTACACGTGATAGCCGCTGGCGCCGGAAGCCGCGCTCCACGCCAGCGAGACGCTGCTGGCGGTGGTGCCGCTGACATTCAAGCCGGTCGGCGTGGTCAGTGGCGGCGGGCTGCCGCTGGTGGTGCCGCTGACCGCCGACGAGGCCGCGCTGCTGGAACCTCCCGACGTCACCGCCTTGACGGTGTAGCTGTAGCTGGTGCCTGCCGCCAGTCCGCTGTCGGTGTAGGCGGTGCCCGCCACCAGTGCAGTGTTGACCTTGGCGCCGCCACGGTACACGTCATATCCCGCCGCCCCCGTCACGCCGCTCCATGCCAATGCAATCGAACTGTTGGTCACGCCCGTCACCTGCAGGCCGGTGGGCGCGGGCAGGGCGGCAAAGCCGCTGGTCACGCGGTCGACCATGGCCTTGACCGCGGCCATCTGGCGTCCGCTCTTTTTCGCGTAGTTGGCATCGTCGTAGCCCCACCAGTCCCAGCAGCCGTTTGGATTGCCGGTGCTGCTGGGCGCCGTCTGCGGATATAGCACCACGATGTTGTTGGTGTCGGCCCATTTGTTATAGCCGGTGTTGCGGTAGTACTGGTCCTGGATTTTGGTCGGATCCTGCTGGCAGCCGTGCAGCACCACGTGCACCTTGCACTGCTGGCCGGCGCCGCAGTTGGCCGGCACATAGGCCCAGCCGCTGGCGGCCATGCCGTGCGTGGTCGGGTTGGTGATGAATTCGGACTGGTTGAACTCGACGAAACTACCGCCCAGGGTGCCGGTGTTCTTCGCGTTCAGCGTGCCGTAGATCCATTTGAGGATTTCCCCGGCCAGGTCGAAATTGCAGTTGTTGATGTAGGGACTGGCCTTGGTGCTGCAGGCGCTGCCGAAGTAGTCGGTGACCATCGCGTGTTCCGAGGCCAGGTTGTTCTTGTAGAAGATGTTGGCGTTGCTGATGTAGTTCTGATAGTAGGTGTTGGCCTCGTTCATCACCAACTGCTTGACGGTGCTGTCGATCGAGCCCGAGTACAGGTAGACCTTGGAGTTAGCCAGGTTGCTGGTGGCGTCGATCAATCCCTGGCTGGCCCAGCTGTTGGTGGTCGATATCAGGCTGGAGGTTGCCGGCTTGCTGGTGCTGGTGGCCGCCATGCAGGGGCCGGTCGCGGTGACCACGGAACCCTGCGCGCAATAGAAAGGTCCGCCGGCGACGACACCGGCGCCGGCCTTGAAGGTGGCCGAGTAAGCCACATGCATCTGCGCCGCCATGAACGCACCGGACGACAGCCCGGAAACCGAGCTTTGCGCGGGATCGACGTTGTAGGACGGCAGGGTGATGGGGGCCGCCATGGCCGTTGCCAGTGGCATCGCATGCTGGCAGGCGGCCAGCATCGAGGTCACGAGAATGCTGCAGATACGGGACTGCCTAACGATATTCGTCATTCGAGGTCTCCTGTTATCGTGTGATGGGCCGCGACGATGGCGGCCATCCGATAGTATTAGAAAACGATTAACGTGGCATAAAACACAGTATTACTACTGTCTCGCCGCCGCAATACTTGCAAGGAGGATGTCTGTTCGTGGCGCAGCGTTGACCGTCGGGCAAGCAAGTGACAATCCGCGCATTTTTCGTTTGGGCAAGATGTTATTCTTGCTATTGAGGCAAACCTCAGGCCGGCAGCGGTCTGAATGGCTACCTGATAACTACGGAGAGAAGCGATGGCGGTTGGGAAATCCTGTACGGAATGTGGCAGTAACGAGCATTTTTCAAAAGAAATCGTTCCGAGTAACGAACTACTCCCGGTTGGATTCCTTCATGGCGCCAGGTATCGAGTCGTTGTATGTGGAGATTGCGGGCTCACTCGATGGTTTGTGGTTGAGCGTTTCCTGCCGCTCGTTAAAGAGAAATTTGAAGTAGAACAGTGATTTATGCGGTTAGGCAACGTCAGCAATGTTGGGGGCTAGCCATCACCATTGACCGCCCTCGGCAAATAGCATATATGTAAAAAATAATTTAAGGAAGATTCATGAAGTCTCTCGGAATTCTGATGTTAGTGCTCGGGCTTATGGTCGCGATTTACGCTTTGAACATGGATGTGAGTGCGACCATCCCTGCTCGCGATTTTGGATATGGCGTTAGTACTCCGGAAACTACCGTTGCTAACCTGGAACTGATGTCACGTAGACAAAATATCCTGATATTTGGAGGAATTCTTGCAATAATTGGCGCAATTTTTTCAGTGTTCGGTAGCCGCTCTGTATCCAAGCCTCAGTCTTCAGAAGGCGTGCGCATTGAACATTCGCGAACATCTGTGGCTGCCTCCCTGGACCGGGTAGAATTTCACGACGGAGTATACACTGTTGGGGAACGAAATTTCGATAGCTTTGAAGAGGCTAACTCTTATCTTAACCGAGCTTCAAAATAGGACGAAGACTTCTTTACGTTACGATTTGGCTGTCAATAGCTATCTTCGATATACTATTGCAAGAATGCATTTTTCATCCCGGCCAAGGAAGTTGCTCGACCCAACCGCACCGCTCTTCGAAGTAAAATAAATCCCCCCTTCAGTTTATACAGGACAACCCAATGGCATATCAACCTCCAATCACAATAAAAGAAGCCATAGACAACATACGAAAACGGCACTATGTCCTTCCGTCTATCCAACGTGAATTCGTATGGGATACCGATCAGATCGAAACGCTTTTCGATTCGCTCATGCGCGATTATCCGATTTCGACTTTTTTGTTCTGGAAAGTCGATAAAAGCAAGATCAAGAATTTTCAGTTTTATGAGTTCCTCAAGGTTTATCACGAGAAAGATGGTCGACACAATCCAAAGGCCGATCTTCCAGACAATGAGGATGTTATCGCTTTGCTTGATGGTCAGCAACGCATGACTTCTATGTTTATTGCCTTAACAGGATCGCATGCGCGAAGGCTGCCACATGCGCGCAAGAATAATCCTGCGGCGTACCCGGTTAAGAAAATGTACCTGAATCTGCTTAAGAAATCGGACGAGCTGGAAGTTGAGTACGATTTCAAATTCCTGACAGTCAGAGAGGCGGAGCAAAAGAAGGGGTTTTTCTGGTTCCCATGTAGCGAAATTCTGGATATGTCGGACATGAGCAAGACTTCCATGTATCTAATGAAAAATAAGTTGATGGATACATCGATATATAGTGAGCTCGAGTCCGAGTTTGCGATTAATACTCTGAATGAATTTTTTAATGTGGTTCATCAAAAGGGAACTATTAGCTATTACCTGGAAAAGGGTGAGGAACTTGATAAGGTTCTTCAAATTTTTATTCGAATTAACAGTGGAGGTACTAAACTCAGCTATTCTGACCTCTTGCTGTCGATCGCTACTGCGCAATGGAAAGGCAAGGATGCTCGCGAAATCATCCATTCATTCGTGGATGAAATTAATAAAATTGGCGATGGATTTTCATTTAATAAGGATCTTGTTCTTAAGGCATGTCTCGTGCTGTCTGATTTCGATGTAAAGTTTAAAGTAGATAATTTCACAAAAGAGAACATGGAAATTATTGAGCAGCGTTGGGAGTCAATATCTGACGCGATTCGCTCGGCGGTTGATCTATTTGCCAAATTCGGCTACAGTCGCGACAATCTGCTCGCAACAAACACTGTCATACCTATCAGTTACTTCATCTACAAAAATCAGTTTGCAAATGAAATCGTGCATAGTTCGGCACGCGAGGCAGATCGTAAATCGATCAAGGAATGGCTTGCTCGAGTCCTGTTAAAAGGAACATTTGGCGGGCAACCTGATTCCATCTATCCGGCCATGCGGGATCTCACAAACAAGTATCCACAGCGCTTTCCGCTGGATGAAATCATTGAGCATTACAAATCCAGTCGTAAATCAATTACGTTTTCTGAAGATGAAATTGAAAACTTACTGGAATTGCAGTACTCAGGGGCTAAGACCTACTGTGTCTTGACGCTGCTTTATCCTGGATTGAATTTTAGTTTTAAATATCATCAAGATCACATCCATCCAAAATCATTTTTTAGCAAACGTCATCTGAAAATGCTGGGATTGGCTGGTGAAAAAATTGACGCATACCTCGCAGAATTCAATTGTCTGCCGAACTTGCAACTATTGCAAGCCACCACGAATATTCAGAAGAGCGACAAATCATTTCATGAATGGATGAACGCTAATTTTAATGGTCGTGCCGAACGCGAGAGTTTCTTGATGCAAAATCATATTGGGCCAAGCGATTCGCTGGAATTCGATGAGTTCCTCCTCTTCATACAGAACCGGAAGCAGAGGCTGAAACACCTGCTGCAAAGGCTGCTCGTTTCAAGTTTTGAGGTACCTGCTATAGTTGAATCCGTAAATTGAATATTGCGATGAGGAAATCCAATAAAGGCATTGAATTTTGGTAATTGTTTAACGGCGGCGTTGTCGGCTGCGGTGTCAAAACGGCTGCGGTGTCAGTTCCGGCAATTGGACAAGACATACATTGATTGGCAGTTTGCCGGAACTGACCCTGACGCTCTGACGTTCTCGGCCCCCAGTAGCCTGACACTGATTTTCAAGGACTAGAAGATGCTCGGTTGCTAGTCCACACGCACAAAATTTCTTCGGTCTAACTTAGCCTCAAGTGCGGGAATCTCTGAGCGCGTCAGCTGGTGGTCACGGTCAAAGACTTTCGTTGCAAGTGGAGTAGGAATGCCATAGAGTGAGGCCGTTCTGAGACCTGCAGCGGCGCCGAAAGCTGCCCTGGTCAAAAGTGCGATAGATATTTTCTCCGCAGTAGCATAGTCAAATCGTCGCGTCATCGCGACAGAGTGCAGGAAAGTTCAATTTGATGGCGCCACATTTGGGGCCGCTATGGAGACTGCATCAGCTGGAGGCTGACATCCCGTAGCCATACGAGGAACATCACATGCGTGCCTGGCTTCATGCGCTGGTCCTGTTGTCAGTCGTGCTGGTCTTTGGCGCGTCGTTCGCATTGCTGAGTACGGTCATTGGCATTACGTCGCCGTGGCTTGCATTACTTCTGATGTTCTACTTTCTCGGCATCGCTAAAATTGCCGAGCCGCTGTATGCACTGAGAATGCCTGGCGCGCTTTACCAGCTTCGCTCCTGGGAGCAGAAAGGCGACATCCTCCGCCGGCTTCGCGTTCCCGGCTTTGGCAGAATGCTGCGCCACACGCCGCTACGCTACCTGAACGCCGGTGTATATCTTGCTCAGCAGCGTGGAGATGTCGTGAAGCTTCGTCGTCAGATCGAGTCGTCGGAAGCCGCACATTTCTGGGCTACAGTTCTGTTCACACCGTTTATCGCTGTGGTTGCGCTAAGCGAAAGGTGGGGCTTTGTGGCCTGCTTTTCCTTCGCTCAAGTGCTCGTCAATATCTACCCGATCCTGCACCTGCGCTACATCCGCGGGCGCCTGGACCGGACCTTCCGCAGGGTTGGCGAAAATGCATGGTGAAAGTAATCTCGGGCTATCGATCCCATTTGCGACGGTCTTATGCGTTTTTCGCATATACAAGAATAAAAATCGTCTAAGGGCTGGGCCGCCCATGCCCGATGACGTAGACTGGCGATATTTCTAGTACTCTGGACGAACAAATGCTGCAATGGTTGAAGCACTACCGGCGCGCCCAGCTGCCTGGCGATATCAGCGCCGGGCTGGTGGTGGCGATGATGATGATCCCGCAGGGCATGGCGTACGCGCTGGTGGCGGGACTGCCGCCGGTGGTCGGGATCTACGCCAGCATCTTGCCGCCCATCGTCTACGCGCTGTTCGGCAGCAGCATGACCCAGTCGGTCGGCCCGATGGCCATCGTTTCGCTGATGACGGCCGCCGTCATCGGCCCGCTGGCGCCGGCCGGATCGGCGCTGGCTTCGGTGCTGGCGGCGCAGCTGGCGCTGGTGTCCGGCGTGGCGCTGCTGCTGTGCGGCTTGCTGCGCATGGGCTTCCTGGCCAATTTCTTTTCCCGTCCCGTGATGAGCGGCTTTACCGTCGGCTCGGCCATCGTCATCGCCTTCGACCAGCTGCACATCCTGCTGGGTGGCGACCCGCCGCATATCCACCTGCCCAGTGCGGCGCTGGGCGTCGGCTCGCTGCTGTTGCTGGTGCTGGCCCGGCAGTATCTGACCGGCCTGCTGAAGCGCTGCGGCGTGCCGGCGACGGTGGCCGATATCGGCGCCAAGCTGGCGCCGATGGTGGTGGTGCTGGGCGCCATCGTGCTGATGGCCGCCACCGGCCTGCCCGAGATGGGCGTGCGCACCACCGGCGCAGTGCCGGCCGGACTGCCACATCTGAACCTGGCCACGTCCAGCGCGCATTGGAAGGCGCTGGTGCAGCCAGGCCTGCTGATCGGTTTCATCGTGTTCCTGATGTCGATGTCGGCGGCGCAGTCGCTGGCGCTCAAGCGCAACGAGAAACTGGTCAGCAACCATGAGCTGATCGGCCTGGGCGCGGCCAATGTGGCCAGCGCACTGTCGGGCGGCTTTCCGGTGACGGGCAGCCTGTCGCGCTCCGCCGTCAATTTCGCCGCCGGTGCCAACACGCCGCTGGCCAGTCTGGTCACGGCCGCGCTGTTGGCCTGCGCGCTGCTGGCGCCGACCGGCTGGCTGGCGCTGCTGCCGTTGCCGACCCTGGCCGCGACCATCATCGTCGCCGTGCTGGGCATGCTGGAACTGGATATCCTGCGCACCGCCTGGCGCTACGACCGCAGCGACGCGCTGGCCTGGGGCGCGACCTGCCTCGGCGTACTGGCGCTGGGTGTGGAGGCGGGCGTGGTGATCGGCGTGGCGCTGTCGATGGGCACCTTGATCTGGCGCGCCAGCCGGCCGCACATCGCGGTGCTGGGCCGCATCGCCGGCAGCGAGCATTTCCGCAATATCGAGCGCTATCCGGCCGAAACCCAGCCGGAACTGCTGATGCTGCGCATCGACGCCAACCTGTTCTTCGGCAACGTCGAAGCGGTCTCCGAGCGCATCGAGTCCGAACTGGCCACCCATCCGAGCGCGCGCCACCTGGTGCTGGTGATGACGGCGGTCAGCTCGATCGACACCACCGCGCTGTTCGCGCTGTCGGAATTGAACGATCGCATGAAACGGCGCAATATCGGCCTGCACCTGGCCGAAGTGAAGGGGCCGGTGCTGGACCGTTTGCGCCAAAGCGACCTGCTGCAACAGCTCAACGGCCAGCTGTTTTTAAGCACGGCGATGGCCTTCGACCATTTGCATCCTGCCAAGGATGTTGCTTGATCGCGTAAAATATTGCTAATCCTGAAATTAAATCCTTTTGGGCAATAAAATCCATGGACTTCCGGTCGGTTTGATCCTATGATTTAAGTCGCAGCCGCGCAGACTAACCCCAAAGAATGGTTTTCCGATGTTGGACCGACTTGCTCGCCGTGCAGGCAGAGTTTCTATTGCCGTATTTGTCAGCGTCACACTGACCGCGGTCGTCACGCTGGTGCTGACCACGTTCGCGCTGTATTTCTACCAGGTCGAGCGCGCCCAGCGCTGGGAGCAGCTGCACAAGACGCTGGCCAACAGCGCAGACGAGCTGGCTTCCGCCGTCGCGCTGCCTGCCTGGAACTTCGACGAAACCCAGATCGTCACCATCATGAAGAGCGGCTTGAGCAACCGCGACCTGTATGCCAGCGCGGTGGCGCCGGCCGCCAGCCGCCAACCCTTCATCCTGACCCGTAACGACAAGGCGCAGCTGGTCGCCGCTGCCCGCGTGCCGGAAAGTCCGGAGCTGCTGTCGGAGACGCGCGCCATCGTCGCCGGTGGCCAGAACATCGGCACCATCACCGTGTACGCCTCGCCGGCGGTGCTGATCGAGCAGTTGCGCCAGCGCCTGTACACCATCGCCGGCATGATCTTCGTGCTGGACGTGACGCTGGTGCTCAGCCTTTACCTGCTGCTGTGGCAGCTGATCCTGAAGCCGCTGACCACCATCGAACGCTACGCCGCCAACGTCAAGGCCGGCCACAGCACGGTCGCGCTGCCGTCCAGCGACTGGTTCTTCGGCGAGCTGAAAACCCTGAACGCCTCGATCCGCGACATGGTGGGCCTGATGGACAGCCGCTACGTCGCCATGCACGCCAGCGAGGAGCGGCTGCAGATCGCCTCCAGCGCGGCGGCGATCGGCATCTGGGACTGGAACATCGTCACCGGCGAAGTGGTGTGGGATGAGCAGATGTACCGGCTGCACGGCATCGAGGGCCGCAAGGTCGAACAGCCGTTCGAGCTGTGGCGCCAACTGATGCATCCGGACGATGCGATTCCCACCGAGGCTCTGCTGCGCCAGGCGCTGGACGGCACGGCCGAATTCGACGTCGAGTTCCGCGTGGTCTGGGCCGACGGCTCGGTGCACCACATCAAGGGCGACGCCATGATCTTCCGCGACGCCGAGGGCCATCCGGCGCGCATGGTCGGCGTCAACTACGACGTCACCGCCAGCCGCATGGCCGAGCAGGAGCTGCGCCGCCACCGCATCCACCTGGAGGACCTGGTGGCCGAACGCACCAACGCGCTGTCGGTGGCGGTGCGCCAGGCGCAGGCCGCCAACCAGGCCAAGAGCATCTTCCTGGCCAATATGAGCCACGAACTGCGCACGCCGCTCAATTCCGTCATAGGCTTCTCGCGCCTGATGGCCGACTCGAAGAACATGCTGCCGGAGGAGAAGCGCAACCTGGCCATCATCCACCGCTCCGGCCAGCACCTGCTCACGCTGATCAACGATATCCTGGAGCTGTCCAAGATCGAGGCCGGGCGCGCCGTGCTGCAAACGGAAGTGCTCAGCCTGGACGACATGCTGCAGGAAGTGATGGACATGGTCAGCATGCGCGCCGGCCAGACCGGCGTCGAGCTGGAGCTGGACAGCGCCGGGCTGCCGGCCGGCGCCCGCGTCGACGGCACCAAGCTGCGCCAGGTGCTGCTTAACCTGATGTCGAACGCGGTCAAGTTCACCGGCCAGGGCAAGGTCACGCTGCGGGTGCGCGGCATCATGCGCAATGTACCGAACGGCGCCCAGTGCCAGGTGGCGTTCGCCGTCATCGACAACGGCCCCGGCATCTCGCTGGCGGACCAGGCGCGCATCTTCGAGCCGTTCATCCAGGCCGAGGGGCCGGGCGCGAACGAGGGCACGGGGCTGGGCCTGACCATCTCGCGCGAGTTCGTGCAGCTGATGGGCGGCGACCTGTCGGTGCAGTCGACGGTGGGCGCCGGCGCCACCTTCCAGTTCACCATCGCGGTGCAGGTGGCCGACAGCGCGCTGGCCGACGGCGAGGACGACGAGCAGGTGACCGCGCTGGCGCCGCCGCAGCGCGGCCGCCGCATCCTGGTGGCCGACGACAACGCGGACGGCGCGGCGCTGCTCGATAGCCTGCTCAAGCCCCTGGGCTTCGAGGTGGCCACGGTCGGCGACGGCGCCCAGGCGCTGGCGATGATCGACGTCTGGCAGCCGGACCTGGTGTTCATGGACTGGCGCATGCCGACCATGGACGGCCTGTCCGCCACCCGCCAGATCCGCGCCAACGCCACCGGACCGCAACCGCGCATCGTGGTGCTGACGGCGTCGGCCTTTGCCGAGGAACGCGAGGAAGCGCTGAACGCCGGCGCCGATGAATTCATGCGCAAGCCGGTGGAGCAGGAGCAGCTGTACGTGGTGCTGGAACAGCAGCTGGGGCTGCAGTTCGTGCGCCGCCATCAGAGTTCGCGCCAGAACCTGCCGCAGCCGCTGTCCGGCGCCGACCTGGCGCGGCTGGCGCCGGAGTTGCGCCAGGAGCTGAAAACCGCGCTGCAGGAACTGAACCTGAGCCGCGTGGCGCTGCTGCTGGAACCCTTGCCGGACGAACTGGCGGGCGTGGTCGAACGCTTCGAGCACATGATACGGCTGCACCAGTATCCGCAGCTGTGCGCGCTGCTGGATGAGGCGGGAAACGAACTGGAGGCGCAAGCCTGACAGGTATATGATAATGGCACTGATACGGCGAGAGAGCTTTTAATGCACCGGGATTTGTCGGACCAACACACCAAGGGCGAAGTGCTGATCGTGGAGGACACGCCGGCCTCGCTCAAACTGCTGAGCGACCTGCTGACCGAAGCGGGCTACTACGTGCGCCAGGCGCCCAACGGCGAGCTGGCCCTGTGGACGGCGCAATCGCGCCCGCCGGAGTTGATCCTGCTCGACATCCGCATGCCCGGCATCGACGGCTTCGAGGTGTGCCGGCGCCTGAAAGCGTCGCCGGAGCTGAGCCAGGTGCCGGTGATCTTCCTGTCGGCGCAGCACGACACCGACGACAAGGTGCGCGGCTTTGCGCTGGGCGCGGTCGATTTCATCGCCAAGCCGTTCCAGGCCGAGGAAATCCTGGCCCGCACCGACGCCCACGTCAAGCTGGGCCGCGCCCAGCAGGCGCTGGCCGCCGAACGCGCCTCGCTTGAACAGCGCGTGGCCGAGCGCACCACCGAGCTGGAAGCGCTGACCCGGTCGCTGGAAAAGGAAATCGAGCAGCGCCGCGCCAACGAAGAGTTCCTGCGCCTGGCCAGCCAGGTGTTCGAGGCCACGCAAGACGCCATCGTGGTCACCGACCGCGAGGCGCGCATCGTCGCCACCAATCCGGCCTTCACGCAGATTTCCGGCTACAGCGCCGAGGAAGTGGTGGGGCAGAGCGTGGCCCTGCTGCACGCCGGCGATCCGGACGCCAAGTCCTTCGAGCTGATGGTGAGGTCCATGATCAAGACCGGCCACTGGTCCGGCGAGATCCTGGCGCGCCGCAAGAACGGCGACATCTATCCTGGCCTGCTGAGCGCCTCGGTGGTCAAGGACGACGAAGGCCACGTGACCAATCACGTGGCTGTGTTCATGGACATCACCGAGCGCAAGGCGGAGCAGCACCTGATCGACTTCCTGTCCAACCACGACGCGCTGACCGGCCTGCCGAACCGCCTGCTCGCGCGCCAGCGCTTCGACCAGACGCTGGCCGCCGCCCGCCGCGAAAACCGCTGCGTGGCCGTGATGTGCCTGGACCTGGACCGCTTCAAGAGCATCAACGACTCCTACGGCCACGACGTCGGCGACAAGGCGCTGCAGGTGGTGTCGCGCTTCCTCAGCGACACCGTGCGCGAGGGTGACACCGTGACCCGCCAGGGCGGCGACGAATTCCAGATCATCGTGGCGGACGACGCCCAGCTGGGCGCGACCATGGCGCTGGCGCAGAAGATCCTGGCCGGCCTGCGCAAGGAGCTGGTGATCGACGGCCAGCAGATCACCGTCACCTCCAGCATCGGCATCGCCGTCAGCCTGACCGACGGCGACAGCTTCGATGAACTGGTGCGCAACGGCGACACGGCGCTGTTCCGCGCCAAGGAGATCGGCCGCGACAACTACGCCTTCTTCACCGAGCGCATGGACGCGGAGATCCGCGACAAGCTGGCGATCCAGGGCCAGCTGCGCGGCGCCATCGCGCGCGACGAATTCGAGGTGCACTACCAGCCGCAGATGTGCCTCAAGACCGGCAACATGGTCGGCGCCGAGGCGCTGCTGCGCTGGGATAACGCGGTGCTGGGCAAGGTGCCGCCGAACCGCTTCATTCCGCTGGCCGAGGAATATGGCCTGGTCAATTCGATCGGCGAATGGGTGCTGGAGACGGTGTGCGCGCAGATCAAGGTGTGGCATGACCAGGGTCTGGGCGACATCAAGGTGGCCGTCAACCTGGCGGCGGGCCAGTTCGCCAACGACGCCACCGTGCCGTACGTGGAAAGCACGCTGCGCAAGTTCGGCATCGCGCCCGGTTACCTGGGCCTGGAGATCACCGAAGGCACGGTGATGGGCGATCCGAACAAGGCGGTGGCGGCGCTGCGCCGGCTGAAGGACATCGGCGTCAACATTTCGCTGGACGACTTCGGTACCGGCTATTCGAGCCTGAGTTATTTGAAGCGCTTCCCGATCGACGTGCTGAAGATCGACAAATCGTTTGTCGACGACGTGACCACCAACGCCAACGATGCCGCGATCGCGCTGTCGGTCATCTCGCTGGCGCACAACCTGAACATGCGCGTGATCGCGGAGGGTGTCGAAACCCGCGAGCAGGTGCAGTTCCTGACCGAACGCGGTTGCGACGAAATGCAGGGCTATTATTTCAGCCGCCCGGTCAACGCCGAGGCATTTACCGCGCTGCTGCGCGAACACCGCAATCTGCTGGACATGTAATCAACCCATCCCCCTGGAGTTTTATGGACAAGAAGTTCAGTGCCGCCATCGCCGGCGCATGCATGCTGTTAGCCTTGGGCGCCGCGGATGCGGCATCAGCCGCGCCAGCCGCCGTCAAACCCGGCGCAGCCGACGCCCGGTTCAAGGCCATCTACACCCAGGAGTGGAAGTGGCGCATCAGCCAGAAGCAGGAAGAGGACGAGGACGACGACAACGGCGTATCGCCCTCGCTGCCGCGCATCGACGTCGCGACGCAAAAGCAGCGCCTGGCCTACTGGCAGGGCGTGATGAAGAAACTGGACGGCATCCCGCAGGACAAGCTGTCGGCGCCGGAGCGCATCAACTATCAAGTCTACAAGGCGCAGATCGCCGCGTTGATCGCAGGCCAGGAATTCCGCGAATACGAAAAGCCGCTGAACGCCGATTCGGCCTTCTGGTCCAACATGGCGTCCGGCGCGCGCAAGCCGCTGACTACTGAAAAGCAGTATCGCGACTTCCTCAAGCAGCTGGACGATGTGCCGCGCTACTTCAGCGAGGAGATCGACAACATGCGCGCCGGCCTGGCGCGCGGCTTCACGCCGCCGAAGATCACGCTGGTCGGCCGCGATGGCTCGATCACGTCGGTGACCGATGCGAAAACGCCGCAGGACACCGTGTTCTACATGCCGTTCAAGACCATGCCGGCCACCATGCCGGCGGCGCAGCAGGAAGAGCTGCGCGCGGCGGCGGTGAAGGCGATCCAGGCGTCGGTGCTGCCGTCGTATAACAAGCTGCTGAAGTTCATGCGCGAAGAGTATGTGCCGAAAGCGCGCGAGGACCTGGCGGCCGAGAGCCTGCCGAACGGTAAGGCTTACTATCAGTCGAAGATCGTCGAGTTCACCACCACCACGATGAGCGCCGACGAGATCCACAAGATCGGCCTGAGCGAAATGGCCAAGATCCGCGCCGAGATGCAGGACGTGATCAAGCAAACCGGCTTCGAGGGCGAGCTGCCGGCCTTCCTGCAGTTCCTGCGTACCGATTCACGCTTCTACGCCAAGACGCCGGAAGAGCTGCTGATGCGCTCCGCCTGGGTCGCCAAGAAGTTCGACGGCAAGGTCGGCCAGTACTTCGGCTACCTGCCGCGCCGCCGCTTCGCCGTGATCCCGGTGCCGGACGACCAGGCGCCGTTCTACACCTCCGGCCGAGGCGGTCCCGGCGTCTACCTGGTCAACACCTACAACCTGCCGGCACGCGCGCTGTACTCGATGCCGGCGCTGACGTTGCACGAATCGGCGCCGGGCCATGCGTTCCAGATGCCGGTGGCGATGGAGCAGAAGGGCCGTCCGCCGTTCCGCAACGCCTATATTTCTGCCTACGGAGAAGGCTGGGCGCTCTACTGCGAGCGCCTCGGCGCCGAGATGGGCATGTACGAAACGCCGTACGAAACCTTCGGCATGCTGAGCTACCAGGCCTGGCGGGCTTCGCGCCTGGTGGTCGATACCGGCATCCACAGCAAGGGCTGGACCCGAAAGCAGGCGCAGGACTATTTGCACGACAACACAGCGCTGTCCGAGCATGAAATCGAGACGGAGGTGGACCGCTACATTTCCTGGCCGGGCCAGGCGCTGTCGTACTACCTGGGCGAGATGAGCATCATCAACGCGCGCAAGAAGGCCGAGGCGGCGCTGGGCGGCAAGTTCGATATCCGCGCCTTCCACGACACCGTGCTGCAACTGGGCTCGGTGCCGCTGCCGGTGCTGGAGGCGCGTATCGACCTGTTTATCGCGGAAGGCGGCAAGAGCCCCTATCCGAACCAGGACTAACATTACACGTAACGTAATGTAGTCGTGACAATGTGCGCATTTCAGGCGAAGTTGGGCAGGTACAATCGCGAACCTGTCGTCATCAACTTCCCTGAGTCGCACTTTGAAAAAAACCACCATCGCAGCAGCCATCGCCAGCGTCCTGCTGGCGCAGTCCAACGCTCAGGCCATCGAGCAGGCGCCGTCGCCGCAGCCGCACCCGCAAGCGGCAGCCAGGCCCGTGCCGCCGTCGCTGATCAAGTCCGCCACCATCGAGACCCTGGCCGCCGCCGCGAAGGAGATGCACGCGGCGACTGGCGGCCAGCAGGATGCCGGGAAAAAGCTGGACCTGTACACCAGGTTTGAATTTTCGCCCGGGCTGCGTCCCAAGCTGAAGGCCATCTTCGGCTCCGAACGTCCTTTCCCCATGCAGCGCACCGCCGGCGCCAAAGGCCAGATCAATTACGCGGCGAAGCTGATGCCGCATACTTATCTGGAGGACGGCGGTACCGTCTTTACGTGGGCAGAGCTGAGTACGAAGGTCTCCACCAACAAGGCGGGCAGCATGATGAACTCCAGCTCGACCTGGCCGTCGCTGTCGATCGCGGGCATGCAAAGCGGGGTGACGCTGCAGAACATGCGCTTTGACTTCAAGCAGTCGCGCGCAACCGACGGTGTGTGGTACGGCACGGCGATGGCGACGATCGGCACCATGTCGGTGCGTGCCACAGCGCCGGGTACGCATGAGGCCAAGGACGTGTTCCGCATCGACGATATGCAGGCCAGGTCGGAAGTGCTCCGGCGCGGCAAGAAGGCGGAAGTGGTGTATGGCTGGTCGAGCAAGGCCATCACGGCCGGCGGCGAGAAGATCGACCGCGCCAATATCGGCGTACGGCTGGTGAACCTGCCGGCGCAGGCGATGGCTGACCTGGATAGTGAACTGCGCAATGAGCAGGTCAGCGGCCTGGCGCCGGCCGCCCAACGTCAAGTGATGATGCGCACGCTGACGCACTTCGGCAAGGACCTGGTCATCAGCGGCGCCGCAGTGGTGATCGACGACATCAGCGCCAGCTATCGCGGCAACACGGCTTCGATCAAGGGCCGCATCGATTTCGACAAGATGGTGGATGCCGACTTCACCGCGCCGCTGGAATTCGGCAAGAAGATCATTGCGCGGCTGGACGTGCGCTTGCCGGTGGCCTTGGTGAACGACGTGTCGCACCTGGTGGCCGCCAAGCAGGTGAACGCCTCGGCGCCGGATGCCGCCCAGCAGATCGATGCAGCTGCCAGGAACATGGCCGCTGTGGTGATCGGCAAACTGGTCAACGAAGGCTTTGCTGTGATGGACAAGGGCGAACTGCGTTCGGCCATCGAAGTCAAAAACGGCAAGATCACCTTTAACGGCAAGATCGTTCCGTTGCCGGGCATGCCGAACGGCGAACTGGTACAGGTCTTCGGCCGTGCGCCGGCACCGCAGCCAGTGCCAGTGCCTGCCCAGTAAATCCTAGTTACGCAGCATGTCCTTGGCAATCCAGTCCAGCACTGGCGGCCGATGCGGCTGCCAGCCCAGTTGCGTGCGCGCGCGTTGGCCGCGCACGCGGCTGTTGGAGCCGAGGCCGTAGGAGGCCATCTCGTAGCCCCATTCTTCCTTAGCCTGATCCAGCGGCCAGTCCTGCGGCTCGCCCAGGTTCAGCGCGCGGGCGATGGCGGCGGTCATGTCGCGGAACGACGCTTCGCCGCTCTCGACGAAATAGAAAACACCCGCTTCGGTTTTCTCCAAGGCCAGCAGGTACAGGTCGACCACGTCGTCGATGTGGACGTTGGACCAGATATTCAAACCCCGCCCGACATGCCGCACGACGCCGCTCTTGCGCGCCTGCTTGAGCAGGCGAGGCAGCTGCACGCTGTCGCGCGGCAGCGCGCCGTGGCCGTAGATCAGCGTGTTGCACAGCACCGCCGAACGCACGCCCTTGCCGGCGGCGGCCAGCACCAGGTCGTCGATGGCGACGCGGGCTGCCTTGTCCGGCGTTGGAGCGGGCAACCGGTCTTCGAAATAGATCTTGTCGGTGCCTTCGCCGCCGGAGGCGTCGCCGACGATGCTGGAACCGCTGGTGTGCAGGAACACTTTGCCGGAACCTGCCAGCGCCTCGATAATCGCCTCGACGGCGGCGCGGTTGTCGCTGCTGGCGGCGTTGATGACGGCGTCGGCCGCCTGCGCCTGGGCGATCAGCAGGTCGCGGTCGTTCAGCGTGCCGACCACGCCGGTCACGCCTATCTTTGCCAGTTCATCCAATTGTTCCGGCTTGCGCACCAGGCCAGTGACCTGATGGCCGGCGCCGGCCAGCCGTGCCGCGATCGAGCCGCCGATAAATCCCGCGGCTCCGGTGACGAATATTTTCATGACACGCTCACTTATTCAAATCGATAAGCGAACAGTATGGGGCGGGGCGCCGCGCACACCAAGATGGCGCGGCGCAAAGTACTTTTGAGTCCCCGGCAAGGATGCAGGGAATCTCGGTCAGGCCTTGCGCTGCTTGCGCTTGGCGACCACGCCCAACAACGCCAGGCCGCCCAGCAGCATGGCATAGGCGTCCGCTTCCGGCACCGGCGCGGCGGCGATGGCAAACGACAGGTTGTCGGCATAGCCGTCGTTGTACGAGCCGGCATTGCGGGTCATGTCCAGTGCGATGCCGACGCTCAGCGTGCCGACCGGGATGTAGCCTTGCGTGTCGCGCGCGAGCAGGCCGGTGTGGTTGCCACGGTCGGCGGCGGAAACGCCGGCCAGGCTGGCGCTCGACAGCACCGCGCCGCCCGCGCCGAAGAAGGTGGCGGTCAGCGAGGCGTTGTCGTTTTGCGATTCATAACCGCCCAGCCATGCCGACAGGTCGTAGCGCGATGCGCCGGTGTTGATGGCCGCGCTCAGGGACGACAGGTCGATGGTTTGCGTGGCGCGGGAGGCGCCGTTGCTCTCGCCGCCGGCAAAGAAGTTCAGGCCGCGATCGGCGGGACCCGGATCGGCTGCGAACGGGAAGCCGCCGCTGGCGCCGTAGGTGACTGCGGTGAAGTTCGAGGTGGTCGACCAGCCCGGAACGGCAACCAGGCCGCCGTTGCTGGAACCGGCGCCGGCTTCCGCGTTGCCGTTGACGATCAGGTTGGCGCCGAAACCGCTGGCCTGCGCGGCAGGAGCCAGCGCCAGGGTCAGGGAGGCGGCCAGCACCGCTGCGAATGGGGAAAATCTCATGGCTATCCTTGTTTGATATTGCAATTAATTAAACATGTTTATTTTACAATTAAACTGAGGCAAAAGTAAATGCAATCAAATGGTTGCCCAATTTGCGGTGAACGGCTAATATGCAACCAGGAGGTGGCATATGAAAAACGAAATCGAAAAGCAGATCGATGTGAAGGCGCCGTTGTCCCGCGTGTGGCGCGCGCTGACCGACTACCGCGAGTTTGGCCAGTGGTTCCAGGTCAGGCTGGACGGGCCGTTCGTGCCGGGCCAGGCGTGCGCCGGGGCGATGACTTACCCGGGCTTCGAAGGCAAGCCGTTCACGGTGATGGTGAAGGAGATACAGCCGGAGCGCTTGTTCTCCTATACCTGGCATCCGTACGCCCTCGACCCGGACCGCGATTACGACGCGGAACCGCAGACGCTGGTGGTGTTCACGCTGCAGGAGATCGCCGGCGGCACACGCCTGACGGTCAACGAATCCGGCTTCGACAGCCTGCCTGCCGACCGTCGCGAGGAAGCGTTCAGCATGAACGAAGGGGGCTGGGAAGCGCAACTGCAAAACGTGGCGCGTCATGTTGCGCAGTAAAGGCAACCGCGATCAGCAGCACGCGCCTGTGTTTTTCGCGCTGGGCGACGAAACCCGGCTTTGGCTGGTCGGCCGGCTGGCCGATGGTTCGTCGCACAGCATCTCCGAGCTGACCGAAGGTTCGACGCTGACGCGCCAGGCCATCACCAAGCATCTGCACGTGCTGGAGGGGGCAGGGCTGGTACGCAGCATCCGCATCGGCCGCGAAAGCCGCTACGAATTCGCGCATGAGCCGATCGCGGACATGCAAGCCTTCCTGGCGCAGGTGTCGGCGCGCTGGGACGTGCGCCTGGCACGGTTGAAAGCGCTGGTCGAAGGCGACTAGCAAAGAGTCTCGCACCGCAATGGTGCAAGACGTTCGCTTTGGTGCGAAAAAAAGTCCTTACGGCGCTGCCGCGCCGGAATTCAGCTGGCATGACGATTGCATTAAGTGAGTCATGCCCGATACCACCGCATCCAGAGAACTCGCCGCCGGCCACAGCGCCTGGCAGGCCAGCCTCACCCTCGGATTCGCGGACGACGCAGGCACCACGCGGCTGTTCGACAATCTTCACCACGGCCCGCTGCGCGTGCAGAAGGCGCTGTATCCGGAGGACGCCAAGGTCTGCCACGCGATCGTCGTCCATCCGCCGGGCGGCGTGGTCGGCGGCGACCAGCTGACGATCGATATCGGCGTCGGTCCGCAGGCGCATGCCTTCATCACCACGCCCGGCGCCGCCAAGTGGTACAAGGCCAACGGCAAGGTGTCGCGGCAGACGGTGAGTCTCAACGTGGGCGCCGGCGCCGCACTCGAATGGCTGCCGCAAGAGACGATCTTTTTTGATACCGCTAACGTGGCGCTGGAGCAGGAGATCGCGCTGGCCGCAGGCGCCACCTACATCGGCTGCGAGATCCTTTGCATGGGCCGGCGCGGTTCGGGCGAAACCTTCAGCACCGGCACCGTCACCCAGCGCAGCAGCATCCGCCGCGACGGCAAATTGATCTGGTGGGAGCAGGGCGCGATGCGCGGCGGACGTCTAGAGAGCCCGCTGGCGCTGAACGGCAAGACCGTCTGCGCCACGCTGATCGCCGCCGGCAAGCCGGTGCCGGCCGCCGTGCTGGCCGAGATCCGCGCCGACATTCAAGCCGACGGCGAACACGTTTTCGGCGTCACGCAAACCAAGGGCGTGCTGGTCGCGCGCCACCTGGGCGACGACAGCGAAACCGCGCGCCGCCTGATGCTCACCGTCTGGCGCCGTTTGCGCCCGCACCTGCTCGATCGCGAGGCCGTCACGCCACGCATCTGGCAAACCTGAAACCCTTAGAGAACATATGGACCTGACACCAAGAGAAAAAGACAAGCTGCTGATTTTCACCGCCGGCATCGTGGCGGAGCGCCGCCTCGCGCGCGGCTTGAAGCTGAACTATCCGGAAGCGGTGGCGCTGATCACCTGCGCCATCATGGAAGGCGCGCGCGACGGCAAGACCGTGGCCCAGCTGATGTCCGACGGCACCCGCATCCTGACCCGCAACGACGTCATGGAAGGCATCCCGGAGATGATCCCGGACATCCAGGTCGAAGCCACTTTCCCGGACGGCAGCAAGCTGGTGACCGTGCACAACCCGATTCCATAGATTCCATAGCGCGTATGAAGATATTCCAACCGAACCTGGAGCAGTTTGACGCGGCCCGCGCCGATCTGGTGGTGCTGCTGCTGGACGCGGTGGCGCATGGCTCGTCGCTCGGCTTCCTGGCATCGCTGACGCCGACAGAAGCCAGTTCCTACTGGTGCGAGGTGCGCGCGGCAATGCAGACCGACGCGCGCCTGCTGTGGTTTGCGGAACGCGAAGGCCGCGTCGTCGGCACGGTGCAGATGGAGTTGTGCCAGAAGCGCAACGGCGTCAATCGCGCCGAGGTGCAGAAGCTGCTGGTGCACAGCGGCGCGCAGCGCCAGGGCATAGCGCGCCGGCTGATGCAGGAAGTGGAAGAGGTGGCGCGCTCGCTGCAACGCGGCCTGCTGTACCTGGACACCGAAGCCGGCTCGCCGGCGGAACCGTTTTACCTGGCTTGCGGCTTTACCTACGCCGCCGGCCTCCCCGAGTACGCCTGCAGCCCATCCGGCGAATGGCGTTCAAATGCAATCTACTACAAGACATTGTTTTTAAGGAGCTCACTATGATACCCGGTGAATATCTGCTCGAAGAGGGCGAGATCGGCCTGAATGAGGGCCGCGCCACTGCGACCGTCGTGGTGACCAACCAGGGCGACCGGCCGGTGCAGGTCGGCTCGCATTTTCATTTTTTCGAAGTCAACACTGAGCTCAAGTTCGAGCGCTGGAAAGCCTACGGCATGCGCTTGAATATCGCGGCCGGCACCGCCGTCCGCTTCGAGCCGGGCCAGCAGCGCACCGTCGAACTGGTGAAGCTGGGCGGCGAGCAGAAGGTGTATGGTTTCAACGGCAAAGTAATGGGCAAGCTGGACCCCAATCCACCAAAAAGCTAATAACAAAGGCTGATATGGCTACAATCTCGCGCCGCGCCTACTCGGAAATGTTCGGTCCCACGAAAGGGGACCGCATCCGCCTGGCTGACACCGAACTGTTTATCGAAATCGAAAAAGACTACGCCACCTACGGCGAGGAAGTGAAATTTGGCGGCGGCAAAGTGATCCGCGACGGCATGGGCCAGTCGCAGCGCGTGGCCGCCGACGTGATGGACACGGTGATCACCAACGCGGTGATCGTCGACCACTGGGGCATCGTCAAGGCCGACATCGGCCTGAAGAACGGCCTGATCGCCGGCATCGGCAAGGCCGGCAATCCGGACATCCAGCCGGATGTGACGATGGCCATCGGCGGCGCCACCGAAATCATCGCCGGCGAAGGCATGATCGTCACCGCCGGCGGCGTCGACACGCACATCCACTTCATCTGCCCGCAGCAGATCGAGGAAGCGCTGATGAGCGGCGTGACCACCATGATAGGCGGCGGCACCGGTCCGTCGGCCGGCACCTCGGCCACCACCTGCACGCCGGGCCCGTGGCACCTGCACTCGATGCTGGGCGCGGCCGACGCGTTCCCGATGAACCTGGGCTTTCTCGGCAAGGGCAACGTCTCGCTGCCGGAGCCGCTGGAGGAGCAGGTGCGCGCCGGCGCCATCGGCCTCAAGCTGCACGAGGACTGGGGCAGCACGCCGGCCGCCATCGACAACTGCCTGTCCGTGGCGGACCGGATGGACGTGCAGGTCGCCATCCACAGCGACACGCTCAACGAGGGCGGCTACCTGGCCGACACGCTGGCCGCGTTCAAGGACCGCACCATCCACACCTTCCACACCGAGGGGGCGGGCGGCGGCCATGCGCCGGACATCATCGCGGCGGTGGGCGAGGGCAACGTGCTGCCGTCGTCGACCAATCCCACGCGGCCGTTCACCGTCAACACGCTGGACGAGCACCTGGACATGCTGATGGTCTGCCACCACCTCGATGCGGCCATCGCCGAGGACGTGGCCTTCGCCGAATCGCGCATCCGCCGCGAGACCATCGCGGCCGAGGACATCCTGCACGACATCGGCGCGATCTCGATGATGTCGTCCGATTCGCAGGCCATGGGCCGCGTCGGCGAAGTGGTGATGCGCACCTGGCAGACGGCGCACAAGATGAAGGTGCAGCGCGGTCCGCTGGCCGAGGATTCCTCGCGCAACGACAACTTCCGCGTCAAGCGCTACATCGCCAAGTACACGATCAATCCGGCCATCACGCACGGCATCTCGCACGTGGTGGGTTCGCTCGAAGTGGGCAAGATCGCCGACCTGGTGCTGTGGAAGCCTGCCTTCTTCGGCGTCAAGCCATCGACGATTTTAAAGGGCGGCATGATCGCCGCCGCGCAGATGGGCGACCCGAACGCCTCGATCCCGACGCCGCAGCCGGTGCATTACCGGATGATGTTCGGCGCCTTCGGCGGCGGCTTGAAGAAGTCGTTCACCTTTGTGTCGCAGGCGGCGTTCGATGCCGGCATCGGCGAACAGCTCAAGCTGAACAAGACGCTGATCGTGGCGAAGAATATGCGCGCGTTGCGCAAGTCCGACATGATCCACAACGGCCTGACGCCGAAGATGAGTGTCGATCCCGAAACCTATGAAGTGCGCGCCGACGGCGAGCTGCTGGTGTGCGAAGCGGCGGCGGTGCTGCCGATGGCGCAACGCTACTTCCTGTTCTAGAAAATCATGCTGACACTGCACACTAAAATCCCGAGCGCGGACGTGATTGCGGCCCAACTGGTGCTGCCCTACGAACTGCGCGAAAAATGCCGCCTGCGGGCGACGCTCGATACCGGCGAGGATGTCGCCGTGTTCACCGTGCGTGGCACCGTGCTGCGCGACGGCGACCTGCTGACCGGCGAGGACAAGCGTGTGGTCAAGGTCGTGGCGGCGCCGGAGCCGACCTACAAGATCACCTGCGCCGACGCGCACACCTTGCTGCGTTGCGCCTTCCACCTCGGTAACCGCCACACGCAGGCGCAGGTCGGCGACGGCTTCCTGCGCATCCGCGCTGACGCGGTGCTGAAGGAAATGCTGGCAGGGCTGGGCGCGACGGTGGTGGAGGAGAAGGCCGCCTTCGAGCCGGAGTCCGGCGCGTACGGCGGCGGACACTCGCATCATCACGACGGCAATCCGCTGGCGCCGATCCCGCTGCGGCAGAAGATCCACCGCCCGGGGGACGCAAAGTAATGCAGGCTTCCGCGCTCCTGAACCTGTTGCAGTTCGCCAGTCCGGCCTTGCCGATCGGCGCGTACAGCTATTCGCAGGGGCTGGAGGCGGCCTTGGAAAACGGCACCGTGCACAACGCCGACACCGCGCGCGCCTGGATCCTGCGCCATCTGCACGAGGTGGTGGCGCAGTGGGAAGCGCCGGTGTGCTGGCGTTTGATGCAGGCATACTCGCGGCGCGACTGGCGCGGCGCGGCCGAGTGGAGCGAACGTTTCATCGCCTCGCGCGACAGCGCCGAATTCCGCGCCGAGACCATCCAGATGGGCTACTCGCTGACCAAACTGGTGGCCGAACTGGGCTTCGTCGACGCCGAGATGCTGGCGCATCTGCAGGGCGAAGCGGAAGTGGCGCTGCCGACCGCCTTTGCCTGCGCCGTCGCCGCGCTGGACATCCCGCACGACGCCGCCTTGCTGGCGATGCTGTTCGCGTGGGCCGAGAACCAGGTGCTGGTCTGCGTCAAATCCGTCCCGCTGGGGCAGGTGGCGGGCCAGCGCATTTTGCTGTCGCTGCGGGCAGACATCGAAGCCGCCGCCCGCCACGCCCAAACCGTCGCCGACGACGACATGTGCAACTGGGCGCCTGGCCTGTCGCTGCTGTCGATGCAGCACGAAGTGCAGTACAGCCGTTTATACCGATCCTGAAGAGAGAACAACTATGACAACCTCCAATCCACTGCGCGTCGGCATCGGCGGCCCGGTCGGCTCCGGCAAGACCGCCTTGTGCGAGATGCTGTGCAAGGGCATGCGCGACCATTTCGACATGGCCGTCATCACCAACGACATCTACACCAAGGAAGACATGGAGATCCTGCTGCGCGCCGACGCGCTGCCGGCCGAGCGCCTGATGGGCGTGGAGACCGGCGGCTGTCCGCACACGGCGATCCGCGAAGACGCGTCGATCAACCTGGAAGCCATCGCCCGCATGCAGGCCGACTTCCCCAACCTGGACCTGATCCTGGTCGAATCCGGCGGCGACAACCTGGCCGCCACCTTCAGCCCGGAGCTGTCCGACCTGACGATCTACGTGATCGACGTCGCCGGCGGCGAGAAGATACCGCGCAAGGGCGGTCCCGGCATCACCCGTTCCGATCTGCTGATCATCAACAAGACCGACCTGGCGCCGCACGTCGGCGCCGATCTCGACGTGATGGCGCGCGACGCCAGACAGCAGCGCGGTTCGCGTCCGTTCGTGTTCACCAATCTGCGCAGCGGCGACGGCGTGACCGCCGTCATCGACTTCATCCGCGAACAAGGCCTGCTCGGTCAGGTTCCACACTTTGCACAGGAGATGCTATGAAGAACAAACACCTCGCGGCGACCGCCGTTCTGATGCTGGCCAGCGCCGCCGCGGCGGCCCACCCGCAAGCGGGCGGCGCCCACACGCACGGCTTCCTTGACGGCTTCTCGCATCCGTTCACCGGTCTCGATCACCTGCTGGCGATGCTGGCGGTGGGCGGGTGGAGCATCCGCCAGTCCAACGCCTCCTGGCTGCCGCCCACCTTCCTCGGCATGATGCTGCTCGGCGTCGCGACCGGCGCGGCGGGCCTGGCGATACCGGGCCTGGAAACCGGCGTCGCGCTGACGGTGGTGTTGATGGGATTGTTGATCGCGGTCGCCGCGCGGCTGCCGGCTGCGGTTGGGGCGGCGATGGTCGGCGCGTTCGCGCTCTTGCACGGCAACGCGCACGGCCACGAACTGCCGCAGGCGGCCAGCGCCGTCGGCATGCTGCTGGCCAGCGCGGCCTTGGTCTACGGCGGGAGATTGCTGGGCCGGGTCAGCCCGGCGCTGGCGCTGAAGGTCGGCGGAGCGATGATCGCGGCCACCGGCATGATGCTGGTGGCGGCCGCCTGACTATTTTTTTGCCGGCTCGTCGCGCGTTTCCGCGCGGCGTTCCTGCAGCATGATGGGCGCTTCGTTTTTCGGATACAGGCCGTGGTGGCCGGCATAGATGGCGCGGATCGCGGCCATGTCGGCCTCCTGGTCGCCTGTCAGGTGCAGATGGTCGATCAGGCCCAGCGTCTTGTTCGGGTAATCGAGATAGACCAGTGCCAGCGGTACCTTGGCTTCCAGCGCCAGGTGGTAGAAGCCGCTCTTCCAGCCGGGGCGGTAGCCGCGCGTGGCTTCCGGCGTGATCGCCAGCCAGTACCAGTCGGCCGCGTTCATGCGCTCGGCCTGCGAACGGATCATGCCGTTCGGCGCGCTGCGATCGACCGGCTCGCCGCCCAGCGAGCGGAACCAGCCGCCCAGCGGCGTCTTGAACAGCGAGTCCTTGGCCAGCCAGCGGAACGGCAGGTTCAGGCTCCACTTGCCGAACAGGCCGACCATGAAATCCCAGTTGGAGGTATGCGGATAAATCACGGCGATGCCGCGCGGGCCGGGCAGGGGACGGTACAACATGCGCCAGCCGAACAGGCCCAGCACGCGCAAGGCGGCGCGCTGGCCCCAATGCGGCAGATCCGCCGGTTTCAGTTGAAAATCGCTCATGTTCGCACCCCGTCTTTGTTTTAACTTATTTTCACTATTGACAGGCTGGCATATCCCTCGTCAAAAAAACCGCGCAGGCATTCTATATTGACGACGTAGTCGCGGCAAGCGACTTCTGGTTGATTATATTTGCAAGATTGAACTTTATTTATCTTTTCGCGGTCCAAGGGACATGACGAAAAAAACCATACTCTGCGTAGCAATCGGAATCCGCGCCATGCCAGAAGCTCTGGGCGCTGCAACAGAAGGATGGGAAGTAGTGAGGGCGACCACGTTGGCCGAGGCGCGGCGGCAGCTGAAGGCGCGGCCGCTGCCGGTAGGTCTGTTGCTGGTCGAAGCGCACGACCAGGCTGTGTGCGACACGGTGAGCGGATTCCTGCACGACCACTGGAATATGCACTGGGTGGCGGTACTGCACGCGCCGGCCCTGGAATCGTCCGGCTGGCGCCAGCTGGTGCACGACCATTGCGCCGATTTCCACACGTGGCCGCTGGACGTGGTGCGGCTGCGCCACACGCTGGGCCACGCGCATGGGCTGGCTGAGTTGCGCCAGCCGCCGTCGCGCGGCAGCGGCATCGGCATCATCAATGGCAGCGGCAATCACGAAAACAGCATGACCGGGCAAAGCGCCGCCATCACCCGCCTGCGGCGGCAGATCGTCAAGGTGGCGGCGGCCAGTGCGCCGGTGCTGATCTGGGGCGAGAGCGGCAGCGGCAAGGAGCTGGTGGCGCAGGCGGTGCACGCGCATTCGCGGCGCCGCACGGGCCCGTTCGTGCCCATCAATTGCGGTGCGATTCCGGCCTCGCTGATCCAGTCCGAATTGTTCGGCTACGAGCGGGGCGCCTTTACCGGCGCGGCGCGCGAGAAGCGCGGCCTGATCGAGACGGCCGAAGGCGGCTCCATCTTCCTCGACGAGATCGCCGACCTGCCGATGGAGCTGCAGGCCAACCTGCTGCGCTTCCTGCAGGAGAAGACCATCTACCGGCTGGGCTCGACCCACAGCATCGCGGTCGACGTGCGGGTCATCGCCGCCTCGCACGTCAACCTGTCGCAGGCGGTGGCGCGCGGCGCCTTCCGCGAGGATCTCTACTATCGTCTCAACGTGCTGGCGCTCGACGTGCCGCCGCTGCGCGAGCGCAAGGACGACCTGCTGCCGCTGGCCGAACACTTCTTCCACACCTTCTCCAGCGAGCGGGCGCCGCGCGTCAAAGGCTTCAGCGTCCGCGCCGCCCAGGCGATCCGCGACTACGACTGGCCCGGCAATGTGCGCGAGCTGATCAACCGCGTGCGGCGCGCGATGGTGATGGCGGAGGGCCGCCTGATCCTGCCGCAGGATCTCGGCCTGAGCGCGGAGCGCGCGGCGGTCTCGGCGGCGCAGCTGGACGATGCCCGCATCCGCGCCGAGCGCGACGCCATCGACGCCAGCCTGCAGCGGGCCGGACGCAACATCACGCTGGCCGCGCGCGACCTCGGCGTCTCGCGCATGACGCTGTACCGGCTGCTGGCCAAGCACGGCATTCCGGCGCCGTCGCGTGCCTGTTACACCAACGGCCCCCCGGCGAAATAGCGCGGCCGCTGTGACAGCGCTCCGGGTGCTGTCACACCCGCGTGACGAACAGCGCCTGCAAATCCAGGGCGCGCCTGCCGACAACGTGCCCCTGTTGCGAATTATCTTTAGTTTTCAATGGCTTGCCGCGACCACGCGCGGGTGGCATCAAGCTTGCAAAAGGGGGTAGGCCGGGAGATCGGTCCCCTGGCATAACTATTCTTGATCAACCCGTACAACTTGTTAGGTAGGGAGCAGCTATGAAAAAAACTTTGATCAGCGCGGCCATTGCGCTGGCGTTTGGTATGAACGCAGCCTATGCGCAAACCACGACGCCACCGACAACGAACCAATCCGGCGCCGGAGCACACGCCAACGATGCATCGTCCGCGGTCCAGGACAGCAGCAACAAGAACAACAATAACAACAGCACCGGCGGCGCCGCTGCCAGCGATATCGGCGCAGCCGCGGCCAATAACGGCGGCACGGCCACCGCGACCCTGACCAACGCCTACAACACCTCGTCCGCCAACGCCAACAGCACGTTGACAGGCACGGTGACCGGCAATACCGTGCATGACATCGGCAACAACGCCACCAACAGTGCCGGCAGCACGGGCGGCGCCGGCTATGGCGGCATCGGCGGCGCAGCGACGGGCGGCAGCGCCACCTCGACCGGTGGCTACGGCGGCGATGCCGTCGGCGGCAGCGGTGCCGCAGGCGGTTTCGGCGGCGGCGCCTCCAGCGGTAGCGCCACTAGCGGCACGGCCACAGTCGGCGGCGCTACGGGCGGCTTTGGCGGTGCGGGTGGCGCAGCCACCGGCGCCACCACGGGTGCGGGCGGCGGCGGCGGCGCGGGCGGCTTTGGCG
>NZ_BPWI01000022.1:0-74629 GCF_040369125.1 Duganella hordei
GGTCAGTTCCGGCAATCTGCCACGCGTGGCAGATTGCCGGAACTGACCCCGCTTTTCCGCCCCCGGATTCTCGTTCGATGCTAACTATCCGGCGGGTGACCGGGTGGAGCAGGGGCGCGGCCGCGCGCGGATGGGCGCGCGACCGGACTGTTCAAGCGTGCGGTGTGTGCTTCATTATAATGGACACCTTTCCTCCCGCTCAAAGAAACCGATGATCGAATCTGCAATTGCCTGGCTGCTGCACGTATTGGCGGCGCCGGAAGTGGGCCTGACTTCGGTCTTTATCATCAGTTTCATCTCCGCTACCTTGGTGCCGCTGGGCTCAGAACCGGCCGTGTTCGCGGTGATCAAGGCCAATCCCGCCATCTTCTGGAGCGCCATCGGCGTCGCCACCGTCGGCAACACGCTGGGCGGCGCCGTCGACTACTGGATGGGCTACCAGGCCAAGCAAACCTTCGCCAAGGAGCGCAAGAGCCGCTGGTTCCACTGGCTGGAGCGCTACGGTGCCAAGACCATGCTGCTGGCCTGGCTGCCCGGCATCGGCGATCCGCTGTGCACCTTGGGCGGCTGGCTCAGGCTGCCGTTCTGGCCCAGCATCGCCTATATGGCGGTCGGAAAACTGCTGCGCTACCTGACCATGACCACGCTGCTGTTGTACGTGCCGGACGGCGTATGGCACCGGATCGGCCAAATGCTGGGCTAATTTGGTGCAATCTATCATATTGCCAGAAGCGCCTCCGCTTAAATTTCATTCAGTTTTATAATTGGTATTCACCCTTATATGCCACTAAGTCGGAAGATTTTCGAATTTCTGGTGGGTGCGAGCGTTGCCGATAGCCCCTTGGCGGCCTAAGGCTGTTCCGGCGTGGTGCGCCGCAATACGCTAGAATGGCCCTCCCGGGTTCAGTCTACAAGTCCAATCGCACAATGAATGCCCCTGCACAAATCCAAGCTTTGATGGCGGAAACGCCCCACGGTCCGGAGGCGACGCGCCTTCGTGAAATTCCTTACAACTACACGTCGTTTTCCGATCGCGAGATCGTCATCCGGCTGCTGGGCGAGGAATCGTGGAGCTTGCTTGATGCACTGCGCGGCGCGCGCCAGACCGGCCGTTCGGCCCGCATGCTGTATGAAGTGCTGGGCGATATCTGGGCGGTACGCCGCAATCCCTACCTGCAGGACGACCTGCTGGACAACCCGAAACGCCGCCAGGAACTGATCGCGGCGCTGCATCACCGCCTGGCCGAGGTGGACAAGCGCCGCCTGACCGTCGACGACACTGGCGCAGGCGTGGGCAACGGCGCGGACGACGAGGCGCAGCGCCAGCGCAGCGCCAACGTGGTCAAGCTGCTGCGCGCGGCCGGCAAGGCCGTGGCCGATTTCGGCGAAGAATTCAAGCAGACCTACGACCTGCGCAAGCGCACCTACAAGGTACTGGGCCGCTATACCGACAAGCACAACATCTGCTTCGACGGCATGAAGCGCATCTCGCACGTGACCGACGCCACCGACTGGCGCGTCGAATATCCGTTCGTCGTGCTGACGCCCGACACCGAAGAGGAAATGGCCGGCCTGGTCAAGGGCTGCATCGAACTGGGGCTGACCATCATCCCGCGCGGCGGCGGCACCGGCTACACCGGCGGCGCCATTCCGCTGACGCCGATGTCGGCCGTCATCAACACCGAGAAGCTGCTCAACATGGGCGCGGTGGAAATGAAAGTGCTGCCGGGCCTGGACCGTGAATACGCGACCATCTACACCGGCGCCGGCGTCATCACCAACAAGGTTTCCGAAGCGGCCGAGAAGGCCGGCTTTGTGTTCGCGGTCGATCCGACCTCTGCCCACGCTTCCTGCATCGGCGGCAACATCGCGATGAACGCGGGCGGCAAGAAGGCCGTGCTGTGGGGCACCGCGCTGGACAACCTGGCTTCTTGGCGCATGGTCGATCCGAACGGCGACTGGCTGGAAGTGACGCGCCTGGACCACAATCTGTCGAAGATCCACGACACGCCGCTGGCCCGCTTCAAGCTGGAATGGACCCATCCGACCGCGCGCGGCGAGGCCAAGGGCGATCCGTTCAAGACCGAGATCCTGGAAATCGAAGGCCGCAAGTTCCGCAAGGAAGGCCTGGGCAAGGACGTCACCGACAAATTCCTGGCCGGCCTGCCGGGCATCCAGAAGGAGGGCTGCGACGGCCTGATCACCTCGGGCCGCTGGATCCTGCACAAGATGCCGAAGTTCGCGCGCACCGTCTGCCTGGAGTTCTTCGGCCAGGCGCGCGACGCGATTCCATCGATCGTCGAGATCAAGGATTACCTGGACGGCCTGCCGGCCAAGGGCGAGCAGTTCAGCTCGCTGCGCCTGGCCGGCCTGGAACACCTGGACGAGCGCTACCTGCGCGCGGTCGGCTACGCCACCAAGTCGAAGCGCGGCGTGCTGCCGAAGATGGCGCTGTTCGGCGACATCGTCGGCGACGACGAAAACGCGGTCGCGCTGGCCGCGTCGGAAGTGGTGCGCATCGCCAACACCCGCGTCGGCGAAGGCTTCGTGGCCGTCAGCGCCGAGGCGCGCAAGAAATTCTGGCTGGACCGCGCCCGCACCGCCGCCATCGCCAAGCACACCAACGCCTTCAAGATCAACGAAGACGTGGTGATCCCGCTCAACCGCATGGGCGAATACACCGACGGCATCGAGCGCATCAACATCGAGCTGTCGATCAAGAACAAGCTGCAGCTGACCGACGAGTTGCAGCAGTTCTTCGCCGCCGGCAATCTGCCGGTCGGCAAGAGCGACGACGCCGACGATGCCGTGGGCGACGAGGAAATGCTGGGCGACCGCGTGGAGCAGGCGCAAGCGCTGCTGGCGCAGGTCGAGGCGCGCTGGACCTATCTGCTGGCAGGACTGGACAAGCCGCTGGCCGCCGTCACCGGCGAACTGTCCGCGCTGGGAATGGAGCGGCTGCTGCCGGTGTTCGAAGAACGCCTGAAAACGCAGGCCGACGCGACGCTGTTCGACGTGGTGCAGGACCGCACCATTCGCGTCACGTGGAAGCAGGAAATCCGCGCCCAGCTGCGCCAGATCTTCAACGGCGCCGCCTACAAGCTGATCCTCGACGAGGCCACCGCCATCCACAAGCGCGTGCTGCGCGGCCGCGTGTTCGTGGCGCTGCACATGCACGCCGGCGACGGCAACGTGCACACCAACCTGCCGGTCAATTCGGACCATTACGAGATGCTGCAGCTGGCGCACCAGGCCGTCGCGCGCATCATGAAGCTGGCCCGTTCGCTCAACGGCGTCATTTCGGGCGAGCACGGCATCGGCATCACCAAGCTGGAATTCCTGACCGAGGAAGAAATCGGCCCGTTCCGCGACTACAAGCTGCGCGTCGATCCGGAAGGCCGCTTCAACAAGGGCAAGCTGCTGAACCTGGCCGGCATGGAAGCGGACTTGTCCAACGCCTATACGCCGTCGTTCGGCCTGATGGGCCACGAATCGCTGATCATGCAGCAAAGCGATATCGGCGAGATCGCCAACAGCGTCAAGGACTGCCTGCGTTGCGGCAAGTGCAAGCCTGTCTGCTCTACGCATGTCCCGCGCGCCAACCTGCTGTACTCGCCGCGCGACAAGATCCTGGCGACCTCGTCGCTGATCGAAGCCTTCCTGTACGAAGAGCAGACCCGCCGCGGCATCTCGATCAAGCACTGGGAAGAATTCGAGGACGTGGCCGATCACTGCACGGTCTGCCATAAATGCGTCACTCCATGCCCCGTCAATATCGACTTCGGCGAGGTGTCGATGAACATGCGCAACCTTCTGCGCAAGATGGACAAGAAGAGCTTCAAGCCGGCGCTGTCGGCCACCATGTTCTTCCTGAACGCGACCGACCCGACCACCATCAATGCCACCCGGCAGGTGATGTCCAACTGGGGCTTCAAGGCCCAGCGCCTGGGCCATGACGTGCTGAAGAAATTCGCCAAGAAGCAGACCAAGGCGCCGCCGCCGACCGTGGGCAAGCCCAAGGTGCGCGAGCAGGTGATCCACTTCATCAACAAAAAAATGCCGGGCAACCTGCCGAAGAAATCGGCGCGCGCGCTGCTCGATATCGAGGACGACAAGGTCATCCCCATCATCCGCAATCCGCAGACCACCAACGCCGATACGGAAGCGGTGTTCTACTTCCCGGGCTGCGGCTCGGAGCGTTTGTTCTCGCAAGTGGGCCTGGCCACGCAGGCCATGCTGTGGGAAGTCGGCGTGCAGACCGTGCTGCCGCCCGGCTACCTGTGCTGCGGCTATCCACAGCGCGGCAACGGCGAGTTCGACAAGGCCGAGAAGATGATGACGGACAACCGCGTGCTGTTCCACCGCATGGCCAACACGCTCAACTACCTGGACATCAAGACCGTGCTGGTGTCGTGCGGCACCTGCTACGACCAGCTGGCGACCTACGAGTTCGACAAGATCTTCCCGGGCTGCCGCATCATGGACATCCATGAATACCTGCTGGAAAAGCAGGTCAAGCTGGAAGGCGTCAACGGCACGCGCTATATGTACCACGAGCCTTGCCACAATCCGATGAAGCTGCAGGAGTCGGGCAAGACCATCAACGCGCTGATTTCGACGGTGGACAACGTCAAGATCGAGAAGAACGACCGCTGCTGCGGCGATTCCGGCACGCTGCAGGTGTCGCGTCCGGACATCGCCACGCAGGTGCGCTTCCGCAAGGAAGAGGAAATGATCAAGGGCGCCGACAAGCTGCGCGCCGACGGTTTCACCGGCGAGGTGAAAATCCTCACCAGCTGCCCATCCTGCCTGGGCGGCGTGTCGCGCTACAGCGAGGATGCCGGCACCACGGCCGACTACATCGTGGTCGAGATCGCCAAGCACCTGCTGGGCGAGAACTGGATGCCGGACTACGTCAAGCGCGCCAACGACGGCGGCATCGAGCGGGTGCTGGTGTAATGGCCTGCGATCTGTGCAAGCTGCTTGAGGCGCCTGGTTCGGCGCTGATCTGGGGCGACCGCCAGTTGTCGGTGGTCGCCGTGGACGAGGCGGAGTATCCGGGCTTTACGCGCGTGGTGTGGCATGCCCACGTCAAGGAAATGACGGACTTGTCGGCGGCCGAACGCAGCCGCGTGATGGACGTGGTGTGGGCGGTGGAATCCGCGCAGCGCGCCGTGATGGCGCCGGAAAAAATCAACCTGGCCAGTTTTGGTAATATGACGCCGCATGTGCACTGGCATGTGATACCGCGCTACGCGAACGACGCGCATTTCCCGAGTCCGACGTGGGCGGTGGCGCAGCGTGCGTCGTCGCCGGAGGTGCTGGCCGCGCGCCGCGCCTTGCTGCCGGCCTTGCATGCCGCCATTATCGAACGTCTGAAAGCATAAACATGAGCAAGCAACCGACCGGCCTGACCGTCCACAACAAGTCCAAGGTGCTGGACATCGAGTTTGACGATGGCGCCTCGTTTTCCATCCCGTTCGAACTGCTGCGCGTGTATTCGCCGTCGGCGGAGGTGAAGGGGCACGGGGAAGGACAGGAGGTGCTGCAAGTGGGCAAGCGCGAAGTGGGCATCGCCGCGATGGACCCGGTCGGCAACTACGCCGTGCAGCCGACCTTCACGGACGGCCACAATACGGGGTTGTACACCTGGGATTACCTGTACAAGCTGGGCAATGAAAAAGAAGCCTTGTGGGCCAACTACATGGACCGCCTGCACGCCTCCGGCTTCGAAGGCGACAGCGGCCGCGAAACCGGCGTCACGCTGACCGGCCCCGGCTCTCACAACCATAAAGGTTGCGGCCACAAGCACTAAAGATCAGTATGTAACATGCTCACGCAGCACGTAAGCAAAGATCGCGCGCACATGCGGTGGCAGTTGGCGCAGTGCTGCAACATTAATGGACGGCGGTGGATATGGATCCGCTGCTTCGGGAGATTGGCCGCCAGTGTATGCAGGCAGCTCGGCTTGCCGGTTGACTTCTTCCTCGCGGCGTTCAAGTTCGTCGTGCACCGCATCGATCTCTGTCCGCGTTTTTGCATCCAGTTCGGGAATTTCCAGGTCGGCGGGGATTTCGACATCATATATTTTCATAGCGATTCTCCATTAGCTCAAAGGGAGTGACTAGCTCAGGAAGATATAGTTCATGCGCATACATCAGTATTCGAAGAAGCCGAAGCTGTTCCGCGTTTGCTATATCACGGCAGTTCCAGGTCAGCAGGATTTCGCTTCGATTCTGTGCTGCACAAGCAATGTGCTCGGCGGACTTCATCGCTGTCGCCTTTAGACCTCCGCCGCTGATTAAAAGTTCAGCAATGCCTCTGGTTCTATCCCTATCGGGAAATCGGGGCAGTAATTCGATGATTTTCAAGCGATGGGCCATGCGCAGCGGATCTCCGCGTTTTATCTCCGCTATCACATATTTCGAAACGTACGTCCTGTTCGGAACGCAGCGTGTATCCCACCAGAGGTGGGTTAATTGTTGGCATGCACGGGTGATCGGATTAGTGCTGGGCGGATCGGTCAGATGGCGGACGACCGAAGTATCGAGATAGATGGTGGGATGCATGGCGGACCTCGCTAGCGATCCGCCTGGGCGGCGGCTTCGTCCAGCTTAGGCCGTTCATCCGGCTCAGGCTTTAGGTGGATCAAACAAACGCTCCGCCGCCGCGCTTGTATAATGCAGGCAAACTAACAGGCCTGCCTACCATGACCAATACCACTCACTTCGGTTACAAAACCGTCGCGGAAGACGACAAAGTCCGCGAAGTCGCCAAGGTTTTCCATTCTGTCGCCGCCAAGTACGACATCATGAACGACGTCATGTCGGCCGGCCTGCACCGCCTGTGGAAGACCTTCACCATCGCCAACGCGGCCGTGCGCCCCGGCTTCAAGTGCCTGGACATCGCCGGCGGCACCGGCGACCTGGCCAAGGTGTTCGCCAAGCAAGCCGGCCCGACCGGCGAAGTCTGGCTCACCGACATCAACGAATCGATGCTGCGCGTCGGCCGCGACCGCCTCTTGAATCGCGGCCTGTTGACCCCCACCTTGTTGTGCGACGCCGAAAAGCTGCCGTTCCCGGACAATTACTTCGACCGCGTCAGCGTCGCCTTCGGCCTGCGCAACATGACCCACAAGGACCAGGCGCTGGCGGAAATGCGCCGTGTGCTGAAGCCGGGCGGCAAGCTGCTGGTGCTGGAATTCTCGAAAGTGGCCGAGCCGCTGCAGAAGCCTTACGACTTCTATTCGTTCAAGATCCTGCCGTGGATGGGCCAGAAGATCGCCAACGACGCCGAAAGCTACCGCTACCTGGCCGAGTCGATCCGCATGCATCCGGACCAGGAAACGCTGAAGACCATGATGGAAGCGGCGGGCCTGGAACGCGTAACGTATTACAACCTGACGGCAGGTGTGGCCGCTTTACACACCGGTATCAAACTGTAGTCATAGGAGCACCATGAACATCAAGAAAATCCTGATCGGCGCCTTGCTGGCCGTGTCCGCACTGTCCATGCTGGCCGAGGCGACCGCCCGTCCGATGGGCGGCGGCCGTTCGATCGGACGCCAGTCGCAAAACGTCAGCCGCATGCCGCCGGCCGCCGCGCCGCAGCAGGCGCCGCGCCAGGCCGCTCCGGCGCCGGCTCCCGGCACGCCGCCGGCCGCGATCCCGCCCAAGCCGGCCAGCCCATGGAAAGGCATCCTGGGCGGCGCGCTGTTGGGCCTGGGCCTGGGCGCCTTGTTCTCGCACTTTGGCCTGGGTGGCGCGATGGGCGGCATCTTCGGTTCGCTGATCATGTTGGCGCTGCTGGCCGGCGTGGTGTTCTTCATCGTGCGCCTGTTCCGCGGCAAGCAGCAAACGCCCGCGGCGGCGTTCGGCGGCAGCCAGAACGTGTATGCGATGCCGCCGCAAGGCAGCGCCACGCCGGAAATCGGCTCGCGCCTGCAGCCCGAGCCGGTACCGCAAGTCGCCGCGCCGGTGGCGCACACCCCGTGGGGCGTGCCTGCCGATTTCGACGCGCCGTCGTTCCTGCGCGTGGCCAAGTCCAATTTCATCCGCCTGCAGGCGGCCTGGGACAAGGGCGACGTGGCCGATATCCGCGAATTCACCACGCCTGAGGTGTTTGCCGAGCTGAAGATGCAGATCACCGAGCGCGGCGCGCAAAAGGACTACACCGACGTCGTCGCCATCGACGCCGAGCTGCTGGGCATCGAGACCAGCGGCAGCGAGTACCTGGCGAGCGTCAAGTTCACCGGTAGCATCAAGCCGGCGCCGGACGCGCTGGCCGAGCCGTTCAATGAAGTGTGGAACCTGTCGAAGCCGGTTTCCGGCGCCACCGGCTGGATGCTGGCCGGTATTCAGCAGCTCGCATAACCGCCGGCCCGCCCGGCAAACTGGTAAGATCAAGACCGCCCGTATTTCCGGGCGGTTTTGTTTTGAACGGCTCAAGAATGATTTCACCGAACCTAAGCAAGTTTTCCGCCGCCGCGCCGGTCAGCGCCGCCATCAACCACCTGCTGGCGCAAGAGCCGTGGGCGCGCCAGGAGCTGCTGCGCCACGCGGGCAAGGTCGCCGCCATCGACACCGGCGCCGCCGTGCTGCGCCTGCTGGTGACGGCCGACGGCATGCTGGCGGCGGCGCCTGCCGATGAGCCGGCCCACGTCACCATCCGCGTCAAGTTGTCCGACCTGCCGCTGATCGCGCAAAACCGCGAGCGGGCGTTTTCCTACGTGCAGATCGAGGGCGACGCCGAATTCGCCAACGCGATTTCCAACTTGAGCAAGTCGCTGCGCTGGGAAGCCGAATACGACCTGGAAAAACTGGTGGGCCCGATCGCCGCCGTGCGCGCCGTGTCCGGCGCCCGCGCCGCTTTCGAGGCGGTCAAGACCGGCCACCGCAAGCTGGCCGAGAACGTGGCCGAATTCCTGCTCGATGAACAGCCGGTGCTGATACGTCCGCAGGCGGTGGAGGAATTCTCGGCCGACGTGGTGCGCCTGCGCGACGACGTCGAGCGCGCCGCCAAGCGCCTGGCCAGACTGGAACAAAAATTGGTACAAAAACTGGACTCCCAATGATGTTGAAATTCTTACGCCTGCTGAAAATCCTGCGGGTATCGGTGCGCTACGGCCTCGATGAAATCGCCATGTCCGGCCTGAAGAAGCCGCGCATCGCCAAGCTGATCGACACGGTGATCTTCTGGCGCGACCTGTCGGCGCCGCGCGGCGTGCGCCTGCGCATGGCGCTGGAGGAGCTGGGGCCGATCTTCGTCAAGTTCGGCCAGGTGCTGTCGACCCGGCGCGACCTGATTCCGCTGGACCTGGTGGAAGAGCTGTCGCGCCTGCAGGATCGCGTGCCGCCGTTCGACTCCGACCTGGCGATCGCGCAGATCCGCAAATCGCTGGGGGCGCATCCAGATCAATTATTTGCCACCTTCGAGCGCACGCCGGTGGCGTCGGCGTCGATCGCGCAGGTGCACTTCGCCACGCTGCGGGACGGCAAGCAGGTGGCGGTCAAGGTGCTGCGTCCGGGCATGAAGAAATCCATCGACGAGGACGTGGCGCTGATGCACATCGCCGCCGAGTGGATAGGCCGCGTGTGGGCCGACAGCAAGCGCCTCAAGCCGCGCGAAGTGGTCGCCGAGTTCGACAAGTACCTGCACGACGAACTGGACCTGATGCGCGAGGCGGCCAACGCCAGCCAGCTGCGCCGCAACTTCGCCGAATCCAAGCTGCTGCTGGTGCCGGAAATGTACTGGGATTACTGCTCCAACAGCGTGATCGTGATGGAGCGCATGCACGGCATACCGGTGTCGCAGATCGACCGGCTGGAGGCGGCCGGCGTGGACTTGAAAAAGCTGTCCAGCGACGGCGTCGAGATCTTCTTCACCCAGGTGTTCCGCGACGGCTTCTTCCATGCGGATATGCACCCGGGGAACATCCTGGTGTCGATCGAGCCGGAGACCTTCGGCCGCTACATCGCGCTGGATTTCGGCATCGTCGGCACGCTCAACGACTTCGACAAGGATTACCTGTCGCAGAACTTCCTGGCCTTCTTCCGCCGCGACTACAAGCGCGTGGCCGAGGCGCACATCGAGTCCGGCTGGGCGCCGAAGGAAACCCGCGTCGACGAGCTGGAGTCCGCCGTGCGCGCCTGCTGCGAGCCGATCTTCGACCGTCCGCTGAAGGACATCTCCTTCGGCCAGATCCTGCTGCGCCTGTTCCAGACCTCGCGCCGCTTCAACGTCGAAGTGCAGCCGCAGCTGGTGCTGCTGCAAAAGACGCTGCTCAATATCGAGGGCCTGGGCCGCCAGCTGGATCCGGACCTGGACCTGTGGAAGACCGCCAAGCCCTACCTGGAAAACTGGATGGCCGAACAGGTCGGCTGGCAGGGCATGTGGCAGCGCCTAAAGGCCGAGGCGCCGCGCTACACCCACATCATCCCGCAACTGCCGCGCCTGCTGCACCGCGCGCTGGAACAGCAGGGCGAGAAGCCGTCCGACAATGCCGAGCTGATGAGAGTGCTGATCCACGAACAGCAGCGCACCAATCGCCTGCTGAGCTTTGTGATTTATTTCGCCGGCGCCTTCGGCCTGGGCGTCTTGGGTTTCCAGCTGTACCTGCGCTGGCATCATCTGGGCTAGGCCATGGCCGATTTCCAGCAGCGCGATCCGATGTCGCCGGCGTTCTGGGACGAGCGCTTCGAGCGCAACTTCACGCCGTGGGACCGGGGCGGCGCGCCGCAAGCCTTGCGCGATTTTGCCGCCGCCAGCGCGCCGCTGACCACCTTGATACCGGGCTGCGGCGCGGCCTACGAGCTGGCCTTGCTGGCCGATGCGGGATGGGATGCGGTGGCGATCGATTTCTCGCCGTCCGCCGTGGCGGTGGGCAAGGGGGCCGTCGGCCGGCACGCTGCGCGCGTGGTCGAGGCGGACTTCTTCGCATGGCAGCCGGAGCGGCCATTGCAGCTGATTTATGAGCGCGCCTTCCTGTGCGCGCTGCCGCCGGCGATGCGGCCGCAGGTGGCGGCGCGGTGGGCGCAATTGCTGGCGCCGGGCGCGCTGCTGGCCGGCTATTTCTTCTTCGACGATGGCCGCAGGGGGCCGCCGTTCGGCATCGCCCGCGGCGAGCTCGATGCTTTGCTGCGGGCGGATTTCGATTGCATCGCCGACGACGCCGTCAGCGACTCGATACCGGTGTTCGCCGGCAAGGAGCGCTGGATGGTCTGGCGTCGGCGCTAGCGCTTAATCGCGGCGCGGATTGTTGGGATGGTTGTCGACGCCGTTCGGCACGCCGTCATGGTCGCGGTCGCCACGGGCCCAGCTGCCGCGCGTCATTTCCCAGCGGCCGTTGCGCTCTTCCCAGGCCGGCTGGTGGTAGACATAGCCGCGGCCCTCGCGCACCCAGGTGCCCTTGACCCAGACGTGGCGGTTGTGGCGCCAGTCCCAGTAGCCGGGCGCCCAGACATAGCCGTGACGGGGCGGCGGCACCACTTCATGGCGCAGCGGCGGTGGCGCGGTCTGGACCACGATGACGGCGGCCGACGCCGGCAGCGTGACGGTACCGGCGGAAGCCGCGATGGCGGCTGCAAGCAATAGTTTCTTGATCATGTTGAGCTCCTCCTTGACAGGTTGTATGACCGTTATAAAGAGTTCCGCTGCCGATGTATGTGCGGCCGGTCGCACAAGCGCCATGTCAGTGACGAGCTTGTTTGACGGCGGTGCGGGCGCGGAAATCGGTGCTTAGCCACAGGAAACAGGCAAGCCGGCAGGAAAAAGCTTTATAATTCAGGGTTTTGATGATTTTTGCGGAGTAATAGATGCCGATCTACGCTTACCGCTGCGAGGCATGTGGTTTTGCCAAGGATGTCTTGCAGAAGATTTCCGACCCGCAGCTGACTGTTTGCCCAGAGTGCGGCAAGGAGTCGTTTAAGAAACAACTGACCGCTGCAGGCTTCCAGTTGAAGGGCTCGGGCTGGTATGTGACCGATTTCCGCGGCGGCACGCCACCGGCGACCGGCACCGCGACCGGCGCCAAGACGGACGCGCCGGCTGCGGCCCCCGCGCCGGCCGCCGGCACCGGCACGAAATCGGACTGAAATGCGCCGACTGAATTGCGCCGACTGAAGCACCGCCGCCACACCCACCCTAAGAGTAATCGATGCGTAAATATTTCATTACCGGCTTGCTGATCCTGGTGCCCCTGGCGATTACCGCCTGGGTGCTGAACCTGGTGATCAGCACCATGGACCAGTCCCTGCTGTTCGTGCCGGAACGCTGGCAGCCGCGCACGCTGATCGGCTTCGATATTCCCGGCCTGGGCACCTTGCTGACCGTGCTGATCGTGTTCCTGACCGGCTTGCTGACCAACAACCTGGTCGGCAACTACGTGGTCAAGCTGTGGGAAAAGCTGCTGACGCGCATCCCGGTCGTCAGCTCGCTGTATTCCAGCGTCAAGCAGGTGTCGGACACGCTGTTCTCGTCGTCGGGCAACGCCTTCCGCAAGGCCGTGCTGATCCCGTATCCGCACCAGAACTCGTACACCATCGCCTTCCTGACCGGCGTGCCGGGCGGCGACGTCAAGAACCACCTGGTGGGCGACTACGTCAGCGTGTACGTGCCGACGACGCCGAATCCGACCTCGGGCTTTTTCCTGATGTTGGCGCGCAAGGATGTGGTCGAACTCGACATGAGCGTCGATGCGGCCCTGAAGTACATCGTGTCGATGGGAGTGGTGGCGCCGGAAGACGCGCCGCGCCCGATCGAAATCGCGAGCAAATAAATTAAGATCAACTGAGTAACACTAACCTGAACCGAGAAATAAACATGTCCTCAATGCGTACTCACTACTGCGGCCTCACCACTGAAGCGCTGCTTGGCCAAACCGTCAGCCTGTGCGGCTGGGTACATCGTCGCCGCGACCACGGTGGCGTGATCTTCATCGACCTGCGCGACCGCGAAGGCCTGGTGCAGATCGTTTGCAATCCGGAACAGGCTGAAGTGTTCAAGGCCGCCGAAGCCGTGCGCAACGAGTTCTGCCTGCGCGTGACCGGCGTGGTCAAGGATCGCCTGGCGGGTACCGTCAACGCCAACCTGAAGTCCGGCAAGATCGAAGTGGTCTGCTCGCAGCTGGAAGTGCTGAACCCTTCCGTGGCCGTGCCGTTCCAGCTGGACGACGACAACCTGTCGGAAACCACCCGCCTGACCCACCGCGTGCTGGACCTGCGCCGTCCGCAGATGCAGAACAACCTGCGCCTGCGCTACAAGGTCACGATGGAAGTGCGCAAGTACCTCGACGACCTGGGCTTCATCGACATCGAAACCCCGATGCTGACCAAGTCGACCCCGGAAGGCGCGCGCGACTACCTGGTGCCGTCGCGCGTCAACGCCGGCAACTTCTTCGCGCTGCCGCAATCGCCGCAGCTGTTCAAGCAGCTGCTGATGGTGGCCAACTTCGACCGCTACTACCAGATCACCAAGTGCTTCCGCGACGAAGACCTGCGCGCCGACCGCCAGCCGGAATTCACCCAGATCGACTGCGAAACCTCGTTCCTGACCGAACAGGAAATCCGCGACCTGTTCGAGGACATGATCCGCAAGGTGTTCCGCAACACCATGAACGTCGAGCTGCCTAACCCGTTCCCGGTGATGGACTTCGCCGAGGCGATGGGCAAATACGGTTCGGACAAGCCGGACATGCGCGTCAAGCTGGAATTCACCGACCTGACCGAAGTGATGAAGGACGTCGACTTCAAGGTGTTCTCGGGCGCCGCCAACCTGCCTAACGGCCGTGTGGTGGGCCTGCGCGTGCCGAAGGGCGGCGACATGCCACGTTCGGAAATCGACGCCTACACCCAGTTCGTCGCCATCTACGGCGCGCGCGGCTTGGCCTACATCAAGGTCAACGAGAAGGCCAAGGGCCGCGACGGCCTGCAATCGCCTATCGTCAAGAACCTGCACGACGCGGCCCTGGCCAAGGTGCTGGAACTGACCGGCGCCGAAGACGGCGACCTGATCTTCTTCGGCGCCGACAAGGCCAAGGTGGTCAACGACGCGATCGGCGCGCTGCGCGTGAAGATCGGCCACTCGGAATTCGGCAAGAAAGCCGGCCTGTTCGACGACGTCTGGGCGCCGCTGTGGGTGATCGACTTCCCGATGTTCGAATACGACGAAGAGTCGGACCGCTGGACCGCGACCCACCATCCGTTCACCGCGCCGAAGGACGGCCATGAAGACTGGCTGGAAAGCAATCCGGGCGCCTGCATCGCCAAGGCCTACGACATGGTGCTGAACGGCTGGGAACTGGGCGGTGGTTCGATCCGTATCCACCGCGAGGAAGTGCAGTCGAAAGTGTTCCGCGCGCTGAAGATCGACGCCGACGAAGCCCGCCTGAAGTTCGGCTTCCTGCTCGACGCGCTGCAGTACGGCGCGCCGCCGCACGGCGGCCTGGCATTCGGCCTGGACCGTATCGTGACCCTGATGACCAAGTCCGATTCGATCCGCGACGTGATCGCCTTCCCGAAAACCCAGCGCGCCCAGGATCTGCTGACCCAGGCGCCGTCGGAAGTGGACGAGAAGCAGTTGAAAGAACTGCATATCCGCCTGCGTACGGCCGAGCCAAAAGTGGCCAGCTGATTATTGCAATGGAAAGGGCGCTTCGGCGCCTTTTCTTTTACCAGAACTATGAAGCCCTACAAGATCCCTGTCTCGGTGCTGGTGGTGATCCACACGGCCGATTTGCAAGTGCTGCTGATCGAGCGCGCCGACCGGCCCGGCTATTGGCAGTCGGTGACCGGCTCGCTGGACGCGGTCGACGAACCCTTGCTGGAAACGGCCGCGCGCGAGTTGTTCGAGGAAACCGGCATCGTCGCGGACGGCGAGCGCATCGTGCTGCGCGACTGGCACTTGTCCAACATCTACACGATCTATCCGGTCTGGCGTCACCGCTACGCGCCGGGCGTGACGGAAAATACCGAGCACGTCTTCAGCGTCGAGGTGCCGCGCGACATCGCCATCACCCTCGCGCCGCGCGAGCACCTGAACCACGTCTGGCTGCCCTACCTGGAAGCGGCCGACAAATGCTTTTCGTTCTCCAACGCCGAAGCCATATTGCAACTAAGGCAATATGCGCACGCCCGCTAGGTGCTCAGGCTGCGAGTTTCCTGTTCATCGGCAACTTTTTTGAATAGAATCGATGGATAGGCCCGCTTGGTGGCCTGATCCAGGAGAACCGGTATGAGCAGCCCCACCACGTCCAGTCCCACCACGCAGGTAAACGATACCGGTACGCTGAGCATCGATGCTTTGCTGGCAGGCACCAAATGGGGCGGCGTCGCCGGCAGCGGCATCACCATCACCTACAGCTTCCCGTTTGCCGGCGGCGCCTCGGCGGTCTTCAGCGGGCCTGGCGGCGGCAGCTATTCCGATCTGGGCGAACCCACCGCCAGCCAGCACTACGGACTGAACGCGGTACAGCAGGCCGCCGCGACGGCCGCCTTGCAGTCTTGGGCCAACGTGGCCAACATCACGCCGGTAAAAGTGGTCGACACCGCCAGCACGGTCGGCGACATCCGCTTCGCGTGGACCTCGGCCACGCAAAACACCAGCGACGGCGGCGCCGCCTGGGGCTGGGCCAGCTATCCGAATAGCAGTTATCCGTCCGGCGGTGATGTGTGGATCAGCACCACTTCCTCGGGGGCCAGCAGCAGTGACTGGTCGGTCGGCTCGTACAATTACATGTCCCTGATCCATGAGCTGGGCCATGCACTGGGCCTGAAGCATCCGTTCGAAGACGGCGCGGTGCTGGATGCCGCGCACGCCAACCGCCAGTACTCGGTGATGGCCTACGACGACGCGCCGCGCAGCCTGTTCGTCGACGTCACGCAAAGCGGTAGCTCGGCATCGTGGAAGTCCTACGACGTGGTGCCGAGCACGCCGATGCTGTACGACATCGCGGTGATGCAATACCTGTACGGCGCGAACACGACCTACCACACCGCTAACGACACCTATACCTTTGATCCCGCCACGCCGTTCATCAGTACCATCTGGGACGCCGGCGGCATCGATACCATTTCGATCGCCAATTTCACCGCCGGCTCGCTGATCGACCTGCAACAGGGGCATTATTCGTCCATTCATATTCCGTCCGACACCGGCGCCGGCATCAATTGGCAGACGCCGCCGCCGGTCGGCACCTACGACGGCACCAACGACCTGGCGATCGCCTACGGCGCGGTAATTGAAAACGCCACCGGCGGCAGCGGCGACGATACGCTGATCGGCAACAGCAGCAGCAACCGCCTGCAGGGCAATGGCGGCCACAACGTTATCGACGGCGGCACCGGCACCGATACCGCGGTCTACACTGGCAATTTCAGCACCTATACGCTGGCGGCCGTCAGCGGCGGCTACACGGTGACTTCGCGCACCGACCCCGGGCAGAGCGACACCCTGAGCAATATCGAGCGCCTGAGTTTTGCCGACGGCACGATGTCGCTGAACCTAGCCAGCGTGGCCGACGATCCGGTGCAGGCCAAATATGTGGCAATGGCACAGAAATTCTACGTGGCGTATTTCGGCCGCCCAGCCGACAGCGCCGGTCTGAACGCGATGGTCAGCCAGCTGATGGCCGCCGCCACGCCGACCACCACGCTGGCCTTCGCCGACTCCTACAGCACCAACGCCACCGTCAAGGCGCTGGTCGACAGCTTCGGCAACAGCGCCGAGTCGGCCGCGCTGTATCACGGCACCAACAGGGATTTCGTCACCGCGATCTACGCACACCTGTTGAGCCGCGTGCCGGATACGGAGGGTCTGAATTACTGGTCCAACGCGTTGGACGCCGGGCTGCCGCGCGGCGTGGCCGCGCTCAACATGATGGCCGGTGCGGAGGGCAATACCACCCCGCAGGGCTTGCTCGACGGCGCGCTGGTGATCAACCGGCTAACCGTGGCAGCCAACTTCACAGCGTTGCTCGACACACCCAAGGAACAGAGCAGCTATGCGGGCGACGCCGCCGCGTCGGTCGCGCGGGCCCTGCTCGACGGCGTCAGCCAGAGCACCAGCCTGCTTAGCTATGAAAGCGCGGTGATGCAGACGGTTGCGTCGATGTCGGGCGGCACTCCGGCAGGCGCGCCGCAGGTGACGCTGGTCGGCATCGGCACTGTCGAACATGGCTGGGCCCACGCCTGATGTCCGCCGATGTTACCGTGTGGAGCTGATTGCGGACTCGGGGTTAGAATAGCCCCATGAAAATTCGCGTAGCCACCTACAATATCCACAAGGGCGTGTCAGCAATCCGCTCCGAGCCTCGGGTGCTGGCGCTGAAGCAAGCCATCGGCCTGTTCGATGCCGATGTGGTTTTTTTGCAAGAGGTGCAGGGCAAGCACGACTTGAAAGCCGCCAAATACGGGGCCGAACATCTGGGCCACAAGCATTGGCCCGCTGCGGCGCAGCACGAGTATTTTGCCGGCGAGTCGCGCCATGCGCATAGCGCCTACGGCATGAACGCGATCTACGACCACGGCCATCACGGCAACGCTCTGCTGAGCGCCTATCCGATCGCCAACCAGGCCAACCACGATGTGTCCGACCACGCCTACGAACAGCGCGGCATCCTGCACTGCGCGCTGAATACGCCGCACGGCGCCGTGCACTGCTTTGTGGTCCACCTCGGCCTGTTCGAGGCCGGCCGCCGGCGCCAGACCCAGGCGCTGATCTCGGCCGTGCGCGACTCGGCGCCGAACGGCGAGCCGGTCATCATCGCCGGCGATTTCAACGACTGGCGCAACACCCTGGGCGGCGAACTGCGCAACGCGCTGGGCGTGGTCGAGGCCTTCGACCAGATCGGCTCCAACTCCACGCTGGACGAGATCGTGCGCACGCTGCGCCGCAAATCCAGCGTCAACCCGGCCCGCACCTTCCCGGCGGCCTTGCCGTTCTTCCGCCTGGACCGCATCTACGTGCGCGGCTTCAAGGTCGACGCGGCGGAGGTGATGCACGGCAGCCTGTGGGCCAAGCTGTCCGATCACGCCCCCATCGTCGCCAACCTGACGCTGGCCTGAGCTATTTGCGGCTCAGCGTTGCGCTGTCGAGCTTGACGTCCAGGGTCTGCAGGCTGACGTTGAGCATGGCGATGTTGGTCTTGTTGGCCACCAGCTCCTTGAGCCGTGCTTCAAACGCGTCGAGATACTTGACGCAGGGGCTGGTTTTGGCGAAGGCGTAGTAATTCTTGTCCTCGGCCAGGAAGGGCCGCATCGCCATGAACTGCTCGCCCTGGCGATGGCGCGCCAGCCATGCTTCGCCGGTGAACAGGCCGCTGATGAAATAGTCGATGCGGCCCAGGGCCAGCTTGCGGAAATTGGTGTCGGCGGTGCCCGATTCCTCCAGCTGCAAATGGCTGGCGGCAAACTCCGAGAACGCCTGGCCGAAGGTATTGCCCAGCGCGATGCCGCCCTTGTGGCTGGCCAGGTCCTGCCAGTTGTTGAAGATGAAGGCGCGCTGGCGCTGCACGAACACCGCCACCGGATTGGGAAACGCCGGCGTGCGCACGAAGTCCAGGTAGCGTTCGCGTTCGGGCTGGATCTTCAGGGTCGCCACCAGGTCGACCTTGCCGACCGCGGCATTGGCCAGCACGCGTTTCCATGGGCCGACATAGCGCACTTCGTAGGGGATTTGCAGATCGGCCAGGACGCGCGCGGCCAGCTCGACGCTGGGGCCGCGCAACTCCTTGCCGTCGTACCAGTGCAGCGGGGGATAGTCGGGATCGGCGGACACCACCACCTTGGCGCAAGCCGCCGGAGGCTCGGCCGCCGCGGCCTGCAGCCAGGACGCCAGCAGCATCATCGACAGACTACGGGTCAGCAATCGTGCTCCCATGCATAGCGCTCCGAGCGTTAGCCCTCACAATAGGGTTGCAATTTATTATAGACTTGTTTCCACGGGAGCGCCTGATCTCGTCGCCCGGGGTTAGAATCCAGTTATGCGCACAGTCAATTTCCTTGCCGATAACGAAGTCACGCTCCTGCACACGGGCACCGACTTCTTTCCCGCGCTGATAGCCGCCATCGACGCCGCCCGCTACGAGGTATATTTCGAGACCTATATCTTTGCCGGCGACGCCACCGGACTCGCGGTGCAGGCCGCGCTGACCGGCGCCGCCCAGCGCGGCGTGCAGGTGCGCATGATTACCGACTGGTGGGGCACCGGCCGCCGCCAGGTCAACAGCATGCACGAGAAGCTGGTGGCGGCGGGCGTCGAGCACCGCGTGTTCAATCCCTGGTTCAGGCGCGGCGTCACGCGCACCCACCGCAAGATCTGCGTGGTCGACCGCGAGATCGCCTTCGTCGGCGGCATCAACATCAACGACGACATGTACTGCGACTACAACCACGCGATCAGCCTGTCGGCGCCACGCTGGGATTTCGCGGTGCAGGTGCGCGGCCCGCTGGTGGGGGCGATCCAGCTGGAGGCGCAGACGCAATGGCGCCGGCTGGGCAAGCTGGGCATCATGAAGCGGATCGGCCTGTACCGCGACATGCGCAAGGTCAACAAGCGCGCCACGCAGAACATGGTCCAGGCCGGCTTCGTGGTGCGCGACAACCTGCGCAACCGCCGGACCATACAGCGCGCCTATCTGCAGGCGCTGGGCCGGGCGCGCAAGAGCGTGCTGCTGGCCAATCCGTATTTCGCGCCGGGCGCGCGCTTCCGCCACGCGCTGGCCGCCGCCGCCGAGCGCGGCGTCGAGGTCACGCTGCTGATCGGCGTCGGCGAAATCTGGCTGCAGGATGCGGTCGCGCATTCCTTCTATCCGAAGCTGCTTGCGGCCGGCGTCAAAGTGGTGGAATATCACAAGACCCAGTTGCATGCGAAGGTTGCCGTCATCGACGACGACTGGGCCACCGTGGGCTCGAGCAATGTGGACGGCTTGAGCCTGTTTTTGAACCAGGAAGCGAATGTCGTGATCAAGGACGCCGCCTTTGCGCAAAGCCTGCGCCGGCATATCGAGGCGGCGATCGCCGACGGCGTGGAAATCCATTACGCCGATTTCGAACACGTCGGCCGCTTCCGCCGCATCGGCTACGAGATAGCCTTTTTCTGCTACAAGATGCTGATGCGCGTCTTTGCCGTGGGGAAGTACGCTTGAGCGATAGTGTCAGACTGGACAAGTGGTTGTGGGCCGCGCGCTTCTTTAAAACCCGTTCGCTGGCCACCGAGGCCGTCGACAGCGGCAAGGTCAGGCTGGGCGGCGACAAGGTCAAGCCGGCGCGCGCGGTGCGCGTCGGCGACCAGCTGGACATCGACAACGGCTCGGATCGCTGGGAGGTCGACGTGATGAACCTGTCGGACGTGCGCGCCGCCGCGCCGATCGCGCGCAATCTGTACGAAGAGACCGACCTGAGTGTCGCCCGGCGCGCCGCCGTGGCCGAGAACCGCCGCATGTTCCGCGAACCGAGCGCGGACTTCAAGGGCCGTCCCACCAAGCGCGACCGGCGCCAGCTGGGCAAGGCCGGCGATTACGACTAGTGGACGGTAACGCCTAGGCCGGCCGCGCCTGCAGGCGGGCCAGGCACAGCACGCACAGCAGCGCGAACAGGGCGCCGCTGAGCAGCGTCAGCCGATAGTCGTGGCCGGACAGGTCGAGCACGGGCCCCTGCACGCCGCTGACCAGGATATTGCCCAGCACAACCATCAAATCCTTGGTCGAATTGTATTGCACGAACTGAGCCCTGGGGAACAGCGCCATCGGCATCGATGCCGCCGCCGTGAACCAGGCGCCGGACACTACCACATGGGCCAGGTAAAACCACGGGAAGCAGGCCGGGTTGCCCAGGCTCAGGTAGCCGATCGCGGCCGCCGCGCAGTACACCCCCATGATCAGGCTGGACACGCGCAGCGCGCCGTAATGGTCGACCAGCCAGCCGATGCCGAACGCGGACGCGATGGAGACGGCATAGCCGTAGGCCGTCAGCGTGCCCAGCGTCGCCTTCGGGATGCCGGACAGGTGGGCGTAGTACTGGTAAAACGTATTGAAGGGATTGAAGGTGACGCTGGCCAGCATGAAGGCCGCCACCGCCCACAGGAAGGGGCGGTGGGCGAAGCAGGCCAGCACGTGCGCGCGCGGCACGGCCAGCGCGCGCCAGCCGCCGGCGCGCCGGCCGTCGTCCTGCGCGCCGCAGGCCGGCTCCTTGACCATCAGGCACACCAGCAGCAGCGCCAGGCCGAACACGACGCCGATGGCCAGCAGGATCTCGCTCAGGTAGTGGTCGGTCAGCGCGAACACCCAGGTGTTGAAGGCGATGCCGACGCTGAGCCCGACGATGCGGAAGGCGGCGTAAAAGCGCCCCAGCAGTCCCTGCGGCACGACGTCGTTGACCAGGCCGGTGAACAGCGACGCGGCGCTGATGCCGGCGCATTCGAAGATGGTCCAGAACAGGCTGAAGGCGGCCAGGTTGCACAGGCGGCGTCCCGGCGACAACGCGCCCAGCGCGGCGTCGGCCAGCGCGCCCAGCGCCGGCGAGCAGGCCAGGCCCAGCATGGCGGCGCAGCCCACCGGCGCCACCGCCAGCAGGAAGGGCCGGCGCCGGCCCCAGCGGCTGCGCAGGCGGTCCGAGTGGTAGCCGAGCAGGGGCACCAGCAGCACGCTCAGCAGCGCCGGCACGGTCGACATCAGCAGCGAGGTGGTGGTGTCGGAGGCGCCGTTGCGGCGCAGCAGTTCCAGCCCGCTGGGCAGCGCGGCCCGTTCGCGGATCGAGATCGCCAGGTCGCCCACCAGCAGCCAGAACAGCACCGCCAGCAGGCCGGCCGAGGCCAGGCCCCAGGCAGCGCGCTGGCCGACGGGGCGGGGGCCGGCCATGGCGCCGTCGCTGTCCATCAGTCCGGCCGGCGCAGCGGCCCGGTGGAACTGCGCAGCACCAGGTTCATCGGGAAACCGATGCGCTGGGCCTGCTTCTCGCCGCCCTGTATCTGCGCCAGCAATTCGTTGACGGCGCGCGCCGCCATGTCGGCGTTGGGCTGGCGCATCGTGGTCAGCGGCGGATGGACAAAGCTGGAGGTCGAGATGTCGTCGAAGCCGATCACCGAGATATCGTCCGGCACCTTCAAGCCCCGGCTGTGGATGGCGTCGATGGCGCCGAAGCCGGTTTCATCGTTGGCGGCGAAGATGGCGGTGGGCGGGGTGTCCAGCGACAGCAGTTTTTCGGCCGCGGCATAGCCGCCCGTCTGCGAGAAATTGCCGTCCACCGCCAGCGCCGGGTCGGCCGTCACGCCGGCCGCCCGCAGCGCGTCGTGGTAGCCCTTGAGGCGCTCGGCGCCCTGGCCGGTGCCGGCCGTGCCGCCGATGAAGGCGATGCGGCGGTGGCCCAGCGACAGCAGGTGCTCGACCGCCGTGCGGGCGCCGGCGCGGTTTTCCACCACCACCACCGGCAGGTTGACCGGACGCGCGTCGAAGCCGACAAATACGCAGGGCAGGCTCTGGCGCTCGACCACCGCCAGGTAGCCGTCGGCCGCGTTGGGCAACAGCAGCACCAGGCCGGCGCACAGCTGGCTCAGCATGGCGCAGGTTTCCGTGCGGCTGGGCAGGTCGAAGCGCTCGGCGTTGAACAGCAGGATGTCGTAGCCCTGGCGCCGCGCCTCGTCGCTGATGGCCTTGGTGATTTCATGCAGCACCAGCGAGCCATAGTTGTTGACGAACACGCCGATCAGCTTGCTTTTATCGCCGCGCATGCGGCGCGCCAGCATGTCGGGCGTGTAGTTCAGCTGCGCCGCCGCCGCCATCACGCGCGTGCGCGCCGCCTCGGACACGTAGCCGGTGCCGCGGATCGCGCGCGAGGCGGTGATGGGCGAGACCCCGGCGATTTTCGCCACTTCACTGAGTTTGCTCGATTTTGCCATGTGTGCGAATGAGTTGCTGGAGATCAGGATGTGGTCACGATACCACATCCTTAATTGCTCTTCCATCAAATTTATTTCTGATAAAAATCAAATAGATACGTGCATTTCACGGGCAGTGCTGAAAAATTAAGTTGTACGATGAGTTCAATGGGTGGTAACGTGACCACATGCGATATGCCAAAAAATCAGGCAGCAGCAGCGCGGCACGCTTTTCAGGAGACACCGGCGTGGCGTGAAAAAAACTACACAGTGAACTTTTAGATTGTTGCATACAACAACGGGGGAAATAATGCGTAAGAAACTACTCGCCACTCTGCTGCCGCTGGCTCTGGCTGCCGCCTACGGGGCGAACGCCGCCGCGCAGGAGACGCCGCCGCCGGCCGCGCCAGCGCCGGCCGACGGCGCCGCCGAGCCGACCACGGTGGTGGTCACCGGCTTCCGCTCCAGCCTGCAAAAAGCCTTGAACCTGAAACAGCAGGCCATCGGCGTGCGCGACTCCATCGTGGCCGAGGACATCGGCAAATTCCCCGAGGCGAACATCGCCGAATCGCTGCAGCGGGTGCCCGGCATCATCCTCAACCGCGACGACAGCTCGGGCGAGGGCCAGCGCATTTCGATCCGCGGCCTGCCGACCGAATACTCGGTGACCACGCTCAACGGCGCGCCGGTCAACACCACCTCGACCAGCACCATCGGCAGCGCCGCGCGCGGCTTCAACTACGACGTGTTCGCGTCGGAACTGTTTGGCCGCGTCGACTTCTACAAGTCGCCGCTGGCCGAGCTGAGCGAAGGCGGCATCGGCGGCGTGGTCGACCTGCAAACCCCGCGCCCGTTCGACAATCCCAAGCGCACCATCCGCTACGCGATTTCCGAGCAGTACAACACCATGTCCAAGCACGCCGACCCGATGGGCTTCGCGCTGTTCTCCAACACCTGGGGCAACTGGGGTTTCCTGGTGGGTGGCTCGCACTCGGCCAGCGTCAACAACCGCTCCGGCTTCGAGGCGACCGGCGGCTATAACAGCTCGGCGCGCGGCAGCCAGAGCCCGGTCAAGGGCACCTTCGCCGTGCAGCTGGATTATGACGATCCGCGCGCCAACCTGGGCGGCTACACCCGCGACCAGATCGACAACGCGCTGCTGCCGCGCATCTACCGCTTCTACGGTTCGGCCAACGACCGCACCCGCGACGGCCTGGTGTCCTCGCTGCAGTACAAGAACGGTGACGTCAACCTCAGCCTGGACGTGCTGGGATCGCAACTGAAGAACACCCGCGATGAAATGTACATGGGCATCCTGGTGCGCAACAGCAAGACCACCAACCGCGCCGCGCCTGCCGGCCAGACCGGTCACAGCGGTTTCGTGCCGCTGAACGTGCACATCGATCCGGCGTCCAATCTGTTGACCGGTACCTTCGGCAACACCTCGTACAGCAGCGGCGTGACCTACAGCGAAGACGAAACCAAGTTCGGCTACATGTCGTTGAACGGCCGCTGGGCCGCCACCAAGGAACTGGTGTTGACCGGCCAGGTCAGCGGCAACAACAGCACCGCGCTCAGCTACCAGGACACCTTGTCGGGCCAGATCTTCGGCGTCGACTCGACCATCGACTACGGGCCCGACCATGTCTATCCATCGGTCTCCTCCACCACCAGCTATACCGACGTGAACAACTACCAGGGCTTCGGCATCGGCACCACCTGGACCAAGGAAACCGACCACGGCAAGCAAGGCCGCCTGGTCGCCGACTGGGACTACCAGCTGCCCGGCGACTGGACCGGCCACCTGAAGGCCGGCACCGTGTACGTGGAAACCACCAAGGGCATCAACAAGCGCAACGGCACCACCCAGGCGACGGCCAAGCTGAATTCGCTGGGCAACACCGGCATGCGCGGCATCATGACCACCACGCTGCCGATCGACAACCTCGACATGGGCCCGGGCTGGCCGCACGCGTTCGGCACGTTCACGCGCGCCTCGACCTACTCGACCTTCGATCCGCTGGCCTTCAATCCGGCGTCGGCGTTCACGCCGGCGCAAAGCTTCACGGCGGCGGAAAAAGTCACCACCGGCTTCGTCCAGTCCGACTTCAAGGGCGAGGTGGGCGGCCACGAGCTGCGCCTGAACGCCGGCGTGCGCTACTCGCGCACCGAGACCGAGATCGACAACTTCAAGCAGCAGGGCGCCAGCCTGGTCTATGCGCCGAATCACGAAAAGGGCACCTACAGCAATGTGCTGCCGGCGCTCAGCGGCGCCTTCGACCTGACCGATGCCCTGATGTGGCGCGCGTCGTGGGGCAAGACGGTCAGCCGCGCGTCGCTGGCCATCATCGCCGCGCAGACCACGATACCGAATCCCTTCGATAACTCGGCCACCTCCGGCAATCCCGGCCTGAAGCCGCAGCAGTCGAAGAACCTGGACACCAGCCTGGAATGGTATTTCGCCCCGGGCAGCCTGCTGTCGGGCGCCGTGTTCAAGAAGGAGCTGACCGACGCCACCGTGGCCAACACCACCAACACCACCTTCGGCAAGCTGGGCCTGCCGGACACGGCGCTGGGGGCGATCTTCTACGACGCCAGCGGCCACGTCGATCCGAACCTGCCGATGACCTTGCGCAGCTACACCAATGCCGGCGAGCAGACCTTGAAGGGCTTCGAGCTGGCCTACCAGCAGGCATTCACCTTCCTGCCGGAACCGTTCAAGGGCCTGGGCGCGCTGGCCAGCTACACCCACATCAATCCGTTCAACAGCGTGCCGTGGATCAGCAACGCGGGCAAGGACATGAATGTCAATTCCGTGCCCAAGTTTGCCTACAGCACCACGGTCTACTACGAGAACGGCCCGCTGGCGCTGCGCATGTCCTACAACTACAAGGACCGCTCGCTGCATCCGGACAGCCCGCGCAACACCGGCGACGACCTGATCCGCTGGCACGCCGGCCGCGGCTACCTGGACGCCAACGCCAGCTACAAGATCAGCGAGCAGCTGGAACTGCGCATCGATGCCTTGAACCTGTCCAATACGCTGGCCTACGACTACTTCGAGGACGTCAGCGGCAAGTATGGCAGCGGCAAGAAGACGCGCATGGACTATGCCAAGTACGACGGCCGCACCATCAAGGTTGGACTGCGTGGCAAGTTCTAAGCGCCTGATGTTGTTGGCCTGCCTGGCCATCGCGTCGCAGGCGGCCGGCGCGGCCGGCCCCGCGCGCGTGGTCGACGTCGCGCCGGGCTGGGCCAACAACTCGGTCAACGCCGTGGTGTTCCGCAAGAACTCGCTGGTATCGGACGGCGACACGCAGTACATCGCCTTCTACGACAAGGATGCGATGGTGGTGCTGGGCAAGCGCAAGCTGGGCACGGCACGCTGGACGCTGCGGCGCACGCCCTATCGCGGCAACGCGGCGGACGCGCACAACAGCATCAGCATCATGGTGGACGGCGCGGGCTATCTGCACCTGGCGTGGGACGCGCACAACCAGCGCCTGCGCTATGCGCGCGGCATCCGCCCCGGCGCGCTGGAGTTGACGCCGGAAACAGCGATGCTGGGCCGGGACGAGGCCTCGGTCAGCTATCCCGAGTTCTTCCGCTGCCCGGACGGCGGCCTGCTGTTCCTCTACCGTGACGGCGGTTCCGGCCACGGCAACCTGGTGATGAACCGTTACGACGTGGCCAGCGCCAGCTGGACCCGGCTGCACAGCAACCTGATCGGCGGGGAAGGGCGGCGCAGCGCCTACTGGCAGGCGTTTGTCGACCGCGCCGGCACCATCCACCTGTCGTGGGTGTGGCGCGAATCGCCGGACGTGGCCAGCAACCACGACATGGCCTACGCGCGCTCGCGCGACGGCGGCCTGACGTGGGAACGCAGCGGCGGCGAGCGCTACACGCTGCCGATCACGGCGGACAGCGCCGAGTACGCGGCGCGCATTCCGCAGAACAGCGAGCTGATCAACCAGACCTCGATGGCGGCCGGTGCCGACGGCGAGCCGGTGATCGCCAGCTACTGGCGCGCGTCCGGCTCGGCGGTGCCGCAGTACCACCTGCTGTATCGCGACGGCGGCGCCTGGCGCCAGCTGGACCTGGATTTCCGCCGCACGCCGTTTTCGCTTGCCGGCCTGGGCACCAAGGCGATTCCGATTGCGCGGCCGCAGGTCATGGTGGATGGCCACGCGGCCCTGCTGGTGTTCCGCGATGCCGAGCGCGGCAACAAGGTCTCGGTGGCCAGCATCGCCGATCTGCGCCGGCCGCGCTGGATCGTGCGCGACCTGGGCGAGGCGCCGGTGGGCGCGTGGGAGCCGTCGTTCGACACCGAATTGTGGCGGCGCCGCGGCGAGCTGCACCTGTTCGTGCAGGACGTGCGGCAGCTGGACGGCGAGGGCACGTCCGCCGGCGTGTCGGCGCCGGTGCAAGTGTGGCAGTGGAAGCCCTAGTGTTTTTGTTGGCAGTGCACTCCAGGCCGGGACCGCTTGACGGGTCCCGGGTGTTTATGCCGAAGGCCGCCCCGCCTTCGGCCCTTTTTTCAAACGGTCCCATGAATTTCAAAAAATACGCGCAAGGATTTTTGCTGCTGCTGGCCTTTACGCTGGGCGGCTGCGCCACCCGGGCAGGGGACGGCGCGGCCATCGGCGGCAGCCGGGCGGAGGTGGTCGCCATCATCGACCAGGTCAACGGCCACTGGCAGCGCACCACGCCGGCGCAGCAGTGGTCGTTCTGGCACGTGGCGGCCTACCACACGGGAAATATGGCGGCCTACCAGGTCACGCACAACCAGGCGTACCTGCGCTATTCCGAAGCCTGGGCCGCGCACAACCAGTGGATGGGCGCGCGCTCGACGGACAGGGAGCGCTGGCAGCACACCTATGGCGAGACCGACGAGCACGTGCTGTTCGGCGACTGGCAGATCTGCTTCCAGACCTACGCCGACCTGTACAAGCTGGCGCCGGATCCGCGCAAGATCGCCCGCGCCCGCGAGGTGATGGAATACGAGATGAGCACGCCGCGCAACGATTACTGGTGGTGGTCCGACGGCCTGTACATGGTGATGCCGGTGATGACCAAGCTGTACGGCATCACCGGCGACCGCCGCTACCTGGACAAGCTGCACCAGTATTTCGAGTACGCCAACAGCATCATGTACGACCCGGCCGAGCAGCTGTACTACCGCGACGCCAAGTATGTCTATCCCGCGCACGCCAGCGTCAACGGCAAGAAGGATTTCTGGTCGCGCGGCGACGGCTGGGTGTTTGCCGCGCTGGCGCGGGTGCTGGACGAGCTGCCGGCCGACGATCCGCACCGCGCGCAATACGTGGCCCGCTTCCGGGGCATGGCGCAGGCGCTGAAACGCGCCCAGCAGCCCGAAGGCTACTGGACCCGCAGCCTGCTCGATCCGCTGCACGCGCCGGGGCCGGAGACCAGCGGCACCGCCTTCTTCACCTACGGCTACCTGTGGGGCATCAATCACGGTGTGCTGGCGCGCGACGAATTCCTGCCGGTGGTGCGCAAGAGCTGGCATTACCTGAGCAAGGTGGCCTTGCAGCCGGACGGCCGCGTCGGCTATGTCCAGCCCATCGGCGACCGCGCGATCCCGGGCCAGGTGGTGGACCAGGATTCCACCGCCGATTTCGGCGTCGGCGCTTTCCTGCTGGCGTCGGCGGAACTGGTACGCTTGCTCGATCAAAAATAAATCAACATCGGAGACACTATGGAACGTCGCAACTTCATGCAGGCGGTGCTTGCCGGATCCGCCGCCACCGGCCTGATGGCCTCCGCCGGCGCCAGCGCCGCCGACAGCGCGCCGCTGGCCGCCGGCGGCGAGCGCGCCTACATGACCGGCCTGCTGCAAAAGATGGCCGAGCCGGTGCTGTCGAACATGGCCCAAGGCAAGCTGAAGAAGAATTTCCCGGTCGAACTCAGCCCGACCTGGGACGGCCGCGACCAAGGCGTGACCTACCTCGAATGCTTCGGCCGCCTGATCGCCGGCGCCGCGCCGTGGCTGGCGCTGCCGGAAGACGGCACGGCCGAGGGCAAGACCCGCAAGCGCCTTCAGCAGCTGGCGCTGCAAAGCTATGCCAACAGCGTCGATCCAAAGAACCCGGACTATCTGCTGTGGAAGGGGCCGGAGCAGGCGCTGGTCGACTCGGCGTATTTCACCAATGCCCTGATGCGGGCACCCAAGGCGCTGTGGGAGCCGCTGGACAGCGCCACCAAACAGCGCATCATTACCGAGATCAAGAGCTTGCGCCGGGTCGATCCGCCTTACACCAACTGGATCTTGTTCGCCGCGATGAACGAGGCCTGGCTGATGTCGATCGGCGAGCAGTACGACCAGATGCGCATCAGCCTGGCGGTCCGCAAGATCAACGAGTGGTATGCCGGCGACGGCTGGATCAAGGACGGCGACGCCTTCCACTTCGATTACTACAACTCGTACGTGATCTATCCGATGCTGGTGGAGATCCTGGAAGTGCTGGCGCGGGCCAGGACGCCTTTCTGGGGCGGCAATTCGGAAGAACTGCTGGCGCAGGCGCTCAAGCGCACCCAGCGCTACAGCGAGCACCTGGAGCGCTTCATCTCGCCGACCGGCACCTATCCGCCGATCGGCCGCTCGCTGACCTACCGCACCGCCGTGTTCCAGCCGCTGGGCCTGCTGGCCTGGCGCAAGCAGCTGCCGGCCAGCCTGCCGGCCGGGCAGGTGAGGGCGGCGCTGCACGCTGCGCACCAGGCCGTGTGGTCGGCGCCCAGCAACTTCACGCGCGACGGCTTCCTCACCATCGGCTTCGTCGGCCACCATCCCGAGCTGGGCGACTGGTATTCCAACAACGGCAGCATGTACATCGCGTCCGAAGGCTTCCTGTCGCTGGGCTTGCCGGAAAACGATCCCTACTGGACCGCGCCGGCGCAGGACTGGACCCAGAAGCTGGCCTACTCGGGCCGCCAGTTCCCCAAGGACTATCCGGTGAAATACTGACATGCGCACACGCTACGCACTGCTGCTGGCCTTGGCCGGCGCTTCCGCCGGCGCGGCGGAACGGCTGGTGGTCACGGCCAGCCACGAGCTCGACGCGGCGCGGCCGGCCGAAACCATTGCGGTGCCGTGGAAGGACGTCAATCAGGCCCTGCCGGGCGCATTGCTGCAACACCTGACGGTCCGCGACGCGGCCGGCCGCAGCCTGCCCTACCAGGTGACCAATGTGGCGCCGGAGGCCAAGGACCCGCAGGGCAAGGGCATCGCGTACGGCGAGCTGATCTTCCAGCACGACTTTGCCGCCGGCGAGCACAGCGCCAGCTTCACGGTGGAGAAAAGCGAGGCGGTGGCGCCGCCGTTCCCGGTGCAGGCCTTTGCCCGCTACGTGCCGGAACGGCTGGACGATTTCGCTTGGGAAAACGACCGCATCGCCCACCGCACCTACGGCCAGGCGCTGGCCGCGCCGGATGCCCAGGGCAGCGGCAAGGAGGTGCTGGTGACCAGCGGGCTCGACATCTGGTTCAAGCGGGTACGCTATCCCGTCGTCGACCGCTGGTACAACAAGGGCCACGACCATTATCACAAGGACGAGGGCGAGGGCCTGGACATGTACGGCGTCGGCACCACGCGCGGCGCCGGCGGCACCGGCATCTGGGATGGGAAGCTGCTGTACACCAGCCGCAACTACGCCAGCTGGAAGGTCATCGCCAACGGGCCGATCCGCGCCATCTTCGAGCTCCGCTACGACGCCTGGGACGCGGCCGGCACCAGCGTGTCGGAAGTGAAGCGCTTCACGGTTGACGCCGGGCATGATTTCGACCAGATCGACAGCACTTTCAGCTTCAGCGGGCCGGCGCAGCTGACCGCCGCCATCGGCCTCAACAAAACGCCCGCCTACGCGCCCCAGCAGCCGACGGTGGCCGCCACGCCGCTGCCGGCGGCGCGCGCGCTGACCCAGTGGGTGACCCAGCGCAGCGCCGGCGATTTCGGCGTGGCCATCGTGCTGCCGGCCGGCGAGCCGGCCTATGCCGCCGACGCCGCCAACGAGCTGATCCTGGCGCCGGTGCGTCCGGGCCAGCCGCTGCGCTACTACGTGGGCGCCATCGCCAGCTGGTCCGGCGAGGTGCCCGACGCCGCCGCCTGGCAGCGCCGGGTCGCCGCCTACGCCGCCCGCCTGCGGGCACCGTTGTCCATCCGCCTGCGCCCCCTGCCGTAACATCCCTCCCTCCGTCACCCCGCTGTTGCCGCCCGTTGTCCCCCGGCGGCAACAGCCATGTTGCGTCAAGATAATAGAACGCCACCTCTAACGGTACTGTTTGACATTTACCCCTCGGTGGATAATAGTACGAGCGTTCGCAATTCTTTTCACACGGAGTAAATTTAACTGGAGCAAAATGCTCTTTTCTCCATGATTAAATTTTACTTTGGGATGAAATCTTATTAATACCTCAACTAAATTTATGCGCAAAGGTGAACTGACACGCGCCGCAATCCTCGACGTGGCGCTGGATCTGGCCAGCCGGGACGGTCTGGAAGGCCTGACCATCGGATTGCTCGCGGATAAGATGAACATGAGCAAGTCCGGCGTGTTTGCGCACTTCGGATCGCGCGAGGATTTGCAGTTGGAAGTACTCAAGCTGTACCACCACCGCTTCGAGCAGGAAGTCTTCTTCCCCAGCGTCAAAGAGCCGCGCGGCATCCAGCGTCTCAAATCGATGTTCGCGCGCTGGGTCAAGCGGGTCAGCGTGGAAGTGGCCTCCGGCTGCATCTACATCAGCGGCGCCGTCGAGTATGACGACCGCCCGGGCCCGATCCGCGAAGAGCTGATGGCGATGGTCGGCGCCTGGCAGGGCGCGTTGCTGCGCTGCGTGAAGCAGGCCGTCGAATGCGGCGACCTGAAGGCGGACACCGACCCGCAGCAGCTGGTGTACGAGATGTACGGCCTGATCCTGGCACTGCACCACGATGCGCGCTTCCTGCGCATCCCGGGCAGCCTGGAGCGGGCGGGCAAAGGCTTCGAGCGCTTGATTGAAACGTATCGCAATCCGCAATCGCCGGCAGCGGTGGTTGCGCAGCACTAATTAAGTCAAACCAAACTAAACCAATAGTTGTAGTCATCAGGAGAAAATCATGGGTCAATACGTCGCGCCAATCCGGGATATGCAATTCGTTCTGCACGAATTCCTGAACGTGGGCGAAGAGCTGAAGGCATTGCCGGACTACGCCGAAGTCGATGCCGACATCATCAACCAGGTGCTGGAAGAGGGCGGCAAGTTCACCGCCGAAGTGCTGTTCCCGCTGAACCACTCGGGCGACCGCGAAGGCTGCAAGCACGACGCCGCGACCCATACCGTGACCACTCCGAAAGGCTTCAAGGAAGCGTACAAGCAGTACGTCGACGGCGGCTGGGCCGCGCTGGCCTGCGATCCGCAATACGGCGGCCAGGGCCTGCCGGTCGTGCTGAACAACTCGTTCTATGAAATGCTGAACTCGGCCAACCAGGCCTGGACCATGTACCCCGGCCTGTCGCACGGCGCCTACGAGTGCCTGAAGGAACACGGCACCGACCACCAGAAGGAAGTCTACCTGCCGAAGCTGGTGTCCGGCGAATGGACCGGCACCATGTGCCTGACCGAGCCGCACTGCGGCACCGACCTGGGCATGCTGCGCTCGAAAGCGCTGCCGCAGGCCGACGGCTCCTGGCTGATCACCGGCAACAAGATCTTCATCTCGGCCGGCGAACACGACATGTCGGAAAACATCCTGCACCTGGTGCTGGCCCGCGTGCCGGACGCGCCGGAAGGCTCGAAAGGCATCTCGCTGTTCCTGGTGCCTAAGTACCTGCCGAAGGAAGACGGCTCGGTCGGCGAACGCAACCCGATCACCTGCGGCGCCATCGAAGAGAAGATGGGCATCCACGGCAACTCGACCTGCCAGATGAACCTGGACGGCGCCAAGGGCTGGATCATCGGCCAGCCGAACAAGGGCCTGAACGCCATGTTCGTGTTCATGAACGCGGCCCGCCTGGGCGTGGGCATGCAGTCGCTGGGCCTGACCGAGATCGCCTACCAGAACGCGCTGATCTACGCCAAGGACCGCATCCAGATGCGTTCGCTGTCGGGCGTGAAGGCACCGGACAAGCCAGCCGATCCGATCATCGTGCACCCGGACGTGCGCCGCATGCTGTTGACCGGCAAGGCCTACGCCGAAGGCGCGCGCGCCTTCACCTCGTATGTCGCGCTGCAGATCGACCGTGAACTGCACCACCCTGACGAAGACGTGCGCAAGGAAGCGGCCGACGAAGTCGCGCTGCTGACCCCTATCGTCAAGGCCTTCATCACCGACAACGCCTGGATCGCCACCTCGGAAGCGATGCAAGTGTTCGGCGGCCACGGCTACATCTCCGAATGGGGCATGGAGCAGTACGTGCGCGACGCCCGCATCAACCTGATCTACGAAGGCACCAACACCATCCAGTCGCTGGACTTGTTGGGCCGCAAAATCCTCGGCGACAACGGCGCTAAACTGCGCAAGTTCGGCGAGAAGATCAAGGCTTTCGTGGAAGACAACGGCACCGACGAAGCGATGAGCGAATTCGTCACCCCGCTGGGCGACCTGGGCGACAAGGTCACCAAGCTGACCATGGAAATCGGCATGAAAGCCTTCCAGAATCCGGACGAAGTGGGCGCGGCATGCGTACCTTACCTGCGCGTGGTCGGCCACATGGTGTACAGCTACTTCTTCGCACAGATGGCGAAAATCGCCCTGGCCAAGGAAGACAGCGGCGACAATTTCTACAAAGCCAAACTGGCCACGGCGCGCTTCTACTTCGCCCGCCTGCAGCCGGAAACTGCAACCCTGATTCGCCAGGCACGTTCGGGCTCCGCCAATCTGATGGCACTCGACGCCGACCTGTTCTAAGAACCTAGAGGAAACGACATGACCAATTTCATCGTTAAAAAAGTAGCCGTGCTGGGCGCCGGCGTGATGGGCGCGCAAATCGCCGCCCACTGCGTCAACGCCAAAGTGCCGGTCGTCCTGTTCGATTTGCCAGCAAAGGAAGGCCCTAAGAACGGCATCGTCCTGCGCGCCATCGAGAACCTGAAAAAACTGTCGCCTGCACCGCTGGGCAACAAGGACCACGCCGCGCTGATCGAAGTGGCCAACTACGAGGACGACCTGGCCAAGCTGGCCGAGTGCGACCTGATCATCGAAGCCATCGCCGAGCGCATGGACTGGAAGCACGACCTGTACAAGAAGGTCGCTCCCCACATCGGCGCCAACGCGATCTTCGCCTCGAACACCTCGGGCCTGTCGATCACCAAGCTGTCCGAAGGCTTCGACGCCGACCTGAAATCGCGCTACTGCGGCGTGCACTTCTTCAACCCGCCGCGCTATATGCACCTGGTCGAGATCATCCCGACCGAGTTCACCAAGCCGGAAATTTCCGACCAGCTGGAAGGCTTCCTGACCACGACGCTGGGCAAGGGCGTGGTCCGCGCAAAAGATACGCCTAACTTCATCGCCAACCGCGTCGGCGTGTTCGGCATCCTGGCGATCGTGCACGAAGCCGAGAAGTTCGGCCTGTCCGTCGACGTGGTCGACGACCTGACCGGCGCCAAGCTGGGCCGCGCCAAGTCGGGCACCTTCCGCACCGCGGACGTGGTCGGCCTGGACACCATGGGCCATGTGATCAAGACCATGCAGGACTACCTGCCGAACGATCCGTTCGCCGCCGTCTACAAGACCCCAGCCGTGCTGGCGGGCCTGGTGGAAAAAGGCGCGCTGGGCCAGAAGAGCGGCGCCGGCTTCTACAAAAAAGTTGGCAAGGAAATCCAGCGCCTGGACTTCGCCACCGGTGAATACGTCGCCGGCGGCGGCAAGGCCGCCGACATCATCGCCCGCATCCTGAAGGAAAAGGATCCTGTCAAGAAGATGAAGGCGCTGCGCGAATCGACCAACCCGCAAGGCCAGTTCCTGTGGGCGATCTTCCGCGACGCTTTCCACTACATCGCGATCCACCTGGACACCGTGGCCGACAACGCGCGCGACATCGACTTCGCCATGCGCTGGGGCTTCGGCTGGAACGTCGGCCCGTTCGAAACGTGGCAGGCCGCAGGCTGGTCGCAAGTGGCCCAGTGGGTCAAGGAAGACATCGACGCCGGCCAGGCGCTGTGCAGCGCACCGCTGCCGGCCTGGGTGTTCGAAGGTCCGGTCGCTGAGAAAGGCGGCGTGCACACCGCCGAAGGTTCGTGGTCGGCAGTCTCGAAATCGTTCGTGCCGCGCTCGACCCTGTCGGTCTACGACCGCCAGCAGTTCCGCGCACCGGTCTTGGGTTCGGGCGCCATCGACGGCCGCACCGCCGGCACCACCGTGCACGAAGACGACGACGTCCGCCTGTGGCACTCGGGCGACGACGTCCTGGTGATCTCGCTGAAAACCAAGATGCACGTCATCAGCCCTGGCGTGATCGCCGGCTTCCGCAAAGCACTGGCCGAAGCCGAGAAAAACTTCAAGGGTCTGGTGATCTGGAGCGCGGACGCGGCCGACGGCGGCGCGTTCTCGGCCGGCGCCGACCTGCAATCGGCACTGCCTGCGTTCATGCAGGGTGGCGCCAAGGCGGTCGACCCGATCATCCGCGAACTGCAAGACACCTTCATGGCGATGAAATACTCGAACGTGCCGGTGGTGGCTGCTGTTGCCGGCCTGGCGCTGGGCGGCGGCTGCGAAATGGCGCTGCACGCGTCGAAGCGCGTGGCATCGATCGAATCGTACATCGGCCTGGTGGAAGTGGGCGTGGGCCTGATCCCTGCTGGCGGCGGCCTGAAGGAAGCGGCAGTGCGCGCGTTCAAGGAAGCCAAGGGCAACGACATCCTGCAATTCCTGAAAACCGGCTTCACCAACGCCGCCACCGCCAACGTGTCGAAGTCGGCACTGGAAGCGCAGGCGATGGGTTACCTGAAGGAAGACGACGTCATCGTGTTCAACCCGTACGAGCTGCTGCACGTGGCCAAGGTCGAAGCGCGCGCGATGTTCGACAAGGGCTATCGTCCGCCGCTGAAGACCCCTGTGCAGGTGACCGGCCGCTACGGCTACGGCACCATCAAGGCGCAGCTGGTCAACATGCGCGACGGCGGCTTCATCTCCGCGCACGACTTCAAGCTGGGCGAGATGATCGCCGAGATCGTGTCGGGCGGCGATATCGACCAGGGTTTGTTCGTGAACGAGCAGTGGTTCCTGGACATGGAGCGTAAAGCCTTCCTGGAACTGCTGAACCATCCGAAGACCCAGGAACGCATCATGGGCATGATGCAGACCGGTAAGCCAGTCCGCAACTAATCGGCATGTCGATCCTGAAACTGGTTTTTAAAGTTCTACTGCGCGTGAGGCCAAGCATGGTGTATGACCGTATCAAGCAACAGATGATGGACACCTTGCCCTTCGTGCGTTTGCTGGGGATCAGGATCGACGAGATCGGCAGCGGCACTTCAAAAGTGTCGATGCCGGAAGACCCGAAGCTCAATAACCACCTGGGCACGCAGCACGCCGGGGCCTTGTTCACGCTGGCCGAAACGGCCTCCGGCGCGGCCATGGCGGGCGGCTTTGCGGATCTGATCCTGGGCTTGCGCCCAGTCGCCAAGGAATCGCGCATCCAGTACCAGAAAGTAGCCAAGGGCGCCACGCGCGCCGAAGGCCGCGTCCCTGGCGATCTGGCCGCGCTGAAAGCCGAGCTGAAAGAGCAAGGCAAGGTGGCGTTCCCGGTGGAAGTCGACATTTTCGACGCCGCCGGCACGCTGGCCGCACAGGTTCAAGTGGATTGGTATTTATCCGAGAAGCGCACGTAAGCCCTCGATCAAAACTATTGAAAGCACAAAATGAGCAAACAAATTCAAGACGCATACATCGTCTCCGCCACCCGCACCCCGATCGGCAAGGCGCCGCGCGGCATGTTCAACAAGACCCGCCCGGACGACCTGCTGGTGCGCGTGCTGCAATCGGCACTGGCGCAGGCGCCTGGCCTGGACCCGGCGCTGATCACCGACGCCATCATCGGCTGCTCGTTCCCGGAAGCGGAACAGGGCTTCAACATCGCCCGTCAATCGGTGCTGCTGGCCGGCCTGCCTAAGACCATCGGCGGCGTGACCATCAACCGCTACTGCGCATCGGGCATCACCGCGCTGGCCATGGCGGCCGACCGCATCCGCGTCGGCGAAGCCGATGCGATGATCGCCGGCGGCGTCGAATCGATGTCGATGGTGCCGATGATGGGCCACCACCCATCGATGAACCTGAACATGTTCACCGACGACAACGTCGGCATGGCATACGGCATGGGCCTGACCGCTGAAAAAGTGGCGACCCAATGGAAAGTGTCGCGCGAAGCGCAGGACGCGTTCGCCGTCGAATCGCACCGCCGCGCCATCGCCGCGCAGCAGGCCGGTTTCTTCAAGGACGAGACCACCCCGGTCGAGATCATCACGCGCACGCCTGACCTGGCGACCGGCGAAATCAAGATCAAGACCCGCACCGTCGACACCGACGAAGGCGCGCGCGCCGACTCGACCGTGGAGTCGCTGTCCAAGCTGAAGCCTGTGTTCGCCGCCAAGGGTTCCGTGACCGCCGCCAACAGCTCGCAGATGTCCGACGGCGCCGGCGCGCTGCTGGTCGTGTCCGAGAAGTTCCTGCGCGAGCACAACCTGACCCCGCTGGCCAAGTTCTCGTCGTTCGCCGTCAAGGGCGTGCCGCCGGAAATCATGGGCATCGGTCCTAAATTCGCGATCCCGGATGCGTGCAAGGCCGCCGGCATCACCCAGGATCAGTTGGACTGGATCGAGCTGAACGAAGCGTTCGCCGCACAGGCGCTGGCCGTCATCGGCGACCTGGGCCTGGATCCAGCCAAGGTCAATCCAATGGGCGGCGCGATCGCCCTGGGCCACCCGCTGGGCGCGACCGGCGCGATCCGCGCCGCGACCGTGGTGCACGCACTGCGCCGCAACAACCTGAAGTACGGCATGGTCACCATGTGCGTAGGCGCAGGCATGGGCGCCGCGGGCATCATTGAACGTGTGTAAAGACTGAACACGGAATCATCAAGAAGGGCGCTGCGGTTCAACCACGGCGCCCTTTAATCATTTGGAGATCACATGGATATTTTGAGCAGCAAGACCAACGGCGTGCTGACGCTGGAATTCAACCGCCCGGAACGCAAGAACGCGATCACCTCGGCGATGTACCAGAGCATGGCCGACGCCATCAATGAAGCGGAACAGGATGCCGCCGTGCGCGCGATCCTGATCGTCGGCAAGCCGGAGATTTTCACCGCCGGCAACGACCTGGAAGACTTCATGAAGACCTCGCGTCCGGCCGACGGCTCGGGCATCGAAGAGCGTTCGGTCTACAAGTTCATGATGGCGCTGAGCGGCTCGACCAAGCCGGTGGTGGCGGCCGTGGCCGGCGCGGCGGTCGGCATCGGCACCACGCTGCTGATGCATTGCGACCTGGTCTACGCGGCCGACAACGCCAAGTTCTCGATGCCGTTCGTGCAACTGGGTCTGTGCCCTGAATTCGCATCGAGCGTTTTGCTGACGCAAATCGCCGGCTACCCGCGCGCCGCCGAGAAGCTGATGCTGGGTGAAGCCTTCCTGGCGCAGGAAGCGCTGGAGATGGGCCTGGTATCGAAGATCGTGCCGGCCGCCGAGCTGCGCGCGTTTGCCGAGGGCCAGGCCGCCAAGCTGGTGGCCCTGCCGGCCAGCTCGATCCGCGCCACCAAGCAACTGATGAAGGCCGCCCGCAAGGGACCGGTCACCGAAGCCATCGCCGCCGAAAACAAATTCTTCGGCGCCATGCTGGCCGCACCGGAAGCCAAGGAAGCCTTCACCGCCTTCTTCGAAAAGCGCAAGCCGGACTTCACCAAGTTCGCCTAGGAACCGCCGAGCCTGTGGTAGGCTACAAACCCGACCTTTCTCTGGCGTCGCGAAAATGTCTTCCACGCTGCGGTTCATCCGTTTTTTCGTTTGCATGCTGTTGGTGTCGTTTCCTGCGTTAGGAAAAGCGGAGAAGGGCCCATCAGCATCGTCGCCGACGCGTGCATCCGAGGTCGCGCCGCTTGAGTTACGCATCGCGATGGTGTCAGATGGGCATGCCGACTACTTCATCCGCCTGCTGGAAGAGTCGTTGCGCTTGATTCATCAGCCCTACCATCTCCACTACGTGAAGGACATTCCCGCCCGCCGCATGTGGTGGATGCTGGGTAACGGCGACATCAATCTGTTCTACGGCATGCGCACGAAGGATAAGGACAGCAATAAACAGCTCGTTCCCGTGCGTAGCGCACTGACCAATGGCTTGATCGGCCAGCGTGTGTTATTGATCCGTCGAGCCGATGCCGCAGTCTTTGCCCGCGTCCAGTCAGTGGGCGACTTGAAGCGTACCGGGCTGATCGCCGGGTTCGGCGCCGGCTGGGGCGATGCGAAAGTATGGAAGGCGGCGGGCTTGCCGCTGTATGAGCATGCCGCGCCATGGACCACGATTTATGCGATGGTGGATGCGGGAAACCGGCACGTCGACTATCTGCCGCGCGGTGTCATCGAGGTACTGGACGAGGCGCGCGGACATCCAGAATTGGCGGTGGAGCCGCGCCTGTTACTGGATTATCCAGGCGACTTTGGTTTCTATCTGGCATCTTCGGCCGCCAGTTATCGGCCCATCATCGAGCGGGCTTTGAAAGAAGCCGAAGCCACGGGACTCAAGGCACGCCTGATTGACGAGGCATTCGGCGCCGATATCAAGGCGCTGGGCCTGGATCGCCGCCTGCGTCTGCATCTGTCGGCCCCGACGGATTGAGTGTCAAATAGTGCGCCGGCGGTGGCTTGACGACGGCGGCCTCCTCAGGGTTTCTGGCTCGGCCACAACGTGATGCGCAGCCGGCGATCCGTCGGCGTGTCGTAGCTCAAAGGATTGGCGCTACCGTGTTTTTGATTGCCGGTTCCGAAGCGTCCGCCCATGCGGCGCTCCAATATGCCGTATGCCCAGTCCGCCCTGGACTGGGCCAGCGCCGCGTTTTTTGCGGTTGCGCAGGCCTGGGCATCGGCGGCGGTTTTGTCCGGGCAAGGCGGCAACTGGTGCGATGCATAGGCGGTGACCAAGAGCCGGTAGTCTTGCGGATTGCCAGCCAGGATGTCGGCCAGCTGGGCCAGCTGCATTTCGATTCCCTTGTCGCGCGCCTGGCCTGGTCCAAAGCTGGCATCGAAATCCACGGTGGCGCTGTCCGCGACGCCGCCGGCGCAGCGGCTGCCTTTGATCTGGCTGCTTATCTGCTGGCACAGCGCATCGAAGTATCCCGGGGCTTTGGGGCGCGACGCCGCCAGTACCTCCAGCATGGCCTTGCTCCAGGCATCGGCACTGCCCGCGCCGGGGATATTGCCGGAGGAAAGTGACGTGGTAGCAGGCGGCGCTGCGGCGATGGCGGCTTGCGCGCTTGATGGGCTGCCTGCCTTGACCATCGGCCTGTTGGCCAATGTCGCGTCCAACGCCGCATGGCCGCAGTCGGCGACTGTCTGCTCCTTCAAGGCGTTGCCCGTCACGCCTTGCATTGCCAATTCCTGTTCGACCCCTGCGCACAAGGCCACTTTCTGGAGCATATCCGGTGCGACAGGTGGCTTGTTCGGCTGGGAGGCTGCGTCTTTTTGGTATGCGGCGGCGACATTCTGGGCGAAGTCGCGGTCGGCGCTGACGACGCCGGCATCCTTGGCCACCTCGTCCGGTTTCTTGCCGAGCTGGCTTTCCCATGCTTTGCGCACATCTTCCAGGCTTCCCTTCTGCCCGTTGACGTCGTACTCCACCCGGATCAGGGCGGCGTAGAGAAAGGGCGTGAACATCGAGGCGGTCTGGGGGGCCGTGTCATTGCCCACGCCCATGCGCCGGCAGGCCGCCGAGGCGAACGCCAGTTTCGCGGTATTGCTTGTATAGCGCTCGGCGAAGAGTTTGCGGAAGATGGCGTCGAAGCGATCCTGCATTTCTCCGGAAAACATTTGCGTAGCCACCGACGCTACCCCGAAGGCGTGGTCGTCGATCTTGTCGATGGTGTGATCCAGTTGACTCAGCATACGGTCGATCAACGCCAGCAAGCGGTCGGCGCTTTTGTCGTAGATATTCGCCGCCATCAGGTCCATCATGGCTTTTTCCACGTCATGGGAAAACAGGTTCTCCAATGTCCGTGAACCGTTTTCCAGCCGCTTGCCTAGTTGCCTGGCGCGGTCGTTCAATTGCCGGGCGTTGGCTTGCAGGTCTTCATTCCCCTTGATCAGCAGCGTACGGGTGCCGTCAGCCACTTCCTGGGCCTGCTTGAGCAGCAGCGTGCTGCGGTCGGCCAGCGCGGCAGCCTGTTGGGCCAGTTCGGGCAGGCGTTTCGCCTGGGCCCGGAGTTTGTCGATGATGGGCACAAGCCTGGTTTCAAGAGTGCCAAACTGGTCTGCGAAGACTGTCATGCAATCGGTGCGTTGGCTGCAGGTCTTGCTGTTGGCAAGAAGTGTGCTTCTGGCTGTGCTTAGTTCCGCGCGCAATGCGTTCAGGGCATCTTCCGTATCTTTTTTTGTCTGTGTGAGATCCCGCTGTAATGTGGCGTAGTCCTGCCGCAGCCCTTCGTCGAATGCCTTGCCTGCCTGCTGCAACTGCGTGCGCTGGTTTTGCAGGCCTGTAGCCATTTGTTGTACAGAACCGGTTAGCTTGAGGGGGATGGTCGTGTCCGATGAATTCAGACACAGCTGATTGTCGTCGAGGCAGCTGCCGACCAGGCGCAAGGCGACGGCGTCGACCAGCGCGCTCTTCAGGTATTGCTGTTCCATCGGCAGCGCCTCTTCGATGGCGCTACAGCGCTTTTCAATCTGGATGGTACGGTCCAGCGTTTTCTGGATTTGTGAGGCACACCCGCTGAGCAGCAGGCTTAAGGTCAGTGGCAACAGGCGACGGCACGTCGCGTTGAAAGACATGGACATGGCTTACCCCGGCAGTGGACGAATCGCTTATGGTGTTTTTGTAATCAATATGATAATTGATTGTCAGCCCCATAATCTCTCCAATTGTTTCGTCACGACAATTGGAGTTGCGATACCGGTGTCCGCGAAGTCCGCTAGCCGTCGATGAGGATCAACTCCACGCGGTCGGGATAGAAGGCCAGGTGGCCTGCGATGCCGACGACCGCCGGATACGGCGCCTCGTATGTCCATACGGCGTTGATGCCGGCTTCTCCGCCCGCCGGAACGCTGTAGTAGCTGCACTCGCCCTTGTAAGGGCAGTACGTGGTGTGCTCGCTGCGTTGCAACTGGCTCATGTCCACGTCGGTGCGCGGCAGGTACTGCACCGGCGGGTAGGCCGCCTCCCGCAGCGTCAACGCGTTGCCGCTGTCGGACAGCGCCTTGCCGGCAACGACGACGCGCACACGGCCCGGCGTCGCTTCGATGGTGATGGGGTGATCCGGCCCGGGAATCTTCACGGTACGTTGAGTAGTCATGTCGGAATGCCTTTCCTTGAGTGGTGCGGCGCCGGCCGGCAGGCCGAACGCAGCGTTCATTATAGGGATACCGCGAATATCATGCTGAAGCGCTGGATGGCCGGCGACGTCCCGACCATCGCCCTGGCGGTCGGTTACAGCAGGGCCAACACTTCGCCGGTGCTCAAGCTGTTCCTGTCGCGGCTGTTCGAGTTGGCCGCCAGCTGAATATGCCGTCCTGGAGATGGAGGCGGCATAACCTCGGAGGTAATGGATACGCTGACCCCTTCGTCATAAAATGAGGGACCTTTCCCTACGGAGCCGTGATGTCCACGATACAGGTCGATCGTTTGCTTGGCACACCTGCGCTCACCGTCAGCGACGTGCGCTGCGCTGGCGGATGCCGGCATGAAGACGAGCTGGAATGCGCGCAGTCGACGCACATCGTGTTTCCCTATCGCGGCGTGTATGTACGCAGCGTAGGGCAGGACGTCACCGTGGCCGACGGCAACCAGGTCTTGTTCTTCAACGAGCAGCAGGAATACCGTATCAGCCATCCGGTCGAGGGCGGCGATGCCTGCCTGTCCATTTCCGTCGATCCCGCCACGTTGCGCGAGCTTGCACCGGCATCGATGCTGCAAGCGGGTGGCGGCAGCGCTTTCTTGCGTCAGCAACAGCGCATCGATTCCCAGACGCAAATGCTGGCCGCCCAGCTTCGCCATGGCGCGGCCGAACCGTTGGAGGCCGAAACGCTGGTGCTGGCATTGTTGCGCCGTGCCTTGGGCCGCCCGGCTGAGACGCCTGCCGGTGCCACCGTCGGGCGCAGGCGTCTGGTCGAGCGCGTCAAGTTGACGCTGGCCGGCGACGTGGCGCGGCGCTGGACGTTGGCCGAGATCGCCGCCGAGACCGGTGGCTCGCCGGTCTACCTGACGCAGGTTTTTCAGCAGGTCGAGGGCATTCCGTTGTACCGCTATCAACTGCAGCTGCGCCTGGCGCGGGCGCTGTCGGTCATCGATCAGTACGACGACTTGTCGGCGATGAGCTTCGACCTCGGCTTTTCCAGCCACAGCCACTTCAGCGCCAGCTTCCGCCAGGCCTATGGCCGCTCGCCTTCCGCGTACCGCAAATTCACTAAAGATTTCGACAGCGGCAGATAATGCCTTCGGCGATAGTGAGTCATCTGCTCACTACCCAGGAAACTCAAATGCTGCGCTTCATTCTTTCGCTGGCTTTGCTGGCGCCTTTGGCCTGCATGGCCTCCGACCACCTCGACACGCCCAGCGTGATCGCCGATCCGCGCACCGATATCGGCGACCTGTATGCATGGACCTCGGCCGACGGCCGCCGTCTCAACCTGGTCATGACCATCGTCGGCCACAGCTTTTCCGACAAGACCGACTACGTGTTCCACATCGATAGCGGCAAGACCTTCGGCAAGACGGCGCACACCACCACGGTCCGGTGCAACTTCCCGTCAGCCGGCGTCACCAGCTGCCGCGCCGGCAACGACGACAGCGCGCAAGGCGACGCCAGCCAGCCCGTCGGCCTCGACAGCGCCAAGCACCATTTCCGCGTGTTTGCCGGATTGCGTGACGATCCCTTTTTCAACAACGTCAAAGGGACCCGGGCGGCATATTCGGTGGTCTTCGATGCCATGCAGCGCGGCACGGCGATGGATGCCGCAGGTTGTCCTTTGCTGACACAGGAGCAGTCGGACATCCTGCTGGAGCAGTGGCGGCATACCGACGGCGGCCCAGCCACCAATTTCCTCAAAGGGTGGACGCCGGCGTCGATCGTGGTCTCCATCGACCTGCCGCTGGTAGCCAAAGGCGGCAAGCTGCTCGCCGTATGGGCCGCGACGCGGCAAGGCGGCCGCCAGATCGACCGCGCCGGCCGGCCGCTGACCGGCAACGCCTTGCTTGGGACCATCGCAACAGACGACATCAGCGATGCGTTGAAGGAGCGGTACAACGCCGCCACGCCATCGACCTCGGCGGAGTTCATCGCGGAGATCGGCAAGGGACTTGCCTTGTATGACAGCTTCGATGGCGCATGCGGCAACCAGTGGTTGATCGAGAAAGCGGCGTCGCCATCGGAACGCTATCGTGCGCTGGCGGCGCTGCTTGCCGACGACCGCTTGTGGGTCAATACGGAATCGCACAGCTGCACGCAGCTGTTTGCCGTCGAGCTGGCCCACCTGGGTCGGCAGGAAAAATGGCGCGGCGACTGCGGCGGACGCACACCCAACTACAACGTGGTCAACGAATACCGCTCGCTGCTGGTGAACGGCACCACGCAGGGTGTGGATGACGGCGTCACACACGACGAACTGCGCCATTCGGACGATGTGTTTCCATTCCTCGCCGCGCCCGGCCAGAGGGAGAAATATTGAATTCCCGCAGCCTGAGGCGCGTGGCCACTTGGGTATGCCTGCTGCCGGTCCCCGCGTTCGCGCACAGCGGAACAGGGCTTGCTGGCGGACTTGCCGCCGGATTCGCGCATCCATGGAATGGACTCGACCACCTGCTGGCGATGGCGGCGGTGGGATTGTGGGGCGCTTTCCTTGGGCGGCCGCTGGTCTATCTGCTGCCGATGATTTTTCCGGCGATGATGGTGTGCGGGGCCGTGCTGGGCATGTTTGGCGTATGGCTGCCGCCGGTTGAAATCGGCATTGCTGCATCGCTGCTGATGCTGGGCGTGTGCGTGGCCGGCGCCTTGCGCTTGCCCACCCGGGAGGCGTGTTTGATTGTCGCGGTATTTGCCATATTTCACGGCTATGCGCACGGGCAGGAATTGCCGTCGGCGGCGGATCCTGTCGGCTACAGCATCGGCTTTGTCTTCGCGACCGGGCTGGTGCATTTATCCGGCATCGCGCTGGGCATGTTGAAGGATAACGCCGCAGGCCTGCGGGTGATACGGGGCTGTGGCGTCGCGATCGTGATCGTGGGTGGGTGCTTGTTGGTGCGGGCGGTGATTTTATGACAGGGGAGAGCTATGCCGTCGTTTTGCTGGCGGGCGCTTCGGGCCTGGCGTTGTCGGCCAACCCGGTCGCCGGGCGGTTGAAAGGCTATGCCGGTTTTGTGCTGGCCATGTCGCTGGCCGCGATGATGTCCTTGCCGCTGACGCCTGCCCGGCAAGCGGGCTGGTATTGCATCATAGCGCTGGCCCTCACTTTGCATCTGCCGCTGCTTGCCCGCTTGCAGCTGGCTTTGTCTGTCGCAGCCGGGTTTTGTGCCGGTGCTTCGATGACGTCGCCGTACGTGGCAGCCATCGCCGTGCTGCTGATTTTTCCTGCCGGACTGCTGATCGGCAACCGCGCTCCCGTGCTGGTGAAAATCCTGGCGGGATGGCTGGCTGCCGTCGCCTTGCTCACCATATCGCTGGCATATCTTCCCGTCAGTCCGGGCTACATGCCCGACCATCTCGATTAGGTTAGGTTTTGATATGAACAAACTACGTGGCATCGCCGGATTTGTTGTTTCGCTTTGCATGCCTGCCCAGGCGCACGACTTCTGGCTGCAACCGGAGCACTTCAAAATTTCTCCCGGTGCGTCGACGCCGATGACCTTGCAGGTTGGCCATGGCCCGTTTCGCCAGCGCTCGCAGATTCCGTTGCGGCGCATAAGCCGCTTTTCCGACATCGGCATCGACGGCGGTGTCACCGACCTGCGACCTTCATTGCACGCGGGCGGCGCTACCGACGACGGCATGCTGACGTTCAAGCAGGCGGGCACCCATGTACTGCTGCTGGAGACGGATAGCAAGGCGCAGAGCCATTTGCCGGCGCTGCGCTTCAACGACTATTTGCGGGTTGAGGGGCTGACGCCGGCGCTGGAGGAGCGGCAACGGAATAAAAGCCTCAACGCGGAGGGCTCGGAGAATTACAGCCGCTGTGCCAAGGTCATCGTGCAGGTGGGGGCGGATGCCGGCGGCCGCGTGACGTCGCCGGTAGGGTTACCGCTGGAAATCGTGCCGGAGATGAATCCTCACGCACAGCCGCGGTCCGGGCGCTTGCCGATTGTCGTGCTGTACTTCGGCAAGCCGCTGGCCGGCGCCACCGTCAAATTGACCAATCTTGACCATGACGCCGAGCCGTTCGAAACTCGCGTCAGCGACAGCCGTGGCCGCGCTGACTTCGGCATGCCCCAATCCGGCCGCTGGATGCTGAACGTCATCTGGACCAGGGCGCGGCCGCGCGGCAGCGACACCGACTTTGAAACCGTCTTCTCCAGTCTCAGCTTTGGCTTCGAATAACGCGCTAGCTGATGCCCCACAGCGTGAGCGCTTCGCCAGCGATGATCTCGGGGCGTTCTTCCGGCCAGAACAGTTTGCTGCCCGCGATCATTCGCAAGCCCTTCGAATTGCCGAACATTCCGTCGAGGTAGTGCCCGCCTGGCGGGGCAAAGATCGTGTCGTCGGCGCCCCACAGGATGCGCGTGGGCACGGTGGAATTGCGCAAGCCGCCGGCGACGCCCGCCAGCACGTTGCGCTCGAGTGCCAGAGCGTAGGCGTGCACCAGGTCCTTCCTCCGTTGCGACGCCACCAAAGGCCCCAGGTAGCAATCGATCGCCTCGTCGCTCGGATTGGCCGGATTGCCGTAGCATTGGCCACCCAAGCCTTCCCTGGACCGCGCCAGCGGCTTGTCCTTGACCCATGCGGCCAGCCAGCGGTCGGCAAACGTGCCGTCATGCGCCATATCGATCACGGGCTTCAGGGCGGCTGGCGGGCAGTCGATCTCCGAGTCGCAGTTGGTCAGCAGCAGGGAGCGGATTCGCTGCGGGTGGCGCGTCAACAAGAGTTGCGCCACCGCGCCGCCGCTGTCGTTGGCAACCAGGTCGACCTGTGCGACGCCCAGTGTATCGAGCAGAGCGACCAGCATGGCGACCTGCGCATCCGGTCCAACATCCTGGCCAGCCGCCACCTCGGTGTAGCCGAGCGCCAGGAAGTCCGGTGCGATGCAGCGGCGCCATGGACTCAGCCGCTCCAGCGCTCCGCGCCATTGGAAGCTGTTCAGCGGGAAGCCATGCAGAAACAGTGCGGCTTGTCCCTGACCTTGTTCCACGTAAGCGATACGTCCGAAGCGCGTGGTGGCGAACTTGCGCATAGCGTGGAACCGCGCGGCGTCGATGGGGGCGGGCATGGCATGCGGTTCCGCCGCGCCGGCCAGAGCGACGGCGGCCATCGCCGCCGGCAGTGCGATAAATGTCCTGCGTTTCATGGTGTAGTCCTGTCGGATTGAAAACGCCAGCATCGCGCAACGGATGCTGGCAATCAATTACGCGCCATTTCCAGGATTGATAACCTCGGAGGTTATGGTTGTGTGTCGCAAACGTGATTAGAATGCTCTCATGGAAAATACAGCACATATAGGCGGTCTGCTGCGCGAATGGCGGCTGAGCCGCCGCCTGAGCCAGCTCGACCTGGCGCTGCAGACGGATATTTCGTCCAGGCATCTCAGCTACGTGGAAAACGGCAAGTCCAAGCCCAGCCGCGAAATGATTGCCCGGCTGACGGAGTCGCTGGCGGTGCCGCTGCGCGAGCGCAACAATCTGTTCATCGCCGGCGGATTTGCGCCGATGTACCCGGAAACCTCCATCGATACGCCCAAGCTGGCGCAGATGCGCTTTGCGATCGAAGCCATGCTGGCGCAGCAGGAGCCATATCCGGCGTTTTTGCTGAACCGGCACTGGGATGTGCTGATGGCGAACCAGGCCGCCCGCAAGCTCAACCGCTTCATGCTCGGCGGCCGCGACAGCAAACACGGCAATATGTTGCATCAGATTTTCGATCCCGAAGACTTGCGGCCGGCCATCGACAACTGGGAAGATGTCGCCGGCACCCTGCTGCGCCACCTGCACAACGAAGTGGCGGCCGTGCCTTCAGACACGAAGGCCCGACAGTTGCTCGATGACATGTTGGCCTATCCCGGCGTGCCCACCCACTGGCGGCAGCGCGACCTGGCCACCGCGCCGGCGCCCATTCTGACCACCGCGTTCCGGCGCGACGGTGTGCAGATCAGCTTTTTCTCGACCATCACCACTTTTGGTACTCCGCGCGACGTCACGCTCGATGAATTGCATGTCGAAGCATGTTTCCCGACGGACGACATCACCGCCGATTTCTGCCGCCGCCTCGGTTAGGGAGGTTATTTGTGCGTAATCGCACGGTCTGCCCGGGCGCAACGGGGTATGTTGACTCACCGAATATTTCTGGCGAGTCTACCCATGTCTTATCCATTCCGTATCGTTGTGGCGCTGGCCGGGGCGTCGTTGCTCTACAGCGGCGTCGTGCTGGCCGACCCGCCTTCCCGTGTGGCGCGGCTGGCTTACAGCTCCGGCCCCGTCAGCCTTTCGCCGGTTGGCCGCGATGACTGGCAGGCGGCCGGCATCAACCGTCCGCTGGTGGCGGGCGACCGCGTCTGGGCCGCCGACGGCGCGCGCGACGAAGTGCAGGCCGGTCCGGCCAACGTGCGCATGGGCGCCAATACGCTGGTCACGCTGCTCAATGTCGACGACCGGACCACGCAGCTGCAACTGTCGCAGGGCCGCCTGAACCTGCGCGTGCGCCAGATGCGGCCGGACGAGGTGCTGGAGATCGATACGCCGAATCTGGCGTTCAATATCCGCAAGCGCGGCCACTACCGCCTCGACGTGGATGCCTCGGGCAATGCCACCCAGGTGTCGGTGATCGACGGCCAGGGCGAGGCCTATGGCGAGGGCAATGCCTATCTGATCGATCCTGGCCAGTCCTACCGCTTCGGCGGCACCAATCTGACGGATTTCAGCGTGACCCAGCCGCCGCCGGCAGACGAGTTCGACCAATGGGCAGCGCAGCGCGACCGCCGGCTCGATCATCCCGCGTCGGTGCGCTATGTTTCCAGCGATGTGGTCGGCTACGAAGATCTGGATGACAACGGCAACTGGCGCGACGTGCCGGGCTACGGCAATGTGTGGATGCCTGCCCATGTGGCGTCGGACTGGGCGCCGTACCGCGACGGCCATTGGGCCTGGGTCGACCCCTGGGGCTGGACCTGGGTCGACGATGCGCCGTGGGGCTTCGCGGTCACGCACTACGGACGCTGGGCGCAGACGCCGGCTGGCTGGGGTTGGCTGCCCGGGCCAGTGGCGCAACGGCCGGTGTACGCGCCGGCGCTGGTGGTGTTTGTCGGCGGCGCCAATCTGCTGCTCGACGAGCGCTCGCGCGATCATGGCGTGGCGTGGTTTCCGCTGGGACCGCGCGAGGTCTATCGGCCGTCGTACCGCGCCAGCCCGCGCTATGTCACCAATATCAATGTCAGCAACACGGTGGTCAACCAGACGCAGATCACCAATGTCTACAACAACGTTCAGGTCAATAACATCCGCTATGTGAACCGGCAGGCGGTAACGGCGGTGCCTGCGGCGGCGTTTGCGCAGTCGCAGCCGGTGCGCGGGCACGCGATGCACGTTTCGCCGCAGCAGCTGGCTGCTGCGCCGTTGGCGACGTCGGCCCCGGCAAGGCCGCAACGGCCTGCGCCTGGAACGCACGAGGGCCCGCGCCCTGCGCCGGCTCTTCTGGCACGGCAAGCGGTGGCCAGGACGGCGCCGGCAGCGATGGCGCCGCGGGTTCATCTGGTCAAGGCGGACCATCCCGCGGCGCCGATGCCTGTTCCTGCCCACGCCGGGCCACCGGCTCCCCAGATCGCCGCGCACGCGGATCCGCGCCGGCCGCAGCCTGGCGCCCAGCCGGCGCCGCGCGATCAGGCGCACCCACAACCCCAGCCGACGCCGAGGCCACAGGAATTGGCGCACGCACAGCCGCGCCCACAACCGATGCCGTCTCATGAGCAACCGCAACCGCAAACGGCGCCGAGGCCGCAGGAACTGGCGCACGCCCAGCCACGTCCACAACCGATGCCGCCGCATGAGCAACCGCATCAGCAACCGCAACCGCAAACGGCGCCGAAGCCGCAGGAACTGGCGCATGCCCAGCCACGTCCGCAACCGATGCCGCCGCATGAGCAACCGCATCAGCAACCGCAGCCAGCGCCGCGGCCGCAGGAGCTGGCGCATGCCCAGCCGCGACCGCAGCCGGCGCCGCCTCCGCATGAGCACACCCAACCTCATCCTCAACCGGCGCCTCAGCAGCACGAACAGGCGCATGGCCAGCCTCATCCGCAGCCTGGGCAGGAGCCGCCAAGCCGTGAAGCGGCGCATCACGATCCGAAGCACGAACCCAAACGCGAATAGCCAGGAGCATATCCGTGGACTTTCCTACCCGTCATTTGAACCAGCCCTTGCCTTACGACCCGTCCTACGAAATCGAGGAGGACGACGAGGCCGGCACGATCGCCGGTCTGCAGGAGCAGATGCACTACATTGCCGACACCGTGCGCAAGGACACCGGCCACGCCCATCGCGGCGTGCACGCCAAGAGCCACGGCCTGCTGCGCGGCCGGTTGCGCGTGCTGGACAACCTGCCTCCCGACTATGCGCAGGGCTTGTTCGGCAACGCCGGCGGCGAGTGGCCGGTGGTGATGCGGCTGTCGACCACGCCGGGCGATATGCTGGACGACAAAGTCTCCACGCCGCGCGGCATGGCCATCAAGGTCATCGGCGTGCCGGGCGAACGCCTGCCCGGCGGCGGGGCCGATGTCACGCAGGATTTCGTCATGGTCAACGGCCCGGTGTTCCTGGCGCCGACCGCAAAAAAATTCCTTGGCAGCGTCAAGCTGCTGGCCGCCACCACCGACAAGGCGCCGGCGCTGAAGGAGGCGTTGTCGGCCGCCTTGCGCGGCACCGAAAAGGCGCTGGAAGCCGTGGGCGGCGAGAGCGGCACGCTCAAGGGCCTGGGCGGCCAAGCGGAAACCCACATCCTCGGCGAGACCTTCTTCACTCAGGTGCCGGTGCTGTACGGCCGCTACATGGCCAAGCTGTCGCTGGCGCCGGTGTCGCCGGAACTGCTGGCGCTGCGGGACAAGGAAGTCGACCTGGAGCACAAGCCCAACGGCCTGCGCGCGGCGGTGGTGGACTTTTGCACCGTGCACGGCGCCGAATGGGAGTTAAGGGTGCAACTGTGCACCGATCTGCAAGCGATGCCGATCGAAGACGCTTCGGTGGAATGGACCAGTCCCTGGATCGCTGTGGCGCGCATCACGACGCCGCCGCAGGCCGGCTGGACCCACGGCTTGTCGGTGCTGGTCGACGACGGCATGCAGTTCAGCCCATGGCACTGCCTGGCCGCACATCGCCCGCTCGGCTCCATCATGCGGGTGCGGCGCGCCGTGTATGAAGCTTCGGCCCGCTTCCGCGCCCGGCGCAACGGCGCGCCGCTGGCCGAACCGCACAATCTCGACAACTGGAAAGAGCACTGATCAGGATTCGCCGTAGCGTCCGCGTATCTCGCTGAGCACGCCTTGTCGCTCGAGGCGCTGGATGGCGCCGTTCAGCAACTCCAACTGTGCCTGCGTGGTGCTGTCTTTATTCAGCATCAGGTGCACCGGCGCGCGCAGCACGGTGAACGGCAGCGCGCTGATGGCGAGGCCTTGCTCCCTGGCTTCGTGGCGCAGCGCGGCGGTGTCGCCGAGGATCAGGTCGGCGCGGCCGGCCTCGAGCATGCGCACGCCTTGCTGAAAGCTGAGGAAGGTGCTCAGCAGTCCCGATTGCGCCAGCTCGGGCTGCACACGCGCGTAGGCCTTGCCATACCAGCCCATCTTGGGCGCCAGCAATGACAGCTTGTTGCGCGCCAGCGCATCGAGACTGCCGATGCCCCGGTAGCCGGCCAGCTTGCCGGTAGGGACGAACACACTGACGGTTTCATAGCGGTAAGCGATGCTGAAGCGCGCGTACTTGCGGCGCTCGGCCGTGTCCGAGGCCGCCAGCAGCAGGTCGATGCCGCCTTGTTCGAACTGGCGTTGCCGGCGCGCGGTCGGCAACTCGGGCAGCAGCTGCAGCGTGCAGCCCGCTTCCTTCACAATGGCTTGCGCCAGTTCCCAGTCCAGGCCGGCGGGCGGCGAGTTGGGTTTGCTGTAAAGATAAGGCGGCCATTGTTCCATCGCCAGCTTCAGCTGGCAGGATTCCGCCGTGGCGGCCCAGGCTGGTATGACAATTGCATGCGTCAACGCCATGACGGATAACACGTGACGCGCTTGCATGGAGATACCCCTTCTTGGTCTTTGGCTACAATTTGCCAGATGTGACGGGAATGTCAAGCGCACCTTTGCCTGCCCACCCACCACCTATAAGGACCGACATGCTTCCATTCCGCTTTCACCTCTCCCGCTTGCTGGCGCTGGCCAGCCTGAGTGCCGCCATGCTGGCGCCGCTTCCGTCGCAGGCCGGCTCGGCGCTGGTGCTGCTGACCGACTTCGGCACCTCGGACGGCGCGGTGTCGGCCATGCACGGCGTGGCCTACGGCGTCGATCCGACGCTGACCGTGTCCGACCTGACGCACCAGATACCGGACTACGACATCTGGCTCGGCGCCTACCGCCTGTACCAGACCGCCAACTATTGGCCCAAGGGCAGCGTGTTCGTGGCGGTGGTCGATCCGGGCGTGGGCACCAGCCGCAAGTCGGTGGTGTTGAAAACCACGGAAGGCCGCTACTTCGTCGGCCCCGACAACGGCCTGTTCACGCTGATCGCCGAGCGCGACGGCGTGGCCGAGCTGCGCGAGATCGACGAGACCGTCAACCGCCTGCCGGGCTCGGGCGAGTCCTACACCTTCCACGGCCGCGACGTGTATGCCTATGTCGGCGCGCGGCTGGCGTCCGGCGCGATCCGCTACGACCAGGTCGGCCCGCTGCTGCCGAGCGCTTCGGTGGTGAAGATCCCTTACCAGCAACCCGTGCGCAAGGGCGGGGTGGCGCGCGGCATCGTGCCGGTGCTTGATGAAAAGTACGGCAACGTCTGGACCAATATCCCCAAGTCGCTGTTCGACGAGCTGCAGATCGCGCTGCACGACAAGGTGCGGGTGCGCATCCTGCACGGCGGCAAGCAGGTGGCCAGCGTGGTGGCGCCGTATGAAAACACCTTCGGTGGCGTGGCGGCCGGCAAGCCGCTGGTCTATATGAACAGCCTGATGGATGTCGCCGTGGCCATCAGCCAGGGCAATTTCGCCGCCAAGCACCATGTGGGCTCCGGTGTCGACTGGGAGATTGAAGTGAGCAAGGCATCGCCGTCGAGGAAATAGATCGCTATTGTGCGCCGTCAGACAATACAGTTGTTACACTTTCACTTTCTGAATCTGGGCGCCTTATGTCTGCATTACCTGTTTCCACCTCATCCGCGGTAGCCGAGCCGGCCTGGCGCTTCATCGGCGGCGGCACGCCCATGCGCGACATGGTGCAGGCCCATGCGTGGGAAGACACGGCGCTGGGACCGATCGCCGGTTGGCCGGCCTCGCTGCGCACCAGCGTCGGCATCGTCCTGCACTCGGTGCATCCGATGTTCCTGTGGTGGGGCGAGCAGCTGGTGCAGGTGTATAACGACGCCTACGTGCCGTGCTTCGGCGCCGGCAAGCATCCGGCCGCGCTGGGCCAGCCCGGCCGCGAGTGCTGGCCGGAGACCTGGCCCATCATCGGCCCGCAGATCGACAGCGTGCGCAATGGCGGCGAATCGCAGTGGTATGCCGACAACCTGGTGCCGATCTGGCGCAACGGCCGCATCGAGGATGTCTACTGGAGCTACACCTACACGCCGGTGTTCGACGAGCACGACCGCGTCGGCGGGGTGCTGGTGGTGTGCACCGAAACCACGTCCCAGGTGCTGGCCGAGCGCCGCCGCCACGGGCTCGACATGCTGGCGCGCAGCCTGCTCAACTGCCGCAGCGAACAGGACGTCCTCGCCAGCATCGCGCAGTGCGTGGCCGACAATGCGGCCGACCTGCACGGCGTCGAGCTGTACCACGGCGACCCGCCGGTCGAGCAGGGCGACGGCACGCTGGTCATCCGCAGCGCCGAGCTGCAACTGTGCGACGACCTGGCGCTGGTGTTCCGGCTGTCGCCGCGGCTGCCGCTGGACCACAACTATCGCCAGTTCCTGGAACAGATCACGGCCGCCGTGTGCGCCACGCTGAGCCGGCTGGAAAGCGACCGCGCGCTGGCGCAGGCGATGGCCGAGAGCGAGCGCCTGAACATCGACCTGAACATGTCCTCGCGCATCAAGGATGAATTCCTGGCGATGCTGGGCCACGAGCTGCGCAATCCGCTGGCACCCATCGTCACCGCGCTCAAGCTGATGAAGCTGCGCGACACCGGCAGCGCCAACGAGCAGGCCGTGATCCAGCGCCAGGTCGACCACCTGGTGCGGCTGGTCGACGATTTGCTGGACGTGTCGCGCATCGCCAGCGGCAAGGTCGAGCTGCGCAAGGAAACCGTGGCGCTGGCGGACGTGCTGAACAAGGCGATCGAAATGACCAGCCCGCTGCTGGAGCAGAAACAGCACCAGTTGCTGGTCGACCTGCCCACCGCGCGCTGGCATGGCGATCCGGCGCGGCTGGCGCAGGTGGTGTCCAACTTGCTGAGCAACGCCGCGCGCTACACGCCGGCCGGCGGCCACATCACACTGTCCACCCGCATCAAGGGCGACTGCCTGCAGATCCAGGTGACCGACGACGGCAACGGCATTGCGCCGACCTTGCTGCCGCACATCTTCGACCTGTTCGTGCAGGGCAACCGCCAGCTGGACCGCGCCAAGGGCGGGCTGGGCATCGGCCTGGCGCTGGTGCGCAACCTGGTGCAGATGCATGGCGGCGAGGTCAGCGCCTACAGCGCCGGCGAAGGACGCGGCAGCACCTTCACCTTGACCTTGCCCGGGGTGGTGGTAACCGAGGCCGAGGCGCCGGCTGCGGCGGCGCCCGAGGCCATGGCCGGCCATGGCGCCAGCGTGCTGGTGGTGGACGACAACCAGGACGCGGCCGATTCGCTCGGCGACCTGCTGGGCGCGCTGGGCTACAGCGCGACGGTGGCCTACGATCCGGCCCACGCCATCGTCGCCGCCGGCGGCGCCATGCCGCAGGTGGCCATCCTCGACATCGGCCTGCCCGGCATGGACGGCTTCGAGCTGGCTGGCCATCTGCGCAGCCTGCCGGATGGCGCGGCGCTGAAGCTGATCGCGCTGTCCGGCTACGGCCAGGAGCACGACAAGTCGCGCAGCCGCGCGGCCGGCTTCGACGCCCATCTCGTCAAACCCGTCAATATCGCCGAACTGCAAACCGTGCTGGACAACCAGATTGGTTGAAGTTATCAAAAATAGTTGTGTATTTCTCAAATAAACCATTAAAATAGCCTCGCGGAAACTTTTGTCTGGCACGAGGACGGTATGGAACTGGTTTACAAGAACGAAAAAACGCTGTTTGCGATCATGCTGGGCGTGTCCGTGCTGATCTGGGCCGGGCTGCTGCTGGGAACCATGGGCATGGCGCTGGTGTGGCTGCTGCTGTTTTTTATTTCCTGGTGTTTCGCCCAGTCGGCGCTGGTGTCCTATCTGCGCGGCACGGCGGTGCGCATCACGCCGCAGCAGTTTCCCGACCTGCAGCAGCGCATCGTCACCTGCTGCCAGCGCCTCGGGCTGGAGCAGGCGCCGGAGGCCTACCTGCTGCAGATGGGCGGGCTGTTCAACGCCTTCGCCACGCGCTTCCTCGACAATCACTACATCGTGCTGTACTCGGACGTGGTCGATGCGCTGGAGGACAAGCCGGACGCGATCAATTTCTATATCGGCCACGAGATCGGCCACATCAAGCGCAACCACCTGCGCTGGTCGGCGCTGCTGGCGCCGGCTTCGCTGGTGCCGCTGCTGGGCGCGGCCTATGCGCGCGCCCGCGAATACACCTGCGACCGCCACGGCTTCCACGCCTGCGACGATTTGAAAAGCGCGCAGGTCGGGCTGGCGGCGCTGGCCGCCGGCGGCAAGCGCTGGCGCCAGCTGAGCACGGCGGGCTACGCGGCGCAGGCGCGCGAGTCCTCCGGCTTCTGGATGTCGTTCCATGAACTGGTCGGCGACTACCCGTGGCTGGTCAAGCGCATGGCCGTGGTCAAGGGCCTGGCCGCCGGTACCGAAGTCGAGCAACCCGGCCGCCACGGCCTGGCCTATGTGCTGGCGCTGTTCGTGCCGCGCCTGGGCGTCGGCGGCCTCGGATCGCTGATCGGCGTGGTGGCGCTGGCCGGCGTGCTGGCCGCCGTGGCGATTCCCGCCTACAGCGACTACACGGCGCGCGCCCGCATGGCCCAGGTGGTGGCGGTCGGCCACGGCGCGACGGCGGCGGTGGAGCGCTACTTCTACGCCAACGGCCGCGGCCCGGCCACGCTGGCGCAGGCCGGCTATGCGATGGACGACCCCAGCCACGTGGTGCAGGAGGCCACCGTCGACGCCGGCAACGGCATGGTGCGCGTGTTCCCGGCCGATCCCGGCTACCGCGGCAAGGCTATTGCTTTCACGCCAAGAGTGGACGAGAATAAGCGTGTCGTCTGGCAATGTGGCAGCGAGGAAATTCCCGCACGCGTGCTGCCGCCGGACTGCCGCAACTAACGCAAGGATACCGTTGACCTCTGCCCTGGAAATCGCCGCCAATGTCGTCATGACGGTTTCCATCGTGCTGGCGGGGCGCAACAATGTGCACTCGTGGTGGCTGGGCGTGGTGGGCTGCTCGATGTTTGCCGCGCTGTTCTACGGCGTCAACCTGTACGCCGACGTCGCGCTGCAGCTGTTCTTCATCGTCACCTGCCTGATCGGCTGGCTGCGCTGGGTGCGCGGCGACGCCGGTTCCGCGCTGCCGATCAGCCGCGCGCGGCTGGGCGCGCTGGGCTGGATGGTCGCCGTCGGCCTGGCCGCCACCGTCGTCTACGGCCTGATGCTGCAGGCTTACACCAACGCCTACGCCCCCTTCATCGATTCCGCCGTGCTGATGTTCAGCATCGTGGCCCAGCTGCTGCTGATGGGGCGGCGGCTGGAAACCTGGCCGTTCTGGCTGCTGGTGAACACCATCTCGGTGCCGCTGTACGCCAGCCGGGGGCTGTATCTGACCGCCGTGCTGTATGCGGCTTATTGGCTCAATGCGCTGGTCTCGTGGTTGTTCTGGCGCCGCCAAATGACAAAGGAGACATCATGCAATGGTTCTATGACCTGAAAATCGGCAGGAAGCTGATACTGGCGTTCGCGCTGGTCATTGCGCTGACCTGTTTCCTGGGCCTGTTCTCGCTGGGGCAGCTGGCCAAGGTCAACCAGGCGTCCACCGACATCGCCACCAACTGGCTGCCGGCGGTGCGCTACCTGGGTCAGATGCAGGCGTCGATGTCGCGCTACCGCATCTCCGAGGCGACCCACATCCTGCTGGCGGAGGACAGCGAAATGACGGCCACCGACAAGTCGATGGCGACCCGGCTCGAGACGCTGCGCAAGCAGCAGGCCGCGTACGCGGCGCTGGTGTCGGAGCCGGAGGAAAAGCGCATCTACGGCGAGCTGCAGAAGTCGCTCGACGACTACCTCGCCACCAGCGGCAAGCTGACCGCGCTGTCGCGCGAAGGCAAGAAGGACGAGGCGCGCGCGCTGTTCCGCGGCGGCTCCAACAAGCTGTTCCGCCAGGCCAACGAGCAGCTCGACGCGCTGATCAAGATCAACGACGATGGCAGCGCCGGCGCCGACCGCTCCGCCGGCGACACCTACGCGATGTCGCGCAGGCTGATCCTCGGCACGCTGGCGGTGCTGATCGTGGTCAGCATGGTGCTGGCGACGGCGGTGGCGCGCATCGTCTCGACGCCGCTGGAAGAGGCGGTGACGATCGCCCAGCGCGTCGCCGACGGCGACCTGACCGGCCACATCGTCAGCCATGCCAGGGATGAAACCGGCCAGCTGATGGACGCGCTCAAGGCCATGAACGACAGCCTGCTGCGGGTGGTGGGCCAGGTGCGCAGCGGCACCGACACCATCGCCACGGCGTCGGCGGAAATCGCCAGCGGCAACCTGGACCTGTCCAGCCGCACCGAAGGCCAGGCCAGTTCGCTGGAGGAAACCGCGTCGGCGATGGAGGAACTGACCAGCACCGTCAAGCAGAACGCCGACAACGCGCGCCAGGCCAACCAGCTGGCGCAATCGGCGTCCGGCACCGCCGCCGACGGCGGCAAGGTGGTGGGCGAGGTGATCGCGACGATGGAATCGATCAGCGCGTCGTCGCGCAAGATCGTCGACATCATCAGCGTCATCGACGGCATCGCGTTCCAGACCAACATCCTGGCGCTGAACGCGGCGGTCGAGGCGGCGCGCGCCGGCGAACAGGGACGCGGCTTCGCCGTGGTGGCCACCGAGGTGCGCAACCTGGCCCAGCGCAGCGCGGCGGCGGCCAAGGAAATCAAGGCGCTGATCGACGATTCGGTAGTGCAGGTCGACAGCGGCACGGCGCTGGTGCAGCAGGCCGGCAGCACGATGGCGGCCGTGGTGGCCAGCGTGCAGCGGGTCAGCGACGTGGTGGCGGAAATCTCCTCCGCCAGCAGCGAGCAGAGCACCGGCATCGAGGAAGTCAACAAGGCCATCGTGCAGATGGACGAGGTGACGCAGCAGAACGCCGCGCTGGTCGAGCAAGCGGCGGCCGCCGCCGGCGCGCTGCAGGACCAGGCCGCCAGCCTGGCCGGCGTGGTCAGCGTGTTCCGCCTGCGCTGACTCTCGGCGTCAGCCCTGCGGCGTCTTGCGCAGCTGGTTGGCCTGGCGGAAGGCGCTGGGCGTGATGCCCATGCGCTCGCGGAAGGCGGTGGCGAAGTTGCCGGCGTTGTTGAAGCCGATCAGCAGCGCGATATCCTGCACGTCGATGTCGGTTTCCCTCAGCAGCTCCTCGCCGCGCCGTATGCGCGCCTCGCGGATGTAGGCGAACACCGTCATGCCGGTTTGCTCGCGGAAGACCTGCGACAATTTTTCGCGGTAGGTGCCGACGTTGCGGGCGATCTCGGCCAGGCCGGGCAGCGACGCCAGGTTGTCTGCGATCAGGCGCTTGGCGGCGTTGACGATGACCGCGTCCGGTTCGGCGTCCGGGGTGCCGGCGGCCGCCGGCTGAGCGGGCGAGAGTGCCTGCGCCTGCGACTGCGCCTGGCTGGCGCGGCGCGCCAGGTTCAGGTGCACCTGGATGCGCGCCGCCAGTTCCCCCGATGAAAACGGCTTGGATACGAAATCGACGCCGCCTATCGACAAGCCCATGATGCGCTCCTCGTCGGCATCGGCGCCGCTGAGGAAGATGATGGGGATATGTTCGGTGACGGGATTGGCCTTGAGCAGCCGGCAGGCGGTGTAGCCGTCCATATTGGGCATGCGCACATCGAGCAGGATCAGGTCGGGCTGATCGGCCAGCGCCAGCTGGTAGCCCTGCAGGCCGTTGAAGGCGACCGACACGCGATACGGCAATTCGCTCAGCAGGTCGACCAGCACCCGCTGTTCGAACGCGGAATCGTCCACGATGAGGATCTTGCGCTGTTGGCTGTCGCTGGCATTTTGCATGGCCGGCCCTGATACATGGTTGATAAGGTTTTGTCACGCCCTGTTGCGTATTATGCCTATCTTTTAAAATTTTTTGATAGTTTTCTCCTGTAGAGCTCGGCTTGCATGGTTGTTGCAAATTTTGCCTATCCTCAAAATATTTTTCATAGATTTCTACGCTAGCAAAACCGTAGCCGCCTGTGGCAAAAGCACGTGTTTCCTGGATCGTTAATAATGAAATCGACTGTTCAGGGCGGCGCCCGCCGACCCGGAAAATCGTAGAAGAATCAATCCTATTGTGCAAAATGCAATTTTTGTTTGCTAATCTGGAACAGAGGAGTCAAAAAAATGAAACATACCGATTTTGGTCGCATGTCCTGCCCCATCGCACGCAGCCTGGGCAAGGTGGGTGAGTGGTGGAGCATCCTGATCCTGCGCGACGCCTTTTATGGCCTGTCGCGTTTCGACGAATTTGAAAAGAGCCTGAAGATCGCGCCGAACATGCTGACCCGCCGCCTGGCCGGGCTGGTCGAAGGCGGCCTGATGGAGCGCCGCCTGTACAGCACCCGTCCGCCGCGCTACGAATATGTGCTGACCAAGTCCGGCCGCGATTTCAAGCCGGTGCTGCTGGCCTTCATCGCCTGGGGCAACGACCACCTGGCACCGGAAGGCGCCAGCCTGCTGGTGGTCAGCCGCGAAACCGGCAAGCCGGCCGACCAGGTGCTGGTCGACGCCAACAGCGGCCTGGCCATCAACGACGAGGACTATATGTTCGCGCCGGGACCTGCCGCCACCGACGTGATGCGCACGCGCCTGATCGAAATCAGCAAGCACGCTTCCTGACGCGCTACAACGCCGGTTCCAGCTGGGCGTAGACGGCGTTGGCCACCTTGGCCAGCGCCGCCTTGTCCAGGTTGCCGGACAGGGCATAGCCGAACTGCCCGTCTATCCAGTAGAACACGCCGACCTGGCCTTCCTGCGCAAAGCGGAAGCCGGTTTCCCGGTTGTGCGTTTGTTCCGTCGATACATACAGCGTCAGGCGCGCGCCGCCGGCGTCGCGGTACATGAATTGCGCCACCGGCCCGCTCTGGCCGGGCAGCAAACGTCCCCCTTCCAGCTCATAGCCCTGCGCCGCCAGTTGCGGCGGCTTCAGCGGCGCGCCCAGGCGTTTCGACAGCCAGGCCACCAGGTGCGCCTGCTGGTCGGCGCCCACTTCGACCGGGTGCCTCACTTCCGGCGTGTAGACCACGTGGGCCAGCGCGGCGCGGCGCGGCAGCGCGGCCAGGCTGGCGGCGGCGTTCGGCGCATTGTCGGCCGACAGCGCCTGCAGCGCGGCCTGGTCGGCGGCGCCGTGCAGCAGCCAGCCGGCGGCGCCTCCGGACAGCGTCAGCGCCAGCATCGCGGCTGCACGCAGCGGCAGTGGCCAGGCTGGGCCTTGGGGGCGCGCCGCCATCGCCGGCGGCACCGGCTCGTCCAGCAGCGGGTTGAAGACCGCGCGCAGTGCGGCGTTTTGTTCGCGGTAGGCTTGCAGCCGGGCCGCTTCGGTCGGATGCAGTTCCAGATAGGTATCGACCGCGCCGGCGCGCGCCGGCGGCAGGCGGCCATCGACCCAGGCTTGCAGTTCGGCTTCGGTTACGGTGGCGTTCATTTGACGACCTTTAGCGGAGAGGGCAGGGGCTGGCCCGCCATAATCAGGCGCAGCCTTTCGCGCGCACGCGACAGGCGCGACATCACGGTGCCCAGCGGAATATCCAGCGCGGCGGCCACTTCGTCGTAACTCAATTCTTCCAGCGCCACCAGCAGCAGCACGTCGCGCTGCTCGGGCGGCAATTGTTGCAGCGCCCGGTCCATGTCGCGCAGGGCGAGGCGGCCGGCGGCGCCATCGGCGCCGGCCAGCGGCAGGTCGTCATCGAGCGCTTCTGTGGCCAGCGCCGGGCGGCGCTGGCTGTCCACATGCAGGTTGTGCATGATGCCGAACAGCCAGGCGCGCATGTCGCTGCCGCGCCGCCACGAGGACAGCTTGTCCCAGCCGCGTTCGATGGTGTCCTGCACCAGATCGTCGGCGTCGGCGCGGCCGCCCAGCAGCGCCCGCGCGTAGCGGCGCAGGCGCGGGATACAGGCGACCAGGCGCTCGCCGTCGTCTTGCAGCGACATGGATGGGCTTAGTCCTTGACGACGTGCCAGATGTCCTTGAAGTTGTCGCCGTTGCGGTCGCCCGGCTTGACGTCCTTCTTGAACGTGTACAGCGGCTTGCCGTTGTAGGCCAGCTGCTTGGCGCCGTCGTCGCGGGTGATCACCGAATACGGCGGGGCCACGCTGGCGGACGGCGCCACGGCTGGCCAGTTCTCGCTGCACGGACCGTTGCAGGCGCTCTTGCCGGCGCTGTCCTTGTCGAAGGTGTAGACGGTCATGCCGGCGCTGTTGACCAGCACGCCGTCCTTTTTCATGACGTCGTCGGCATGGGCGGCGCCGGCCAGCAGCGCGGCAGCGAGGAGGGAGGTCAGGCGTATCATGGTTTTCATGGCGTTTTCCTTGGTATGGTTGAGTGAACTGCGGACGTTGCAATTGCGTATACGTAAGGTACGGCCCGTATATTCCCGCGACCGTAAAATAAATCTCCGATCAGTTCATCTTGAGAGGGGAGCAACATGAATAAACTCCATCGCATCATCACCGCCAGCCTGGCCGCTGCGGCAATGACGTCATCCTACGCCCAAACGCTGAACAAGGGCGATCAGCACATACTCGCACAACTGGCGCAGGCCAATATGGCCGAGGTCGCGGCCGGCAAGATCGCACTGGAAAAAGCCTCGTCGCAGGAGGTCAAGACCTTCGCCCAGCAGATGGTGGACGATCACACCAAGGGCCTGCAAGCGGTGCAGGACGTGGCGCGCAGCAAGAACGTCACGCTGCCGACCGAGCCGGACGCCAGGCACAAGAAAATGGCCGACAAGCTCAACGGCCTGAGCGGCACGGCCTTCGACAAGGCTTACCTGGCCAATGCCGGCGTGCGCGACCACAACGAGGCGCACAAGCTGGTCGCCAGCGCGCAAAAGAAAGCCAGCGATCCGGACGTCAAGGCGCTGGCCGCCAAGCTGCAGCCGACCGTCGATCAGCACTTGCAAACCGTGCAAGCAATGGCGGCCGGCGGCACCTCCAAACAGTAGCGCCGGATATTTCTTCCAGTAAGATAATTTCCGTGCGGAACTAAATTCTCTTTGATTTCAGGGACTTGGAAGGGAGGAATAGTGCCGTCCGTAAACTGTGGAATAATGCCGGCTATGGCGTTATATGCGCCCAGGCAATGGGCTGCGGCCCACAGGAAAAGGAAGTCATTTGGTGGATATGTTTGCGCTCGATGAAGAGCTGGCGCAGTGGCAGGAGGAGTTGTCGGAAGCGCAAGGCTTGCCCCGCCTGCGGCTGTTGACGGCGCTCGCCTGGCACAACCGCCAGCGCGACCCGGAGCGCGCGCAAGCCCTTTCCGCAGAGATTGTTCCGCTGCTGGACTTGCTGTCGCCGTCGCACGTGACGCTGAGCCGCGCCCGACTGCTGCTGATCTCCGCCGAATCCGAATGGCTCAACGGCCAGCTCGATTCCGCCCAGTACCAGGCCGAACAGGCGCTGGCGCTGTGTGACCAAGCCGCCGCCGTGCTGCCGGAGGAGTCCAGCCTGGGCCGCGCCGACGCCTGCTGGGTGCTGGCCTGGATCGCCAACGACCGCGGCGCCAGCTCCACCGGCGACGGCTGGCTGGAACGGGCGGCCGCCGCCGCGCGCGCCGGCGCCGATCCGGTGCGCGTCGACGTCATCGACGCCGCCGCCGGCATCTGCGACACCTTCGGCGACTGGCAGCTTGCGCAGCAACGCTGGAGCGGCCGCTTCAGCGCCGGCCTGGACGGCGTGGCGCCCATCGCCGCCGGCTGGATCAGTGACTTCTTCGGCACCTGCGCGTTCCAGCGCAGCGAGTACGGCCGCGCCATCGGCCACCTGATGCTCAGTTTTGAAACCGCGCTGGCGACGGGGCAGATACGCCGCGCGGTCATCGTCGCCACCAACATCGGCAACGGCTTCACCAGCCTGAACGCGCATGAAGCGGCGCTGGACTGGATGCAGCGCGGCCTCGATCTGGCGCGCCCCACCGGCTGGCCGCTGAGCATCGGCATGTGCCTGATGCAGACCGCCGAAACGCTGCGCCAGCTGGGCCAGCGCGAAGCGGCGCAATCGCTGCTGCGCGAAGCGCTGGCGACGCTGGCGCCGTTGTCCGGTTCGCGCGCCTACGCGGTGGCGCTGGAATACCAGGGCGACCTGGCGCTGGACCTGGGCAACCACGCGGCGGCGCTGGACAGCTTCACCCGCCTGGCCTCGCGCGGCGACGCGCTGGGCCAGAGCGATTTCCAGAGCAGCGCGCGTCGCGGCCAGGCACACGCGCTGTCGCATCTGGCGCGTCCCGCCGAGGCGCTGGCGGCTGCGCAAGGCGCGCTGACGCTGGCGCGCGAGCATGCCGACGCCTCCAGCCAGATCGCCGCGCTCAGCGTGCTGGCCGACATCCATGCGCGCCACCGGCTGCCGGCGCCGGCCGACATGAAGGCCGCCAACCCGATGCTGCATTACCTGCAGCTGGCGCTGGAAATCGCCGCCACCATCGAAGGCTACACGGTGCCGGGATCGCTGCTCGACGCGACCGCGCGCGAGCATGCCGCCATCGGCGATTTCGAACGCGCCTATGCGATCTCGCTGCAGGCCAGCGCCTCGCGCGATTTGACGCACAGCCAGCAGGCCACCAACCGCGCCATCGCGATGCAGGTGCAATACCAGACCGAGCGCGCGCAGACGGAGGGCGAGCATCACCGCCAGCTGGCCGCCGCCGAGGCGCAGCGCGCCGCAGTGCTGCAACAGACCAGCGCCACGCTGGAGCACCTGAGCGCGATCGGCCAGGAGATCACCGCGCACCTGGATGCGGCGGCGGTGTTCCGCGCGCTGGACCGCCACGTGCATGGCCTGCTCGACGCCACCCACTTCTCGATCTTCCTGCTGGAGCCCGGTGGCGAGTGGCTGGCCTGCGCCTTCGGCGTCGAGGTGGGCAGGCCGCTGCCCGCGGTGCGCGTGCCGCTGTCGGATCCGAACGCCAATTCGGCGCGCTGCGTGCGCGAGCGCCGCGAGATCCTGGTGGAGCTGGGCGAGGAGGATGTCACGCCGAACCTGATCCCCGGCACGCTGCAGACCCTGAGCCTGCTGTTTGCGCCGCTGCGCGTGGGTGATCGCGTGCTGGGCGTGATGACGGTGCAGTCGCTGCGGGCGGGCGCCTACGGCGAACGCGAACGGCTGATCTTCCGCACGCTGTGCGCCTACGGCGCGATCGCGCTCGACAACGCCAGCGCCTACCGCCAGGTGGCGGCGACGCTGAAGACGCTGAGCACGACGCAGGAACAACTGCTGGAAAAGAACCTGGAACTGGAGCGGGCCTACAAGGCGCTGGAGGAGGTCAGCCTGACCGACCAGCTGACGGGCCTGCGCAACCGCCGCTTCTTCCTGCAGAATGTCGACGCCGATGTCGCCATGAGCCTGCGCGGCTACGACGCCGGCCAGCACCGCGAGCTGACCGAATGCGATCTGCAGGCTGCCAACGACCTGGTGTTCTTCATGGTCGACCTGGACCACTTCAAGGAAGTGAACGACCGCTACGGCCACGCGGCCGGCGATGCGATCCTGGTGCAGATGCAGGAGCGCCTGCGCGAGGTGTTCCGCGAATCGGACTACGTCATCCGCTGGGGCGGCGAGGAATTCCTGGTGCTGGCGCGCGCCACCCATCGCGACGAGGCGCGGGCGGTGGCCGAGCGCATGCGCCGCGCGGTGGCGGACCGCGACTTCGACCTGCCGGACGGCGGCCGCCTGGCCAAGACCTGTTCGATCGGCTTTGCCTGCTTCCCGTTCATGCCGGAGCAACCGCGCCTGCTGTCCTGGTCGCAGGTGGTGGAACTGGCCGATCAGGGCCTGTACATCGCCAAGCGTTCCGGCCGCAATGCCTGGGCGGCCTTGTATAGCACCGAGGCCTCGCGGCCGGACGGCATCTTCCCGCGCCTGATGCGACAGCTGGACCAGGCGCTGACGGACGGCGAGGTGCGGCTGGTCAGCAATTTGACCGGGCCGCTGGTGCTGGACGGCGAACGTCGCCGCGTCGGCCTGTCGAGCGACCTGGAAACCTAAGGCGCTTCCACCACCACGTCACAATTGAGCGTATTGGCGATGTAGCACTTGTCGTGCGCCTCGTGGTGGATCGCCTCCAACTCTTCCGCACCAGGCGGCGCTGTGCCGGCGAAGGTGATCGCCGGGCGCAGCGTGATGCGCGTCATCGCCATTTTCCCTTGGGCGTTTTTACCCAGCAGGCCGATGGCGTTGTCGCGATACGCATCGACCGTGTGGCCCCGCTTGGCCGCGATCGACAGGAAGAACAGCATATGGCAGCTGGATGCGGCGGCCACCAGCGCTTCCTCGGGATCGACGGCGGCGGCGTCGGACATCGGCAGCGGCACGGACAGCGGCGAGGACGAGGCGGGCACCGTGGCGCCACCGTCGAAATGCCAGGTGTGCGCGCGACTGTAGCGCTGCCCGTGAAAATCCTGCCCGTTGCGGTTCCACTCCACCTGTGCTTCGAATTGCATGTTCCGCTCCTTCGATGAGATGGCCCATATGATAACCCTTTGCTTGCGTTTTGCTTGCGCTTTTACTTGATATACTGTCGGCTCCTCCCCTCGCACCCTACGCCATGACCAAGACGCGCTGCAGCTGGGCCAATCCGGCCAATCCCCTTTATCTTGAATACCACGACAAGGAATGGGGCGTGCCTTGCCACGACGAGCGCCGTTTGTTCGAGATGCTGAACCTGGAAGGCGCGCAGGCCGGCCTGAGCTGGGAGACGATACTCAACAAGCGCGAGAACTACCGCGCCGCCTTCGACCAGTGGGATGCCGAGAAAATCGCCGCCTACGATGCGGACAAGGTGGCCGAGCTGCTGGCCAATGCCGGCATCGTGCGCAACCGCCTGAAGGTGGCGGCGGCGATCACCAATGCCCAGGCCTACCTGCGCCTGCGCGACAGCGGAACGACGCTGGACCAGTGGTTGTGGGCCTATGTGGGCGGCAAACCGCTGGTCAATGGCAAGGGGCCGCGCCCGGCGAAGACGGAGCTGTCCGACCGCATCTCCAAGGACCTGGCCAAGCTGGGATTCAAGTTTGTCGGCTCGACGATTATCTACGCCTACATGCAGGGCATCGGCATGGTGAACGATCACGATCCGGCCTGCTTCTGCAGGGCGCGCAAGTAATGACACAGCGGACTCGCCGGGTGGTGCTCGATACCGATTTCGGACTCGGCGAGCGCTTCATGGCGGCATGGCGGGAGCGCGCGCAGAAGGGCGGCCTACAAAGTAAACTGCATTACGTGGCGGTGGTGGCTCAAGTGCCGCCGGCGGCGCAGATAGCCGATGCGCAGCTGCGCTCCTTGTGGCCGCTGAATGTGCCGGGCTTACACCGCATCCTGCTCGACGATGGCCGCGTGACGCTGGACCTGCTGGCCGGCGCGTTGGACGCGGTGCTGCCGCAGATAGATGCGCGCGTCGATGCGTTCCACGTCGCGGCGATGCCCGCGCCGAGTGCGACGGCTCTGGCGCGCGGCCTGGCGAAGCTGGCGGTGCAGGGCGCCAGCCTGCGCGCCGAGGCGCCGGACGAAGCGCTGGTGTGGGCATTGACCGCGGCAGGCTTTAGCTGCCAAACCATCGAAGGCACGCGCGATGTCGGCGCCGTCTACCAAAGCCGCAGGCCGCAGCCAGCCGCGCCGCCGGAACCGGTACGCCGCGCCATCGTGATCGGCGCCGGACTGGCCGGCTCCTCAGCCTGCCAGCGCCTGTGCGCGAACGGCTGGCAAGTCACGCTGATCGAACGGCACGCGGAACCGGCGCAGGAGGCGTCCGGCAATTTGGCCGGCATCTTCATGCCGCTGCTGTCGAAGGACGACAACATCCCCACGCGGCTGAGCCGCGCCGCCTATCTGTTCGCCCTGCGCGAGTGGCAGCGGCTGGGCGGCGTCGGGATCGCGTTCGACGGCCAGCGTTGCGGCGTGCTGCAACTGGCGCGCGACGCCGCGCATGCCAAGGTCCAGCGGGACGTGGTCGAAGCCTGGAACTACCCGCCTGAGTACGCGCGCTGGCTGGATGCCGGCGCGGCCGGCGAACTGCTGGGCGCCGCGACGCCCGACGGCGGCTGGCTGTTCGAACTGGGAGGATGGGTGCGTCCGTCATCGTTGTGCGAGGCGATGTTGCTGGCATGTGGCGACCATTTGTTCCGCGTGTTCTGCGCCGAGGCGCTGGACTTGCGGCGCGTCGATGGTGAATGGCAGGTGCGCGGGTGCGATGGCGAACTGCTGGCGCAAGCGCCGACGGTGGTGCTGGCCAACGGCACCGGCGCCGTCAACGTGGCGCAGGCCGCCGAACTGCCGCTGGCCGCGCTGCGCGGCCAGGTCACCCACCTTGCGGCGCAGGACGCGCCGCAATTGTCGCTGGTGGTCTGCCGCGAAGCCTATGTCACGCCGCCGGCGAACGGCATCGTCTGCGCCGGCGCCACCTACGACAACGACGGCGATCCGTCCTTGCGCGCCGCCAGCCAACTGGAAAACCTCACCCGTCTCGAGGAGATCGTGCCCGGCGACGCCGTGGCCGCGCTGGCGGCCAGCGCGCCGCTGGCTGGCCGCGTCGGCTTCCGCTGCGCCGCGCCGGACCGCCTGCCGCTGGCGGGCGCGCTGCCCGACTACCCTTCCGCCGGCCGCCTCGAACGCCTGCGCGACGTGCCGCGCCATCCCGGCCTGCATTGCCTGCTGGGCTATGCGTCGCGTGGCCTGATCTGGGCGCCGTTGATGGCCGAACTGCTGGTCGCGCAACTGGAAAACGCGCCGCCGCCGCTGGAGGCCACGCTGGTCGAGGCGCTCGATCCGGGCCGCTTCCTGCTCAAACAGCGTCGCCGCAGCCAATAGAGTCGTTGCGTTCGCGCAAACGCGCGGGCATCCTTGCGTTGGCGCTGTCATGTCCGACAGGATATAATCCGAACACCATACCAATGCCGTCCACGGAGAGCCGAACGATGGATGAAGACGATGCGCAGCACCATGAAGGATCGCCGGAGCTGTTCATGTTCCTGGCATCGACTGTGCACGACATGAAAAATTCCATCAGCGTCCTCAGTGGCACGCTGGAGAACTTGCTGGCCGGCGCGGGCCAACCCGCCGCCGTTCCCGAGCCGCCCGATTACGACCAGCTGGCGCAGATGCTGTATCAAACCAAGCGCCTCAACGACAACCTGATCCAGCTGCTGGCGCTGTACAAGGACGTCGGCAAGCCCGGTTACCCGTTCGACCCGGCCGCTCAAAGCATCAGTGAATTGGTGCAGCAGGTGGCGGGGCAGGCGCGCATCCTGCTGCAGTCGCGCGGCATCGCGCTCGATCTCGATTTCCCGCCTGACGCCATCTGGACGCTGGACGAAGACCTGATCATCGGTGTGCTGGTCCACGCCATCAACAACGCGATCCGCTACACGCGCGACCGCATCCGCCTGGCGGTCCGCATCGACGGCGACTACCTCGAACTGCGGGTGGAGGACAACGGCGGCGGCTTCCCGCCGTCCCTGCTCGAAGCGGGTGTCAGCGCGATGGGCAACCGGCGCAGCGGCGTCAATTTCATCAGCAACAGCAGCGGCCTCGGTCTCTACTTCTCCAGCGAAGTGGCGAAGATGCACAAGCACCGCCGGCGCGGCGGCAGCATCGCGCTGGAAAACGGCGGCGCGCTGGGCGGCGGCTGCTTCGTGCTGCGGCTTCCATGAGCGTCGTCGAGCATGCGGCCACCGGCGGCGTCGATTGGGCGGAGAAGCGCTATCTGCTGATCGACGACTTCGTCGGTATCCGCCAGCTGCTGCGCGAATCGCTGCGCAATCTCGGCGCCAAGCATATCGACCAGGCGGCCAGCGGCGGCGAGGCGATGATGCTGCTGTCGAAGACCCGCTACGACGTGGTGCTGTGCGATTACAACCTCGGCGACGGCAAGAACGGCCAGCAGGTGCTGGAGGAGGCGCGCATCCGCAACCTGATGATGCCGAGCAGCGTATGGCTGATGGTCTCCGCCGAAAAGAGCGTCGAGTCGGTGATGGGCGCGGCCGAGCACCAGCCGGACGCCTACATCATCAAGCCGATCACCGAAGGCGTGCTGCTGACGCGCTTGAACCGCGCGTGGAACAAGAAGCAGATCTTCAGCGAAATCGACCAGGCCTTTGCCGACAAGGACTACCTGCGCGCGGCCAAGCTGTGCGAAGAACAGATCGTCCACTATCCGCTACACGCCGTCGACCTGCTGCGCATGAAGGCGACCTTGCTGCTGAAAAGCGGCGAGCCAGAACAGGCCCGCGCGGTTTATGAAAAGGTGCTCGACGACCGCGATTACAACTGGGCGCGCTGCGGCCTGGCCAAGATCCGCATGAACAACGGCGAGCTGGAATCGGCGCGGCAAATGTTCCAGTCGGTGATCACCGACAACCGCTTTTACATCGACGCCTTCGACCAGCTGGCGCAGTCGTTCCAGCTGCAGGGCAAGACCGAGGAAGCGTTCGACGTGCTGGAGAAGGCGGCCAAGCTGTCGCCGAACTCAGTGCCGCGCCAGCGTGCGCTGGGACAGACGGCGCTCAAGCTGGGCAACATCCCGGTGGCGGAAAAGGCCTTCCGCAAATGCATAGAGATGGGCGAGTACTCGGTGCTGAAAACGGTCGACGCATTTTTCGGCCTGGCGCGCGTGTGCGGGCAGAAGAACGACATCAAGGAAGCCATCCGCCTGCTGAACGCGGCGGTCCACCAGTTCGGCGGCGACCAGGTCACGCTGCGCGCCAAGATCACCGAAGGGCTGGTGTATCACGAAAGCGGCGACTATCGCCGCGCGCGCAAGGCCGGCGACGAACTGGAAGCCTTGCTGGCCGATGAGAACAAGCCGCGGCCGGACACCGACACCTGTCTCGACATGGCGAGCCTGATGTTCGCCGTCGGCGTCAAGGAAGCGCCGGTCGGGCTGCTGGTGTACGTGACCCGCAACAACCATGACAATACGCCGCTGCTGGACGACGTGCAGAAGATCTTCGACAAGGCGCGCATGGGCGACGAGGGCATGGAGCTGATCAAGTCGGCGCGCAAGGAAGCGTCCGACATGATGAACAAGGGCGTGCTGCTGTGGAAGAGCGGCAAGCTGGTCGAGGCGGTCGAGTGGATGCGCGTGGCGCGCAAGGCGCTGCCGCACAATATGCGCATCCTCTTCAATTCGGCGCAGATACTGATCTCCCAATTGCAGCAGACCGGCTATGTGCGCGAGCTGGCCGAGGAGGCCATCGGTGTGCTGATGCATGTCGACGCGATCGCGCCGGGGCAGCAGCGTTTCGCCCAGCTGATGGAGCAGCTGGCGATGCTGGCGCCGGTGTCCGGCGTGGTGGCGGCGGCCGCCGCCAGCGAGTACGAAGCGGCCAACGGCGCCGTGCCGGAATGAGTGCGCAGCGTGACGGATGGACGCAACAGCGAACTTGTTTCCGGGTCGGCAAATGATTACACTGGATCGCGGCGCGGCTCTGTCCGCGCCTTGATTCGCTGTCAATATTGAGGGCAAATAAAGGGCACAAAAATATGCGCGATATCGCCAAGGAAGTGTACGTGAAGATGAAAGTGGGCAGCGTGGCCTGGATACGGCCGGTCGCCGCCAAAGGGGATACCCTGGACAGTTTTCAGGCCGCCCACGACAGCGCAAAGCTGCTCGAAGAAGAGGGCCTGATCGATATCGAAAAAGTGCAGCGCCAGGCGGATGGCCTGATCGACGCGATCCGCATCCAGCGCCTGGCTTAGGTTCGGCGTTCCCGCCCGGCTGTTACTTGTCCGCCGCTGCCGGCTTGGCCTTGGCGGGCGGCCGCTTGACCGGTGCTTTTTTCTCCGCCGGCTTGGCTGCTTCGGCGGCCGGCTTGGCCTTGACCGGCGCGGTGGCCGCCGCCGCGAACTTGGCGGCGGTGTCGGTGGCGCGCGCCGCGGCGCTGGCCATCATCGATTCGGACGCCATGGCCGTCGATACGGCCTGCTTGAACTGATCCTGCAGCATATTCCACCAGACAGCCGGATTGGCCATCTGCGCGGCCGCCGCATCGGCGCCAGGCTTGTCGGCCGGGGCGGTGGCTTCCGGCTTGGCTTCCGGCGCCGGTGCGGGCGTTGCCGGCGTCGCGGTCTTTTCCTTGTCGGCCTCGCGGGCGTGGTGGAAGAAGGCCGAGGCGTATGGATTGGCGTCGAAGATCGACTTGTCGTTGCCGGTCGGCTGGTTGACCGCCGCCGCCAGGCTGGCGCCGACCGATTTGAGCGTGGCGATGGTTCCGCGCTGCACCTCCAGCGCCTGGATGGTACCGCGCAGCATGCTCATGTTCAGGTTCAGCCAGGTCTCGACGGCCTTCAGGTCGTTGATCTTCTTGTCCAGTTCTTCGACCGACAGCGTCGGCGCAGTCAGGCCGGGCACGCTCATAGTGCCCCACAGGCTCTTGACGAAGTCCAGCGTATCGTTCATCACACCGGCGCCCGGTATGTTCGGCATTTGCGTATTGGCCATGAAAAGTCTCCTGTGGGAATAGCGTTCAGCGTAGCAGATAACGCGATCGCATTCAAAAGATTTTGACAACATTTCTGATCCGCCGCGTATCGCGGCCGAAAGCGTTAAACTAGCGGCCATGAGCTTATTCACCCATCTATTCCACCGCCGCCGCCTGTTGATTTTGTGCGCAGCCACGGTGGCGCTGCATTATGTGGCGATCGACTGGGTGGACAACCGGCTCGGCAACGAGGCGGCGCGGCCGATGCCGCAGCCGTCGCTGATGACGGCGCAATTGCGGCTGACCTTGCCCAAGCATGTCGACACGCCGCCGTCGGCCGAGGTGCAGCCCTTGCCGCCCGCCGCCAAGCCGCGGCGCAAGCCGAAACCCAGGCCCGAACCCGAACCGGTGCTGGACCAGCCGGAAGAGCCGGCGCCGGCCGCCAGCAGCGCGGCCGCGGCGGATGCCGGCGCCTCGACCCCGGCGGCGGGAGAGGTTGCCGCCACGCCCGACGCCGGCGCCAACCAGTCCGGCGCCGCGCAGGCGCAAACCGCGGCGCCGCCGGCGGCCGACGCCGAAGCGGCCAAGCCGGCCGCGCCGGTCGCGGCGGCCGAGGAGGAGCCCAGGAGCGCGCGCCGCTACAAGGTCAATCTGCCGCCCTCCGCGCGTTTCGAGATGGACGTGGCGCGGGTCGACGCCGACGGCACCAACTGGACGGGCTCCGCCGGCATGACGTGGCATACTGACGGCAGCAAGTACGAAGCCTCGGCCGAGGCGGGCATCAGCCTGCTGGTCACGCGCCTGAATTTGCTGGTCGCGCGCAGCCGCGGCACGATCGACGACTACGGCATCTCCCCGGACACGGCCACGGAAAAGCGCGCGCGCCGCGCCGAAACCGCGACCCATTTCAACCGCGACGCCGGCACCATCACGTTTTCCGCGTCCGAGCGCAGCTACCCGCTGCTGGCGGGCGCGCAGGACAAGACCACGGTGCCGTTCCAGCTGGGCGGCATCGGCCGGGCCGACGTCAACCAGTTCCGCAGCGATATCGAGATACAAGTCGGCGAGGACAAGGAGGCGACGATTTTCCGCTTCCAACTGGTCGGCGAGGAAGAGCTGGACACCAGGATGGGCAAGATCGTGACCTGGCACCTGAGCCGGCCGCCGCGTCCCGGCAGTTATTCGTCGCGGTTCGACATCTGGCTGGCGCCGGGGCTGAACTGGTACCCGATCCAATTCCGTAATACCGAAGCGAGCGGCGCGCTGACCACGCAGACCGTCACCAAGATCATCAAGACCGAACCTGGAAAGTGAAACGCATGCGAACCTCTATTATCCTTGGCCTGCTGGGCGCCACCGTGCTGCTGGCGGGCGCCGCGCAAGCGGCCGACGCGCCGGGCGAACACCCGAGCGTCAAGCGTCCGACCAGCATGCCGCCGTCGGCCGACCTGAGCTACTCGCTGAAGATCAAGCAGAGCGGGCTGTCGCTCAACGGCCAGGCCAGCGTGCAATGGCGCGCGGGCGAGGGCAAGTACTCGATCGTCACCGAGAGCCGCGCCGCGATCTTCGGCAAGGTGGTGGAAAACCGCAGCGAGGGCGCGATCGACGATTTCGGCCTGGCGCCGGCCACGTTCTACGAAAAGCGCTTCCGCAAGGAGCCGTACACGACGTCGTTCAAGCGCGACGCCAAGACCATCACCTTCACCGAAAGCGACGTCAGTTACCCGATCAAGGGCGGCGAGCAGGATCGCTCCAGCGCCCAGTGGCAGCTGGCGGCCCAGGCGCGCGCCACGCCGGACAAGTTCAAGCCGGGCAGCGAATGGCAGTACTTCGTCGCCGGCCGCCGCGACGCGGAGCCGTGGACCTTCAAGGTGGTCAAGACCGAGGCGGTGCAGATCGGCGCCGGCGAGGTGCAGGCCGTCCACCTGGTCAAGGCGCCGCCGCCGGACAAGGAAGGCCAGCAGGTCGACCTGTGGCTGGCGCCATCCATGGACTGGTACCCGGTCCGTGTGCGCTTCAACGACAGCGACGGCGACTTTGTCGACCAGACACTGGAAAAGGTCGTGAAGAAGTAGCCGCCTGCTATACTGACGCCCCCGCGATGATAATGCTTTGTTGCAATAATTGTAATCGCGTTGAGCAACCCAAATCCGGGGTCAGAGCTGCAAAGCGGGGTCAGTTCCGGCAATCGGACACGCGTGTCCGATTGCCGGAACTGACCCCGCTTTGC
>NZ_BPWI01000023.1:0-73365 GCF_040369125.1 Duganella hordei
CAGCAGCGCCGGGCGGCCGTGGCGCGCGTCGGCTTCGGCTTCGGCCATCGCGTCGGCGTACAGCCGGGCGCATTGCTCGGGGCTGTGCGCGGTGTGCAGCAGCTGGGCGGCGGCGGCGCCCAGCGCCTGGCGGCGGCCGGCGTCGTCGCGCAGGCCGTCCAGCGCGGCGGTCAGCGCCGGCAGTTCGAAATGGTCGGCCAGCTGCCACACGGCGTCGGCGGGTAGCGCCGCCATCGAGCCGTTGGCGTTGACGATGGTGGCCAGGCAGTAGTTCATGCAGTCGAGCACGGCGGCCGAGGTCTCGCCGCGCGACACGCTGCGCAGCTGCACGCCGATGTCGGCGGCCTGCAGATACTGGTGATAGACGGCTTCGTCGGTCCAGCCGGCGATGCGGATGCGCTCGTGGCCGGCGATCGCGGCGCTGACCTGCGCGCCGTAGTCGCCGCCGTGGTTGGCGCCCACCAGCACCAGTATGCAGCGCGGATCGGCGTGCAGCCGCGAGGCCAGCCAGGCCTGGATCAGTTCCAGCGTCAGCTTGGTCGGCGCGATGAAGCCGAAGCTGCACGCCAGCAGCGCGTCGTCGGCGATGCCCAGCGCCCGGCGGGCGGCGCCGCGGTCCTGCTGCGCCGGCAGCGCGCGCGGCAGCGGCACCACGTTCCAGTTGGCCGCCGCCTGCGCGCCGTACCACTGGCGCGCCAGGCCGCGCGCGTGTTCGGAATGGACGATGACGCGGGTGGCGTCCTGCAGCACCGCCAGGTTGCACGGATAGCGGTCGCGCGCGGCGTCGGTGCCGTCCGGCTGCTGGCCGGCCAGCAGCGCCGGATAGCCGTGGCTGTCGAACAGCGCTTGCGACCAGGCGCCCGGCATGCCGCCGGTCATCTGCTCGTAGGCCAGCACGCTGCTGAGGAAGAAGTCGTGCAGCACCACCACGCCCGGATGGCGGCGCAGCAGGCCGAACATGTGGCTGTGGAAGGGGCTGTTGCCGAACTGGTAGAGGATCTGGTCGTAGTCGCCGGCGTGCTGATCGAACCAGGCCACGTCGCGCCGCGGCAGCGCGGCCAGCGCCGGCGGCAGGGTCAGCTTGTCCTGCTGCAGCACCAGCTCGATGTCGAAGTGGTCCAGCAGCGCCGGCAGCAGCTGCGCGGCGTAGTCGGCGATGCCGGTGCGCTCGGGCGGCAGCGGCGAGACGAAGGCCAGCTTCGGCTTGCGCGGGGCCGGGGCGGGCTGGCCTGCGCCGGCCTGGCCGCGCCAAGCCTCCAGCGCGCGCACGGTGCGCTGCGCCGTCGCGTCCCATGAGAAGCGCGCAGCCTGCCGGCGGCCGTGCTCGCGCAGGCGCTGCTGCAGGGCGGCGTCGGTCAGCACTTCGGCGATCTTGGCGGCGATGGCGGCCGGGTCGCGGGCATCGAACATGGCTTCGTCGCAGCCGATCACTTCCGGGATGCTGGTGTTGTCGGCGCCGATCACCAGCGCGCCACAGGCCATTGCCTCCAGCGCCGGCAGGCCGAAGCCTTCATGGCGCGACGGGAACACGAACAGCGCGGCGTTGCGGTACAGCTCGATCAAGTCGGCGTCGCTGACGTAGCCGGTCAGGATCAGCTCATCGGTGGCCAGGCCGGCGCGGGCGGCGTGCGCCAGCAGCGTGTCGCGGTCGTGCTGGCCCAGCTTGCTGGCCACCAGCAGCTGGTGGCCGTTGCGCACCACCGCCGGCAGCAGGCTGTAGGCGGTGATCAGGCCGTCGATGTTCTTGCGCGCGTCGAAGCCGCCGGGCGCGTACATCAGCATCGCGCGCGTCACGCCGAAACGCTGGCGCAGCGCGGCCCAGCGTTCCGCGTCCGGCGCGGCCGGGCGGAAGCTGTCGTCGACCGCCGTGGAAATGGCCACCACCTGCTGCGGCGGCAATTGCAGCGCGTCGATCGCTTCCTGGCGCGAGTAGTCGGAAATCGACAGCAGCAGGCCGGCCTGGCGCAGCGAGGCGATCTTGCGCTCGTAGTAGCGGCGCTGGGCCGGCGTGCCGAGGTAGGCGTCCGGATTGAGGAAGGGGATCAGGTCGTACAGCACCACGGCGGTGCGCTCGGCGCCGGCAAAGCCGCCGACCGACACCACGGCGTCGTCGACGAAGCCTTCGAACAGGCTGGTCACCAGCACCGCGTCCGGCCGCAGCTGGGCGATCGCGTATTCGCGCAGCAGTTCGGCGGCGCGGGTGCGCGCGCTGTTTTCTGGATGCAGCTCGGCCAGCGGACCGGCCACGTCGAACACGCAGATGCGCTCGGGCGGCACCAGGTCGGCAAAGGCGGCGCGCAGGTCGGCGATGGCGTCGGCCAGCGCGCCGTTCAGCAGCAGCCACACTTCATGCTGGCCGGCGTTGCGCGCCACGCCCAGCGCCAGCGCCAGCGAATAGCGGCCGATGCCGCGGAAGCGGCTTTCGGACTGGGCTCCCTGCAAATCGATGACGATACGCATCAATGTTTCCTTGTCTTGAGCGCGGATTGGAGATCGTGGTAGATGCGCAGCGCGCGCGGCGACAGGTCGCCCAGCGGCGCCGGCGGTTCAGGCGGCATCGTCTGGCTGGCCTGGACGGCGGCGTGGTACAGCATCGCCTGCAGGCGTCCCTGCAGGCCGGGCACCCGGGCCAGCAGCGGCTGCAGCAGGCGCTTGACGCGCGGCCGGCGCAGCGCGGCGCGCGCCACGCGCAGCAGCAGGGCCTTGGCGCGCGGCCGCGCGGCCGCGCGCGTATCGCGCACCCAGCCGCCGACCATGCGCCACGGCGCGGTGATGCGCCACGAACTGCTGGCCAGCAGCGCGGCGATCTGTTGCTCGGCCTGGGCGCGTTGCGCCGCCGCTTCCTGGCGCGCCTGCTCGGACAGCTGCGCCGCATGGGTGGCGTGCTGTATCGCCTGTTCGGCGCCGTGCATGCGGCCGTCGAGCGCGGCCAGCGCGCGCGCCAGCTCCTCGTTGCGGGCGTCGTTGCGCTGGCTCAGGCGGGTCACGCCCTCGAGGCCGGATTCGGCGCCGGCCAGGCGCAGCTTGCTGTCGATGGTGTGCTGTTCCAGCTGCGCCAGCGCGGCGCGCAGCGCGTCGTCGCGCCCGGCCAGGCGCTGCTCGAAACGCTGCGCCAGCTGGCCCAGCGCCAGGCCGTAGCCGGCGTCGAAGGCGCTTTCAAACGGCGCCAGCACGGGGGCCTCGGCATCCTTTTGCGCCACCACGGCGTAGTCCGGGCTGACGTCGTTGAGTACGTTGATCAGGCCGATCGGCGCGTCGCCCCGCAGCTCCGCCTGTTCCTGCAGGCGCACCACCTTGTGGCGGCCGAAGCCGCCGAACTCGGTGACGAAGGCCAGCAGCTGCGGCGGCAGCGGGCGCAGGTGGGTCGGGTCGAGGTAGAAGCTGGAGGCGCCCACCACCAGGTTTTCCGGGTTGGGCGTTTCCATGATCAACAGGCCGCCCGGCAGCAGCACGCGCTGGGCCTCGGCCACCAGCGTCTGCAGCAGTTCGAACGGGATGTGCTCGACCAGATGGAAGGCCGACACCAGCGCCAGGCTGCGTTCGGGCAGCGCGCGCAGGCAGGCGATGGCGTCGCCCAGCTCGACGTCGAGGCCGCGCTCGCGGCAGGCCGCCAGCATGCCGTCGTCGAGGTCGACGCCGTGGGCGCGGAAGCCCTGTTCGCCCAGCAGTTCCAGCCATTCGCCGCGGCCGCAGCCGAGGTCGAGCGCGGCCGGCGGATCCTGCAGCGCGGCCAGCGGGGCAATGAAGGGCTGGTAGGCGCGCAGCCTGTCCTTGATGATGTCGCGCGAACCGCGGTAGCGGTCCTCGAAGGCGCGGTAGAAGCCGGCGCTCATCGGGCGATCTCGATCGCCGGTTCCATCCAGCTGGTGCCGGCAAATGGTTTGCGGTTCATGTTCATGACGATAAACAGCAGCGCCAGGTCGCGCCACTCGTAGTTGTCGGCCAGGTGGGTTTCGCTGCTGGTCAGCGCGGTGGTCACCGAATAGCTGCCGGGGCCGAGGTTGAGCGGGAAGCGGAAGCAGTATTCGATCTGCTCGCCGGCGTTCAGCTCGGTCAGCGGCTGCTCCATGTGGTGGGTGTTGGTGCCGTAGATGTGCTGGCCCAGGCGGTCCTTGATCATATAGCCCAGCACCAGGCGCGGCAGGTCGGCGTGGACCTGGACCTTGATGCGCAGCGTGACCGGCACGCCGACGTTGACCACTTCCAGCGGCGCGCCGTCGGCGCTCTCGAGGCTGATGGCGGTCACCGTCGCCTTGCCGTTGCCCGAGCTGGTCTGGGTGCGGCCGTCGGCGGCGGTGGTCTGCTCGATGTTGACGCCGTCGCGCTCGGCGATCAGCGCGTTGTAGTAGTCCATCACTTCTTCCGGCTTGCCCTGGAACGCCAGGTGGCCGCGGTCGAGCAGGATGGCGCGGTCGCAGATCGACTGGATCGCGGCGCGGTCGTGGCTGACGATCAGCAAGGTGGTGCCCAGCTTGCGGAACTGGCGGATGCGCTCGAAGCTCTTGTGCTGGAACCAGGCGTCGCCCACCGACAGCGCCTCGTCGACGATCAGCACGTCCGGCCGGCGCACGGTGGCCACGCTGAACGCCAGGCGCATCTGCATGCCGGATGAATAGACGCGCACCGGCTGGTCGATGTAGTCGCCGATGTCGGCAAAGGCTTCGATCTCCGGCATCAGCGCGCTGATCTCCTCGACCGACATGCCCAGCAGCTGGCCCGCCATGTAGGCGTTCTGGCGGCCGCTGAACTCGGGATGGAAGCCCATGCCCAGCTCCAGCAGCGCGGCCACGCGGCCGGTGATGTGGACGCTGCCGGTGGTGGGCTGGGCGGTGCCGGTGATCAGCTTGAGCAGCGTGCTCTTGCCGGCGCCGTTGATGCCGATGATGCCGACCGCCTCGCCCGGCGCCAGCTCGAAGCTGACGTCCTGGATCACCCACTTGAGGCGGTGGCGCCGGCCCAGCGACGGCAGCACCCACTCGGCCAGCCGTCCCCAGCGGTTGCTGTATTGTTTGTAGGCCTTGCCCAGTTGTTTGACGCTTATGGTGCCCATGGTGTGCTCTCGGTGTGGCGCTTACAGTTCATCGACCATCTCGCCGGCGCGCTTGCGGAACAGCTGCAGTCCCAGCACGCAGCAGGCCAGGCCCAGCACGGCGGCCGGCAGCAGGCTGCCCCAGTGCGGCAGCTGGCCGTTGACCAGCACCTGCTGGTAGGCGCCGATCACCGCCGCCATCGGGTTCCACACCAGCAGCGCGCGCACGCCCTCGGGCAGCGCGCTGGCCGGGTAGACGATGGGCGTGAACCAGAACCAGAACTGCAGCACGATGCTGAAGAACTGGCCGACGTCGCGGAAGAAAACGTTGAGCACGCCGAGAACCATGCCGAGCCCGATCGAGAACAGGATCTGCAGCAGCAGCACCGGGAACACGGCGAAGTAGACCCAGCCGGGAAAGCTGCCGGAGATCAGCAGGAAGGCGGTGAACAGGCCGAAGATGATGGCGAAGTTGACCAGCGCGTTGAGCACCACGATGATGGGCAGGCAGATGCGCGGGAACTGCAGTTTCTTGATCAGGTTGGCGTGGTCGATGAACACCGACTGGCTGCGCCCGGTGATCTCGGCAAACAGGCCCCAGGTCAGCGCGCCGGCGCACAGGTAGATGCTGTAGGCGAAGGTGGCGCTGCTGCCCTGCAGGCGGCTGCCCATGACCTGCGAGAAGATCACCGTGTAGACCACGATCATGGCCAGCGGGTTGAGCACGGTCCAGGCGGCGCCCAGCAGCGAATTGCGGTAGCGCGACTGGAATTCGCGCTGCACGCTGCCGAACACGAAGCCGCGGTAGCGCCACAGGCCGCTGAACATGGCGCGCGAAATCATCGTGCCGCTCCGGTCTGGCTGGTGGACCGGCGCGTGGCGCGGCGGTGGAGCGGGCAGGTGGTTTTCGTCATGGTGCGGTGGCGCGCGGGCCGGGTGGCAAAGCGGCGGATTATAGCATGCCGCCCCTGCGCACCAGAGCGGGCCGGGCCGGCCGGGCGCGCGGCCACGGGGCGCGGCAGCGCGGCCGATTGCTATATAATCGCGGCTCGTCTCCCGTCACTAGTCCCAGCCACCTCCCATGATCAAAATCCACCTGCAAACCGACGCCGCCGCCGTCCCCAGCCCGCCGCTGCCCGTGACCGAAGCGCGGCCGGCGCCGGTCAACGACTGGTCGGTGCAGCCGGAGGTGTTTTTCCTGGAGCTGACCAACCACTGCAATATGCACTGCACCTTCTGCCCGTCGGACTACCTGAAGAAGGAGCGCGGCAACGCCGACGACGAGCTGGCGGTGCGCTTCATCGAGCAGGTGCGCGACCTGGGCATGAACAAGCCGATCCAGTTCAACGTGCTGGGCGAGCCGCTGCTGAACAAGAAAATCTACAAGTACATCGACCTGTGCGAGCAGTACGGCATCGAAGTCTATCTGATCAGCAACTTCGCCATCCTCGACGCCGAGCGGGCCCGCAAGATCTTCCAGCACAACAACGTGGCGCTGGTGCTGAGCCTGCAGACGCCGACCGAGGATTCGTACCAGCGCATGCGCGGCTACGACAAGCTGAACTTCCAGCAGTATTTCGACCGCATCTTCCCCGCGCTGCGCGAAAAATTCGCCAACGGCAGCGAATCGCGGGTCGAGGTGCACGTGACGTCGACCTCGAACATGCGCACCGACTCGACCATCCAGTCCGACTTCGAATTCAATATGTGGGACCCGTTCGCGCTGGAGGACAAGGACGCCTTCGTGCTGGAACTGCTGAACCGCTTCGACGGCTATGCGGAGCAGCTGCGCGCCGAGTTCCCCGAACAGTTCGCCACCGAGCACGCGCGCGCGCTGGACCAGTACGCCGAGCAGATCGCGCGCAACCACCTGGCCGCCAGCCGCGACACGGTGCCCGAGGGCGCGGTCGACATGACCGAGGACCGTTTCTGGGGCTATATGTTCGCGCCGAACTGCTTCATCCGCTTCAAGACCTTCGGCCTGTGGACCAAGGAAGAGTCGTTCATGAAGACCTTCCTGCCGAAGGAGTCGCTGGTGTACGTGGAAGAGCGGGTCGAGGCGCTCGACTGCTCGATGGCGCACAACGTGTCGATGCTGGCCGACGGCCAGATGTCGCTGTGCTGCCTGGACTACGAGGGCGAGATGGGCCTGCCGAACCTGCGCGACACCTCGATCGTCGAACTGCTGCGCGCGCCCGAGCGCGAGGCCATCGCCAAGGATTCGATGAAGGCCGAAGTATGCCGCCGCTGCCAGGGCAATATCTTCGTGTTCGATACCGAAGCCAGGGACGAGCGCATCACCCGGATCGACAAGTTCGGCCGCGGCTGGCATGCGTTCGAGCCGGACATGAACGGCATCGGCGGACGCTGGTCGAACGGCAACGCCTGGTCCTATTTCCTGGCGCGCCAGGACAGCAACATCCTGGCCTTGCGCATCCTGAGCATCTACGATTCGTCGACGCCGATGACGGTGCAGGTGCGCGAATACGACGAGGCCAGCAAGGAATTCGGCGACGTGGTCCAGCAGCAGGTGTTCTTCGGCGTGCAGAACCGGCTGACCGAGGTGGAGTTGCCGGTGCTGCTGAAGCCGGGGCAGCTGTACCGCATCGATTTGCTGTCGCCGACGTTTGTCCCGGCAGAAACGCATGGCGGCGACGACCGCCGTGCGCTGGGCCTGATGCTGTTCGACGCGAGCGTGCGCCAGGGCGAATTGAAGCCGGCGGCGCCGGCTCCGCTGGTCGAACCCGAGCCCGAGCCGCTGCCGGCGGCGCCGGCCGTCGCGGCGGAAGCCGACGCGGCCACCGGCGGCCGCTTCAAGCGCTGGCTGTCCGCGCTGACCGGCAAGGCCTGACGCCTGCCGCGGCTGCCGCTAGCTCTGCGCCAGTTTCTGCAGCGCTTCCGGGTTGACGATGATCAGCCGGTGCGTGCCTTTCTTGATGATGCCCTGCTGGACCAGCGTCAGCAGCGTGCGGGTCACCGTCTCGCGGCTGGTGTTGATCATGTTGGCGATGTCCTGGTGGGTCGGCAGGTTCTCGACCACCTCGATGTCGTCGCTCTTCTTTTCCTTGACCAGCTCGAGGAAGCTGTAGATGCGCTTGGCGGTGTTGTGGATGCTGAGCAGGGCGCGGAACTCCGAGTCGCGCTGCACCTTGGCGGCCAGGAAGCGCAGCATCTGGTTGGCCACCGACGGCGAGTGCGAGAACAGGTGCAGCGCGGTGGCGCGCGGCAGCAGCGCGATCAGCACCGGCGTTGTCGCCACCACCGAGGCCGAGCGCATGGTGCCGTTGATGACGGCGATTTCGCCGAAGAAGTCGCCCGGCGCCAGCATGCGCAGGCCGATCGCGCGGCCATCCTCGGTGATGTCGACCACCTGCAGCTGGCCTTGCAGCAGGAACAGCAGGCTGTCGCCGCTGGCGCCCTTTTGCAGCACCACCTCGCGCTTGGCGTACTGGCGGATACGCAGGTCGGAGCGCACCATCAGCATTTCTTCTTCGGTCAGGTTGGCCAGCAGCGGGATATTGCGCAGGTGAATCTGCAGGTTGACCGGCTGCTCGCTTTCCAGCGCCGCCGCCACCGGGTCCACTGGGAGCGCGGCGGCTGGTTCTTGCTCGGGCGCCGTCATGCGGGCGGCGCCGCGACGGCAGCGGTGGTGGTGCGGGTTGGAATCATCGGTCTGCTAAAAGTTGTCCCAGCGCCAATTGAGCTGGATTGCATGGCTATTATATTGAAACAACGAGATGTTTTCCTGATTTCTTACCGCGCGCCATTCCAGCTGCAGGGTTTGATGGGTGCCCATCGGCATCTGCACGGCGGCGCGCAACTGCCGCGTGTCCTGGTGGCGGACGATGTCGATCAAGTCCGGCGAATACACATCGCTGCTGCGCCAGGCCTGGCGCGACCAGCCCAGTTCGCCCTTCAGATTCCACGGCAGCGGCTGGGTCAGCTGCAGCGCGCCGTACCAGCCCTGGCGGTTGCCGCCGAGGCGGCCGTTCTGGCCCTGGTCCGACAGGCCGCTGAGCGAGAATGACACCTGCTGCGTGCCGCGCCAGTACAGGCTGGTGCCCAGTTCCAGCGTGTTGGAGTCGTACTTGGTGCGGGTCGGATAGCGTACATGGCTGAGGCTGGCCAGCAGCGACCATTGCAGGTTTTCCGGCAGGTTCAGCGGCGGCGTGGCGCGCACCTGCACCTGCTCCTGGCGCTGGTACAACTGGCGTTCCAGCTGCAGCGCGCTGACCGCGACCGTGCCGTAGCCGCGCCAGGCGCCCAGTTGCCACGGCCGCTCGTAGCCCAGCAGCAGCGAAGCCGAATCCTGCTGGTGCACGTGGTCGTTCTGGCGCATGCGCAGCTGGGCGATCAGCAGCGAGCCGGTCTCGTCGAGCTGTTGCAGGTAGTCAACACCAGCCGTCGTCACATGGTCGGCCTTGGGCAGGTAGTCGGGTCCCAGGTCCCATTGCGTCAGCGTGCTGCCGCTGCCGGTGGCAAACTGGTTGCTGCTGGCGCCCTGGTTGATGTTGTTGTCGTAGCCGCGCCCCAGCGACAGCGCCCATAGCGGGCGCCACGACGGCCTCGTGTTGCAGCCGCGCGCGCGGTGGTCGTCGATCAGCTCCTGGATGGCCGGCGGCGGCTTGAAGCGGGTTTCGATTTCGCGGAACAGGCGTTCGGCCTCGGCGCCGTGACCCAGCGTGCACTGGCTGAACGCCAGGTCCAGCCAGGCGCCGGCGTGGCGCGGCTCGTGTTCCAGGAAGCGCAGCAGCAGGGCGTTGGCGCGCTCGGGCTGGTCGGCCGCCAGCGCCCGCATCGCCTCCAGATACAGCTCTTCCTGCTGAACCGGCGGGTAGGACGGCGGCTGGTCGCCGGGTTCGGCCGGCGCAGCGGCGGTTTCGGTGTCCGGCCCCTGCGGCAGCGCCTGGGCGGCCGCCGGGGCGCCGCTCCACAGCAGCGGCAGCAGCAGCGCCAGCAGGGGCAGGGATTTCAGCGCGCGCATGGCGCGTCCTCGAGGGTGTACAGATTAATCGGGTGCTCCTTGCCGCGCAATACGCGCTGGCCCAGTTGGCGGAAACGGTGGCGGCTGGCGCGGCTCACGGTTCCTTCGCCGATGATGATGTCGTAAGGATAGTCGCGTGCCGCCTGTTCCAGCCGCGAGGCCGTGTTGACGCTGTCGCCCACCGCAGTATAGATGCTGCGCATGGCGGTGCCAAAGTCGCCCGCCATGGCCAGCCCGCTTTCGATGCCGATGCGCACGCGCAGCGGCGGCTGGCCGGTGGCGGCGCGGCGGGCGTTGAGCTCCTGCACCGCCAGCAGCATGGCGCGCGCCGCGTCCAGCGCCAGGTTGGCGTGGTCGGGATTGGGCAGCGGCGCGCCCCAGAACGCCACCATGCCGTCGCCGGTGTATTTATCCAGCGTGCCGCGCAGCGCCAGGACCGGGCGCGTCAGGCAGTCGAGGAAGTCGGTGGTCAGGCGCGCGGCCTCCTCGACCGGCAGCGCCTCGACGTGGGTGGTATAGCCTTCCATGTCGGCGATCAGCGTGGTCACCTGCAGCTGGCGCGGCGCCAGCGGGTCTTCCAGGTTGCTGCGCAACAGCTCGTCGACGACGTCGCCGGCCACGTACTGGCGCAGCGTGTCGAGCAGGCGGCGCGAGCGCGTCTGCGCCAGCTGCCAGTGGAACGGCACCGCCACCATCAGCAGGAACAGGTTGGACAGCAGCGGGCCGGACGGGCCGAAGGCGGCGTCGTGCGGGGCGATGGCGTAGGCCAGAAGCAGCCACAGCGCCGAGCTGGCGGTCAGCAGCGTGATGTTGACGGCGGCGGTGCGGCGCGGCAGCGTATAGGTGGCCAGCGTCGTCACGCCCAGGCAGAACAGCAGCGCGATCAGGCTGCCGGGCCAGGGCGCCGGCGCCAGGCCGGCCTGGCTGTCGAGCAAGCCGGTCAGCATGGAGGCGTGCACCATCAGCCCGGCGCTGAGCGCGCCCAGCGGCGTGGCGACGCGGTCGCCGATGCTCAGCGCGGACGAACCGATCAGCACCAGCCGGCCCTGGATGAATTCGGGCGGCACGCGCTGGTCCAGCAGGTCGGCGGCCTTGGCCACGGTATAGGCCTCCCAGGAGCGCGCGTACGGGATGCGGACCCAGCCGGAGGCGGTTTCGGCCAGCGGACGGCCGCCGGCGCAGCAGTCCAGCAGCGCGCGCGACAGCGTCGGGTAGCTGCGGCCGTTGAAGACGGTGCGCATCGGCACCTGGCGCAGCACGCCGTCGGTGTCGGGGGCGACGCCGATGTTGCCGAAATGAGCCGCCTGCGCCAGGCCGCCGTGGTTGGCGATGTAGCCGTAGGCGGGCACGGCGCCGGGGGCTGCGCCGGGCGCGCCGCCGGCCAGCACGCCGCTGTGCAGCGGATCCTCGCGCTGGCCAAAGTCGAACAGCTGCGCCACCACCAGCGGCGCATGCTGCGACAGCATGGCCATGCGCGCGTCGCCGGCCGCATCGGCCGGCTTTTCCTGCAGGATGTCGAGCGCCACGCCGCGGGCGCCGTCGGCCAGCAGCGCCTCCACCATTTCCGCCATGCGGGTGCGCGGCCACGGCCAGGGATAGCGTTCCAGGCTGGTTTCGTCGATGTCCACCAGCAGCACGCGCTGTTCCGGCTGCGCCGTCGCGTGCAGCACCGTGTAGCGGTCGCGCAACCAATTATCGAGCCGCTGCGCCGCACTGCCGTGGTCCCACTGGACCCAGGCGGTGATCAGCAGTGCGGCAATGGCGATGCAGCCGCGTGCGACGGAGGTGGATGGAAACGGAATGCGCAAAATAACGGCTGATCCAGGTGGGTGCGGCGGCTCACAGGCCGCACAAAATAAAGTGATTGCTAAGGTAGAATAGTCGCCCAGTATAACGGCTTGTGCTTGGAAGGAATAGTGCGTATTGGTATTTTTATATCGCTTTCGTCCGTCCCGGCCGCAACTGTCGCGGCAGCCTCCGGTCAATTGTATCCAAATGAAAGAATGTGACCCGAGTCACATACTTTCATCGAGGATAGCGGACAATGTAGGCTGAGGGAGATACTTATTATGCGCAATCAATTTCACACCATGTTAGCGGCCATGCTGCTGGGGCTGGGGATGCTGGCATCGGCCGCCCAGGCCGGCGAAGCCGGGAAGCTCGTGTTCGTCACTGGCCAGGTCAGTGTCGCCGCGCGTCCCGCCGTGCTCGACGCCGCCGTGCAAGAGGGTGACGAATTGACCACCGGCGCCGATGGCTATGTTTATGTCAAGACGGTCGACCAGGGTTTCCTGGTATTGCGGCCGAACAGCAAGGCGCGCATCGTCGCCTACCATATAGATACACAAAATCCGGCTAACACCCGCGTCAAGCTGGAGTTGCTGAGCGGCGTGGCGCGCAGCATTTCCGGCGTCGGCGTCAAGCAGGCGCGGCAGAACTTCCGCTTCAACACGCCGGTCGCCGCGATCGGCGTGCGCGGCACCGACTTCGTCGTCTATACCGACCAGCAGACTTCGCGCGTGACCGTGATCTCGGGCGGCGTGGTGGTCAGCGGCTTTGCCGGCGGCTGCGGCCCCGAAGGCGGCGGCCCCTGCGAGGGCGGCGCCAGCCGCGAACTGTTCGCCGGCCAGGCCGGGTTGATGCTGCAGGTGCAGCGCGGCCAGACCAGCCCGCAATTGTTGCGCAGTCCGGTGATGTCGCCGGCCGACCAGGGCGCGCCGGCGCGTCCGGATGAGCCGGTTGGCAAGGTTGGCGCGAGCAATCCGAGCACCGATGTCAATCTCGACGCGCAAAAATCCGGCAATGCGCTGACCAGCGGCAAGCAGATCACCCAGACCACCAACCCTGGCGGTAATGGCGGTGGCGCGTTGGTGCCGCCCCAGGTGGACCAAAAACCGGACGCGGATCAGCCGGTGGTGACGCCCCCGCCAGTGGTGGTGGTGCCGCCGGTACTGCCGCCGGTCATCGTGCGCGGCCCGGAGGAAGTGATCTGGGGGCGTTACCAGGCGATTGCCGGCGGTTCGCCGGATGCCGAGGTGCAGGCCAAGCTAAGCGGTGGTACCTACGCCGCGCAGGAATTCCTGGGCGCTTATCAGATCGCCCGTCTGAAATCGACTGCGTATGTGGCGCCAAGGGAAGGCACGGCTTCGTTCGTGCTGACCGGCAGCGATGCGGTGCTCCAGCGTACCGGCCGCGATGCGGTGCAGGCGGCGGTGGAAGATGCGCATCTGGATGTCGATTTCGGTACGCGGACCTTTAAGACCGGCCTGACCGTCGTCGGCGACGAGTTGCGGGTACCGGTGAACATTAATGGCAATATCACCAAAACGGGCGAGCTGGTGAATACCACCTTATTGACCGATTCCAAGATCAAAGGTTATCTGGGCGGAGCCAATGTGGAAGAGGCTGCCTATTTGTTCCAAGTTAAATCCAGCACGGTGACCGTCAACGGCGCCACCAAATGGAGCCGTTAATATCAGCTGGCATTGGTCGGAGCGCGCTCTGAAACGGCTCCGGCGCTGTAGTCGGACTAAGAAAACGGGTAATGTTGCAACAGCAGCATTACCCGTTTTTGTGTATACCCGGCACCTGTGATATAAAGGCGGCCGGATGGGGCTGATAGCGCAATGTTAATGTGATTATTTGTGAATATTTAAAGATATTGCATAAATATGCAGCAGATAATTTACAACTAGTTGCAAAGTCGGAAGAAAAACATTTGATTTGTGACGCCCGTCACAACAATTGTCCCTTGGTATGGCAATATACTCCCACCTTCTGCAAAAAGGGTTCAGTGTCATACGGCGCTGTATGCTCTGAACTGCGGAAATTTATGGTTTAAACCAAACTTTTTAAGGAACTAACATCATGGCGGCAACTGATTACGCAGCAATCGTACAACAACTGTACATTTCCTACTTTGGCCGTCCTGCCGATACCTATGGTCTGCAGGCCTTCGAAGCCCAACTGGCAGCCGCGGATACCGACGGTAGCCTGACCACCACCGCAGCCGTGGACGCGTTTGTTCAAGCTAACCCAACTTCGGCAGTTGCCAAGCTGGTTGCCAGCTTCAACACCGCTCCTGAATCGGTTGCCCTGTACGGCACCGGCAACGACATCCTGTCGATCTCCAAGTTCGTCAACGCGATCTACAACAACGTGCTGCACCGCGATGCTGACACCGAAGGCGGCACCTACTGGATCAACGCCATCGTTTCGGGCAACCTGAGCAAGGCAAACGCCGCTCTGGCCATCACCAACGGCGCACTGGCCAACACCAGCGCCCAAGGCCTGATCGATGCAGCCCTGGTCACCAAGACCGCCGCTGCCGCTGCCGACTTCACCACCTCGCTGGACACCATCCCTAAGATCAACTCGTACTCGGGCGACGCTGCTGCTGCTGCCGCACGTGACCTGCTGAAGCAGGTGGACTCGACCACCGACCTGACCGCTTTCCACGCAACCATCGTTAGCTCGATCACCGCTCTGATTCCTCACCCAGTTGTGAACACCCAGCTGACCGCTGGCGTGGACGTACTGACCGGTTCGACCGGCGACGACGTGTTCTTCGGCGCTAACACCGGTTCGGCCACCACCACCACCTGGAGCGGCCTGGATTCGATCAACGGCGGCGCTGGCAACAACACCCTGACCCTGACCGACACCAACGGCGGTATCGATCTGTCCCTGGGTACCGTCAAAAACATTCAGACCCTGAACGTGCAATCGACCGGTGCCCTGGCTTCGAACGCTGCTGACGTGTCCGGCTTCACCGGCCTGACCGCAGCAACCTTCCTGCTGAAGTCGGCAGCTGTACAGACCATCACCGCTGGTGATGCTACCGCAGTGACCGTGTCGAACACCGCTGGCGCTACCGTGGTTGGTGGTGCATCGATCAACGTCACCTCGACCGGCTCGACCGCTGCCGCTGCGACCTCGACCGCCGCTGCTGCTCAAGCTGCCGCGACCGCTGCTCTGCAAACCGCTGTTGCCGCTGCTGCCGATGCTACTGCTGTTGGCGTGCTGACCACTGCTGCAGTGACCGCAGGCACCCTGACCGCCGCTCAGAAAACCACCATCGATACCGCTGCTGGTACCTCGGTCGCTGCTGCTGCCACCGCAACTGGCACCATCGCTACTGCTGACGCTACCACGGCCGCTACCGCTGCCGCTACCCTGCTGACCTTCAACGTCGGCGCAACCTCGAACAGCGCGCTGGCTAGCGCAACGATCAAAGGCGGTAACACTGTTACCCTCAGCGATGGTGGCAACAGCACTCTGAAATCGGTAACGCTGGATGGCAATGCTGGCGCCGCTACCCTGACCGGCAAACTGCTGACCTCGGTATCCGTGGCTAACACCGCGCAAAGCGTAACCATCAACAACAGCACCACGGCTCATGCTGAAACCATCACCCTGAACAAGGTGACTGGCGGCACGATCACCGACGCAGCTGCTAAAACCCTGACCGTGACTTCGACCGGCTCGTCGTCGTCGGGCGTGACTATCTCGGCTGCTGCTGCAACCGCCGTCACCCTCGCTGGCGACAAGGCTCTGAGCGCTACCCTGACCGCTGGTCTGGCAACCGCTGTTACCCTGACCGGCGCTGGTGGCTTCACCGGCACCTTCGCTGGTGTTGACGCTGCTGCCGTGATTACCGCAACCGCATCGACCGGCGCAAACAAAGTGACCGTTGGCGCTGGCCAATCGTACCTGGGTGGTTCCGGTGTTGACACCGTCACCATCGCTGCAGCTCCTACCGCAGCCATCAGCGGCGGCGCCGGCACCGCTGACGTTCTGGTTGCCAACATCGCTGCTGACTTCAGCGCTTCGGGCAACACCAAGATCTCGGGCTTCGAAACCCTGGGTCTGGGCACCCTGGCTGATGCACACCTGTACGACGCAACCGGCTTCACCCACCTGCAAGTGGCTAACGCCATCGCCGGTGCCGCTACCTTCAACAACGTAGCCGCTGGTACCGACCTGGCGTTCTCCGCTGCTGCTGGTCAAGTTGTGACCTACGCACTGGCCAGCACCGTTGGCACCACCGACGTGCTGAACGTTTCGCTGAAAGGTTCGACCACCGCTGCTGCTACCAACTCGCTGGCTGCCGCTGGTATCGAAACCGTCAACATCACCACCAACGACAGCAACTCCACCGCAGGCCACACCGCCTTCGCTGGTCAGCTGACCCTGGCTGATTCCGCTGTGACCACCATCAAAGTGACTGGCACCATGGGCCTGACCCTGGTTGACACCGCCGACGTGGCAATCACCTCGGTTGATGCATCCGGCGTTAGCGCTGGCGGCTTCATCTGGACCACCGGCGCCCTGACCGCAACCAGCGCTGCTGTAACGATCAAGGGTAGCGCTGCTGGTGGCGACACCATCAACGCCGCTGCTGTTATCGGCAAAGGTGTGACCATCACCGAAGTCGCTGGTACCAACACCATCACCGGTTCGTCGACCATCGCTAGCACCCTGACCGGTGGTACCGGTGCTGACACCATCCACGGCGGTGCTGGTAAAGACACCATCGTTGGTGGTGGCGGTGCCGACGTTATCAACGGCGGCGTTGGCGCTGACCTGATCACCGTGTCGGGCAACACTGCCAAGATCGTCCAAGCAATGGGCGATTCCGGCGTGAACACCTCGACCACGATCCAAACCGCTGAGCTGACCTCGACCTTCGACGTCATCAAAGGTCTGGTTGCTGGCGACAAGATCGATCTGGGCAATGCCAACATCATCACCGGCACCACCACCCTGGCAGGTACCAACCTGGCAGCTGGCGCCGACAACACCGCGGTGTTCTCGGCTGGTACGTACGATGCGGCTAACGGCGTGTTCACCTACGGTGCCGCTGGTACCGACACCGCCCTGACCTACGATGCTGACTCGAGCGGTGGTACCCACTTCGAGACCATCATCCTGGTTGGCTACCACGCAACCACCGCTGCAACCACCGTTGCAGCTGGCGTGTTCACCGTGTAATTAATATTCCTCGCGGAATAGCATTACTCTGAAAGGCCGGGCGCAAGCCCGGCCTTTTTTCATCGGCAGCGCGTTCGCGCCGCCTGTAAAAATTATCAATACAACTATTGATTAATTTTCTTCCTTGCCGTCTGTTTTTAAAAAACACGATAAATGTGTGGCAAAATGTGATTTGCATCACATTTTGGTGCGCAGTTGATCTATAATCTCTCGCCTAACATAAATATTGCAGTGTCTTGCGCCGAGCTCGGCTCTGACCTGCCACGTCACCGCTGCAGCTGTTGTGATCACCTGCCTGCCGCTGTACATTGCTACATACACTGGACTGTACCAAGCACTTACATGAAAAAACTCCTCACTCCCAAGAATGAAATTCAGCAGGTATTGTCTGATTTTCGGGGCACGTTCTATACGGTCGGCACCTTCAGCGCGATCACCAATTTGCTGATGCTGGCGCCGTCACTGTATATGCTGCAGGTCTACGACCGCGTGCTGAACAGCCGCAACGAGATTACGTTGCTGATGCTGACGCTGCTGATGCTGGGCGCCTATCTGGCGATGAGCGCACTCGAACTGATACGCAGCTTCGTGCTGGTGCGCGTCGGCGCACGTTTCGACATGCAGCTCAACAAGCGCATTTACACGGCCGCCTTCGAGCAAAACCTGAAGCGCGCCGGCGGCAACGCCGGCCAGGCGCTGCAGGATTTGACCAATATCCGCCAGTTCCTGACCGGCAATGCGTTGTTCGCCTTCTTCGACGCGCCATGGTTCCCGGTCTACCTGATCGTGATCTTCTTCTTCGAGCCGTCACTGGGTGTGTTCGCGCTGTGCGGCACCGTCATCCTGGTGATCCTGGCGTACGTGAATGAAAAGGTGTCGCACAAGCCGCTGGCCGAAGCCAACAGCATGTCGATCGCCGCCAACACCTTGGCCACGAATAATCTGCGCAACGCCGAGGTAATCGAATCGATGGGCATGCTGCCCAACCTGATGTCGCGCTGGTTCAAACTGCACGGCAAGTTCTTGACGCTGCAAGCCGAAGCGAGCGAAAAGTCGGGCAAGGTCAACGCCGTGACCAAGTTCGTGCAAGTATCGCTGCAGTCGCTGGTGCTGGGCTTCGGCGCGCTGCTGGTGATCGAAGGAAAAATCACCTCGGGCATGATGATTGCCGCGTCGATCCTGATGGGCCGCGCTCTGGCGCCGGTGCAGCAGGTGATCGGCGTATGGAAATCATGGAGCAGCACCCGCAGCGCCTATGAGCGCCTTACCGCTCTGCTGGAAACCAATCCGGCGCGGCCGGCCGGCATGCAGTTGCCGAAACCGGAAGGCCGTATCACTGTCGAAGGCGTATCCGCCGCGCCGCCCGGCGCCAACCTGCCGGTGCTCAAGGGCGTCAATTTCGCCATCGCACCGGGCGATGCGCTGGGCGTGATCGGCCCCAGCGGTTCCGGCAAGTCGACGCTTGCGCGCCTGCTGGTGGGCGTATGGCCGGCGATGATGGGCAAGGTGCGGTTGGATGGCGCCGACATCTTCCAATGGAACAAGGGTGAATTGGGTCCATACATCGGCTACCTGCCGCAGGATATCGAATTGTTCGCCGGCACCGTCAGCGAAAACATCGCCCGCTTCGGCGAGATCGATGCGGACAAAGTGGTACAGGCGGCGCAGCGCGCCGGCGTTCACGATCTGATCCTGCATCTGCCACAGGGCTACGATACCAGGCTCGGCGATGGCGGTGCCGGCCTGTCCGGCGGCCAGCGCCAGCGTCTGGGCCTGGCCCGCGCGATGTACGGCGATCCGTCGATCATCGTGCTTGACGAACCGAACTCCAATCTGGACGAAGTCGGCGAACAGGCCCTGGTCAACGCGATCCAGGATTTGCGTCAGCGCGGCAAGACCATCGTATTGATCACCCACCGGACTAGCGTCATCAGCATCACCAACAAGCTGCTGTTGCTGCGCGACGGCGTGGCGGAAATGTTTGGCCCGACCAATCTGGTGCTGGCCAAACTGCAGGAAAACACGCAAAAGGCCTTGCAGGCGCAGCAGCAAGCGCAAGCGCAGCAGCAAGCCCAGGCACAACAAGCACAGGCACAGCAGGCCCCGACTCCACAAGAACAGGAGTTGGACGCGCAGCGCAAGGCACAGACCGACGCGCAGCTGGCACAAGTACATGCGGCCCAGGCGGCCGAGGAGCGCGCGGCCCAGGCCGCCGTCGAAGCTAAGGAACAGGAATAAATCATGCGGAACTTACTTACCAACAGCAAGACTGACGTTGCGGAAGTCATCAGCCACGACGTCACTCCGCTGACCGTCAATACGGATGCGGGTGCGTATAGCAAGCTGGGTTGGCTGATCGTGCTGCTGGGCGTCGGCGGCTTTCTGTTGTGGGCCATCTTCGCGCCGCTGGACAAGGGGGTGCCTGTCAGCGGTACGGTGGCACGTGAATCGAATCGCAAGACGATTCAATACCTGAACGGTGGCACCATTGAGCAAATCCTGGTCAAGGATGGCGACGTGGTCAAGGCTGGCCAGGTGCTGGTGCGGATGAACGATGTCCAGGCGCGCGCGCAAGTCGACATCTCGCAGAGCCAGTATCTGACAGCGCGCGCGATGGAAGCGCGCCTGCTGGCCGAGCGTGCCGGCAGCAAGAGCGTCGCTTATCCTGAAGAGTTGAAGGCCCAGCGTACCGACCCGCAGACGGCGCAGGCCATGATGCAGCAGGATCAGTTGCTGATCACGCGCCAGATGGCGTTGCAGAACGAATTGTCGGCCTTCGATGAAAACATCGCGGGTCTGAAAAGCCAGCTCAGTGGCCTGACGGCTTCGCGCGATAGTAAGAAAGAACAGCTGGTGATCCTGAAGGAACAGCTTGAAGGTTTGCGTGACTTGGCCAAGGACGGCTATGTCGCCCGCAGCCGCCTGCTGGATCTGGAGCGCACCAATGTACAGCTGAGCGGCGCCGTATCTGAAGACATAGGCAATATTGGACGCACCCAGCGCCAGATCGCGGAAATCACCTTGCGCCGTGCCCAGCGTGCACAGGAATACCAGAAGGAAGTCAGTTCGCAGCTGGCGGAAATCCAGCGCGACCGTGAAGTTACCGAAAGCAAGTTACGCGCGCAAAAATACGATCTAGGCAACGTTGAGCTCAAGGCCCCGGTCGATGGGGTGGTCGTCGGCCTGAACGTCTTCACCAAGGGGGGGGTGGTGCAGTCGGGCTTCCACATGATGGATATCGTGCCGACCGATGACGCCTTGATCGTCGAAGCGCAACTGGCGGTCAATCTGATCGACAAGGTGCGTGTCGGCATGCCGGTGGAGTTGATCTTCTCGGCCTTTAACGCCAACAAGACGCCGCATATTCCGGGCACGCTGATCCAGGTATCGGCCGACCGTGCAGTGGAAGAGCGCACCGGACAACCTTACTACAAGATTCGGGCACGCGTCACGCCGGAAGGCAGCAAGCTGATCGCCGCCAAGAAGCTAGACATCCAGGCCGGTATGCCGGTGGAGATGTTCGTCAAGACCGGCGAGCGCAGCATGATGAGCTACCTGCTGAAGCCGGTCTTCGACCGCTCCAAATCGTCGATGGCGGAGGACTGATCGTGGCCCCTATGCTGAAAGTACGTCCGCGTCTGTTGGCTGGTGTGATCGCCGTCGGTGCGGCGCTGTCGTTGTACAGCCAGGGTGCGCTTGCGCTGGGCTTGATGCAGGCCTACGAGATGGCCTTGAAAAACGATCCGACCTACCGTGCGGCGTACTACTCCAACGAAGGCGGCAAGGAAAACCGCAAGCTGGGCCTGTCCAATCTGTTGCCAAATATTTCCGGTAACTGGAGCGGCAGCCAGAACCGGACCACGTTGACCGAAGCGGGCAAGGATTTTCCGCGCGACTATATTTCGCGTTCGGCGACGATATCAGTACGGCAGTCGCTGTTCAACCTGGATGGCTGGGCGCGTTACAAACAGGGCGTCGCGCAGAGCAACTACGCGCAGTCGCAGTTCGACAGCCAGAAGCAGGAAGTGATTTTCCGCGTCGTCAATGCCTATCTGGACGTGCTGTACAAGCGTGATCTGCTGGCCTTGGCCAAGGTCGAGCACGACATGTATGTCGAGCAGCGTAAAGTCAATGACCGAATGTTCGACAAAGGCGAGGGTACCAAGACCGACATGCTGGAAACCCAGGCGCGGCTGGACGTCTCCGAAGCCCAGGTATTGGAGTCGGAGGACAATCTGACGACGTCACGCGAGACCTTGGCCACGATCATCGGCGGCGAAGTCGGAGAGGTCGACGAGTTGTCGCCTGATTTCCGGATTCGCCCGGATGACGGCCAACCTTTCGAATATTGGAAGAAGGTCGCCATCGAGACCAATCCGGACATCAAGACGCTGACCTACGGCGTGGAAATCGCCTCGCAGGAAGTGAACAAGGCGCGTGCCGGCCATATGCCGCGTGTGGACTTTGTTGGCACCTATGGCAAAACGGCATCCGATTCGATCAACACCTTTGACCAGGACCAGATCATCCGCAGCGTTGGCATCCAGGTCAATATCCCGCTGTATTCCGGCGGCCAGGTCAATGCGCAGTCGCGCCAGGCGGTGGCCAGTCGCGAAAAGGCCAAGGCTGACCTGCAAGCCCAGACCGACAAGATCGTGCTGGAATTGCGCAAGGACTACAGCGTAATGTTGAGCAGCGTGAAGCGCGTCGATGCGTTGCTGAAGTCGGTGGCCTCGTCGGAGACGCTGATCAAGGCGACCGAGCAAAGCATCAAGGGTGGCGTGCGCATCAACCTCGATGCGCTCAACGCCAAGCAGCAGTTGTACACCGCCAAGCGCGATCTGGCGCAGGCACGTTATAACTATTTGCTGACGTCGCTGCGCATGCGTGCATCGGTGGGCACGCTGAATGTGGATGACGTGCGCGAAATGGCGGCGTATTTCCGCTGATTGCGGTTGGCGAAAGGAATTATGGACGACGAAATCGAAGTCACCGTGGACGGCGTCACCTTCAAGCTCAGCGAGCTGAGCGAGGAGGCCAAGGAGCAGGTCGGCAACCTGCAATTCGTCGATGCGCAGATGAGCGAGCTGAACGCCAAGCTGGCGGTGTACCAGACCGCCCGCAACGCCTACCAGGCGGCGCTGCAGCAACTGGTGCCGCGCACCACGCAATAAACCTCAATCCGCCTTGAGCTGCTCCGGGCCGCGCGCCAGGAACAGCTCCAGCTCGGCCGGCGTGCCCAGCACGTGCACGCTGTCCGGCGCCAGGTCGCTGATCGAGATCTTGCCGCCGTCGCGCAGCAGCTGGCGGTACAGCGGCGCGATGTAGCGTTCACCCCGCACCAGGTTGGCCGGATCGGCGAAGAAGCGTTCGTAGGCATCGGCATAGCCGGCGCCGTCGGCGAACCAGTACAGGCCGATCGACGCATACTCCGAAATCCGCTGCTTCTCCGCCAGGTCCACGGCCCAGCCGTCGGCGCCCAGGCGCACGAAACTCCAGTGCTCGCCCGGCACCTGGAAACACGGCACCCAGCCGTCCGATCCTTCCCGAATCTGCGACGGTTGCAGCGCCTGCGGCTCGACATAGGTATCGATGTTGTAGACCAGCAGCGGCGCATCCGCCAGCCACAGCGCGCGCGACAGGTAGGCGCTGGTGGCCTGGCCGTCGGTCAGCTCGTCCAGCTCGAGGATGCGGATGTCGGCGATGCCCAGCGCGGCGCAGCGTGCGCGCACGTACGGCGCCGAATCGTTCTCTTTCAGGCAGACGAAAATCACCCGGCTGCCGGCCGTCAGGAAGTGCTGCAGCGAGCGCATCGACCAGTCGAACAGGCTGGCGCCGTGCGCCATGATTTCGTATTTCGGCATGGTGTAGCCGGCCGCCGTGAAGCGCGAGCCGCGACCGGCCATGGTGATGACGATGTTTTGCTTCATTGATTTTCCACCAGATCCAGTATGGCGTCGGCCTTCAGCAGGAAGGCCATGACCTTGTTCGGCACGTCCAGGTGCAGCGGCAGCATCGACAGGAACAGCGAGGCCTCGCCCAGCCGCACGATGCGCTCGTCGTGCCCGGACGCCTTCAGCTGGCGCTGGAACACCGGCTTCAGCGACGCGTGGTTGCTGTGCTCCAGGTGCAGCTGCAGCGCGTTGCCGTCGTCGAAGCCGATGCGGTACAGGTTGTTGTTGATGAAGTCGTAGTCGCCCAGCGCGCTGTGCGACAGCTTGCAGATGTCGTACAGCGGATGGGTCCACAGCGCCTCCTCGCTGACGGCGCCGCGCGGATCGATCAGCCGCAGCAGGTAGCGCTGCTGGTCGTACAGCACGTTCGAGAAGCACGGGTCGCCGTGGCCGATCGCCATGTGGTCGAAGGCAAAGCTTTTCTCGTGGCGCTGGTACAACCGGCGGAAGCGCTCGACCTGCGCCGCCAGCGTCAGGTGGGGCGAGGCGCTGGCGGCCAGCGCGTCGATGCGGCGGCCCGCGTCGGTGGCCAGGAATTGTTCGGCGCGCTGCTCCAGCTTGGTGACGAACAGCGCGCGCGCGGCGGCGGCCGACTCGGCCTTGCCGCAGGCGCGCCGCGGCCGCTCGGCCATGAAGAACAGCAGGCGCTCGACGAAGCTGTCGAAGGCGTCGGCGTCGAAGGCGCCGTGCACCCATTGCAGCGCGGCGTCGGCCAGGTAGTAGCGCAAGGTGCGGTAGGAGGCGCGGCCGTCGCTCTCCTGGTAGTCGAACGGTTGCACCAGCCATGGCCGCATGGCTTCCGGCACCAGGCCGTAGAACGCGTATTCGGCGCGCATCTTGGCCACGTCGGCCGAGCTCTTGGTGTAGTAGTAGGCGTCCAGCTTGACCTGATTGAAGTGGCGCGCGGCGGTGGCGCCGCTGATGAAGGACAGGAAGTCGCGCATGCGCGCCAGGTCCAGCGGCTGCACCGAGGCGATGCGCTGGCAGCCGTGCCACGCCAGTTCCCAGCGGTGCAGCGGCGCGGCGCTGAATTCCTGCCATTGCTCGACCAGGCGGTGGGCGTTGCGCAGGAATACCAGCAGCGGCTGGTACAGGCGGTCGGTGAAATCTTCCTCGGCATAGGGCAGGCGCTCGACCAGCTGCAGCAGCCGTTCGGCCTCGGCGAAGCCGGCGCGGCCGGCGATGACGCAGACGCCGCATTCCTCGCCGCTGGTTTCGAGCGCGGCGCGCAGCGCCGGCAGGTCGTCGGCGCCGCGCAGGTGGATCAGGCGGCTGGCGGCCCAGGCCGGCAGGCCGGCGCGGAAGTGGTCGACCAGGCGGCGGCGCTGGAACATGATGTCGCCGAAGCGGCGCGCGCCGACCACGCCGCGCACGTCGCCGGCGGCGATTTCGCGGTCGTCCAGTATCAGCAGTATGTTGTCGTGCAGGGTGGACATATCAGGGCCTTGTGTGTCGGATGCGGGCGGCCAGCGCGAGGCCGGCCAGGAACAGCAGGGTCAGGGCGACCAGCGCCAGCGAGCGGTACAGGCCATACGCGGCCGAGCCGCTGCCGGCCAGGCTGGCCATGACGCCGCTGGCGAACAGGCCGGCGAAGCCGGACCAGCCGTCGGCCATCAGCTGGATGAACAGTGCCAGCGCGGCGATCTCCAGCACCCAGATCAGCAGCGACACCAGCAGGAAGCCGGCCAGCCGGCCCTCGACCGCGCGGTAGATGGCCAGCTCCAGCTGGCGCAGCGCATGGCTGGCGCGCAGCAGGCGCAGGCCGCGCGCGCTGTGGCTGCTCAACACCAGGTGCCGGTTCAGGTAGACGAAGGTCTTGGCCACGGCGAACAGCGCGGTCAGCGCGAAGGCGCTGACGACGACGAACAGCACGAACACCAGCCGCATCGCCGGCGGCACGTCGACCCGCAGCAGATACAGGCCGAGGATCAGCGTGGCCAGCACCAGCACGTCGCCGAAGCGTTCGGCCAGCCACACGGCCAGCGCTTCGCGCCGGTAGTCGTAGACGTGGAACAGCGCGGCCAGCCGCAGCACTTCGCCGATCTTGAACGGCAGCAGGCTGCTAGGGAAGGCGGTCAGCGCGTGGGCGGCGGCCAGCGCCGGCGCCTTGTCGCGCTGGTTCAAGGTCAGCAACGCCAGCCGCAGCATGCGCGACAGATGGGCCGCGCCATACAGCGCGCAGACGGCCAGCAGCAGCGGCGTGTCGCCGTGGTGCAGCAGCTCGGCCACCGGCGTCCAGTGCATCAGCAGCCACAGCGGCACCAGCAGCGCCAGCGCCGTGCAGTAGGCCGGGACCAGCCGGGGCGCCGCGCGTATCATGGATGCGAGCCTGCGGCGGACGGTTTGTCCTGTACCGGCGCCTGGTTGTGGACGATCTGGCCGGTATAGGCGTCGATGGCGCGGGCGCGCAGGTCGCGCCGCAGGAAGCCGCCGCGTCCCAGCAGGAAGCCGCCCAGCAGCGACAGCACCTTGAAGGCCTGGCGGAACAGCCGCACGTTCGAGACCTGGTCTTCCTCGCGCCAGCTGATGGGGAAGAAGCGCACGCGCTGGCCGCGGTGATAGCTGGCCAGCAGCATCACGTAGTTGAAGGTCAGGTCGTCGGGGAAGCCGCGATAGTAGAACTCGCGCAGCGCCGCCAGCTTGTACAGGTTCAGGCCGGAGCCCAGGTCGCTGATGCGGCGCCAGGCCACCAGCGAGAACAGCTTGTTGTACACCACGTTGCCGACCGTGCGCAGCGTCGAGTAGCCTTGCAGGCGGCTGCCGCGCATGAAGCGCGCGCCCAGCAGGCAATCGGCGTCCAGGTGCGCGCCTTGCTCCAGTTGCGGGATCAGGTCGGCGATGCTGGCCTGGTCGTCGCCGTGCAGCACCACCAGGTAGTCGTAGCCCTGCTCGATGGCGTAGCGCATGGCGGCCTTGTGCGAACCGCCCAAACCGTAGTTGTCGTCGTTGCGCCATGCGATGAAGTGGCAGCCGGTCAGCTTCTCGCGGCCGCGCTCGATGGCCGCTTCCAGCGTGCGGTCGGGCGAGCGGTTGTCGACCACCATCACGGTGTCGATCCAGCCTTGGACGCGCTGGTCGAACTGGTCGATGACGCGCACCAGCTGCGCCTCGCAGCGGTAGGCGGGAATGAAGACCAGGATGCGTGGACGGGGTGTGTTCATGGTTTTATGGTGCTCGCATGGTGCGGGTCAGCGTCTTCATGAAGATGAAGTTGGTGACCAGGTTGAACGGGGTGATGAAGATCTTGGCGACCAGCGGGTTGGGCAGCGCGGCCGCGACCAGTCCCAGGATGTGGGAGTAGGCGAGGATGGACAGCAGCTGGTAGCCCCAGTAGATCAGCAGGTGGCGTCCGCCGCGCGGGCCGCTGTGCTGGAACACCGACTTGAGCGAGGTGAACCAGACGAAGGTGACGCCGGCGTACGACGACGCGATATTGGCCAGCGGCGCCGGGCAGCCGGCCAGCTTGACCAGCAGCGTGAAGGTGGCCATGTCGCACAGCCAGCCCAGGCCGGACAGCGCGACGAAGCGCAGCAGCATCGTCATTTCTTGGCCGCGCGGCGCGCGAGGTAGTCGGCCTTGACGCGGGCCATGGTGGTGTCGAGCTGGTCGCCGTCGTACAGCCAGATCTGCATGCGGTCGACCGGGCAGGCCTGGATGCGGCTGGGCGGCGGCAGCAGCTTGCCGATGGTGTCCGGCGTGTAGTCGAACTGGCCGCCGGCGCCGTTGTCGCGCAGCAGCGCGAAGTTGTAGTGCTGGTGCGCCGGATAGTTTTGCGGACGCAGCAGCGGACCCAGGGTGGTCACCCAGAACATCGGCACCGTGTCGTTGGTGGTGATCGTCACCGGATTGTGGCGCGGCAGGTAGTAGCTGATGGCGCTGCCGTTCCAGTAGTCGCCGATGCCGGCCTTGAGCGGGAAGCCGCCGGCCTCGATCGCCTTCAGGCAGTCGGCCACGCTGCTGGCCATGTCGACGTTGGGTTGTTGCTGGCGCGTGACCTGGACGGCGCCGGCGGCGATGACGGCCGCGCCGAGCACGGCGCCCACGTGCCAGGCCAGCGCGCGGCGGCGGTGATGGTGGTCCAGCAGGATCACGGCCAGCACGCAGGCCAGCGTCAGCGGGAAGGTGAAGTAGCGGTAGGAGTTCAGGTCGCCGAAGCCGGACGACAGCACCGAGCCGGCCACGGTGACCGGCAGCGCCACGCACAGCAGCGCGGCGGCGGCGCCGTAGCGCCAGCCGAGATCGCCGCCCAGGCGCGGCCAGCGCAGCGCCGGGCCGGCCGGATCCAGCTCCAGCCGGCGCAGCAGCGCCACCAGCAGGTAGCCCAGCACCAGCAGCAGCGCGATGGCCAGCGCCTGCACCCAGTGGTTGGACGGCGAGAACGCGGCGGCGGTGGCCTGCATGAACAGCTTGAGCGAGTTGCCGACCGTCTCGGGCGAGGCGTGCGCGTGGCCTTCGTAGGGGATGTTACGGATCAGCAGCGCTTCCAGCGCCGAGGCCAGCAGCTGCGAGGCGGCCAGCAGGCCGAGCAGGCGCCAGGCCTGGCGGCGCCAGCGCAGCGGCAGGTGCGACTGTTTCGGCAGGGCGATCAGCGCCAGCGCCGCCAGCACCACCAGCGGCGTGACGAAGGTCAGCGCGAACAGCCGGGTCGAGGCCTTGGCGGCGGCGATCAGCAACACCAGCAGCAGCGCCGTGCTCCAGCGCGGCGCGGCCAGGTGACGCAGCAGCAGGCCCAGCCCGACCAGGCCGGCCATGGTGGCGCCGAGGTGGTTGTTGGTGCTGTAAAAATAAAACCACATGCCCGAGGCGGACGCGGTCAGCGTCACGTAGGCCAGCAACAACAGCAGCGCGGCCTGCGCCGAGCGGCTCAGTTGCGGCGCGACCTGGCGCGCGCACCACAGCGCGGCGGCGCCCAGCAGCAGCACCTGCGCGGCCGACACCGCGAAGATGCGGCCGGGCGCGTCGGGCCACAGCGGATAGGCGATCAGGTACAGCAGCATGTCGGGCACGAAGGCGGGGGCCTGGACGAATTTCCATTCCGTCCAGCGTCCGCCGTGCTGGAACAGGTCGGTGAACAGGGAATCGAGGAACAGCGTGTCGCTGTTCAGCGTGACTTTGAAGCGCAGCAGCGTAGCGGTGGCGGCAAGCAGCAGCCAGGCCGCCGCCAGTTTGATTTTTTCGATGGACATTGTTGTTGTGTTCGTTTCCGGCAGGGAATTGCCTGATTATAAAGCTTATCAGCCTGGGAACGAACCACAACTGTCGAGCCGGCCCGGTTAACCCTTGTAGCAGTGCGGGCAGGACTTCTCGTACACATACTCCGGCGACAGTTGCTGGCGCGGGGTGACCACGGCGCGGCAGACGAAGCATTGCACGGTCTCGGTCGGTTCCAGTTTCGGGTTCAACGCGGTGCGGTAGTCGAACACGAAGCAGTCGCCGGTGTAGTGGGCGCCGCCGACTTCCTCGAAGTACTTGAGGATGCCGCCTTCGAGCTGGTAGACGTTTTCGTAGCCGATGTTCTGCATGTGGATCGCGGCTTTTTCGCAGCGGATGCCGCCGGTGCAGAAGGTGACCACGGTCTTGCCCTCGAAGTCGCCCTTGTGGGCGGCGATCACTTCAGGGAACTCGGTGAACTTCTTGATGCGGTAGTCGACCGTGTTGTCGAAGGTGCCGACGTCGACCTCGAAGTCGTTGCGGGTGTCGACCATGACCACCGGCTTGCCGTGGTCGTCGACGCCGTTGTCTAGCCAGCGCTTGAGCGTGTGCGCCTCGACGAACGGCGCGCGGCCTTCCTCCGGCTTGATCAGCGGCATGCGCATGGTGATGATTTCTTTTTTGATCTTGACCAGCATGCGCTTGTGCGACTGCTCGACCGAATAGCTTTCCTTCACTTCCAGGTCGGCGAAGCGGGCGTCCGCGCGCACCCAGGCCAGGTACTCGTCGATGTGCGAGCGCGGGCCGGACAGGAACATATTGATGCCCTCGGGCGTCAGCAGGATGGTGCCCTTGAGGCCGAGCCGCTTGCAGATGTCCTGGTACAGCGGACGCATCTCTTCGGTGTTGTCGAAGGTGACGAACTTGTAGGCGGCAATGTTGACGTGAGCGGCAGCGGCAGCGATGGCGGCGGCATGCGCTTCAGCTTGTAAAGCAGTATTAGCGTGCATGATGGAATGAGATCAAATTGAAGAGCCGACATTATACGCGTTAGTGTGGCATTTTATCGAGGGTCTGCACAAAAAATGAGCACCGCAACGCATTGAACAAGCGTAAAATCAAACTAGGTCGTGAACTAGGTCGAGGTCGCCATGTACAAAGAGATCGGCGCATTTGATGCGAAGGCAAAACTTTCTGAATTGCTGCGCGAAGTGCGCGGGGGGCAGCGCTATACCATCACGGTTCGCGGCGAGCCGGTGGCGGATCTGGTGCCGTTTGGCAGTGCCACGGCTGGCAGCAGTCATGCCGCAGTGGAGGCGATGCGGCAACTCAAGAAAATCACGGGCGTCGATGGACATCAGGTGCTGGAATGGATAGGCGAGGGGCGCCGATGATGTTGGTGCTGGATGCGTCCATGGTGCTGTCCTGGATCTTTGAGCGGGCGGACGCCGCAGAGCGGGATCTCGCCGACCGGGCGCTGCAGGCTTTGTCCGGGGCGTCGGCCAGCGTGCCTGCGCTGTGGCATGTTGAAGTTGCCAATGCCTTGCTGGTCGGAGAGCGCCGCCGCGTCATCACCCCCGTCCAGGGCGCCGATTTCCTGCGGCGGCTGGATCGGCTGTCTATCCGCGTCGACGTCGCCGAAACCGCGGCGCATCGGGACGCGATCATGGCATTGGCCAGGCTATACGACCTGACCGCGTACGATGCGTGCTATTTGGAATTGGCGTTGCGCAGCAGCGGTGCACTCGCCAGCTTCGATGCCAAGCTGATCAAAGCTGCGGGCGCGGCGGGCATCGCCGTATTTCAATAGCCCGCCGGCCGTCAGCCGGGGCCAAGCGCCGCCAGCGCAGCCCTTGCTTGCGCGACGCAGTCGGGTGGCAGCCAGGCTTGCGACAGGCATCTCAGCGGCTCGCGCTGAAGGGCGGGCGGCATTTCCTGCGCCAGCTTCAGCAGGGCCGCATGGCCGCGCCGCTGATCGCGCTCCAGCGGGATGTGGCCCACACTCATCAGACGCAACAGGTCGGTTAGCCGGGCGAACGCGTCTGCGCGATGGGGCGGCGAAAGTTCCGTCAGGTCTGCGACCAGGTGCTGGAAAGCGGCCACAGGCCGGTCGCCGCTGTGCTGGATCTTGTTGGTCAGCGCAGCGATGCGTTCGGCGCGCAGCGGCTCCCGCACGCGGCGCACTGCCGCGCGCGCCGTGGCATATTGCTCCGGGTTGGCTATGTTGGGTATCAGGGCGTCGGCGCGGACCGTGCGCATCTGCGCGTCCAGCGCGGCACGCTGGACGGATCCGGTAAGGCTGAGGGCCAGCAGGTCGCGTGGATCTTGCAAGTACACACCGACGTCGGCAATCAATTCGTCTGGCAGATTTCCCATGCGTAGCACCGCCTTGGAGATGCCGTGGCGGTTGGTTGTCGTCACCTGCGTCACGCCGGCTTGCGCCTGGGCTGTCCCGGCTTCGCCGGGGCGCAGATACTGCGCGCCGGCGTCGGCCGGCGGCAAGGGGGGAAGACTGGTCGGGAAGCTGGGCATGGTTGTCGTGGATGGCTGGGCCCGGCGGTGGGCGTATGCCCATGAGTAGCCATGCCCGCCATATTGTTCCATCGCACCAGGCCGCCGCACGGTAAAATAGCCGGATATCGAACCAGCAACGAGCGGCATATGAACATGGTAGCAAACGAACAAGAAGTGGTGGCCAACCCGGCGGTAACTTCAGCGGTAGCCCCGGTCGGACCGGCTTTCGTCCATCTGCGGGTGCACTCGGAGTATTCCATCGTCGACGGCCTGGTCCGCATCGACGACCTGGTCGGCGCCGCCGCCAAGGACAAGCAGGCCGCGCTGGCCGTCACCGACCTGGCCAATATGTTCGGCATGGTCAAGTTCTACAAGGCCGCGCGCGGCAAGGGCATCAAGCCGGTGGTCGGCGTCGACGTCTGGATCACCAACGACGACAACCGGGAAAAGCCGTCGCGCCTGATGCTGTTCGCGAAAAACCGCATGGGCTATCTGCAGCTGTGCGAACTGCTGTCGCAAGCCTGGCTGACCAACCAGTACAAGGGCCGCGCCGAGATCCGCACCGAGTGGCTGGCCGAGCTGACTTCCAAGACCTATGCGCTGCTGCCCGACGACAGTCCGGCCAACGGCCTGATCGTGCTGTCCGGCGCGCACTTCGGCGACGTCGGCCAGGCCATCGAGAACGGCAACCCGGCGCTGGCCGAAAAGAACGCCGAGAAGTGGGCCAAGCTCTTCCCCGGTCATTTCTACGTCGAGATCCAGCGCGCCGGCCAGGCCAACCAGGAAACCCAGGTGCGCCACGCGGTCGCGCTGGCGGCCAAGCTGGGCCTGCCGGTGGTGGCCACCCATCCGGTGCAGTTCATTTCCAAGGACGAGTTCATCGCCCATGAAGCCCGCACCTGTATCGCCGAAGGCGAGATGCTGGCCAATAACAAGCGGGTGCGCAGGTTCAACGAGCAGATGCGCTTCCTGTCGCAGGCGGAAATGCGCGAGCTGTTCCACGACCTGCCGGCCGCGCTGCAGAACTCGGTGGAGATCGCCAAGCGCTGCAACCTGACGCTGACCCTGGGCAAGCCGCAGCTGCCGAACTTCCCCACGCCGGGCATGACCATCGACGACTTCCTGCGCGCGGAAACCAAGAAGGGCCTGGAGGAGCGCCTGGTGCAGCTGTACCCGGACCCGGAAAAGCGCGAGGCCAACCGCAAGCGCTACGAGGACCGGCTGGAGTTCGAGAACAACACCATCATCAACATGAAGTTCCCCGGCTACTTCCTGATCGTGGCGGAGTTTATCCAGTGGGGCAAGAACAACGACGTGCCGATCGGGCCCGGCCGCGGTTCGGGCGCCGGTTCGCTGGTGGCGTACGCGCTGAAGATCACCGACCTCGATCCGCTCAAGTACAACCTGCTGTTCGAGCGTTTCCTCAATCCCGAACGCGTCTCGATGCCCGACTTCGACATCGACTTCTGCCAGGAGAAGCGCGACCTGGTGATCCAGCACGTCAAGGACCTGTACGGCCGCGACGCCGTGTCGCAGATCGCCACCTTCGGTACCATGGCGGCCAAGGGCGCGATCCGCGATGTCGGCCGCGTGATGGACTTCGGCTACAACTTCTGCGACGGCGTGTCCAAGCTGATTCCGTTCAAGCCGGGCAAGCCGGTGTCGATCGCCGAGGCGATCGAGGAAGAGCCGATGCTCAAGGAGCGCCAGCAAAATGAAGAGGAAGTGGCGCAGCTGCTGGACCTGGCGCAGCAGGTCGAAGGCATCACCCGCAACATCGGCATGCACGCCGGCGGCGTGCTGATCGCGCCGGGCAAGCTGACCGACTTCTGCCCGCTGTACACGCAGGGCGGCGACGGCGGCGTGGTGTCGCAGTACGACAAGGACGACGTCGAGGCCGTGGGCCTGGTCAAGTTCGACTTTTTGGGCCTGACCACGCTTACCATCCTCGACCGCGCGGTGCGCTACATCAAGGCGCTCGATCCGAAGGAGGCCGATTTCGACCTGGCCAAGCTGCCGCTGAACGACCGCCCGTCCTACGAGCTGCTGACCAAGGCCAAGACCGTGGCCGTGTTCCAGCTGGAGTCGCGCGGCATGCAGGGCATGCTGAAGGACGCGCGTCCCGACCGCTTCGAGGACATCATCGCGCTGGTGGCGCTGTACCGTCCGGGCCCGATGGACCTGATCCCGGATTTCTGCAAGCGCAAGCACGGCGAGAAATTCGACTATCCCGATCCGCGCACCGAATCCATTTTGTCCGAAACCTACGGCATCATGGTGTACCAGGAGCAGGTGATGCAGATGGCGCAGATCGTCGGCGGCTACTCGCTGGGCGGCGCCGACATGTTGCGCCGCGCGATGGGTAAGAAAAAAGCCGAGGAGATGGCGGAGCACCGCGAGATCTTCCGCGCCGGCGCGGCCAAGGACGGTCTGTCCGCGCAGAAGGCAGACGAGATCTTCGACTTGATGGAAAAGTTCGCTGGCTACGGCTTCAACAAGTCGCACGCCGCCGCCTACGCGCTGCTGTCCTACCACACCGCCTACCTGAAGGCGCACCATCCGGCCGCGTTCATGGCGGCCAATATGTCGCTGGCGATGGAGGACACCGAGAAGGTCAAGATCCTGGTCGAGGACTCGATCGACATCTGCGGCCTGACCATCCTGCCGCCGGACATCAACAAGTCCGACTTCCGCTTCATGCCGGACGGCCCGCCGCCTTCGGTGACCGGCAAGAAGGTCACGCAGATCCGCTACGGCCTGGGCGCCTGCAAGGGCGCCGGCCAGAACGCGATCGAGGCCATCATCGCCGCGCGCACCGCCGGCGGTCCGTTCACCAGCCTGTTCGACTTCTGCAAGCGCGTCGACAAGAAGCAGATCAACCGCCGCACCATCGAATCGCTGATACGCGCCGGCGCCTTCGATTGCCTGAACATCGACCGCGCGATCCTGCTGGCCTCGGTCAGCTTCGCCATGGAGTGCGCGGACCAGGAGGCCAAGGCGGCCAACCAGGTCAGCCTGTTCGGCGGCGACGATTCCGACCTGGTGGCGCCGCCGGAATACGTCAAGGCCGCGCCGTTCACCGACCGCCAGAAGCTGGCCGAGGAAAAGATCGCGCTGGGATTCTATCTGTCCGGCCACATGTTCGACTCGTTCGCGCCGGAAGCGCGCCGCTTCGCCCGCACCAAGCTGTCCGAGCTGGAGCCGTCGCGCGAGCCGCGCATGCTGTGCGGCGTGATCACCGGCATCCGTCCGCAGATGACGCAGCGGGGCAAGATCCTGATCGTCACCCTGGACGACAAGACCGCGGTGGTCGAGGTGACCGTGTATGCCGAGGTGTTCGAAGAGAACAAGCGCATGTTCAAGGACGACGAGTTCCTGGCCGTGGTGGGCAAGGTGTCGGAAGACCGCTTCTCGGGCGGCTTGCGCATCTCGGCCGAGAAGGTGTTCGACATCGTCACCGCGCGGGTCAACTACGGCAAGCAGCTGGGCATGGCCTTGCCGACCACGGTCGACGTGCGCAAGGTGGCCGAGGTGCTGGCGCCGCACCGCCACGCGGACGGCCTGCCGGTGTCGGCGCGCATCACGCCGCAGGGCGTCAGCTGCGTGCTGCAGCTGGGCGAGGGCTGGCGCGTGGCGCCGTCGGACGAACTGCAACTGGCGCTGCAGCAGGTGCTGGGCGCCAGGGACGTCGCGATCGAGTATTGATCAGTGATCAGAGCTGCTGGTTCACGCCGGTGATGGCGTATCCCTTGGCTCCGATCTGCTGCAGCGGGTGAACGATATGGTAGCGGGACAGGTCGTCCTGGTTGTCGTCGACTTCCACCTGCTGGGCTTCGGGGTGCCAGTCGGTATTGGTGGCTTCCTCGGGGATGGGCTTTCCTTCCGGCACAGCCAGATAGCTGTGCTTGCCCTTCGCTTCATCTCGGCAATAAATATCCACTCGCATGGCACCCTCCTTGGACGAAAAGGCCATGGTACCGGAATTTTTATGCCAATGCGTATTCGTCGCCGTCGCGTGCGCCGGGTGCCAAGGTGGAATAGTTCTGGCTCAGCGGCGTCGGCACCGCCTCGAAGCGCGGCGCCTGCAGGCCGCCGCGGATGGCTTCGGCCAGCGCGGTCAGCGTGTCGTGGCGCTTGCGCGCCTCCGAGCGTTTCTTCGACGCGATGGCGGCCAGGTCCGGCGGATTGATCGCCTCGCAGTCCAGCTGGTAGTCGCCGTCGGCGCGCGGGCGCGCCTCCATCTCCTGCCACAGCGCATTGTAGTCGGCGTGCACCTTGCCCTGGCGGGTGGCGCCGCACACGGCGCGGTTGGCGTTGCCGACCAGTCGCAGCTCGGCGCAGCCGTAGTCGTGGCCGATCTGGCCCAGCAGCTTGACCATCATGTTCTTCGGCCGCAGGCCGTGCAGTTCGCGGGTCGCGTCCTTGATCAGCTGCAGGCCCTGCTCGCCCTTCGGCCCCTGCATGCAGCCTATGCCCAGCACCGTGCCCCGCTCGCCCTGGAAGAACGAGAACGCGCAGCTGTAGACCAGCTCGGCATCCTGCATCAGTTGCAGCACCAGCTCGCCTTCGCGCTCCATCGGTTCGATCGCCCGCAGCCGGATCTGGTAGGGCAGGCCGGACTTGCCGCTCACGCCGCCCAGCACCACCGGGCCGCGCGCGGCGCGCACCGTCAGCGGGCCCAGGCCGTGGCGGAACACGAAGCGGTAGTGCTGCCGCAACAGTTCTACGCGCTGCGTGCAGTCCATCGTGTTGCTCAGATAGGGGCGGTAAATCTTGTAGACCAGTCGCGGACGGGCCTTGACCAGCTCGGCGAACAGCGGATGGGAATTGAGCAGCTGCAGCCAGCCATAGGTGGCTTGGCGGTGCAGGGCGGCGCGCAGCGACAGCTTGAGCGTTTCGCGCAGGTGCTTCAGGCCTTGAAAATCTGCTGCGCCGGAACGGATGGTGATTAAGTGCGACATCGTGACGTCTCTCTTGAAAACGGGCTGCAAAGGGCTGTAGTGCGGCAGCTGCACGAGAGACACGACCTGCGGCGCTAGGGTGGGGCGCGGCGATCTGACAGGTTGAAACCTGTGTCTTCAAGTCAATGGGAGGTGCCATTACGATAAGCAACGAGTGTATCCATCGTGTAACGTAATGTAAATTGGGGTAAAGGCGTACGCATTCCACTTAATAATTGCGGCGCGCAATTCACTGCTGTGCTATAGAGGGAATGCCAAACCCTTAAGGGTTACACGTAGGTGGAAAAAGCAATGCGCGATGGGTTTTGCCCATGCATAATGCTACATTACGATACATCACACGCTACCGAACGCATTATCGCCCGATGGCCCAATCCCGTCTCCGCCACCTCGAATTTCCAGCGTTTATCGCGCTGTACCTGCTGTTCGACTGGGCCACCTATATCGATCCGCTGTACGGGCTGAACATCACGCCGTGGAATCCGGATCCGGCGCTGGGGCTGGTGTTCTGGCTGCGCCATGGCTGGCGCGCGGCGCTGCCCTGGTTCCTCGCGCTGGTCGGCGGCGACCTGCTGGTGCGCGGCATGCCGGCCGGCATGCTGGTGACCTTGCTGTCGTCGCTGTGGCTGACCGTGGGCTACGGCCTGATCGGCGCGGCGCTGCGGCGCCAGTTCGGCGGCGGAGGCGTGTTCGACAACCGCGACCGGCTGTTCCGCTGGGTGCTGATCGTGGCGCTCGGCACGCTGATCAACGACCTGGTCTATATTTCGCTGCTGTCGGCGGCGGGGCTGATCCCGGCCGGGCAGTGGGGCATGGCGGTGCTGCGCTTCGGCATCGGCGACATGGTGGGCGTGCTGGTCTCGATGCCGCTGATCTGGATGCTGTCGACCGCGCCGGGCCGCCAGCGGCTGCGCACCATCGTCTGGCGCGCCGAGACGGTGAGCTACCTGGCGCTGGCCCTGTTCGTGCTCTGGATGGTGTTCGGCACCATCGCCACGTCCGAGTTCAAGCATTTTTACTTCCTGTTCCTGCCGGTGATCTGGGCCGCGTTCCGCCAGGGCCTGTACGGCACGGCGCTGATGGTGTTCGCGCTGCAGGCCGGCATCGGCGCGCTGGTCAAGTGGAACCACGCGGTCGATATCGCCGTGCCGGAGCTGCAGATGCTCGACGCGATGCTGGCGCTGGTGGGCTTTTCGATCGGCATCGCGGTCGATGAGCTGCGCAAGGTCGCGGCCGACTTGAAGCAAACGCTGCGGCTGGCGGCGGCGGGCGAGATGGCCGCCGCGCTGGCGCATGAGCTGAACCAGCCGCTGACGGCGCTGGCCACCTACGGCAAGGCGTGCGAATACCTGCTCGAGCGGGGCGAGGCAGGCAGCAGCGAGATGCTGAAGAGCGCGATCCAGCGCATGATCGCCGAGTCGGGCCGGGCCGCCGAAGTGGTGCGGCGGCTGCGCGATTTCTTCCGCACCGGCGCGATGAAGCTGGAGCCGGTCGAGGCCGGCCAGCTGGTGTCGGGCATCAGCCAGCAGTTCTTCAGCCAGCTGCGCGAGCAGGGCGTCGAGCTGCAGGTGCGCGAGATACCGCAGCTGTCGGTGCTGGCCGACCGCCTGCAGCTGGAACTGGTGCTGCGCAACCTGATCGCCAACGCGATCGAGGCGGTGCAGGAGCAGCCGGCCGGCGCGCGCCGCATCACGCTGTCGGCCGAAAAGCTCGACAGCCAGCGCGGCTGCCTGCAGCTGTCGGTCGAGGACAGCGGCAAGGGCGTGTCGGCGGCGCTGGCCGCGCGCCTGTTCGAGCCGTTCGTGTCGTCCAAGGCCAGCGGCCTGGGCCTGGGACTGGTGCTGAGCCGCGCGATCATGGAGGCGCACGGCGGTTCGCTGTGGGCCGAGGTGGGCGACCACGGGATTTTCAGGATGGCGCTGCCGTTGGCGCGCAGCGGGGAATACAAGCCCGAACAAGATGGAGAACAGGTGAGCTATGCAGCATGATTTGACCGTATTCATCGTCGACGACGACCCTTCCGTGCGCGACGCCCTCAGCCTGCTGCTGGGCGTGCGCGGCTACCGCACGGCGATGTTCGCCAGCGGCGAAGCCTTCCTGCAGGCGTGGCAGGCCTCGTGGTCCGGCTGCCTGCTGATCGATATCCGCATGTCCGGCATGGACGGCCTGAGCCTGCAGCAGGAGCTGACCGCGCGCGGCTGCCGCATACCGGTGATCATCATGAGCGGGCACGGCGACGTCAGCATGGCGCGCGCGGCGTTCAAGGCCGACGCGGTGGACTTCCTGGAAAAGCCGTTCGACGACGCCAAGCTGATCGCCGCCATCGACGAGGCGCTGGGCCGCGCCCGCGCCGACTACAGCGAGCGGCAGCGCCGCAGCCGCAGCCGGGACCTGCTGGACGAGCTGACGCCGCGCGAGCGGGAAGTGATGCAGCTGGTGGTGCTGGGCCGCCACAACCGCGAGATCGGCCCGGCGCTGGGCATCAGCGTGCGCACGGTGGAGGTGCACAAGGCGCGCCTGATGAGCAAGCTGGGGGTCGACAACGTGGCCGACCTGGTGCGCATCAGCATGCTCGACGGCGAAGCCTGAGCCGGCCCTTCAACCCTTTAGTCCTTCAATCCCTTGACCGCCAGCACGGTGCGCTCCCTGGCCCGCTGCAGCACGGTGGCGCGGTTGCTGGTTTCCTGGTCGCGCGCGTTTTCGCGGTGCCACAGGTGCAATACCTCGGTGGCATAGGCGCCGTCCTTGCGCATCACCCCCGCATTGAACAGCCGTACCACCAGGTCGGAGTCCTCGTGGCCCCAGCCGAGGAAGCTTTCGTCGAAGCCGTTGACCAGGTCCAGGTCCGAGCGCCACACGGCCAGGTTGCAGCTCTTGATGCGGCGCCAGGTGAAGCGGCGGCTGGTGCGGCCCACATCCGGCAAGGTCAGCAGCAGCGGCAGCACCTTGTTCAGCGCGCCGCTGCGGCGCCAGGCCAGCTTTTCGGCCGTGCCCAGCGCTTGCAGGTCCAGGTGCTGCGCCAGCACGCGCGCGGTGGCCTCTTCGCTGAGCAGGATGCGGCTGCCCTGGACCAGGTAGCCGCGCTGCGCCAGCTTGCGGTGCTGGCTGATAAAATTACGCTGCGGCACGCAATCGCCGTCGAGGAAGACGATGTAGTCGCCACGGGCGTCCAAGGTGCCGAGGTTGCGGGCGCGGGCGGCGCGGAAGCCCAGGTCCTCCTGCCACACATGGCGCAGCGGCACCGGCGAGCGCGCCTGCAGCGCCGCCACCGCCTGCTGCGTGTTGTGGCCGGAGCCGTCATCAGCGATAATGATTTCGAATCCGGCATCGTCCTGTGCGAAGCAGGCCTCGACCACGGCGGTCAGGGCGTCCGGGCGGTTGTAGGTGGTGATGACGACGGAAATGGTAGAGGATGGCATAGAGGATGTTTTGCGCTTGCAGGGCATGGCGATGTCGATACATTGCCGTCTTGCAATATAAAACTATAAAAATGAATGAATAATACCTTACCAAAGAATTCCGCCAGCTCAGTCTTTATCCACAGCCTGATTTTCATGCTGCCCTTCCTGGCGCTGATCAGCAGTTTCGGGGTCGGCCTCTGCAGTTTCGCCTTTTTGCTGGCGGCCATCGTCTGCCGGCGCCGCGCCTGGCCGGCGCTGCAGCACCACCTGCCGTCGGTGCGCGGCGTGCTGATCGCCTTCGGTCTGGCGCTGGGGCTGGCCTTGCTCAACTTCTGGTTCAGCGCCGGCGCGCTGCTGCGCGACCTGGAAAAACCCAGCCGCATGCTGGCCGCGGCCACCGTCATGCTGACGGTGCTGGCGCTGCGTCCCAGCCGCAAGGCCCTGTGGTGGGGCCTGATCGCCGGCTCCATGGCCGGCGCCGCCTTCATCGCCTACCAGCGCTGGGGCATGGGCGTCGAGCGTCCCGGCGGCCTGATCAACTCGATCACCTTCGGCGACATCGTCCTGTGCATGGGCCTGCTGTGCCTGGCCGGCATGCTCGATTTCGCCGGCCGCGCCGCGATCTGGCCCGGGCTGGGCGCGCTGGCCGGCCTGACCGGCTCGATCGCTTCCGGCACGCGCGGCGGCTGGGTGGCGATCATTTGCGCCATCATCGTGCTGGTGCGCTATGGCCACGTGCTGCGCGGCCGCCTGCGCAAGGGGCTGGCGCTGCTGGCGCTGGCGCTCATGGTGAGCACTTACTTTATCCCGCAGACGGGCGCCCGCATGCGCATCGACCAGGGCATCAGCGACATCCAGCAATACATGAGCGGCGGCGAGACCTACACCAACGTCGGCGTCCGCCTGGAGCTGTGGCGCGGCGCGCTGCGGCTGATCGAACGCCGTCCGCTGCTGGGCGCCAACGCGGCCACCGAGCGCGAGGAACTGGCGGCGCTGGTGGCGGCGCACCAGGTCCATCCCTACGTGCTGGAGTTCCCGCACTACCATAACGACATCCTGCAGGCGCTGGTGTTCGGCGGCGTGGTGGGCCTGCTGGTATGGGGCGCCACGCTGGTGGCGCCTTTCCTGTTCTTCGTGCGCCTGCTGAACCGTCCGGAATCGGCGGCGGCCGGCGTCACCGCGCCGGCGCTGGCCGGCCTGCTGCTGGTGCTGAGCTACTTCAGCTTCGGCCTGACGGAAGTGATCTTCTGGTCGGTGCGCAGCTGCATGTTCTACGCGCTGATGCTGTTCCTGCTGATCGGCTTGTGCCTGAACGCGCAGGAAAGGACGACCCCATGACCCATGATTCCTCGTCACCGCGCACGCTGGTGATCTCGCCCAACTGGATCGGCGACGCGGTGATGGCGCAGCCCTTGCTGCAGCTGCTGCGGGCCGCCCATCCCGAGCGGCCGATCGACGTGCTGGCGCCGCCGGCGGTGTCGCCGGTGTGGCGGCAGATGGCCGAAGTCGACGAGGTGCTGGAGACGCCGTTCCGCCACGGCGCCCTGCAGCTCAAGGAGCGCTGGAAATATGCGCGCATGCTGCGCCGGCGCGGCTATGCCGACGCCTATGTGCTGCCGAACACCATCAAGTACGCGCTGATCCCCTGGCTGGCCGGCATCAGGCGCCGCGTCGGCTACAAGGGCGAGAGCCGCCATGGCCTGATCAACGTGATGCACTTCGACGAAGCGCCGCCGCGCCCGATGACGGCGTTCTACGCGGCGCTGGCGGCGCCGCCGGTGACGGTGCAGGGCGCGGCCACGCGCGCGGCGCTGCCGCGGCCGCGGATGGCGGCCAGCGCGGCGCAGATCGCCGCCGTTTGCGTCCGCACCGGCATCGATGAGGCGCGGCCGCTGGTGGCGTTTGCGCCGGGAGCGGAATTCGGCGGCGCCAAGCGCTGGCCGGCGCGCCACTTCGCCGGCCTGGCGCAAGCCATCCTGGCGCGCGACCCGGCCACGCAGATCGCCCTGCTCGGATCGCCGAAGGACAAGGAGGCCTGCGCCGAGGTGGCGCAAGATCTGCCGGCGCAGGCGGTGTTCAACCTGGCCGGCGCCACCAGCCTGGCCGAAGCGATCGCGCTGATCGCGCGCGCCGCCGCCGTGGTCAGCAACGACTCCGGCCTGCTGCATATCGCCTCGGCGCTGAACCGCCCGGTGGTGGCGCTGTACGGCCCCACCGATCCCGATCATGCGCCGCCGTTTTCCGACCTCGCCGCCTCGATTTCGCTGCGCCTCGATTGCGCGCCCTGCAAGCAGCGCGAATGCCCGCTCGGCCACCAGGATTGCATGGTCAAGATGACGCCGGACCTGGTCTGGCACCGTTTGCAGCCGATGCTGTCGGCACCCTAGGGCGGCTGTGCAACAGCGCCCTCCAAAACGGCGCAGTTGCTCCAATTTGCTGTATAAAGCAGAAATACCCTCGCCCCGCGATCACGGGCCACTTCGCCATGTTTAAACGATTTTCCATCACTTTCTGGGCCACCGTATTTGTCGGCGCCGTGTGCGTGTCGCTGGTGGCCGTCGACATCTGGCGCAGCCTGTCCGCCCGCGACGCCCAGTTGCAGGAGATGGAGCGCCTGACGTCCAACGTCGCGCGCGCGATGGCGCAGCACGCGGACGACACCATCAAGGCCGCCGACACCGCGCTGGCCGACATCGTCGAGCGCATCGAGCATGACGGCCTCGCCGCGCCGCAACGGGCGCGCGTGTACGCCCAGATGATGGTGCACGTGGCCAACCTGCCGCAGCTGGCCGGCCTGTTTGTCTATGACGAAAACGGTGCATGGGTGGTCAACTCGCGCAACATGCTGGCGCCGACCAACAACAACGCGGACCGCGAGTATTTCGTCTATCACCGCACCCATGCCGGCAGCGAGGCGCACGTGGGCGAGCCGGTGGTCAGCCGCAGCAGCGGCAAGTGGGTCATTCCGGTGTCGCGCCGGCTGGACAAGCCTGACGGCAGTTTCGGCGGCGTGGCGCTGGCGACGCTGGACATCGATTACTTCCGCCGCTACTACCAAAGCTTCGACATCGGCGCGCGCGGAGCGGTGGCGCTGATCTCCGACAGCGGCGTGCTGCTGCTGCGCCGCCCCTTCGACGAGAAGCGGGTCGGCATGAACCTGCGCGGCACCGAGGTGTTCCACGCGATCCACGACCTGCGCGCCGGCGAGGTAAGCGGCAGCGGCTTCTTCGCCTCGCCCAACGACGGCGAGCTGCGCCTGAATAACTTCCGCAGGCTCGAATACTATCCGCTGTTCGTGACGGCGGCGCTGTCGAAGCAGGAGATGCTGGAGCACTGGCGGCACGACAGTTTCACCCGCTCGATCGGCGCGGTGGTGCTGGCGGCGCTGCTGGGCTTTTTCGGCAAGCGGCTGGTGGGGCAGATCAATCTGCGGGCGCAGGCCGAGACCGAGTTGCGCCAGGCGCGCGACGCGCTGGAAAGCGCCAACCGCACGCTGGAGCGGCTGGCGATGCAGGACGGCCTGACCGGGCTGGCCAACCGCCGCCAGTTCGACGTCACGCTGGGCAATGAGTTCAGCCGCGCGATGCGGCACCAGCACGTGCTGGCCTTCGTGATGATCGACGTCGACTACTTCAAGCAGTACAACGACGTCTACGGCCACAGCACCGGCGACGACTGCCTGCGTTCGCTGAGCAAGCTGATACGCGCGCTGACGCCCAAGCGTCCGGGCGACGTGGTGGCGCGCTACGGCGGCGAGGAGATCGGCATCCTGATGCCGGACACCGGCATGGACGGCGCGCTGGCGGTGGCCGAGCGCATCCGGCAGGCGATCGTGGCGCAGAACACGCCGCACAGCGGCAGCCCGTTCGGCATGGTGACCATCAGCGCCGGCGTGGCGACGCTGTCGCCGCAGCGCGGCGTGCACCTGCCGGGGATGCTGGTGGAGGCGGCGGACAAGGCGCTGTACGCCGCCAAGTCGGCCGGCCGCAACCGCGTGCTTGCCGCGCCGCCTATCGTGCCGTCGGCGTCCCCGCCGCCGCCCGGCGCCTAGCCTCGTCGTCTGGCGCCTAGCGCTGCTGCGCCAGCAGCCGCAAGGCCTCGCGCGCGACCGGCGGCGAGACGACGTGGGCGCCGTCGAACTCCGCATACCTGACCTCATAGCCTTCGCCGGCCAGGCGCAGCGCGATGCCTTTGCCGCGTTCGACCAGCAGCACCTTGTCCGCCACGCCGTGCGCGACGAACACGCGCGGCTGGCCGGTGCGCCGCAGCGGCGCCATGAAGCCGGGCGAAAAGGCCAGGATGTCGCCGAACAGGTCGCCGTTCATCAGGCCGACCGACAGCGCGTACGAGGCGCCGTCGGAAAAGCCGCCGATGGCGACGGCGCTCGCGTCGACCTCGTAGCGGCGCATGATCCAGCCCAGCGCGCGGTCGACGAAGGCCAGGTCCGGCCCGTAGCCGCCGCGCAGCACGTCCCAGCTGGTCGACAGCGCATCGGGGATCAGCAGCAGCGAGCCTTGGCGCGCCGCGTGCGCCAGCGCGATGGCGTCGCCACCGCCGTGCTGGCCGCCGGCGCCGTGCAGCAGCACCAGCAGCGGCAGCGGCTTCGGCGGCTGGAGCGGATCCTGTGTCGGCACATGCAGGCGCGCGTGGCGGCCGTCCGGGAAGGCCAGCTTGTGGGTGCCCGCCGGCAGCGGCGGCGCGGCCGGCAGGCCGGCATGCAGCAGGGCGGGACGGGCGTGCAGGCGGCCGTCGCTGTAGGGCGGTGGCGGCGATGCGTCGGGCGGAGCGGTTGCCATCACGCCTCCTGCGTGGCGGTTTTTTGGGACTAGTTTACTCCGTCCCCGCCGCGCCGGCGCTCATTTGCGCACGTAGGCGGTCAGCTCCCAGTTGTCGCGGTTGTAGATCCGGCCCATCCAGTCGGTATCGTGATAGTCCATCTTGACGAAGTTGTTGACCGCCGGCGCGAACCACACGGTTTCGGTCAGCTGGCCGTTGCCGCCGTTGCTGCCGGGCTCTTCGCCGCGATACAGCGCCTCGACCTCGATCTTCAAGGCGTCGAATTCACCGGCCGCCACCTTGATTTTTTCCCAGTTCAGCACCTTGCCCTTGACGTAGTAGCGCCAGCGCTTGCCGGATTTCGGATTGTCGCCGTCGACTTCGCTGCTCCACTCCTTGCCCGGCGCCAGCGGAAAGGCGTAGCGCGTGAACGACGGCGCGAAGTGCATGGCGCCGCGATCGATGGGATTCATTTCGGCGCTGAGCAGCTGCTTGCTCAGCAGCGCTCCGCTGGCGGCGCGCTTGATGTCGATGTGGATGCCGGCGTTGTCGATGCCGGCCACCTCCAGCCGGTTGAGGCCGCCCTTCACGCCTTTCCACACGTCGGTGTACTGGTAGGTCCAGGAATCGCCGACGGCGGGCGTGGGCGCGGCCACCGGCGCGTTGTTGTCGGCCAGCGCGAAAGGCGCGGTGGCTGCGAGGGCGAGAGCGGCAAGCGTCCGCTGGATCGAAGTCATGCTGTCTCCTTGGTATTATGATAAGATTATATTATCACAACATCGCCCGCGCGTAACTGCGCGGCGGCTGGCCAACGTGGCGACAGAAGGCGGTGCTGAAGGTACTGGCCGAGCTGTAGCCGACCCGCCCGGCGACCTCCTCGATACCGAGTTCCTGGCCGCGCAGCAGATCCTTGGCCAGCGCCATGCGCCAGGACAGCAGGTAGGCCATCGGCGCCAGGCCCACCTCGCGCAGGAAGCGGGCACAGAACGCTGAGCGCGACAACGCGGCCGATTTGGCCAGCTCGGCCACCGTCCATGGGCGCGACGGCGTGTCGTGCATGTGCCGCATCGCCGCCGCCAGGCGGCTGTCGGCCAGGCCGCGCAGCAATCCCGGACTGGCGCCCGCTTCCGACGTCGAGCGCAGCGCCTCGATCAGCAGCACCTCCACCAGCCGCGTGAGCACCAGCTCGCGCCCCGCCAGTTGCGCGCCCGCCTCCTCGCCGACCATCCCGACCAATGCCGACAGGCGCTGCGCGCCGCGCACGTGCACCAGCGCCGGCAGCAGCGACACCATCAGGGCCGCGTCGGGCGAGTCGAACATGAAGTAGCCGCCCAGCAGGCGCACGTCGGGCGCTCCGGCCTGGACGCCGTGGCGGACGTCGCCGCTCTGCGCCGCCATGGCGTTGGGGTCGTAGTATTCGGGCGTCACCGGGTCGAAGCCGGACAGCGTGAAGCCGGGCGTGGCCGGCAGCAGCACGAAGTCGCCCGCCGCCAGGTCGATGGCCGGCTCGCCGTCGACCGCCAGCCGGCAGCTGCCTTCCAGCACCGCGCAGAAGCTGGGCTGGCCGAAGTCCGAATAGCGCACGCCCCAGCGGCCGGCGCCGCTGATGCCTTTCGACAGCACAGACCGCGGCCGCAGCAGCGCGATGACCTCGGACAGTGGATCGTTCATGATTGGACGCTCGCAAATGAAATCTGGACGCCTCATTGTAGTCAATCCTGCACGGCTCCACTATCGTTTCATCATCGAAACCACAAGGGAGTATCACCATGAAAACCGTCCTCATCACCGGCTGTTCTTCGGGCTACGGCCGCGAGACGGCGTCCTATTTCCTGCTGCAGGGCTGGAACGTGATCGCCACGATGCGCACGCCGCGCGCGGACGTGCTGCCACGCTCGGACCGGCTGCGCGTGCTGGCGCTGGACGTCACCAGCGCGGACAGCATCGCCGCCGCGGTCGCCGCCTGCGGCCCGGTCGATGTGCTCGTCAACAACGCCGGCATCGGCCTGTTCGGCGCCTTCGAGGCGACGCCGATGGCGACGGTGCGCGAGGTGTTCGAGACCAACACCTTCGGCGTGATGGCGGTGACGCAGGCGCTGCTGCCGCAATTTCGCGAACGCCGCGCGGGCGTCGTGGTCAACGTGACTTCCAGCGCGACGCTTGCGCCGCTGCCGATGGTGGCCGTGTACACCGCCAGCAAGATGGCGATCGAAGCCTTCACGGCGTCGCTGGCCCACGAGCTGGCCGCGTTTGACGTGCGGGTCAAGCTGGTGGAGCCGGGCTATGGGCCGACGACCGCGTTTTCCAGCAACACCGGTCCGCGCCTGGAGGGCTTGATACCGCCGGCCTACGCGCCGTTCGCGCAGTCGGTGTTTGCCGCCTTCACCAGTCCGGCGGCGGTGACCACCGAGGCCGACGTGGCCGAAGCGGTGTGGCGCGCGGCGAGCGATGTGACGGGGCAGCTGCGCTTCCCGGCCGGCGCCGACGCGGTGGCGCTGGCGGCGGCATAGCGGTGTTGGTTCTTTGTGGGGATTTTGGCGCCGGCGGTGGCGGCATCGACGCGCAACAGGTAACATTGCGTTAAGCCCCACAGGATGAGAAGTACCGATGCCTATACCCAGCGTGCGAAAACTGATGGTCCTGAGCGTGCTCGGGCTAGGCATCCTTCGCGCCGGCGCCGAGCAGGCCGCCGCGCCGGCGAAATTCGCGCCGATACCGGTGCTGTCGATTTTCCGCCCGCTGCAGGCCAACGGCTCGGCCGACGATGCGCTGGCCAGCGGCCGCGTCGTGCCCGGCCATTATGCGATGGCGCCGCGGGCCGGCAAGCGCTGGCGCATCGCCTTTCTGTTCCCGCACCTGAAAGACCCGTACTGGACCGGATGCGCCTACGCCGTCGTCAGCGAAGCCCGCCGGCTGGGCGTCGCTGCCGACATCCTGCCGGCCACGGGCTACGACGATCTGCGGGGCCAGTTGCGCCTGATGGACCAGGCCATCGCGGCCAAATACGACGCCATCGTCATCTCGCCGATCGGCATGACGGCCAACAACGCCTCGATCGCCAAGGCGCGCGCGGCCGGCATCGCGGTATTCGAGCTGGCCAACGACAGCCGCAGCGACGACCTGAACATCAAGGTCACCACCTCGCTGCGCGGCATGGGCCAGGAGGCGACCCGCTGGGTGGTGCGCGACGCCCAGCAGCGCGGCCTGAAGTCGGTCAACATCGCGCTGCTGCCGGGGCCGATGGGGGCGGGCTGGGTCAAGGGCGAGGTGGACGGCACGCGGATCGCCGCGCAGGAAGCGCCTATCGCCGTCAACATCATCGACATCCGCTACGGCGACAGCGACTTCGCGCTGCAGGCGCAGCTGGCGACGCAAATGCTGGCCAAGCATGGCGCCAAGCTCGATTACCTGATCGGCTGCACCGGCTGCGCGCCGGCCGCGCTGGCGCCGCTCAAAAAGGCCGGCCTGGACGGCAAGATCCGGCTGGTGGCCTACGACCTGACGGGCGACATCGCGCACCTGATCCGCAACAAGGAAATCTACGCCGCCGCCGACACCAAGGGCGTCAGCCAGGGCAGGGTGGTGATCAACGCCGCCGTCAACCTGCTCGAAGGGCGCGGCAAGGAGCTGCCGCACACCATCCTGGTGCAGCTGGGCGTGGTCGACCAGTCGAATTTCTCCACCTACCCGTTCGACACCTCGATCGCGCCGGACGGCTACAAGCCGGTGCTGTCCTACGACCCGGCACGGAATTGACAACGCCGCCGCAGCGGTACGCTTTCATGGGGCAGCGCAAGCACCGCTTGCATCTATTCGCTAGACTCGACGCATTGCGATAAACTAAATCCAGTCACCTTAGTCAAAGATCGTGAATACAACAAATCATCTTGGAAATCTTGGTGAAGACGTTGTTTCGCAGCTGTTCCGGCGAAAAATCAATGACGTCTATCGATTCTCCGTCACTTTTCTTGGAGAGAAAACACAGTTCCTGGATTTTATTGTGAATTTGCTCGATGGAGAGGGGGCGGAGTACGGACCATTCTTCTTTTTGCAGGTCAAGACAACCACCAAAGTGCCGGGACAGGGGCGAGGCATATCCGCACGGTTTAGTGCAAAGGAAGTGAGGACGGCCTGCGCTCGCAAAGTGCCTGTATATTTGGTCGCTGTCGGCTGCTTGAGCGACGACTCGGAAGAGATTTTTGCGATGGCGGTCGATGCATCACTTCAAGGCGGCGTTGCTGTGGTGCCCAGGATCTTTTCTCTTTCAATGAAGGAAACCAGGTTGAGGATTTATGATGAGGTCCACGCCTATTTCCAAGCCGAGATGCCGGTATTTGAGTCGCAATTGACGCGGAAAGCGTATGCTTTCAGCGTCCGTAAGGAGGGGAAATGACGAACAATTCCGAGAAATTTGCGACGTCACTGATATCGCTTGCTTTGGTAAGAAACGGCTACGAAACATTCAAGGATGTTCCGGGTGGCGGCGAGCACAGGACTGCTATTTTGGTGGTGGGGAAGGGCGCAGAAAAGAAAACCGAAGAGACTTTTATTGTTGAGGTAAAAGTCATTCGCGACGAAAATTCCATTCCCCGCCAGCTTGATAATTTGCGTGATCAATATCGCTCCGCCCTTGCCAGCACGGTTTATCTTGCATTCTTTATCGACAGCGAAGGCCGGCTCATTGTCGACGACGCATTGTGTCAACGGATGCGGTTCGTTGACGATGAAATACGCCTGGAAACACTGCCCAGGATACCGAGCGTAGCGGCATCATAGGGCGTCCAGGGGATTGCCTTTAGCGTCTTTTCAATCACATCAGGATGACGTCGTACTGCTCCTGGTGGTAGGCCGTCTCCACCTGCAGCGAGATTTTCTTGCCGATGAAGTCGCCGAGCATCGCCAGGTGCTGCGATTCCTCTTCCAGGAACATGTCCACCACTTCCTGCGAGGCGAGGATGCGGAATTCGCGCGGGTTGAATTGCTTGGCTTCGCGCAGCAGTTCGCGCAGGATTTCGTAGCAGATGGTGCGCGAGGTCTTCACCTGGCCCTTGCCGCTGCAGGCCGGGCACGGCTCGCACAGGATGTGCGCCAGCGATTCGCGGGTGCGCTTGCGCGTCATTTCCACCAGCCCCAGCGCCGAGAAGCCCGACACCGACACCTTGGTGCGGTCGCGCGACAGGGTCTTCTTCAGCTCCAGCAGCACCGCGTTGCGGTGCTCGGTGTTTTCCATGTCGATGAAGTCGAGGATGATGATGCCGCCCAGGTTGCGCAGCCGCAGCTGGCGGGCGATCGCGTGCGCCGCCTCCAGGTTGGTCTTGAAGATGGTGTCGGCGAAGTTGCGCCCGCCGACGAAGCCGCCGGTGTTGACGTCGATGGTGGTCATCGCCTCGGTCTGGTCGACGATCAGGTAGCCGCCGGACTTGAGGTCGACGCGCCGCCCCAGCGCGCGCAGGATCTCTTCCTCCACGCCGTACAGGTCGAACAGCGGCCGCTCGCCGGTGTAGTGCTGCAAGCGGGGCAGCACGCCCGGCGTGTAGGCCTGGCCGAATTCGACCAGGTTCAGGTAGTTCTCGCGCGAGTCGACCTGGATGGTGGCGGTGTCGTCATGGACGAAGTCGCGCAGCACGCGCTGGGCCAGGCTCAAGTCCTGGTGCAGCAGGGTGGTGGCGGGCTTGGTCTTGGCGCCGTGGACGATGGCGCCCCAGGTCTTGCGCAGGTACTCGACGTCGGCGGCGATGTCGGAGTCGGACGCGTCTTCCGCCTGCGTGCGCACGATGTAGCCGCCCTTTTCCTCGGTCGGCAGCAGGCCTTGCAGCCGCGCGCGCAGCGCTTCGCGCTCCGCTTCCTTTTCGATCTTCTGCGAGATGCCGATGTGGGAGTCCTGCGGCAGGTAGACCAGCATGCGGCCGGCGATCGAGATCTGCGTCGACAGGCGCGCGCCCTTGGTGCCGATCGGGTCCTTGATCACCTGCACCGTCAGCACCTGGCCGTCGAACAGGATCTTTTCGATCGGCGTCGGCGCGGCGTTCTGGCCGCCGTCGTGCGGGCGGGCTTCCCAGATGTCGGCCACGTGCAGGAAGGCGGCGCGTTCGAGGCCGATGTCGATGAAGGCCGACTGCATGCCGGGCAGCACCCGCACCACCTTGCCCGAATAGACGTTGCCGGCCAGGCCGCGCGTCAGGGTGCGCTCGATGTGCAGCTCCTGCACGGCGCCCTGCAGGATGAGGGCGACCCGGGTTTCCTGCGGGGTGATGTTGATCAGGATGTCTTCGTTCATTTGTCTCTACGGCCGGTTAGGTGAAAATCGGCTTCTGTATTCCCTGTTGACTGAACGACGATCATACACGCCGCTCAGGGTAGCGGCAAACCGGCCTGCCTGAGCAGCTGTACCGTCTCGTACACCGGCAGGCCCATGATGCCGGAATGGCTGCCGGCGATGTGTTCGATGAACTGGGCGGCCGGGCCCTGGATGCCGTAGCCGCCGGCCTTGTCGTAGGGTTCCTGGGTGGCGCAGTAGGCGGCGATGGCGGCCGGCGTCAGCACGCCGAAGCGCACTTCCGACACCTGCGTGAGCTGGCCGGCGAAGTCAGCCGACTGCACGGCGATGGCGGTCAGCACCTGGTGCGTGCGGCCCGACAGCTGGCCCAGCATGGCGATCGCTTCGTTGGCGTTGGCCGGCTTGCCGAGGATGGCGCCGTCGATGGTGACGGTGGTGTCGGCCGACAGCACCACGCGCGGCGCCATGCGGCGCTTGACCACCAGGTCGGCCGCGAAGGCGGCTTTTTCGCGCGCCACGCGGGCCACGTAGTCCATCGGCGCCTCGCCGGGCAGCACGTCCTCGGTGACGTCGGGGCCGCGCGGGCCGTCGCTGCGCAGCAGCAGCAGTTCGAAATCGATGCCCACCTGGCGCAGCAGTTCGCGCCGGCGCGGGCTTTTGGAGGCGAGGTAAATCTTTTTGTCGACCGGCTTCATATAGTTATGTTTTAAACGCGGTGATAGGGGTGGTTCTGTGTAATCGACCAGGCACGGTAGAGCTGCTCGGCCAGCATCACGCGCACCATGCCGTGCGGCAGCGTCATGCTGGAGATGCGTATCAAACCTTCGGCGCGCGCCTTCAGCTCGGGATCGAGTCCGTCGGCGCCGCCGATCAGGAAGGCCGTGTCGCGGCCGTCCTGCTGCCAGGCTTCCAGCTGCTGCGACAGGCCGACCGAGGTCAGGTCCTTGCCGCGTTCGTCGAGCGCGATGATGCGTACCGATTTCGGCAGCGCCGCCTCGATGCGCTCGCGTTCGAGCGCCATCGCGGTGGCGGCGGTCTTGCTGCCCGAACGGTCGACCGGCTTGATCTCCTTCAGCACGATCTTCAGTTCCGGCGGCATGCGCTTCGCGTATTCGGCGAAGCCGGTTTCGATCCAGGCCGGCATCTTGTGGCCGACCGCAGCGATGATCAGCTGCATGGCGGTTTACTCTGCGACTTTTTTGATGCGCTTGATGACGGTCTTGGCTGGCGCTGCGGCGGAGGCGAGCGCCGAATCTCCCTTTGGCTTGGCTACTTTACGTTTAGGCGGCAGCGCTTTCAGCACTTCGGCGGCGGCGACAGCCGACTTGGTCTTGCCGACCTTGATGGTCTTGCCGGCCGGGACGGCGGCTGCCTTCTTGGCGGCAGGCTTCTTCGCGGCGGCCGGTTTGGCGGCGGCGGCTTTGCGGGCCGGGGTCTTCTTCTCGATCACCGGCGACGCGTCGACGGCCTTCTTGCCGGCGGCCAGGTGGCTGCTGACTTTCTTCGGCGCGTCGGCTTCCTCGCCTTCCTTGGTCGACTTGCGCTTGGCCGCGCCCATCTTGACCGGCTTGTCGCCCCAGATCTCTTCCAGGCGGTAGTAGGCGCGGATCGGCGCCTGCATGATGTGGACGATCATGTCGCCCAGGTCGACCAGCACCCATTCGCCGGTGTCCTCGCCTTCCATGCCGTAGACGTCGCCGCCGGCGGCCTTGACCTTGTCGCGCACCGAGGCGGCCAGCGCCTTGGTCTGGCGGTTGGAGGTACCGGAGGCGATGGCGATGCGGTCGAACAGGCTGGTCAGGTGGGTGGTATCGAACAGGGCGATATCTTGGGCCTTGACGTCTTCGAGTGCGTCAACGACGAGGGATTGCAGTTTTTTGATGTCCATTTAGCTTTTGTATAGATTGTGTTGTTCAATATAGTCTAGCACTAGCGGCGGGATAAGCGAGTTTGCCGGTTCCCCCCGTTGTAATGCCGCACGTATTTCGGTGGCGGAGATATCCACCGCGAAGTCTTGTGCCAGATAAGTCAGACCGTGCGGCGTGTTGCGGATTTGTTCAGGCGTTCCCAGTCGGCTGGAAAACGCCTCGGCCACAGCCGGCGGCAGGCCGGCGGTGGCAATGCTGAAACCAGGGCGGGCGGCCACGCAGATATGGGCGTAGTCGAACAGCGCCTGCCATTCATGCCAGGTGTCGAGCCGCTGCAGCTGGTCGGCGCCCATCAAAAAGGCGATGGAGGCCGACGGCCCCAGCTCGGCGCGCACCTGGCGCAGCGTGTCGATCGTGTAGGTGGCAAGCCCCTGTTCGCCGCGCTCGATTTCCTGCAGATCGACCACGACGCTGTACGGCTGGCCGGCAAAGGCCAGCGCCACCATGTCGGCGCGCTGCCGGGGCGTCGCTTTCAGCGTGGATTTCTGCCATGGCAGGCCGGCTGGGATCACGCGCAACTGGTCCACCTGCAGCAGGCCCGCGAAATGCGCGCCCAATGCGATGTGGCCCTGATGCACCGGATCGTAGCTGCCTCCCAGCAGTGCGGTTCGGTAGACCATCAGCAGGCCATCGTCACGCCGCGAGCCAGTCGCGATGCGGCAGGAAGTCGGTGTAGAGCGCCGCTTCCGGCGTGCCGGCCTCGGGCTCCCAGCGATAGCGCCATTTGACGATGGGCGGCATCGACATCAGGATCGCCTCGGTGCGTCCGCCCGACTGCAGGCCGAACAGCGTGCCGCGGTCGAACACCAGGTTGAACTCGACGTAGCGCCCGCGGCGATAGGCCTGGAAGTCGCGTTCGCGTTCGCCGTACGGCGTGTCCTTGCGCGCTTCCAGTATCGGCTGGTAGGCCTTGAGGAAGGCGTCGCCGACGCTCTGCATCATGGCGAAGCTCCGCTCGAAGCCCGCTTCGTTGAAATCATCGAAGAAGATGCCGCCGACGCCGCGCGCTTCCTGGCGGTGTTTCAGGTAAAAATACTCGTCGCACCATTTCTTGAAGCGCGGATGCAGTTCGTCGCCGAACGGCGCCAGCGCGTCGGCGCAGCTCTGGTGGAAGTGCCTGACGTCTTCCCTGTTGCCGTAGTACGGCGTCAGGTCCATGCCGCCGCCGAACCACCACGCCGGTTCGCCGTCGGCGGTGGTCGTGGTGAAGAAGCGCACGTTCATGTGCACCGTCGGCGCGTACGGGTTGCGTGGGTGGATCACCAGCGACACGCCCATCGCCTCCCACGGCTTGCCGCCCAGGTCGGGCCGGTGCGCCGACGCCGATGGCGGCAGCCTGGCGCCCATCACGTGCGAGAAGTTGACGCCGCCGCGCTCGATGACGTTGCCTTCCTCGACCAGCCGCGAAATGCCGCCGCCGCCTTCGGGCCGATCCCACGCGTCGCGCAGGAAGGACTTGCCGTCCACGGCCTCCAGCGCCTGCACGATGCGGTCCTGCAGGCCGAGCAGGTAGGCCTTGACGGCTTCGGGGTTCGGAAAGGACGACATCTTATCCTAATGCTTCAGGCCGCGCCAGCCAATATCGCGGCGGCACTGCATGCCGTCGAACGCGATCTGGTCGACCACGTCGTAGGCCTGCTTCTGCGCCATCTTGATGCTGTCGCCCAGGCCGACCACGCACAGCACGCGGCCGCCGGTGACCTGCAGCTGGCCGTTGACGTCGGCGGTGCCGGCGTGGAAGGTCACCGATTCCGGCGTTTCGGCCGGGATGCCTTCGATGACGGCGCCTTTTTGCGGCGTGTCCGGGTAGCCGGCGGCTGCCAGCACCACGCCGACGGCGGTGCGGCGGTCCCATTCCAGCTCGATCTGGTCCAGCGTGCCGTTGACGGCGTGTTCCATCACCGCCACCAGGTCGGTCTTCAGGCGCGACATGATCGGCTGCGTCTCGGGATCGCCCATGCGGCAGTTGAATTCCAGGGTGCGCGGATTGCCCTGGGCGTCGATCATCAGGCCGGCGTACAGGAAGCCGGTGAAGACGATGCCGTCCTTGGCCATGCCGGCGATGGTCGGGTTGATAATCTCGCGCATCACGCGAGCGTGCATGGCCGGCGTGACGATGGGGGCGGGGGAGTAGGCACCCATGCCGCCGGTGTTCGGGCCTTCGTCGTTGTCCTTCAGGCGCTTGTGATCCTGGCTGGTGGCCAGCGGCAGCACGTGCTTGCCGTCGCACATGACGATGAAGCTCGCTTCCTCGCCGGCCAGGAATTCCTCGATGACGATGCGCGCGCCGGCGTCGCCGAAGCGGTTATCGGCCAGCATGTCGTCCACCGCGCGGTGCGCTTCTTCCAGCGACATCGCCACCACCACGCCCTTGCCGGCGGCCAGGCCGTCGGCCTTGATGACGATCGGTGCGCCGTTGGCGTCGATGTAGGCGTGCGCCTGCGCCACGTCGGAGAAGGTCTGGTACTTGGCGGTCGGGATGCCGTGGCGCTGCATGAAGGCCTTGGCGAAGTCCTTCGACGATTCCAGCTGCGCCGCTTCCTTGGTCGGGCCGAACACCTTCAGGCCGCGCGCGCGGAACAGGTTGACGATGCCGCCGGCCAGGGGCGTCTCGGGACCGACGACGGTCAGGCCGATGTGCTCCTGCTCGACGAAGTTCGCCAGTTCATGCAGGTCCGTGATGTTAACGTTGACCAGGCGCGAATCGCGCGCGGTGCCGCCATTGCCCGGAGCGACATACACCATCTGGATACGTTCCGATTGCGCCAATTTCCAGGCCAGCGCGTGTTCACGGCCGCCGGAGCCGACTACCAATATTTTCATAAATCCTCAGTCTTCGATCAGCGTGTTGGAATAGACTTCCTGGACATCGTCCAGTGCTTCCAGCGCGTCCAGCAGTTTTTGCATCTTGACGGCGTTATCGCCGGTGAATACGGTCTCGGTGGCCGGCTTCATGATGATCTCGGCCACTTCGGCCTTGAAGCCCGCCGCTTCCAGCGCATCCTTGACGGTGGCGAAGTCGTGCGGGCCGCACAGCACTTCGAAGCCGCCTTCTTCATCGGCCACCACGTCTTCGGCGCCCGCTTCGAGCGCCACTTCCATCAGCGCGTCCTCGTTGGTGCCGGGCGCGAACAGGAACTGGCCGCAGTGCTTGAACATGAAGGCCACCGAGCCCTCGTTGCCCATGTTGCCGCCGTTTTTGTTGAACGCATTGCGTACTTCCGCCACGGTGCGCACGCGGTTGTCGGTCATGCAGTCGACGATGACGGCCGCGCCGCCGACGCCGTAGCCTTCGTAGCGGACTTCCTCGTAGGCCGCGCCGTCCTCGCCGCCGGTGCCGCGGGTGATCGCGCGCTGCACGTTATCCTTCGGCATATTGGCGTCGGCCGCCTTGTCCACGGCCAGTCGCAGGCGCGGATTCGAGGTCAGGTCGCCGCCGCCCATGCGCGCAGCCACGGTGATTTCCTTGATGAGACGGGTCCAGATCTTGCCGCGTTTAGCGTCGGTGGCAGCCTTTTTGTGCTTGATGTTGGCCCATTTGCTGTGTCCAGCCATGTTCGGTCTTCCTTCGGCGGTGTTCGTTGGTATGCGGTGAGGGCAGTATTTTACCATAGGCTGGCCCTCAGAAACCGCCGCTGGGGCGGCGTCGGCCATCGGCCCGGATACTAGAGGGCCACCTCGACTTTTTGTAGGGCGCCTGTCACATGCCGATGCTAACATTTATTTTTTAAACATTATTATAAAAACCACGGAGACGACATGGACAGAAGGCAGTTTCTCAAGTACGGCAGCTTCATCACGGTATCGGTAGCATCGGGCGCCGGCCTGAGTGCCTGCGGCGGCAGCGGTTCCGCCCCCGCCGACGGCGCGGCGGGCGACCTGCCGCTGGCCAGCGGTCCGTGGAAGTTCCCGCAGAGCGTGGCCTCGGGCGACCCCAAAGCCGACAGCATCATGCTGTGGACCCGCGCCGTGCCGTCCGGCGCCGACAGCGTGGCCGCCGCGCCAAGCGCCGCCGACAGCGCGATCCGCCTGGTGATGACGGCCGCCGACAACAGCGCCGCCCTGGGCGGCGACACGGCGCTCAGCGGCGCCACCGTGGTCGACGTCAAGCTGCCGTTGCAGTCGCAATACGACAACACGGTGCGGCACAAGGTGACCGGGCTGTCCGCCAATACGGTCTACTACTACCAGTTCGTGGCCGGCGACACGCGTTCCAACGTCGGCCGCTGCAAGACCGCGCCGGCCGCCGACGCCGACGTCGCGCAGCTGCAGTTCGCCTACATGACCTGCCAGGACTGGAGCGTCAACCACTGGGGCGCGATGAGCAGCATCGCCGGCGAAAACCTGGACTTCATCGTCCACCTGGGCGACTACATCTACGAGACCGTCGGCGAGGACTTTCAGCTCGGCGCCGTCGAGTCGCGCCACGACGCGCTGAAGCTGCCGGACGGCGCCTTCAAGAGCGGCACCTCGGGCGCCAAGTACGCCACCACGCTGGCCGACTACCGCTACCTGTACAAGAAGTACCGCACCGATACGCGCCTGCAGGCGCTGCACGAGCGCTTCGCCTTCATCGCCATCTGGGACGACCACGAGTTCACCGACGACGCCTGGCAGGACGCGCAGACCTACGACGGCTCCTTCAGCACCGCCGACGGCTCGGACCTGCACCAGACGGGCCGCCGCCGCAACGCCAACCAGGCCTGGTTCGAATACATGCCGGCCGACGTCGGCCTCGACACGGCCACCACCAGCTTCCAGAACATCAAGATCTACCGCGACTTCCAGTTCGGCAAGCTGATGCAGCTGGTGATGACCGACGAGCGCCTGTACCGCTCCGACCACGTGATCCCGGAATCGTCGATCAATCCGGCCACCGGCCTGCCGCTGGGCCGCATCGGCGCGCGCTACCTGGTGCCACAGGATATCTTCAACACCGTGGAGGCGCAGAAGATGGCCGGCGCCACCGCCATCGGCCTGGCTTCGCCGCTGGATACCGTGTCGATGCTGGGCTCGACCCAGCGCCAGTGGTGGATGGACAAGATGAAGGCCGCCACCTCGACCTGGAAATTGTGGGGCAACGAGGTATCGCTGCTGCGCATGGGATTGAACGGGGTCGACGCCATCGCCACCTTGCTGGCGCTGAACGCGGTGCCGACCATCGCCGCGTCGATCCTGACCACGTCGGCGGCGGCGGGGAACAACCTGCCGCTGGCCGGCGCCATCGTGGCGGCGGCCACCGCCGGCGCATCGTCGGCGCTGGCGCAACGTGGCGCCGGCGCGATCATGCAGACCTACGGCACGCCCGGCAGCAGCGCAACCACGCAGGCCGCAGCCGCCGTGGCGGCCGGTCTGACGGCGCCGCAAGCGGCGATCGCGGTGGCGACTTACGGCGCGGTGTATATCGCCATCAGCGGCATCGTCGCCACGCCGCCGGCCACGGCCGCCGGCATCGGCGCGCAGACCATCGCCTTCGGCTACATCAAGCCGGACATCCAGGCGAAGAAGACCGAGTCGCCGTTTGTCGCGGCGTCGGGCAAGAAGGCCGCGCTGGCGCCGTTCTTCGCGCGCTTCCTGCTCAACTGCGACCAGTGGGACGGCTACAACAGCGAGCGCAAGGCGCTGATGGCGCACTTGAAGACCAATAGCGTCAGCAACGTGGTCGCGATCACCGGCGACATCCACGCCTTCTTCGCCGGCACCGTCAGCGACGACTACGACGCGGCCAACGGCGGCACGCCGGTGATGGTGGACCTGGTATCGGCGGGCATCAGCTCCGACTCCTTCTTCACCTACCTGCGCGACGCGGCGGCCGCGCTGGGCGACATCAGCACGCTGGTGTCGTACCCGCTGGCGATACCGGTGCCGGGCGTGGGCACCTTGAGTTTGTCGTTCAACCTGCTGGACTACACGATGGGCAAGGCCGCGCCGACCGTGGCGTCGCTGCTGGAGCAGATGCGCGTGCAGCTGCGCGGCGCGCTGGGCGCCAAGGGCTTGCCCGAAGCGCAACTGGATGCGACCGCCAGCGCGGTGCTGGCCGGCCTGCAGGCCAGCAGCGACTTCAGCGTCAGCCTGCTGGCGCTGGCGCAGCAGCTGGCTAGCCTGGGCAACAACCAGTGGATCAAGCATCTGAACAATGATGCGCAGGGTTATACGCTGGTCACGCTGACCCCGGGCAAGCTGGTGGCGCAGTTCAAGCAGGTCAACAAGCTGGTGGGCGGCAACGCGCCGACGACGGTGGTGGCGCGCATCGCCACCGCGACCGTGGCGGCGGGGGCGCCTTCGGTGACGATCAGCTAGCGACTACACCCAGCTCCCGCTTGAGTGCGCTGAAAATGGCACTCAAGCTGGGGCTGGTAGCAAGAGAGTCTGTCAAAAGGGCGCACCGTAAAGCTTCGCCCGTCATAGCCAGCGGACGGGACAGCACGTCAAATCCCGTCGTGCCCGCTACCACAACGCGGAGCATTCCACGTGCGGCGGCCTCTTCCCCAGCCAGCAGCAGCTCGCCGATCTCATCCAACATGGCGTTTGCGAATGCAGGATCGGCGGCGATTCGTTCGATCAAGCCGGTTTCAACATCCTGAGTCAGTTCCATTGCACTACTCCCGCTAATCGCAAATCGGTACTTATGCAGCCTATCACGGCTGGATTGAGCCGGCTCACCTGATTCGCTGCCCAGCCGAAAAATCGCCTCGTCAAGCGAGGCGAAGCGTTTGCCTTTACAATTTGGGCATGACTAAAAGCATCACGGACAGCGCCCCGGCGCGTGCCGCCTATCTGGGCGGCTTGGGCATCGCCATTGGCGGCGCGGTTCTCTTCTCGACCAAGGCCATCGTCGCCAAGCTGCTGTACCGCTATCACATTGACGCCGTCACGCTGATCGCCTTCCGCATGCTGTTCTCGCTGCCGGTGTTCGCCGCCGTCGCGCTCTGGAAGATGCGCACCGAGGCGCCGCTGACCAATTCCGACCGCTGGCGCCTGATCGGCCTGGGCCTGGTCGGCTACTACCTGTCCAGCTTTCTCGACTTCCTCGGCCTGCAATACATCTCGGTCGGCCTCGAACGCCTGATCCTGTTCCTGACGCCGACCTTCGTGCTGCTGATCTCCTCCACGCTGCTCAAGCAGCACATCAAGCGCAAGCAGTGGCTGGCGTTGCTGACCTCCTACTGCGGCATCGTCTTCGTGTTCCTGCACGACCTGCAGAGCGGCAGCAAGAACGTCGTGCTCGGCGCCACGCTGGTGACCGGATCGGCCGCCGCCTACGCCGTCTACCTGCTGCTGTCGGGCGAAATGGTCAAGCGGCTGGGCGCGCTGCGGCTGGTGTCGTACGCGATGTGCGTCTCCAGCGCGGCCTGCATCGGCCAGTTTTTCCTGCTGCGGCCCGCGTCCGGCCTGATCCAGCCGCTGCCGGTGTACGGCCTGTCGCTGGTCAACGGCATCCTGTGCACGGTGATGCCGGTGTTCATGACGATGGCCGCCGTCGAGCGCATCGGCGCCGGCACCGCCTCGCAGGCTGGTATGATCGGACCCGTTTCAACGCTGTTCCTGGGCGCGCTGATGTTGGGCGAGCCCGTCACCTCCTGGCAACTAGGCGGTACCGCGCTGGTGCTGGCCGGGATTTACCTGCTGTCGAAAAAATAGAGGATCACGAAATGAAGACCCGCATTGCCCTGATTGCACACGACAAGAAAAAAGACGACATGATCGCACTGGCCGGCGAATACAAGGCCTTCCTCTCCACCTGCACGCTGACCGCGACCGGCACCACCGGCGGACGCCTGGCCAACGAGCTGGGCCTGACGGTGGACCGCAAGCACTCCGGCCCCTTCGGCGGCGACTTGCAGATCGGCTCGATGCTGGTCGAAGGCGAGATCGACTGCGTGATCTTCCTGCGCGACCCGATGACGCCGCAGCCGCACGAACCGGACATCAACGCGCTGGTGCGCGCCTGCGACGTGCACAACACGCCGTGCGCGACCAACATGTCGTCGGCACATCTGGTACTGTCTCAGCTTCAGCAGCTCGCCGCTGCAAACTGACACGGAGGCAGGCATGACCAAGGCAATCCGCATCAACCGCGTGGGCGGTCCGGAAGTGATGGAGCTGGTGGACGTGGATTTGGGTCCGCCGGGGCCGGGCGAGGCGCAGGTGCGGCATGAGGCGATCGGCCTCAACTTCATCGACGTCTATTTCCGCACCGGGCTGTATCCGCAGGCGCTGCCGGGCGCGCTGGGCATGGAAGGCGCCGGCATCGTCGAGGCGGTGGGCGAGGGCGTGACGGAAGTGCAGGTGGGCGACCGCGTGGCCTATGCCGGACGGCCGATCGGCGCCTACGCCGAAGCGCGCAACATGCCGGCCGCGCAGCTGCTGGTGCTGCCGGAAAAAATCGGCTTCGACACGGCGGCGGCGATGATGCTGCAGGGCTTGACGGTGCAGTACCTGTTCCACCGCACGGTGCCGCTGAAGGCCGGCGACACCATCCTGTTCCACGCGGCCGCCGGCGGCGTCGGGCTGATCGCCTGCCAGTGGGCCAAGGTGATGGGCGTGACCCTGATCGGCACGGTCGGCTCGGAAGAGAAAGCCGCGCTGGCCACCGAGAACGGCGCGCACCACGTCATCAACTACAACAAGGAAAACTTCACCGAGCGGGTGAAGGAGATCACCGGCGGCAAGGGTGTGTCGGCGGTGTACGACTCGATCGGCAAGGACACCTTCATCGGTTCGCTGGACTGCCTGCAGCCGCTGGGCACGATGGTCAGCTTCGGCAATGCGTCCGGGCCGGTGCCGCCGTTCAGCCTGAGCGAGCTGGCCAGTCGCGGCTCGCTGTTCATCACCCGGCCGTCGCTGATGGCCTACATGGCCAGGCGCGAAGATCTGGAAGCGGCGGCCAAGTCGCTGTTCGGCGTGGTCGCCAGCGGCGAAGTCAAGATCGACATCCGCCAGCGCTACAGCCTGGCCGACGTCGCCCAGGCCCACATCGACCTGGAAGCCCGCAAAACCACCGGCTCCTCGATCCTGCTGCCCTAAAGCAAACCCGGGGTCAGATCCGACATTTGGACACAAGCTCTACCGTAGCGTGCGCTACGGTAGAGCTTGTGTCCAAATGTCGGATCTGACCCCGGGTTTTTAACCGGCCTTGGTCGAGGTGGCTTCGACGGTTTCGGTTTTTGGTTCGATCTTCAGGTCGACCTTGCGCGGCACGCCGCTCGGGCCGGGGAAGCCGGTGAAGGCGCTTTGCACCAGGGCCGGCATCACGTGCGGCGTGGCCTGCACGCGGCTGGTGTTTTGCACCGTGACGTCATACAGCTTGCGACCATCGATGCCGTTGATCGTCACGCGCAGCTGGCGCTGGTATTCGTGCTTGACGCGCTCTTCCAGCACCACCGGGCCATAACGGAACGGATCGTAGAAGTACGGGCGATAGTAGCCCCAGCGCGAATAACCCCAGCCGCCCCAGCCATAACGGCCCCAGTACGGCCCCGTCATGAACGGATCATCGGCCTCCAGCACCCGCACCGCATGGTCCACGGTATTGAATTTCATGCCAACGAGCAACTTCGGCTGCTGGTTGTCGGCCACCTGGTGGAAGCCCAGCTTGGCCAGTTCGTTGCTCACCAGTACTTGATAATTGCGGTATTCCAGCGTGTCGTCGGCGCCCTGCGGGGCCACGAAGGCATAGGACTTGTCGCCGATGTCGGCCGGCCAGTCGTTGAAGGCGGTCACGTCGCTGTGGATGGTGGTGGCGCAGCCGCCCAGCAGCATGACGGCGGCGGTCGCCAAAATGGCGAGATATTTCATGATGTTGCCCCTCTCTTGTAAGACGGTATTTTCCAGTACTAAGTCTACGACGCACGCGCCGGCCCGGCACGATTATTACAGATTGTTACGGCGGCGTGGAAACCAGCAACTTGTTGGAGCTTATTTGTCCTATAACAGGCGATTCGCGCATGGTCCCCGCGCTGGTATTGGTAAAATAGGCTTTTGCCTACGTCATTCAAAGTCCCCATGCGCACAGACAGCAGCCCCAAGACGATATTCCGCAAAGATTACACCCCGCCATCCTATCTGGTCGATACCGTGGAAATCGGTTTCGACCTCGATCCGGACCGCACCGTGGTCGCCAACCGCATCACCATGCGGCAGAACCCGGCGGCCAAGAGCCGCGGCAGCCACGATATCGTGCTGCACGGCGAAGAAATCGAGCTGGTGCAGCTGCGCATGAACGGCAAGCCGCTGGCGCCGACCGAATACAAGATCGACGGCTCGACGCTGACCATCGCCAAGGCCCCGGCCAAGGTGGTGCTGGAAATCGAAACGCTGTGCGCGCCGGTGCAGAACACCTCGCTGTCCGGACTGTACGTCTCGAACGGCAACTTCTTCACGCAGTGCGAGGCCGAGGGCTTCCGCCGCATCACCTATTTCCCCGACCGCCCGGACGTGATGGCCAAGTACACCGTCATGCTGCGCGCCGACAAGGCCGCTTATCCGGTGCTGCTGTCGAACGGCAACCTGATCGAGCAGGGCGACCTGGGCGACGGCCGCCACTACGCCAAGTGGGAAGACCCGTTCAAGAAGCCGTCCTACCTGTTCGCGCTGGTGGCCGCGCGCCTGGTCTGCCAGGAAGAGAAATACACGTTGCAATCGGGCCGCGAGGTGCTGCTGCAGGTGTGGGTCGAAGACGGCAATCTCGACAAGACCGACTACGCGATGCAGTCGCTGAAGAACTCGATCCGCTGGGACGAGGAACGCTTCGGCCTGGAGCTGGACCTGGACCGCTTCATGATCGTCGCCGTGGGCGACTTCAACATGGGCGCGATGGAGAACAAGGGCCTGAACATCTTCAACACCAAGTTCGTGCTGGCCAACCCGCGCGTGGCGACCGACATCGACTACGCCGGCATCGAAGCGGTGGTCGGCCACGAATACTTCCACAACTGGACCGGCAACCGCGTGACCTGCCGCGACTGGTTCCAGCTGTCGCTGAAGGAAGGCCTGACCGTGTTCCGCGACCAGGAGTTCAGCGCCGACATGATCGGCACCGACAGCGGCCGCGCCGTCACCCGCATCGACCAGGTGCGCACCTTGCGTCAGGCCCAGTTCCCGGAGGATGCCGGCCCGATGTCGCACCCGGTGCGCCCCGACTCGTTTGTCGAGATCAACAACTTCTACACCGTCACCGTGTATGAAAAGGGCGCCGAAGTGGTGCGCATGTACCAGACCCTGGTGGGCCGCGACGGCTTCCGCAAGGGCATGGACCTGTACTTCAAGCGCCACGACGGCCAGGCCGTCGAATGTGACGACTTCCGCGCCGCCATGGCCGACGCCAACGGCCGCGACCTGCGCCAGTTCGAGCGCTGGTACTCGCAGGCCGGCACGCCCGTCGTCACCGCGCGCACGCGCTACGACGCCGTCAAGCGCAACTTCGACATCATCCTGAGCCAGCGCTGCCCGGCCTCCGCCGGCCAGCCGGAAAAGCTGCCGTTCCACATTCCGGTGGCGGTCGGCCTGCTGAGCGCCAGCGGCAAGGACCTGGCGCTGAACCTGGAAGGCGGCACGCACGCCAAGGGCGCCACCACGGTGGTGCTGGAACTGACCGGGCAGGAGCAGATCTTCCGCTTCCGCCATGTCGACGAGCGTCCGACGCCGTCCATCCTGCGCGACTTCTCGGCGCCGGTGATCCTCGAATACGACTACACCGACGCCGAACTGCTCCACCTGTTCAGCCATGACAGCGACCCGGTCAACCGCTGGGAAGCGGGCCAGCGGCTGGCGATGGAACGCCTGCTGAAGCTGACCGCGCAAGTGGCCGTCGCCGGCGGCAGCGACGCCAACCTGAAACTGGACCCCACCTTCATCAACGCCATGCGCTCGGTGCTGATCAGCGAGTCGCTCGACCCGGCCTTCCGCGAACTGGCGCTGATTTTGCCGTCGGAGACCATCATCGCCGAGCAGATGGACGTGGTCGATCCGCAAGCGATCCACACCGCGCGCCAGTTCATGCGCCGCACCATCGGCACGGCCTTGAAGAGCGAGCTGCTGGAGCAGTACCACGCCAACCAGACGCCGGGCGACTACAGCCCGGATGCCCTGTCGGCAGGCAAGCGCGCGCTGAAGAACCTGTGCCTGTCCTACCTGATGGCGACGCCGGACATGGCCGAACTGAAGCTCGCGCAGCAGCAGTTCGAAAAAGCCGGCAACATGACCGACCGTTCCGCCGCGCTGGTGGCGATGATCCAAAGCGGCGCCGAAGCGGGCCCGTACCTGAAGAACTTCTACGAGGACTTCGAAAGCGAAGCGCTGGTCATCGACAAATGGTTCGCCATGCAGGCCGCCGCGCCGACCACCAATGTGGCGGCGGTGCGCAAGCTGATGCAGCATCCGGCCTTCACGCTGAAGAATCCGAACCGCGCGCGCAGCCTGATCTTCAATTTCACCAGCGCCAACCCGTCGCAGTTCCATGCGGCCGATGGCAGCGCCTATGAATTCTGGGCCGAGCACGTGATCAAGCTCGACGCGATCAATCCGCAGGTAGCAGCCCGCCTGGCGCGTGGCCTGGACCGCTGGCGCCGTTACGCCCCGGCGCTGCAGGCCAAGATGAAACGCGCCCTGGAAAAAGTCGCCGCCCGCTCCAAGCTGTCGAACGACGTGCTGGAAGTGGTGACCAAGGCGCTCGCCAACTAGCGCTCAAACGTCATCGGCGCGCGCTCACACGTCATCCCCGCGAAAGCGGGGATCCATGCCGAGCCTCCGCCAGCCGGAAAAGAACAATTTAAACGATTTATATTCACCTCAAGGGAAGCCATGAAACGCATCAGCCTCACACAATACCTGGTCGAGGAACAGCGCCAGAACAACTCGATCCCGGCCGAACTGCGCCTGCTGATCGAAGTGGTCGCGCGCGCCTGCAAAACCATCAGCCACTCGGTAGGCAAGGGCGCATTGGGCGAAGTGCTCGGCACCGCCGACACTGAAAACATCCAGGGCGAAGTGCAGAAAAAGCTCGACATCATCTCCAACGAGATCCTGCTCGAAGCGAACGAATGGGGCGGCCACCTGGCGGCGATGGCATCGGAAGAAATGGAATCGATCCACCCTATCCCGAACCGCTATCCAAAAGGCGAATACATGCTGCTGTTCGATCCGCTGGACGGCTCCTCCAACATCGACGTCAACGTCTCCATCGGCACCATCTTCTCGGTGCTGAAGGCGCCGGACGGCATGGGCCAGCCGACCGAGGCCGACTTCATGCAGGCCGGCACCAAGCAGGTGGCCGCAGGCTACGCCGTGTACGGCCCGCAGACCATGCTGGTGCTCACCACCGGCAATGGCGTCAACTGCTTCACGCTGGACCGCGAAATGGGCTCGTGGGTGCTCACGCAGCGCAACATGCAGATCCCGGCCAAGACCAAGGAATTCGCGATCAACATGTCGAACCAGCGCCACTGGCATCCGCCGGTGCAGCGCTACATCAGCGAACTGCTGGCCGGCGACACCGGCCCGCGCGGCACCAACTTCAACATGCGCTGGATCGCCTCGATGGTGGCCGACGTGCACCGCATCCTGAACCGCGGCGGCATCTTCATGTACCCGGCCGACACGCGCGACACGTCGATGCCGGGCAAGCTGCGTTTGATGTATGAGGCGAACCCGATGGCCTTCATCGTCGAACAGGCGGGCGGCGCGGCCACCGACGGCCAGCAGCGCATCATGGACATCCAGCCGCACAAGCTGCACCAGCGCGTGCCGGTGTTCCTGGGATCGAGGGACGAAGTGGCGGTGGTAACGGGCTACCACGCAGGCTGAGAAGCCTGAAAACCGCACAAAGCAATGACATTTTTGCAGCATGGCCAAAATTTATCGGTTTGGGACTAGCGTGCAGCAAGAAATATTTGTTAGAATGTGCGACTTCGCCGCTTTAGCTCAGTTGGTAGAGCAGTTCATTCGTAATGAAAAGGTCGCCAGTTCGATTCCGGCAAGCGGCACCAGAACTCAGCAGTAATAAGTACCAAGAAGTCTAAAAACCCGCTCTCCTCATAGGAGAAGCGGGTTTTTTGTTGTCTCTTCAAATCCACCGGAGTACCATGAAATCCACGACGGGTGAGGGACAAAATGGTGTCAGGTCCCTCATTTGGAAGTTTGGTCCCTCATTTGGCGCCAGATCACTCCGGGAGGCAGTCATGGCCCTTACCGACCTTTTCATCCGGAAACTCAAGCATTCCGGCAAAGCCAGCGGCGAAAAGTACAGCGATGGTCGCTCGCTCTACCTGCTTGTCAAAGAATCAAATAAATACTGGCGCATGAATTACCGGTACGAGGGCAAGCACAAGACGCTGGCCCTCGGCATTTATCCCGAAGTCTCGCTGGCGGAAGCGCGCGAATTGTGCGCCGATGCACGCAAGCTGCTACGGGCCGGCGTCGATCCGAGAAAGCCGAAGGTCGACGCGCGCGTGGAGCAACTGGAGATTGACCAGAATACCTTCGAAGCGCTCGCGCGCCAGTGGCTAACGAAGATGGAGGCCAGTCGCAGCGCGAATACTCAGGACAAGGTCCTGGCCTGGCTGGAACATGATCTGTTTCCCTTCATCGGCAATTTGCCGGTATCGACCATCAAGCCGCGCGACATACTTGGCGTCATACAGCGCGTCGAAGCGCGCGGAGCGATCGACTCGGCCCATCGCATCAAACAGATGTGCGGCCAGGTCCTGCGCTATGGCGTGGCGATCGGCTGGCTGGAACGCGACGTGACACCGGACTTGAAGGGGGCACTGATTGCCATACCGAGGACGAATTTCGCCGCGATCACGGAGCCGAAAGAACTGGCGGTGTTGTTGCGCTCCATATCCGCCTACAACGGTCATGTGGTGGCCGTGGCGGCGTTAAAACTGACACCGCTGCTGTTTGTGCGTCCAGGCGAATTGCGGGCCGCAGAATGGCGGGAATTCAATCTGGATGCGGCGGAGTGGCGCATCCCGGCGGCTAAGATGAAAATGAAGATGGAGCACATGGTGCCGCTCCCCACGCAAGCCGTGGATATCTTGCGCGAGCTTTACCGTGTGACCGGGCATGGGAAATATGTCTTTCCCAGTTTCCGTACGGAGGATGCCTGTATGAGCGAGAACACCATCAATGCGGCGCTGCGCGGCATGGGCTTCGCGAAAGACGTCATGACGGCACACGGCTTTCGTGCGACGGCGCGGACGATTTTGGACGAAGTGTTGAACGAACGTGTGGACCTGATCGAGCACCAGCTGGCTCACCGCGTGATCGATCCCAATGGACGCGCCTACAACCGCACCGCGCACCTCCCGGCGCGCGCTGCGATGATGCAGCGCTGGGCCGACTACCTCGATAAGTTGCGCGCCGGCGCGGAGGTTATTCCGATTCGTCCCGCACCGGGTTCGGGCCAGGCTTAATCGCGTTCGGTGCCTTGACGCCGCTATGGTCGATTGGATGATTCTCTTGGTACGCCGGGCCGCGTTGTTCGATTCGCGATTCAAGCCAGTGCACGACATCGTCCTGGAGCCAGCCGACCGAACGCGCCGAGAGTTTTACCGGCGCGGGGAAAGAGTGCAGTTTGATTTCACGGTAAAGCGTTGCACGAGAAAGTCCGCATAGTTGCAGCACCTCTCGTATGCGCAGCAGGCGGCACGTCCCCGGAATTGTTTTATTGGTGTCCATATCGTCCTCGTCGTCTCGTCAGTTCTTTTGGATAACGTAGAATTTTTCGGGGCAACGTCGCTTGATGTATCGCTGGGATGCTGCGTAGGCGCGCCGCATATGTGGCTGAGGTTTGACTCAGCTCAATGCTGTGAAAAGGAAATTGGTCTTTCAGCTTCCAGGCCGCATTTTATGCACGTCTTCCCGGCGTTGCGCTGGAAAGAACCCCGCCGCGCCAACGGCGACGCCACCCTTTGCAACTTGATGCAAGCAGCGCGATGCTCTTGATGGCACAGGCGCTGCCACAGGCCATGTGATAGCACGCGTGACTGCTGGCAGGTCGCAGGCCACGGTTGCACTGCTGGAATAGCATGCGCCTGTTGAGGCGGCGCAGAGCGTATCGGTAGCGTTTGGCTATAGTGGTAGACGAAGTGCCGTCGGTTAGGAGCAAGCCATGTTTTCGCTTCGCTCAAACGTGGCTTGCCCTGCGGGGCCGATCTCGCTGCGCTCGCCCAACGGCACTCGCTACGCTCGCCAAAACCCGTCCGGGGCCGCGTGATGAATGCCGATCTCACTGCTCGCAAATCCAAAGGTGGCCGCCCGAAGGGCGATCCCGCCGACGTGCGCACAATCACCATCGGCGTACGCGTGTCGCCGGCCGAGGATGCGCTGCTGTGCGAACGCGCCGCGTACATGCAAATGAAACCCGCCCAATGGCTACGCGAGGCCGCGCTATCGCGACGTCTCCCATCTCCACCAGTGGCCGCGATCAACCGCGAGCAGTACGTCGAACTGGCCCGCCTGGCTGCGAACCTGAACCAACTCACGCGCCTGGCCAACGAGGGCCGCAAGGTCACCGTCGCCGATGCCTTGCTGGTGCGCCTGCTGGCCGAGACGCAGCGCCTGCGCCAGGCACTCCTTGGTGTTATAGGGGACGATGATGATCGCTAAGTCCATCAAGGGCCGCGGCTTCCGCGGCGCGCTGGCCTATGACCTCGACAAGGAAAAGGGCCGCGTCATCGACACCAACATGAGCGGGACCACGGTGCGCGAATTGGCGAAGGAGTTCGGAGAGATCCGCAAGCTGCGCCCCAGGCTGGGCAAGGCCGTGCTGCATGTCTCGCTGTCGGCCGCGCCGGGCGAGCATCTGAGCGACGAGCAGTGGAAGCGGATCGCCGAGCGCTACCTGCACGGCATGGGGCTGGAGAACAACCAGTACCTGGTGACGCGCCACATGGACACCGAACACGAACACGTGCACCTGCTGGTGAACCGCATCCGCTTCGACGGCAGCGTCACGTCGGACAGTCATGACTACCGGCGACACGAGGTTTTGATGCGCGAGATCGAGCGTGACTTCGACCTGCAGCGCGTTCGCTCCTCGATCGAGGTGGAGCGCCATGCGCCGACCAAGGGCGAGATCGAGGAAGGGCTGCGCACTGGAATCCCGTCGACGCGTCAACGCCTGCAGCAGCTGTGCGATGGCGCGGCCGAACGTTGCACGAGCTTTACAGAGTATGCGGAACGTCTTGACGCGGTCGGTATCGAGCTGGTGCCGGTGACACAGCTGGATGGAACGAAGATGTCCGGTCTGTCCTACCGGCTGGACGGCGTGATGATGAAGGGCAGCGACCTGGGTAGGGGATACAGCCCGATGGGGCTGGCGAAACGCGGGGTGGGCTATGAAAAAGACCGAGACCATGCGGCAGTTGGCCGCTGCCTCGAACGCAGCGCGGGTAGAGGCGTTGAACCGGCAGATCGAGGGCTTGCGCCAGGCGAGGCTGACGAGCGCGGAGGAACTGGCGTCAGTACTAGAACCGCTGGCGCAGGCGATGGCCGCGTTGACGGACGAGACGCGCACCAGCCTGGAGCAGATCGAGCAACGCAGCCGGGAGCAGGGCGAGCAGTTGCGGAGCCAGACGGAAACGGCGATCGCATCGTGGAACCAGGCGGCGAAAGCGGCGCAGCAAGCGGCCGAGCGGTTGGACGAGGCAGGGCGGAGAGTGGAGTTGAACCACTACCTGCTGGCTATCCTGACCGGAGCGATGACGGGGCTGCTCGCGAGCGCATTCTGGCTCTGGCTGGCCCCAGTGCCGACAGTCCAGAACGTGCTCGACGCGAAGGCGGTAGCAGAACTGCTGCGCCCCGAGATCGCAGCGCAGAAGCCGCGCAAAGGCAAATGACAGCGATGGGCGTCGATCGTTTCGTGGTGACGCTGGTTGACACAAAACAGGGCAGGCAGGAAGAACGGCGCTGGAGCAAAACCGACGTATCTCAAAGCATGGCATGGCTTAAGCGCATGAATGCGCGCGGCTACGACGTCTGGATACGGCCAGATGGCGAACACGGGATGGCTTTGCTAGGCGGACTGAAGAGGCGCGACCTGCATACGTTGCGTGAGCGGGGATTTACGCCTGCCGCAGTTGTAGAAACCGGCCCAGAGCAGTACCAAGCATGGGTGAAGTTGTCCGAACGTGGCCTGGATGGGTCTTTGCGAAACCAAGCCTCGGCCGGGCTTGTGAAAGGACTTGGGCTCTCGGGTGCCAATGCTGTAAGTCGTGCCGATGGTCGACTTGCCGGCTTCACCAATCAGCAAGTGCTGTGGGCAGATGGGCGACATCCTTTCGCTCTTTTGACGGAAGGCGAAGGAAAGCTGGCTCCAGCAGCCCCCGATTATCTGGCGCGCTTTCAAAACGAGCGAAGCATGTTGCGGGAGGCCGATCACGGTAGGCAGCGAAGTCAATCTCGTAGGCCCAACCGGTAAAGAAGTTCAGGCAGTAGTGAAACTGGCCTGAACGCTTTATAGGCGACAGGCTACTACGCCCCGTCGTATTTTTTCACCGTCAGCTCTGTGAAGGCACATCGATAGTTGTGTGAGACACTCCACCACGTGGCGATTAATTCTAAGCCATTGCCGAATCTCTAATGCTTATAATCTTATCCTTAATATACTGCAAGTCTGGAATTTCAAAAAATCTTTGCAAAATAGGGTAAAGTATATTTTTATTGTACCCATCGTGAACTTGGAACAGACACGGAGAATCAACGTCCAACTCGCACATCCGACACTGTTTAATTGTTGAGGACTTGCACTTGATAGTTAATTTTTCAATTTCTTTATAAAGTTCTTCAGAAAACGCTGTTAAAAGCCATTTTCCTTTAACGAATTCCCTCATGGAATATACTTTCGAATTAAGATTGAGTTGCGCAGCGAAAATATCTAGGTCATCTTTCCTATTAAAAATAACATTCATAGTGTTTGCGTCCTTGCGTCTTCCCACGCCAGACGAATAGGAAACGATTGATTGATAAGTTGGGTCTACAGACTTCCTTAATGCGTCTAGCGAAAAATAATAAATATCGGACATGCCGTATTCCACGGCGGCAAAAATTTCGTCTATATCGATTTCGTCGTCGACAGAATTTCGAGTTAATAAATCAATTGTGGGCTTTATTGTTGATTTGGATACAAAATGACTTTCCAAAGAATATAATTTTAGGCAAAATATGGATGCCAAGTTTGGCATCTCATTTCGATAAAAGCGTGCATCCCTGTCCAGTATCCCCATCACATAGTTTTGCACCGTTTGACCGGCAGTCATAGGTAAAGCATCAAGTATTTGCATAGCCTGCACTACTCCATCATTTCCTCCTGCAAGGCCATCCAACATCTCTACTGAGTATATCTCGCATTCCACCTGTACTGATTTTGCAATTTCTTCATACACATTTATGTCATCAACGCCTTCAACAATGAAATACGGGATTTTAGACATTATTGCTAAATTTAAAATCTCATCAGGCTCATATTTGTCCATCTAGCTATTCTCCCAAACCTTAAGCTCGGATAGATATCCAGGATTTTTCTTGGCCAGTGCCGGACTATGTGATGCGACGATAATTTGGGTCCGCGGCGCGAGGCTATGCAATAATCCCATTAATTCACGTTGCCACTTGATGTTTAACGAAATTTCCGGTTCGTCAATAATCAGAAAATTCCTCTGCCTGCCCTGAAATAGTACCAACGTCAAGAAAGTTAGAATATGGCGCTCACCACTAGATAAGTCACTAACGGATAGCTCACGCTCCCCGACTTGAATGAATGCTTTATCATCAGCTATTTTTAAGATTTTTCCGTCAATAAGATAATTATTAAACTTATCTACCAACAAATTAACTGAGTTAAGAAGCATTTTTTCCAACGTAAGTTGGCTCATCATATTCCATAACAGAGTTTTCAGTAGTGGCTTGTCGAAAATTGCATCGTAATTTGAATCGGATTCTAGATTTTTTAATTTTGAAATAATTATGCTTTTAAACTCATTTTTCGTTTCGTCACTCAAAGCTTCTATAAGTCGGACCCGGCTATCTTTTAAAGTAGAAACGAACGAACTTCTTGAAACATCCAATTCATCGCTAGCCTCATCTGATACGGCAATTGCCATCGTGTCAAACAACGCGTTTTGAATTCGCTTTGTTACCATGCTTCGAGCAAAATTATAGTGCTCAAGCAAAATTTGTTCAATATTCTCGAGCTTGATATCTTGCAAATTTACGTGAGAGCTTTCAAAACGAAGCTCAGAGCGCTTACTTCTATTGCTATTCAATTGCCAAGAGCGAATATATCTTGACATATCTTCCGCTAGTTCGTGAATGCCGGTTTCTCGCAACGATGTAACTGACTTTAAATGAATCCTATTCCTGGGGTGTAGAAAATAATTAAGAATCAAATCGGGCTCAATCCGTGTCTGTTGTGTTGCGACACCTCTGTCTACACCTAAGGATAGCGATTTTGTAGTAATTAACGGGGATTGCTCAAAATCGGACCAATCAAATTGACCATCTTTTTTTGTTACGTATGTGAGACCAGGCAGATTTTCAGCTATTATTTCGGTTTCAATTACCTTGCCCTTCTCATCTAAAGTTACGCGAGTCTCGTCCCACAGATATTCACACGTAATACTTTGGACAGATATCGCGTCTAAATATGCGGCATCTTGTGAGAGAAATGCATTAATAGCACGAAGGAAGGTTGTCTTTCCGCAACCATTATCTCCAAATATAACAGTAACGGAGTCATTGGAAAAATTAACCTGAGCCGAATAGTTTCCGGTTCTAAAACCATCAAATTTCAGACTTTTAAGTTTTATCATTTAGATTCCAATTTTTAAGTATATTGCAGCCAAATCAATTATTGGCTTGCTGCCAATTTCTTTGTATTCGGATGACCGCTTCGGGCCAATGACAGTCTTTCTTCACCCAAGGCAAGTCTAAAACGGTTGCCGTCCAAAGGATGCAAAATCAACCGGGGCGGCTGGCCTTTCGGCCAGTCCAATAATCCCTGCCGTCCGAGCCAGGTCTTGATACACGCGTCCTGACCATCTCTAAACTCAGGGCAATGATTCCAGAATCCGGGAGTAATATTGAACTGGCGCATTTGCCCGTCCATTTCGACCCAAATATGGCGCCATGAGGCGCTAAAGTAACGGGTGCGATTCACCGCTCCGACTCGGACCCCAAGTTGCCTTCTTTCAGAACTTGCCCAAACAGTAGCATCCATAAATCTATCCCTATAGAAACCTAACAGGCTGTTCTTGGCCGGAAGCGGCATCGTGCTTACAGGATAACAGTAAGCGTCTTCTCAGCGCCGTCTGGACTGCCTGACCAGCGTCCGTCATGATCAAATTTTGGCACAGGATTTGTGCCCACAAATTTTGCTTATGGACACAAATTTTCAACC